>NZ_NKXO01000007.1 GCF_002843425.1 Raineya orbicola
GACCATTTTTCACTACCTTTGTACCTTGACAATGAGGGCAGTTTACTTTTGTTAATACTTTAGACATATTACAAAAATACGCCCTCTTTGTCTTTTACAAAAATATCATACAATCTTTACCACAACCAAATTGTTTTTGCAAATTTAACATTTTACTTGAAAAAAACAAAATGTTTCTCAAAAAAATCGAGTAAAGGCAGCAGTGGGTACGATGTAGTATGTATTCAGCAATTTCTTTAAGCGGTTTTCCTTGCGAAAAATTTTTTGAAAATTTTTTAAATAAAATCAATATGACCACTTTTTTAGAAGCTAAATCCAAACTTTTGCAGGCTTTTCAGGACTCTCTGCGAGTGGCAGGTGTAGAAACGCAAAAGTATTTGCAGGCAAAAATAGATGCACAAACCGATACAAAAGGAAACCCCTACAAGCCAAGAACATACGAAACCCGCTTGCAGAAAGGCAAAAAAATCCTCAAAGACCGAAACAACCTCTACGATAGCATTGAGGTTTTAGAAATTAACTATGCCGAAATGAGCGTAAGCGTAGGTATCAATACGCCAGGCATTGCCGACTACGCCACAATCCACAACGAAGGAGGCGAAATAGTAGTTACCGAAAAAATGAAAGCCTTTTTTTGGGCGAAATACTACGAAGCCGAAGTACAGACATAAAAATCAAACATTCCAACCAAAAACGCAAAATTTACACTTTTTTGTTAATGTTTTGTATTTGTGGGTGGTAAATTCTCACCTTTTCCGATAAGGCTTCTGCCCAACTACGTTTCCTGCGGGTTCGTAGTTGCACACCCAAATCTCTTCATCTCCACAATAAGCCACACCACAACCTACTTTTTTGGTGTTTTCCCAAATGAGTTGTGTATAATGCCCACATTTACTCCAATGTCCGTTACATTCCAATTTTTCAAAATTGAAGTATTGTTTTTCTGCCGCCCAAGCATCAACGGCTTCTTGTGGCGAAGAACGCTTTGAACCCTTGTACCAATAGATATTTTCGCCATATTTATTGGTACTATGCTCTAATTCACAGCCCCTTTTTTTAAGTTCATCTGCCCATTTTTGGGCTACTCGGGCAAGTTCATTAGACCATTTGAGCGGAGGCAAGCCTAACTCCCTTCGCCAATAATTATGCCTTTCTGTAATTCCTTTCATCACTTCGGGTTCTTTGTCATCTTGCGATATTGCAGGGAAGCGATAATTTGCCCAAAAAGAAAAGCAAAGCATTACAGAAAAAATCAAGGTTATCGGTGTTTTTTTCATAGAAATTTTAGTTTTTTGGAGAAAAAATCCCTTAATTGCTAAAAAAACAAAATTACTGCCAAAAATGGAAAAAAATCTTTCTTTTTTTCAAAAACGAGATTTGGGTGAAGTTATTGGTTTTTCATTCAAATTTATTGGTAAAAACTTTTTACATTTTTTTGCAACTATTCTTATTACTCATCTACCTATTTTTGCCCTTATTTACTGGTTTGTAAATTCACTCTTTACCACCAACTTGATAGTTAATTTCTTTTCCGTGGTTGTGGAAAGTCCTGCTCAATTTTTTACTACCGTATTTATCTTTGGCTTCATAGGATTGCTTGCTTATACGTATAGTGTAAGCATTTTTCTAAATTATTATCTTTTAAGCGAAAACGATAGAAGCAAAAGACCAAGTATCATAGAGGTATTACAAGCCACGTTCCGAAATTATTACAGCGTATTCGTAACCTATGCCGTTTATGGCTTGCTTTTTTTAGTTTTAATGATAATAACTACATTTCTCAATTTTGCTCTTGTTAAATTAAGTGGTGTTCTTTCTATTTTGTTCAACTTGTTTTTTTATGTTTTTTCCATTTTTATCAGTAATAGTTTGGCTCTTGTGGGAGCAGTAACTATCAAAGAACAAGCAACAGGAACAACTGCTCTCAAAAAATCTTGGAATTTAGTAAAAGGCTATTGGTGGCAAACTTTCGGTATTCGTGTGGTCGTAGCGATTTTAGCGTATCTCATTTTTTATGTTCTGATGTACCTTATGGGCTTATTTTTTATTGGTAATTCTTGGGATATTTTATTTGATGCAATTCGTGGTATGAGTAGTATAGAACAGATGCGAATGCTTACAATATTTTTTACTTTTTTACTATTTATGGTTTATTTATTTTTTTCTACATTTATGGAAACGGCAATGTTTGCTCAGTATGGCAATCTTTCAGAGCAGAAATATGGCTCTAATACACTTGCCGAAAAAGCCTCTAAATTGGGGCATCAACAAAAAGAAAATGAGGAAGAGGATTTTTAATTATACATCAAAAATCCTTTAAATCTTGTAACTCTTTGGCAAATCCACCTGAAAGTATCGGGAAGCGGCACCAGGTTTTGGGGTCAAGGTTTTTGTCGTCCAAATGAAAGCTGGGGGCATAACGCTCTCTTTTCCATTGATTTCTGCACCAAAGTTTGAAAAATTTATCAATCCACGCTTTGAGTTGAGAGCGTTCTGTTTGTGGGTGCTTTTGCTCCAAAAACAATAAGCACTCCACAGGCGAACGCTTATCGCGAATAGCCAGCTCTTCAATATCGTCCAAGATATGATAAGGCATCAAGTCGCCCTCATCAGTTTGTTTATGCTCTTTGGGACGAAGTTCGGCGGTAGGTTGTTGTTCATTGACATATCGCAAAGCAGAAATTTTATATTTGCCTTCAACCCCTTCTTTTTCAAGCCAACGAAGCCACTGACGTAAATAATCTTTATCAATCCCTGCAATGGGCGAAAGTCCTCCCGAAGTATCGCCGTCCATTGTAGCATAACCTACGGCGGCTTCAGAACGATTGGAAGTGGCAAGGAGCAAAGCATTTTTCAAATTAGCAAAAAACCATATACCCGGAGCCCTTACACGTGCCTGAATGTTTTGCAAAGCAACATCATCAGTTTGCCAAGAGAGCTTTCTGCCGATAGCCTCCTCTACAATTCGGTGGTACTCCTTAACGATTTTATCAATATTGAGGTGGTGAAATTCTACATTGAGAGCTTGGGCTAATTTTTGGGCGGCATTGAAGGTAACTTCACCGCTATTTTCAGTGGCTTGGTAAGCAGTAGTAATGAGCTTTTGAGCAATTTCATCAGCATTTTGGCAATTTTGAATTTCCTTAAAATAGAAGAGCTTTTGTAAAAAACCTTCTAAACCAAGCTCTTGAATACCAAAATCAATTAGCATACGGCACAAACAAGTAATTGCTGATGAATCTGCCCCACCACTTAAAGAAATCACAAAACCACGGGAAAAACTTTTCCGCATATAATCAAACAAACCAAGCATCATAGCACGCGTAAATTCCTCTTCTTTGATGTACTTGCTATGTTCCCAAGTAGCTTCTTGGGGGTGATTGGCTTCAGGTAAAATTTCGGGGTAATCAAAATCAATTTCTACGCAATTGCCGCCGTCTTCTACAACATCAAAGCTGTGCATCTGAATCTGCGAAAGACGCGTGAGGTTCAAATCAATAATGGCAGAAGTTACATCAAAATCTTTGAAAGAAAGTCTTTCGCCAATAGCTAAAAGCGAGCCATTGTTGGCAATCAAAGCACCTCCATCATAGATAGCTCTACCTGCTTCATTTCCCAGTAGATTAGCATACACATAGCTCACCCCAAAGGCTCTTGAACCTTCCAAAACAAAACGCTTGCGAACTTCCAATTTACCAAAAGCAAAATGACTGGCACTCGGATTAAGAATAAGGTCAATGCCATAATGATACAACGCCCTCCCTGGACGATTAGCCACCCAAGCGTCTTCACAAATTTCAAAGCCAATTTTTACCCCGCCTACATTGAAATATAAATCTCCCACTTTATATTCTTTCCCTGCAATATTGATAAAAGCAAAGCCTTTTTGCGTCCAAGCTGTAAACCAACGTGGCTCGTAGTGGATACCATTACCTGCTAAAAACTTTTTAGCTACAAACCCCAAAATTTCGCCATTGGCAATCAAAGCGGCACAATTAAATAGTTTATTCTGCACAAGCAAAGGCAAACCCACCGAAACTACCATATTTTTGGTGTAAGGCACTATTTTTTGCAAATACTCCATTGCTTTCTCGTGAGTATTGTTGGCATAGAAAGCGTCCTCACAGCCGTAACCTGTTATGCAAAGTTCGGGCAGACACAGAATGCTTACTTTTTCTTTGCGAGCTTGCTCAATAGCTCCTATGATATGCTGAAAATTTTTTTCCCAGTCCAGAGGAGTTTGGTTCAAAACCGCCGCACCTACTCTGATAAGACGTAACATTGATTTGCGTTTTTAGAGTTATTAAATCATTAGGTTGGATTTGGCAAACCCTAATCCCATTTCTTTTGCCTGTTTGTAAATAGGCTCTCCCAAATACCCAAGTCCTGTAACATCAGACATACAATCTTCTAAAATTACCATTTTACGAGCAACCTCAGGGGCAAATTCCATAGCCTGCAAAATACTTGTTGCCACACAATGCGATTTTGCTTCACCTGCTACGAAAATTTTATCAAATTTTGCTAATTTATCTAAAAGTTCCTGATTGAGTTGCGTTTCAGGGACATTTTCATCAGGAATTTGAGCGGCAAAAATGCCAAAATGTTCGCTATAAGGGTATGCTCCCTTATGAATAGTCTCATAATTTTTACCTGTGGCTTTGCACCAAGCCAGCACTACTTGCAGGATTTTCTCATCAATTGATGCCCCCAAAGAACCTATGAGGCAATGTGGTGGCCATATAAAATGTGTAAATTTGCCTTGTGCTTCTAATTTTTCAAGGTATTCAAGGCTTTTTTCAGGCTGAAAGCGAGCTTTCCACTTGCCGTTTTTTACCTCTTCGGCTTTGATAGGTGTAAAAGGAGCAGGGTTTTTCTTTTGGGCATCTTCCCAAAAAGCGGGGTGAGCAATATCATTCCAAACGTGGTTGTCTATGCTCAAAAAAATCTGCTGAATTTGAAAAATATTGTTCTGAATAAACTTGGCAAGGCGTTCCATATCTTTATCTGCTCCTTGCACGTATAAAGCCCCTTTGGGGTTGCAAAAATCATATTGAGCATCAATGATGAGCAGGGCGTTTTTGGGCATACTATCAGGTGTTTTTCAAAGGTAAAATTTTTACTAAAAAAAAGCAATATTTATCAAAGAACTTTTTATATTTGAAAAGTGTTTTGCGTTTGCCCAGTTGAGGATAAATAAAAAATTTTATCATTTTTTTATCCCAAATTATTATGGCAAAAACCTTTAAGTTTAAAGAAATACTAAAAATTATAGAAAATGATGGTTGGTATCTTATAAGACAGAAAGGAAGTCATCGGCAATACAAACATCCAAGTAAAAAAGGAATTGTAACATTGGCTGGAAAGCCGAATGACGATATACCACAAGGAACATTAAACAGTATATTAAAACAAGCTCAAATAAATTTAGATGACATAAAAAGTTGATATTTTTAATTTTATACTAATTAAAATTATGAATAGCAAATATCTCGTAATTTTTGAAAAAAATCCTGATGGTGGTTACGGGGCTTACGTACCCGATTTGCCCGGTTGTGTCGCTGTTGGAGAAACCCATACAGAGGTATCACAACTTATTGAAGAGGCAATAAAATTTCATATTGAGGGGCTGTTGGAAGAGGGTCTAGAAATTCCCGAACCTACTTCTATTGAAAGCAAGTTGGTAGAAATATAAAAGACGCCCTTTGTAAGGCGTCTTTATTTTCAAATTAACGAGGTTTTGTATTTGTATTAGGCTTAATATTTGGATTAGGGTTGGTATTATTATTAGTAGGTTTGATGCTATTATTTTGTTGATTTGCAGGAGCAGGTGTGATTCCTAATTTTTTCAGTACAAGCCCCGAAACATCAAGAGAAGTATCTTCGGGTTCAAAAAGCAAAGCTTCTTTACGAATTACATAGGTAAAGCCATTTTCTTTGGCAACTTCTTTAAGTGTTTTTTCTAATTTCTCATTGATAGGAGCAAGCAATTTGTTTTGTTTTTGCATTATATCGCTTTCGGCTTTTTGCTGAAACTCTTGCAATTGTTGCTGACCCGTTTCAATTTCTTTAGCGAGAGCTTCGCGTGTAGGAGCCGCCATTTTTTCACCTTCTTTTACATATCTTTCATATTTGGCTCGTAGTTCTGCTTCTTTGGCTTGAAGGTCTTTTTGAAGTTTTTCGGTATAGGCTTTTAAGTCGGCATCGGCGGCTTTGGCTTCGGGAAGTTGGGAAATAACGTAGGCGTAATCAAAATAACCAATTTTTACAGGGTTTTGAGCAAAGAGAGTAGAACCCCAAAATAGTGCAAATGCCAACACACCAATTCGTAAATGTTTCATTGTGATTTCAGTTTTTAGGTTTTTAGAAAATTATTTGTTTCCTTTGTTTTTTTTCGGATTATCTTCTTTATCTCCTAGCCCTAACTCCTCTAAAACGTAGTCGGTATAATCGTGAGTGGGGTCAAGATAAATAATGACAAAATCACTGGATTTATCAAAAATTGCTTGTAATTTCTGTTTTTTAGCTACTTTTTCCACAGCTTTATTAAGCTCTTCACGTACAGGATTGATAAGCTCTTGTTTTTTCAGAAAAATCAATCCCTCGTAGCCGAAAGTACGTTGTTGTAATTCTTCTGCTTCTTTGCGTTTGGCTTCAATTTTCTTTTTGCGGTCGCGTTTCATATCGTCTGTGAGCAAAAGTTCTTCGGCAAGAAATTTTTGCTCCATATCACGCAATTCGGCGAACTTTTTATCTACTTCTTGTTGGGCTCTTTGAGCAAAATTATCCAATTCTTGCTGTGCCTTTTTGTACGAAGGCATTTTTTTCAGGATAAAGTTGGCATCAATAAAGCCATATTTTTGTGCAAAAATGCCAAAAGTATTTCCAAAAAGCAATAAACTGACGAAAATAAGTTGTTTCATTCCTTTGACTATCTGATTTGCTGACCAATCGTAAAAGTAAAGTTTTGGAAACCTTGTCCTGCGGGTAACCCTTCTATTTGGTCAAAACCTCGCCCCCAATCCAAGCCAATCATACCGAAAGCAGGCATTAAGAACCTTACACCAATACCAGCAGAACGATACATCTTGAAAGGATTAAACCTTTCAAAGCCGAGCCAGTTATTGCCCGCCTCATAAAAACCCAGTACAAAGACCGTGGCAGCAGGGTTCAAACTGATAGGGTAACGAAGTTCCAAGACATATTTGGCAAATACCGTGCCATCTACAAAAGTACGACGACGAGGGTCTAAAGGGCGAACAGCATTGTCTTCATAACCTCTTAATCCTACCACCTCACGCCCAATGATGAAGTTCTGTCCTGCCAGCCCTCCGCCCCCAAGCGTAAATCTTTCGAAAGGCACAATTCCTTTGGCACTACGATAAGCATCTAAAAAACCAAAATGTATGCGAGAAGCGAGTACCAATTTTCCTACCAAAGGGGTGTAAAAAGATCCATCAAACATTAACTTGTAGTATTCCAACCACTTGAAACGCTCTGCGGGTGTTTGGCTTTGATAAAATTCATCGGGTTTATTGCTGAAAAGTGAATAAGGGGGCGTAAAGGATAAATTCAACGAAAGCATTGAGCCTGTACGTGGGAAGGTAGGGTTATCAATGCTATTACGGGAAAGATTGGTGCTTAATACCACAGAATTGGCATAACCCGATGCAAAGCCATCATCAATGGTATAATTCTGAAAATCATAATACTGAAATGAAAGCGAATGGCTCAAAGTGAAATAATCATCAGGAATGCGGAGGCGTTTGCCTAAACTCACACCTGTATTGAACATTTTCAAATAGCCCGTTCTTTCGTTAGATAGGTTAAAACGATTTACACCTATATTGAGATTAGAAAGCGTTGCAAATACTGTGAAGTTATTAGGTTTCTTGCCTCCGAGCCAAGGTTCGGTAAAAGAAACAGAATAGGTTTGAAAGCTACGTCCATTGGCTTGGGCACGAATGGAAAGTCTTTGGGCATCGCCAACGGGTACAGGTCGCCAATTAGAAAGTTTGCCTGCTTTTCGGATTGAAAAATTATTGAAAGAAACGCCCAAAGTTCCCACAAAACCAAATCCAGCTCCCCAACCGCCTGACATTTCAAGCATATCACTGGGTTTTTCCTCCACATTATAGATAATATCTACCGTTCCCTCTTCTTGGTTGGGAATAGGGCGAGGGTCTATTTTTTCAGGGTCTAACATTCCAAGTTGCCCAAGAGCTTGTGTGGTACGGATAATATCCCTACGGCTGAATTTCATTCCCGGTTTGGTACGAATTTCACGCAAAATCACCTTATCGCTAGTTTTGGTATTACCATTGATAATTACTTTACTAATAACAGCTTGTGGTCCCTCATAAATACGCATTTCTACATCAATGGAGTCTCCTTCTATGTTTTTTTCGATAGGGGTAATACGGAAAAATAGATGCCCATCGTCCATATACAACGAAGTAATATCTTCTTCGGTAAGGCTGAAATTAAGTTTTTTCTCCAAAGTTTCAGGGTCATAAACATCTCCCTTTTTAATATTTAGAATTTTAGAGAGTTGCTCATCAGTATATTTGATATTTCCCTCCCAAGTAATATTTCTGAAATAATACTTTTTGCCCTCCTCAATTTGCATACGAATATTCATTCGGTTGTGCGAAACAAAATAGGCGGTATCAAATACGATACGGGCATCACGATAGCCGTTTTTATTGTACATTCGCAAGATGCGTTCTTTGTCTTCCTCAAACTTTTTCACAATGTATTTAGACGAATGGAAAATTCGGAAAGGGGTTCTTTCCTTGATTTTCATTTTCTTGCGAATTTTCTTTTCCGAAAAAGCTACATTTCCTTCTGTAATAATGTCTTTCACTTTACTTTTTTTGCCTGTTTGCACTTTTGCGGTAATGATAATAGCATTTTTGAGCAAAGTATCGGGCTTTTGAATAATTTCTACTTGGGTAGCGAAAAAGCCTTTTTCGGCAAAATGTTTGCGAATAGTTTCCTTGATATTTTTCAAAAGCACATCAGAGGCTACTTTGCCTTTGTATTCTTTGGTTTTATCCTCTAAATTGCTTTTTTGTCCTTTGCGTATTCCTTCAAAGAAAATTCGCGAAACCTTGGGACGCTCCTCCAAATGAATGTTCAGGAAAATAGTTTTACCTTCTATTTTCGTAACCGAAACATCAACATTTCCGAAAAGCCCTTGTTTCCAAAGTTTCTTAATGGCATACCCAATTTCAGTACCCGGAACACGTATTTTATCGCCTACACGCAATCCCGAAAGATTGATAATGGCATTTTGGTCTAAAAACTTAATTCCACTCGTGGTAATTCCTCCGATGATATACTCGTTTTCGTTTTGAGCTTGGGCAGGTTGTAAAGCCCATAAAGGCATTAGAATAAGGATAAAAAGCAATTTTTTCATAGTTAAGCAAAAGTTTTGACTTTATTTTTCTTTTTTTCAGTTTGAATTTGCTCGCTTGTTTTCCCGAAACGTCTTTCCCTTTGCTGAAAGCTCACAATGGCATCGTAAAGATCTTTTTTGCGAAAATCGGGCCAAAGCGTTGGCGTGATGTAAATTTCGGTATAAGCAAGTTGCCAGAGCAAAAAATTACTAATTCTAAACTCTCCGCTTGTACGTATCATCAATTCAGGTTCAGGGATACCGCAAGTACTCAAATGAGCTTCAATCGTTTGGGTATTGATTTCAGAGGCTTTTAGTTCTCCTTTTTCTACTTTTTGAGCAATTTTCTTAACAGCTTGCTCAATATCCCACCTGCCGCTGTAGCTTAAAGCTAAAATCAGTGTAAGACCAGTATTTGGGGCTGTTATTTCAATAGCTTCTTGCAATTCTTTTTGGCAAATCGGGGGCAATTGTTCGGTAGCACCAATGGTGAGCAAACGAATATTATTTTTCTGCAAAGTATCGGTTTCCTTTCTAATCGTAGAAACCAAAAGTTTCATCAAGGCATCAACTTCTTTTCGTGGGCGGTTCCAGTTTTCGGTAGAAAAAGCGTAAAGTGTAAGATATTTCACTCCCAATTCGGCACAGGCTTCAGTGGTTTCTCGCACCGATTGAATGGCGTTTTTATGCCCAAAAACTCGCATAGCTCCTTTTTGCTTTGCCCACCTGCCGTTGCCGTCCATAATGATAGCAATATGTTTGGGCAAGCCTTCTTTATCTATTTCTTGCATAATCTTGCCTTACAAAAATCTGTTCCTACATAAGTTTCAAGGTTGCAAAGGTAAGAAAGATTTTTGGAAAAACATAGTTTTTATTTGCAGAGGAACATAACCAAAAACAGGTAGGACAAACCCTTAACCTTCACAGATACAATTTATCAAGAATGCCTAAACGCTGTTTTGCTGTTTTGCGAGCTGTTGAGCTAAAATTGCCAGCCCTTCTTGAAAAGAATGTGGCTCATAGCCCAATATTTTTCTTGCTTTTTCAATGATAAAGCCTGTGCGGGGCGGTCGGCGGGCAGGTTGCGTAAAAGTAGTAGAATCGGCACGCTCTATGAGCGTTTTATCCAAGCCGAAAAAATCGGCGGTAGCCAGTGCCATTTGATAAGGTGTCAGTAAATCTTTTCCTGAAATATTGAATATGCCCGTAGCTTGTTTTTGAGCTATGAGGAAACAACCTTTTGCTAAATCTTCGGCAAGGGTAGGGGTTCGCCATTGGTCATCAACTACTTTTATTTTTTTGCCTTCCTCCAAAGATTTTTTCACCCATAAAACAATATTGCTACGGCTCATATCTTGGGCAATGCCATATACAAGTACCGTGCGGGCTATCGCCCATTGCAGAGAGCTATTTTGTATGATTTTTTCTGCTTCCCATTTGCTATTGCCATAAAAACTAATGGGGTTGGGTTGTGCTTCTTCGTCGTAGGGTCCTGCTGTGCCGTCAAAAATAAAATCAGTGGAAAGATGAATGAAAAAGGTGTTATACTTTTCAGCGGTCTGAACTAAATATTTTACTGCTGTTACATTTTGCAGAAGGCAGTTTTCGTGGTCTTTTTCGCAATCATCTACTTGCGTCATTGCGGCGGTATGAATGAGTATGTGGGGCTGATAGCGAGCAAAAACCTCCTGAATTTGCTCGGGATTGGTTATATCCATTGAAGCAAATTCAAAAGGTTTGTCTAAAATCACTCTATTTTGCCCACGAGCCGTTGCAACAAAACGAAACTCCTTCTGTGAGGCTAAAAGATGAATAAGTTTTTGCCCTAAAAGTCCATTTGAGCCTGTAATGAGAATAGTTTTCAAGTGGTATTTGATTTAATTTTAATCTACACTTAGATAAAAGCCTGTTGTATTTCTGCTTGAAATTCATCTATAAACTGCTCAACAGGTTTTGAGCCCAAATCGCCCTGCCCGTGCTTGCGAACCGCTACACTGAAACTTTCTTGCTCCTTTTCACCCACAATGAGCATATAAGGAATTTTTTTCACTTCTGCATCACGGATTTTGCGTTGTACTTTTTCGTCTCTATCATCTACAAAGCCACGAATATCTTTTTCAGCTAAAATTTTTAGAAGATTATGAGCATACTCATTGAAACGCTCTGAAATAGGTAAAATAGCAATTTGTTCGGGAGCAAGCCACAAAGGGAAATTACCGCCGCAATGTTCGGTAAGTACCGCAATGAAACGTTCCAAAGAACCAAAAGGGGCTCGGTGAATCATTACAGGACGATGTTTTTGGTTATCAGCCCCGATGTATTCCAAATTGAAACGTTGAGGAAGTTGGTAATCTACTTGCACGGTTCCAAGTTGCCATTTTCTACCCAAAGCATCTTTTACCATAAAATCCAGCTTTGGTCCGTAGAAAGCCGCTTCCCCATAGGCTACTACGGTTTGCAAGCCTTTTTCTTGGGCTACCGCCTGAATATCAGCTTCGGCTTTGTCCCAATCTTCTTCTCTACCGATATATTTTTCTCTTTCGGTTTGGTGGCGAAGCGAAATTTGGGCTGTATATTCGGTAAAACCCAAAGATTTGAACACGTACAACACTAAATCAATCACTTTGCCAAACTCTTCGCGTACTTGTTCGGGGGTGCAGAAAATATGAGCATCGTCTTGTGTAAAACCTCTTACGCGAGTGAGTCCGTGTAATTCACCACTTTGTTCGTAGCGATATACGGTGCCAAACTCGGCAAGGCGTAAGGGTAATTCTTTGTAAGAGCGAGGTTTAGATTTGTAAATTTCGCAATGATGAGGGCAGTTCATCGGTTTGAGCATAAATAACTCATCTTCTTCGGGGGTATGTATGGGCTGAAACGAATCGGCACCATATTTTTCCCAATGCCCTGAGGTTTCATACAACTTTTTACTGCCAATATGCGGCGTAACCACAGGTGAATATCCCGCTTTCATTTGAGCTTTACGCATAAATTGCTCTAAACGCTCACGTAAAAGTGTGCCTTTGGGAAGCCATAAAGGTAAGCCTTTACCCACATTATCCGAAAATGTAAAGAGTTCAAGTTCTTGTCCTAATTTGCGATGGTCGCGTTTTTTGGCTTCTTCCAAAACCTGTAAATATTCTTTGAGTTCCTTTTCTTGCGGGAAAGTTATCGCATAGACGCGTGTAAGTTGCTTGCGGTCAGTTTTTCCGAGCCAATAAGCACCTGCTACATTCATTAGTTTTACAGCTTTGATAAAACCTGTATTTGGAATATGCGGACCACGACACAAATCCACAAAATTTCCTTGCTGATAGAAAGTTATTTCGCCGTCATTGAGGCGTTCCAAAAGCTCTAATTTATATTCATCTCCTTTTTTTGTAAAATACTCAATGGCATCGGCTTTTGAAATTTCCATACGCTTGTACTCATTTTTTTGCCGAGCCAGCTCCAACATTTTAGCTTCAATTTTGGCGAAATCGTCTTGGGAAAGTATTTTATCGCCTGTATCAATATCGTAGTAAAAGCCATTTTCAATAGCAGGACCAATACCAAACTTGGTTCCAGGGTAAAGAGCCTCAATAGCTTCTGCCATTAAGTGAGCTGAAGAGTGCCAAAAAGTAGCTTTTCCTTCGGCATCTTTCCAAGTCAGCAGTTGCAGAGTGGCGTCTTCGTGAATAGGTAAAGTGGCATCTTGCACTTTATCATTTACTTTGGCAGAAAGAACATTGCGAGCCAGCCCTTCGCTGATGCTTTGAGCAATTTCAAGAGCTGTTGTTCCTTTATTATACTCGCGAATAGCCCCATCGGGGAAAGTAATTTTGATTTTTTCCATAGTAAAAAAATTTTTTCCCAAACGTACAAATGTTTGGGTCTGCAAAGGTAGAAATTTTTTGTTCAACTTTGCAAAATTTCCTAATTCTCACAAGAAAACCCAAAATGAACGAACTTAAACTTTACTACTGCAAGGCAGACAATACTGACTAATCAAGAATTTTTACAAAACTCAATTTCAAAGCATTTTGCGAGCCAAGATTTTTCTTGAAACGTATCAGCCCTGTATTTGCTTTGCCGTTTTCGGTAGAAATGCCTAAATCTAAAATCTCAAAAGATTGTTCTTTGCAAAAATCTACCAAACCCTTTGTTAGTAGCACCATTGGGCTGTATGATAAAAATGACGGATTATCAGCAGGATAAAAATTGTAAAAAACCTTTCTGCTCACTTTTACACCCACGGTAAGTGCGACAATTTCTGCATTTTTTTTTACCACAAAAACCGAATATTTTTCAGGAAAAGTCGCGACGGTTTCGTAAAAATCTGTTTCATTCATCGTAAGTGGGAAACTCCTACGTTTGCGGGCTTCGGCTACAAATGTAAAAACCTGCTTCCAATCGGGGTTTTGCCACCATTCTACCACAAAGCCCGCTTTTAGGGCTTTCTGCAAGCGTCTTTTTTCAGAAAGATGTAAATTTTCCTCAAAAGGCTGATTTACCTGAATGTACTGCGTTAGTTCTTGATTTTGCACAGAAAAACCATTTTGCAAAAGTATTTGCGTAAGCAGATGCGAGTTACTTTCTGTGTAGCTAAACGGATATTGCTTAATGTGTAATTTCTGTAATTGTAGCTCTTGTTTGCAAAAAGAGGTCAGAAAAACTACAAAGTTATGCAAAACTTCATAGGAAAGTTTTGGACAAAATTCTATCCCGCCAAAAGACATTCTCCAAGGGCTGTAGCCGACACTTTCATTCAGAAAAATATTGCAACGAGCAAGAATTTTCTGGTTTTGTTCAGCCCCAAAAACCCAAACATTTGGATTTTTCTGCAACAATAAATGCCTGTTGGTGTTGAAAAGAAAAGACTCGTAAGTTTCCTGCAAAGCTAATTGAGCAAACTCTGCAAGGGGTAAAGCCCGAAAAGTAATGCTTTTATTCGCTTTCATAACGCATTACTGAAACTACATCGTAACCTTTGAGCTTTTCTCTGCCATTCAGAAAAGCAAGTTCTATGAGAAAAGATACCTGAACTATTTTTCCTCCTGCCTTTTCAATCAGTGAGCAAGCGGCTTGGGCAGTGCCTCCTGTGGCGAGTAGGTCATCGTGGAGTAGTACCTTCTCTCCCTTTAATATTGCGTCCTGATGCATTTCAAGGGTATCTTCGCCATACTCCAAAGTGTAAGATGCCGAATACACTTGGGCGGGTAATTTCTTAGGTTTGCGAATAGGCACAAAACCCGCTTTTAGGCGTTGAGCCAGCAAAGAGCCAAATACAAAACCTCGCGACTCAATGCCTGCTACTTTCTGTACGCCTAAGTTTTTAGCAAAATTGTAGAGCATATCAGCTGCCGTGTTGAAGGCTTCGGGGTCTTTGAGCAAAGTAGTAATATCTTTGAAAATTATTCCCTTTTTGGGAAAATCAGGAATACTGCGAATAAAATCTTGTAGGTTCATCTTTGAAATGCCGAATTAAGAGGCTTAAAACGTACAAATTTACAGCAAAAAAAATATTTTTAGCAAACTTTTGTTCAAAATGCTAAAAGGCTTATTTTATGCAAACAACTTTTCTCTTGCCATTTCGTTTTAGATAAAAATCGCTCGGTTTTGGATAGATTTTACTAAATTGCAAGTCTGATTGCAGAAAATTTGACCTGAATGGAAAAAAGCACTTTTATTTTCCCTCATTCGCCTGCTTGGATACTGGTATGCGTGCTTGCGGGGCTTGTGTATGCGGGGATTTTATACTACAAAGAAAGTTTTTTTGAGCCTAAAATTCGTTACTTTTTAGCGTTTCTGCGTTTTGGGGCAGTAGCAGTGATTGCTTTTTTACTTTTGGCTCCTGTTATTCGCACCGTTCGCAACGATAGAGAAAAGCCTATCATAGCCTTGGCTTTGGATAATTCGCTTTCGGTGGCTCTTGCCGAAGATAGCACCCAACGCCAAAAATGGCTTTCCACTTTGCAAAAATTACAAAAAAATTTAGAAAATGCAGGCTTTGAAACTTCTTTGCATACTTTTGATGAAAATACGGAATGGCAAAAATTGAAATTTAAGGCACAAAGCAGTAATTTGGGTAAATTGCTTGAAAACGTAGCCACTGCTTATGAAAATCGCAATTTGGATAAAGTCGTTTTGATTTCTGATGGCATACACAATCAAGGCACTTCACCTGAATTCTTAAATTTCCGCTTTCCTGTGTATGCAGTAGGAGTAGGAGATACCACGCCTCGCAAAGATATAGCGGTTCAGGCAGTTTTTTTCAATAAAATTGCCTATTTGGGTAATAAATTCCCGATTGTTGCAGAAATTAAAAATAACGGCTTTGAGGAAAAAAATGTGTCAGTTTCTCTTTTGCAGAATGGAAATACCATTGCTTCGCAAAATATTCGCTTGCGAAAAGATAACATCAACGAAGTAGATTTTTTAGTGCAGGCAAGCCAAAAAGGTATTCAGCGGTATACGGTTGCAGTGGAATTTTTAGAAGGCGAGTACAATCGCACCAACAACCAACGCGATGCCCTCGTTGAAATAATAGACGGCAAAGAAAAAATTTTACTTCTTGCCGCCTCACCTCACCCCGATATCAAGGCTTTACGAAGCATCATTGAAAAAAACGAAAATTATACTTTTGAGGTAGCTGTGGCGGGTGTTCAGCAACCCAAAGAACCTAACTATGACCTCGTAATTGCCTATCAAGTACCCGACTACTCGGGGGTTGTGAATAGCATTTTAGAAAATTATCAGAAAAAAGGCACTCCTATTTTTTACATTTTAGGGGCAAATTCAGATTTGAACAAGTTTTCGCAAAATAATCCTGTATTCACTTTGCGAGGGCGTTCGGCTGATGTAGATGATATTTTTCCTCACTTCAACGCAACCTTTGCCAAGTTTAATTTTGATAGCGAAAAACTGCGTCTGCTTGCCAAAATGCCCCCCTTGCAAGTGCCTTATGGTGAATACAGCATAAAAGCAGGAGCAGAGGTACTTTTGTTTCAAATGTTGGGAAGACTGCAAACACAAAAGCCTTTGCTAGCCCTGCAAATGAACAAGCAAAACAAATCAGCGGTATTGGCGGGTGAAGGATTATGGCAATGGCGTTTGGCTGAATATGAACTCACCGACCGCAACGAAATCGTTGATGATATACTGCTGAAAGTAGTGCAATTTCTTTCGTCCAAAGAAGACAAACGCAAATTTCGCATTTATACCACTCAGAACGAATATTTAGACTACGAAACCGTCGTTTTTGAAGCAGAAGCCTACAATGAACTCTATGAAAAAATTTCTGATGTAAAAGTGAGTTTGAGCTTGCAAGATGAAAAAGGAAAGCTCTACAACTATACTTTCACTATTACGGGCGGAATTACTAAATTTGAAATCAACAATTTGCCCAAAGGCATTTACAAATACACCGCTACCGCCGATGTATTAGGCAAAACAGAAAAAGCATCAGGTGAATTTGTTATCAAAGATTTACAATTAGAAACACTTTCTACAACCGCCGATTTTGATTTGTTGCGAAAAGTTGCTCAAAATTCGCAAGGTAAATTTTTCAAAATCAATCAGTTGGAAACTTTGGAAAACGACATTTTACAAAACAAAAAACCCGATTTACTGCATTCATCAGAAGAGTTGCTGGAAATTATACATCTGAAATGGCTCTTTTTCTTGATTTTAGCTCTTGTGAGTGTAGAGTGGTTCGTAAGAAAGTTTTTAGGTAGTTATTAGTAAAAAATTCAGAACTCAAATCACCGAAAGTATGCGGGTACTCATTGTAGATGATGATGAAGACATTTTGCTTGCGGCGAAAATGTTTCTTAAAAAGCATTGCAAGGAAGTTGTAATTGAAAGCAATCCCAAAAAAATCCCTTTCTTGCTCAATCAGGCAAGCTATGATGTGATACTTTTGGATATGAACTTCACCGAAGACACCACTTCGGGCAAAGAAGGTTTTTTTTGGTTGGAAAAAATCTTGGAACAAACCCCCAAAGCTGTTGTCGTGATGATTACGGCATACGGAGACGTAGAAATGGCTGTAAAAGCTCTCAAATTAGGAGCTACGGACTTTGTGCTGAAACCTTGGCAAAATGAAAAACTGCTTGCTACGGTACTTTCGGCGGCGAAATTGAGCAACTCTTACAAGGAAGTAGAAAGTTTGCAAAAAACCAATCAGCACCTTGTAGAAACATTGAGCGGGGGCGAAATTATCGGCGAAAGCAAAGCCATTCAGCAGGTTTTGGCTATGATTGAAAAAGTTGCCAAAACAGATGCCAACGTGCTGATTTTGGGCGAAAACGGCACAGGCAAAGAACTTGTTGCCAAAGCTATTCACCGCTATTCTTTGCGAGCCAAAGAGGCTTTCGTAAGTGTAGATATGGGGGCTATCAGTGAAAATTTATTTGAAAGTGAACTCTTTGGACACAAAAAAGGGGCTTTTACTGATGCCAAAGAAGACCGCACAGGACGTTTTGAGCTTGCTCAAAAAGGTACGCTTTTTCTTGATGAAATTGGTAATTTACCCCTCACCCATCAGGCGAAGTTGCTGGCGGTTCTGCAAAATCGTCAGATTACGCCCGTAGGAAGTAATAAAGTCATTCCTATTGATATTCGCTTGATTTGTGCTACTAATCTTGATATTCACCAAGCCGTAGCCGAAGGGAATTTCAGGCAAGATTTGCTCTATCGTATCAATACCGTAGAAATTCATCTGCCACCTTTACGTGAGCGTGCAGGTGATATTCCTATTTTAGCAAAACACTTTTTGCAAAAATATGCCAAAAAATATCATCGCCCTACGCCTAAACTTTCCGCAGAAACTATTGCCTTTTTGGAAAATTATCCTTTCCCCGGAAACGTCCGAGAACTGGAGCACGCTTTGGAAAGAGCCTTGATAATGAGCGATAGCGAAACACTCTCCCCCGATGACTTTTTCTTTCTGAAAGCTACCAAAACCAGTACCTTCAATAATTCCCTTGCTACTTCCACGCTCAATTTAGATGATGTTGAAAAAGAAATGATACAAAAGGCTTTGGATAAATACAACGGCAATATTTCCAAAGCCGCCAAAGAACTCGGTCTTACGCGTGCCTCGCTATATCGTAGGCTGGAAAAATACGGCTTATAGACATTTTTTCGCAAGAACTAATTAGAATTTTTTCTTGTTTTTCCTTAAAAAAACTATGCAAGCTGAAGAAACTATCATCAATCGCGTAGCCCAAAGTGGTATTATTACCATAGATTTAGCCGATTTTTACGAAAAAGGCGAAAGAGTAATCTTTGATGTAGCTTCCACTTTGTATCAGGGGCTTATTTTGAGAGAAAAAGAGTTTAGGCAATTTCTAAAAGAGCATAATTGGCAGAGTTATACGGGAAAAAATGTGGCTATTACTTGTTCTGCTGATGCCATTGTGCCTATGTGGGCGTATATGCTTGTGGCTGTGCATTTAGAGGGACTTGCCAATCATTTTATTTTTGGCTCTTTGCAAGAATTAGAAATAGAACTTTTCCGAAAAAATCTTGCAAAACTCAACCTGAAAGAATTTGAAGGAAAAAGAGTAGTTATCAAAGGTTGTGGTGAAATTCCCATTCCTGCGTATGCGTATGTGGAAATTACTCGTTTGCTTAAACCTTTGGTACAAAGTTTGATGTTTGGAGAGCCGTGCAGTACCGTACCGATTTACAAGAAAAAGCAAGAAGTTAGATATTAGATGTTAGGGATATAATTTCAAACTTTCAACCTTGAGCCTTTTTGTATAAACATTTACAAAAAATGATAAGTATTCAGCGTTGGAAATTTTTTTTATTCGCCTGCCTTTTAATTCCGAACTTGACGATTTCGCAGTTCAATCCCGCAGGCGAGGAATGGGTGTATAAAATAAGCAAAGACGGCAACGAAGCCGCCGAAATCACTTTTCAAACAGACAGGCAACTACAAAATATTAGCAATACTAAATGCTATAAAATTACGACCAAAGCCCGCATTACGGCGTTTTTGGGCGTTGTAAATGTGGATAATAAAATTACTTCTTGGATAGAAAGCCAGCGTTTCAAAGCTCAAAAGGTGCATATTTATTATGACGATGGCAAAAGCAAAAACAACTACATTGTAGAGTGCAAACCCCAACAAAAGCAAATAGAAGCATACAGCCTTGAAAAACCGCAAGAAAAGCGGCTTTTCCCTTGGCTTACTGATTGCGAAGATTTTTGGAGTGTATTTTTTCAAATCCGACAAAAAGATTTTTCCAAGCTCAAACCTAACGATACTTTCAGCTATTGCCTTTTAGCCGATGAAAATGGTAGCAAACAAATTGTACTCAAATATTTAGGCAAAAAAGAAATGTCTTTTGGTAATAAAACCCAAGAATGTTACATTCTTTCGTGGGTTTCGCCTGCCATTGATGAAGTTGAAACGAATTCCATTCGCATTGCCGTTACTGCCGATAAAAATCAAATGCCTGCCAAAATCTACGCTAAAAGCAAAAAAGGTTTTTTTCTTGGCGAACTTAAAAGTTTTAGTAAAAAATAGGTTTGAACTTTCAACTCTTAAAATTTTATTGTGGAGATTTCATCTATTGAAAATCAGAAATTAAGTCTCGCTTATTGAAAGAGAAGTTGTTTCTTACTTGCAATTTCACTTTTTTATGCTTTTTTGTACAGGGCAAATTCCTTTCAAAATGTCATTTGCTAATATGAAAATTTATGCTAAATTTGTATGTCCTAATAGCTAAAAATTTTTTGGCAAGTATATTAAAATCAAACACTCATTCATAACTCACGTTAAATTTAAGACTTATGAAAGGACTACCAGGATTTAATTTACCACAGCACCAAGAGGTTATTTCAAACTTCATTTATTACATTAGACTTCATCTGGATAATTCAGGGCGAGAATATGAATTTTCTGTAGCACCAGAACTAAGAATTAAACATAGCAGTTTCAATAAGGGTTCATTAATTCCAGACATCGTTATAAAAAAAGACGAGAAAACGTGGAGTCAGCCCGAGATAATTATTGAAGTTAGTAGGAATCGTGGTTATAAGGCAGATATTAGAAAAGTAAAAAAGGCAGTTAAAAATATTCGTTCTTTGAAAGAAGGTTTCGTTTTCAATTACGAAACGGGTGAAGGTTGTAGAATTACAAAACCAGATCTTGATGAAGAAGACGGAGAAAGCTATTCAGAAGTGCTTGACTTTGACTTAAAAGAATGTTTAAGAAGTGCTTGATTTGACTTAAAAAAATGTTTAAGATGAGAAAAAAACGCCCATATGTACATTACCCAAATGTTGAAATTTTTTTATACTGAAACAAAATTTTTTCTTGGAAAAACAGCCTAAAAGATTATATCTACTTGAAAAGAAACAAATAATTTAATTTTCTTGGCGAGCTTAAAAAAAGATACTTTTTGACCTTTCTGCCAAATTTTCTTATCTTGCATAAAATCTTTTGCTATGTACTCACCTTTGATTTTCTTTTTGTTGATGTTGCTTTCAGGAAAAGAGGTGAAAGTCAATGCCATTTTTGAGCGTTTGAGCGAGGAAGAGAAAGTTGCTCAAATGATAGCTACTGCCACAGGAAAGCTCGGAAAGCCCAAAAAAGAGGTTTTGGAAATTGTAAGAAAGCATCAGATTGGAGGAGTTTTACTATTAAATGGCAGTAAAGAAGAGTTTAAGCAGTATGTAAAAGAGTTTAATGCAGTAGCTAAAATCCCTATTTTGTTTAGTGCCGATGCCGAACCGAGCCTCATCAATGCTAAAATTAAAGGTACGAAAAAAATCAAACCTACGGCTCAAATCAAAGATAGTGCCGAGCTTGTGCAAATCACTAACGATATTTGTGATGAGCTTTTAGAAATTGGTATTTATCATAACTTTGCCCCCGTTTGTGATGTTTCTACACAAAATGAAGCTATTGGTAACAGGAGTTTCGGTAGCGATTCGGCTCGCATTATGAAAATGAGCGAAATTTTTATCAATACTTCTCGCAACAAAGGTATTATGGCTACTGCCAAACATTTCCCTGGACACGGCTTCGTAAAAGGCGACACCCACAAAAAATTAGTTTATATTGATGGGGAAATGAAAGAAATAGGCATTTACAAACATCTTATCGCCCAAGATGTGCCTTGTATTATGGTAGGGCATATTGCTGTAAAAAATAATTCGCCTTACGATACCCAAGATTTGCCCGCTACTTGCTCTCGTAAAATTGTAACCGATTTGCTCCGCAAAGAATTAGGCTTTCAGGGCATAATTATCACCGATGCAATGAATATGGGGGGAGTAAAAAATGTAAAAAATGCCTCTTTGGAAGCTATCAGAGCGGGTTGTGATATGGTACTTATGCCTGAAAATGAAGCAGAACTTATCAGAGATGTTCTCAAACTAATGCAAGAAGATGCTCAATTCAGAGAACAGGTGTATGAATCAATAAAACGAATTTTACGCTACAAAGTCGCTTTGGGGATTTTGTGAGAGTATCAGAAGCCTATCCCGAACCGCAAACCATTGTTAAAAGATTTTCCGTCCAAGAAACTCCAAAAGTAATCTACTCGTAAAACCTTGAAAATGTGTTCTATACCTGCTCCTATTTCTAAATAGTTGCCATTGGTTTCAGTGAAAAGATAATTACAAGTAAAAACCTCTTGAATACGAGTTTTTTTCAGCAAGGGGATACGATTCAAGAAAAATCCGTTGAAATGATGTTCAAAATACACCCCCGCATACCTGCGAGCTGTACTGAATAAGTAATAATCCAAAAGCTGATATGCCCGAAAACTCGGAAAAGCGAACATTACGCGACTGCCATCAAAATGCTGGAAATCTACGAAAGTAAGCGATTTTTTATTTAAGAAATCCCCCGCAAAAAGTTTGAAATAACCACTGCCTAAAAGTCCTTTTCGGTAAGTATCCGTAATGCCAAACTCCAGTTGGTCAAAATCCACTTGGCTACCCAAAGCAGAAAGCCCTTTACGATAAGTAAGCAAAAAAGTCGGAAAAGGAGAACGCAGACGCAAGCGAGCATCAGGGCGATTGATATAACGCTGTTTGGGCGTGTAACGTAGTTCCATATTCCATAGGAAAGCTGTGTTTTCGCCAAAATCTGTATCAATCATTTCACTATTCAGGGGAGTATTTGGGGTGTAATCTCTTTGCACACGTCTTGTCCAACTGAAATCAGAAGTGTTTTGAAGCATTTTTCTTTGAGCATATTCGGCAGAGGTATTCAGCAAAACTCCATTCAATACTTCCTTCTGATAAGCAATTTTGCCATAAGTTTTTTCGTAAAGTTTCATAAAATTGAGCTTTTGCCAAAGCGTAGTGGTAGTATTGATAGAAGGCGAAATTGCATCAGGATTGAACTGCTCTACAAATTTTCCGCCTTCTACGCTCCAACGCTCAAAACGCTTGGCATTAGCCCCATAACTCACGTTTAATTTTCCATAAAAAGACTGACTGCTGAATCCATAACGCAAAGTAGGCGTAACCGAAAGACTACGATTTTCTTCAAACTCTTTGTTGTAGCCAATTTTTAGATTGGTAACCCAGCCTTCTACGGTGTTGAAAGAAATATCATTGAGCGGTGAGCCAAAGGAAAGGCTGTATTTCTTGTAGGAATTGCGATAAGTATAACCAAAAAGCAAAGCATTGATTTTGAAACGATTAGCGATTTTGTCAATAGAATCTTTGTAAGGTTTGCTGTTGCGGATAACCTCTAAGCTATCTTTTTTGCGATAATCTTCGGCTTCTTTGAGTAGCAAGGGAATAGGACGAATGGCTTTCCAAAAAAGGCTATCTTTTTGATTGGACTCTTTTTCTACGATTATCCAGTCGTTGCCAAAATGTTTTTCAGGAAATTTCGGGTTGAGCGTGTAATTTCTGTAAATTTTATTTGTGTAGCCACTACCCAAAAAACCAAAAAGTTTGAAAGTAAAATTGAAATTTTGTGAGAAAAGCACCCAATCACTATTTTTTTCGGGTTGTGTGTAAATGATTTTCACGTTTCCTGTTTTCACAAAATCGGTGGGGCGGCTTTCGTCAAAACTCAAATCTACGCTGTGAATACGCCAAGTGTTTTCGGTAATGTAAATATATCCTTCCCAAACGGGGTCTGTTTTGCGTTTAGGAATTACCTTGATTTTGTTGATTACGTTGCCATTTTCTTCAAATTGTCCTTCCCATTTGTATTCGTAATACAAAAAAGCAACATTGGAGATGGGCGAAACAAAACCTCTTTCGTAAATTCCTTGCCCTACGAGATTTTGATAAAAATTAAAATTCCAAGTGCCTGCAAGATTGAACGTATAGGCTTTGCTATCGCCGCTTACTTTGGAGGCAACGACTACCTCTTTATAGCGTCTTGGGTTTTTCTGATAGCTTACTTCGGAAACGCTTTCCGAAAGATAAACCACTCCCGTATCCAGTCCTGCGGTACTTTCGCCGAGAATACTTTCAGGTTTTTTATCCAAACGAAATAAAGTTTTTACATAAACTTCGCATTGAAAATCAGGGCGTTCCTCTAAATATTTTTTTCTATTTCTTTGTGCGTTGCGTATAACCTCATCAGCATAATTTACAAACTTCCCCTGAACCGTAATAGCTTCAATTTCTTGGCTTTCTAATTCCAAGAAAAAATCAAGGGTATAGGTTTTGGCTTCGGTAAAAGTGATTTTTTGAGTTTTGCTTTGATAACTCGGAAATTGAACAATTACTTCATACTCGCCCAAAGGAACAGCAAAACTATAAAAACCTGCAACATTGCTGGTTGTGCCAATAGTTGTATTTTTTAGATAAATACTTGCAAAAGCGAGAGGCTCATTTTTTTCGCCCAAAATTTTACCTTGTAAAGTAGCTTTATTTTGGGCATTTGCCACAAGTACCCAAAAAAAGCCAATCATAAAACTGATTGCTCTCATAAAAACGCATTTTACTCAAAAACGTAAAAATGGTAAAATAGTTGCATAAATACGTATTTTCTTACGTGAAGTTGTTTCTATCTCCTTGCCGCATTTCCATAGCTTGGCATAAATTTTGTTTGCGATTAAAAAAGTTTATCATTTGAAGCATCTCTACTCTAAATTGTTTTACAAAGCACTATTCTGTAAATTCTATTTTGAGGCAATAGCAGGCAAGAACCTGTAAGTATTGTTATTCATTACATTTACTTTCTATAAAATAGTTTTCTAACAAAAATTGAACGTTTATGAAAAAGTGTTTTGCAATTCTATTGCTGACTGCAATAGGTTTTTGTGCCTCTGCTCAAGCTCCTCGTATTCATTTCAAGTATCCGTTGCGTGTTTTTAAGGCAGGAGAACACGAAATTTCTTGGAAAGTGGAAGGTTCTAAAATTAAGCGAGTGTATTTGGAAAGGTTTGTTCCACCCAACCAAACCGAAATGGTAGAAGATAATTTACCCTTTGAAGGAAGCCGTAAGGTATTTTTCAATAAAGGGGTTAAGTATAAAATTGTTGCTGAAACCAAAAAAGAGGTAAGACACATTATTTCACAAACCCGCTTTGAAGAGTTACAAATCCGAAAGTTTCAAGCTAATACAAAAACGATAAAAGAAGGCGAAGACGTAGAACTTTCTTGGGAAATCAGCCCTACTATTTTTTCAGAAGCTAATATTGTGAATGGAGATAAAGTAGTTGGTAAAAATTTGCCCGATAGTTACACCTTGAAAGTTCGTCCTGATACCAGTGGATATTACACACTTATTGCCTCTATCAAAAATACCGATATCAAACTTCGCGATAGTATTTGGATAGAAGTAAAACCTATTTTTTATTTTTCTGTACAACCTTTCGTAACCTCGCAAGATAGCTTACGATTGGAGTGGAAAATGAATAATTTGAAAAATATTCAAATTTATAGCACTAATACTTTGCTCAGCGAAGATGACCTGCAGAAAGCCTCTTTCCCCTAAAACTTTAAGAAAACCCTTTTGTTAGCGAATGTTCCTTCGCAAGGAGAAAAAATGCTCAAACCTCTCCAAAAGGGGCAAAAAGAAGCCTATTTTTTGCTAACTGCCGAAGATGCTAGTGGCAAGTTGTTCTTTTATCAAGTTAAAACTAGTTTGTTTGATATGACTTCTGAACCACTAGTAAGCAAGTCAGAAAATATTAACATCTCCTGCGAAGTAAATGGCAGACCTATCAAAGTTTATTACACCAAGTTTATTTTAGCCGAAGGCAGTATGGTAAATTTTTCTTGGAAGGTTCTGGGAGCAGAACAAGTAAAAATTTTGGATAATAGAGGAAAAGTCATTCGCTCTACTGATGAGGGTACGTTTCGTTTTACACTTTTAGCGTCTCAACAATTTGTAATCAAAGCTGAAAATGAAAATAACAAACAAATAAGAGTTCTAGATTTTCTTGTCAAATCTCGTAGTGCTTACATCAAAAATATCAAAGACATCAGCCAACTTTCTGCCAAAGATAAATTTAAAGTGGAAGTTATTGAAGTAAATCGGAAAAATTACCCTAGTGAAATAAAGCTCAAAGTAATCGCTTACGACAATGAAGGTAATTTTATTACGGGGCTGACCAAAAGCAAAAACAAATATTTCAAAAAACTTATTGAAAACGTTGAAGGCAAAAAGACAGAAATTAGCGGGTGGCAAGTACAAGAAATTTCAGAAGAATTGGGAAACGGATTGGCTTTAGGACTTTGCTCGGATTATAGTGGCTCTATGAGTGGTAAGCCCATTGAAACTATGGAAAAAGCCCTGAAAATCTTTCTTAATAGTAAATTCAAAATTGAAAAAGATTTGATTAGTATGACTAAATTTGATGATAATCTCAAAATAGTTGTTCCACCAACAGCAGATAATAGCAAAATTTTGCAAACCTATAAATTTGTAGGACTTGACAACTTTGGCGGTAGCACTGCTCTTTATGCGGGTATTGATGAAGCTATGAAAAGTTTGGATGGCATAAAAGACAAAGAAAAATACATTATTGTTTGCACCGATGGCTACGAAAACGCATCTTTTCAATATTTTGAAACGCACGCCTTCAATGCCCAACAAGTAGCCTTAAAGGCACGAGAAAAAGGTATCAAAATTATTACTATTGCTTTTGGAGAAGGTGCTAATGAACCTGCTCTAAGAGCTTTGGCATACTTAACAGATGGCTATTTTTACAACGTGTATGAGCCCGAAGACCTTATCGGAATATATCAAGAAATTCCTCGTTTATTCAGACACTATTATCTGATTACTTACAAGCCTGTACAGAAAGATGGTTTAAGAGAACTGAATCTGCAATATTTTAATAACGAAGAGGAAAAAACTACTACCAGACAAATTCAAATCGGAAATCGTTTCAATATTATAGATTTGGATACAGATGGTGGTATTTTTGTACGGGCAGGAGGAAATGCAGGGTCTTTATTCCCAGGTAAAAGAATGATTGTTAGCCCTCAGACCGTAGTAAATTTTGATTTCAACAAAGCAAACGTAGAAATCAAATATAGAGCAAATCTACAAAATTATTTGAATTACTTACGCAAAAATCCGAATGCTTGTTTTGCAATCTATGGGCATACCGACCTTGTAGGCGAAGCCAATAGCCAAGAAAAATTAGGCAATGATAGAGCCGAAGTCGTAAAAGCCTTTTTCATACAGAATGGAATCAGCGAAAACCGCCTGAAAGTTAAATCTTATGGAAAAACAATGCCTATTTGGGGCGTAGAAGATCACGCTTGGCAGGCTCGCGAAAACCGAAGGGTAGAAATAGCAATTTTTGAATAAAGTATCAAGGGCAATGCAAAATTGCCCTTTTTTATGGTTCAGTGCTTTTGCGAAAATCTTAACAAAAACCTATTTTTGTGGTTTTATTAGCCTAAAATCACAAAAACAATGATTGAGCTCAGAATCGGGGGAGTGCCTGAACATTTTAATTTGCCTTGGCGACTGGCGATTGAAGCGGGATTATTTGAAAAAGAAAACATCTTTTTGCGATGGATAGACCACGCAGGCGGCACAGGCTCAATGACCAAAGCCCTGCGAGAAAAAGAATTAGACTTAGCCATTTGCCTTACCGAGGGAATTGTAGCAGATATTGTGGCGGGCAATGGAGCAAAAATTGTTAAAATTTATGTCAAATCTCCGCTTACTTGGGGATTGTATGTAAAAAATCACAGCCTTTTTAGAAAAATTGCAGATTTAGAAAATAAACGCATTGGTATCAGTCGTTTGGGGTCGGGTTCACACCTGATGGCTTACGTAAAAGCCCGTGATTTGGGCTGGGATACAGAAAAAATGCAGTTCGTTGCCCTCAAAAATTTAGAGGGTATCCGAGCAGGTATTGCCCAAAACCAAGCCGATTGGTTTATGTGGGAAAAAGTAATGACACAACCTTATGTGGATAGCGGCGAATTGCGACTGATTGATACTTGTGTTACCCCTTGGTCTTGCTTTGTGTTGGTTGTCCGAAATGATATTTTACAAAAATGTTTGCCTTGTATTCAGAAAATTGCTCAAATCATCAATAATTATGTTCAGGATTTCAAACAACGCCCTCACATCATAGAACTGCTTGCAGAACGCTATCAGATAGATTTGGAAGATACAGCTCACTGGCTTCATCAAACGCATTGGGCTACGGATAATTTTGTTTCCCCCGAAATGATACAACAAGTCCAGCAAACACTTTTGGAATTGAAAATTATTCAGCAGATAAAACCTTACGAGCAAATTGTACAAGTTTTAGACTAAAAGCACTTGTTTTTGATTGATTTTTCTGTATTTTTGTCAAAAATCACAAATATGCCCAGCCTTACCCAACTCAATCAGGATTTAGCCGAACTGGTAGCCAAACGCATAGAGCTTTCGCAAATTAGCTACGATGATACCCGTTATGATAACATTGAAGAAGCTGTTCACCGATTAGAAGATACATTTCTTGCCAAATATGATGATTTTTTAGAAGATGTATTTTTGGATATTCACGATGAATATTGCCCTGAAACCGAAGTACTTTCGCCGCTTGCCTACATTGCTCGCAAATATGTGAAGACCCACAAAGGTTTTGATGTTGCAGAAAATCAAGGGGTTTGGGTAGAAATAGAAGAAGCTCCCGAAAAGGAAGCTCACTTGGTGCTATTACCCAACCCTTTGAGAGTAGAGCTAAACATTGGTAACTATAAAAAAATTGTTTGGCAAGCCGAAGCAGATACAACTAAACTATAAGGCTGTATGCTTAAAAATATTAAAATTCGTTACATAGCCTATTTTTTCGGAGCGGTGCTACTCTTGCTTGCTTTGATAAACTATTTAGTAGTAAGCACTTTTGCTATCAAACCTCAACAAACACAAATTATTGGCTATACCTTGCAAATTCGCGAAATAGCCAACCAAATGAAACTCACTTTGAGCATACTTTCTAATTTGGAGTTTTACAACGAAAAACTTGCTGATGACATTCGCCGATTGGAAGCCGCTTACAGCATACGCTTTGCAGTACTTGAAAACGGCGGGCAAGTAGAGCATAACAACCAAAAACTCAATATCCCCAAGCCCGACGAAAAAACTAAAATAATTCTGCAAAAAATCAGAACGCAATGGCAGGGCTACAGCAAAGATGTTACACTAATTTCTGATAAACTTACAGGAGGTAAAAGTACCGATACACTTAAATTAGACCAACAATTTGTAGCCGAAAAATATGCTCTTTTTGTTAATGCACACGACCAACTTACAGCTATCTATCAAGAAGGCTTGGAAACTCAATACAACCAACTACAATGGGCGTTTATTATTTTAGGACTGCTTAATTTTCTGACCGTAGCAGGAATTTATTACGTAGTACGAAACCTGATTTTAGTACCTATTCACGTAATTTCACAAAGTTCTCGCCAATTGGCTCGTGGTAATTTGGCAGAAAAAATCCCCTACGATGCCCGAAACGAAATTGGCTACATTGCCCGAAATATCAACGAACTCGCCGATATTTTACAAAGTGCTACGGAGTTTTCTCGTCAGATTGGTCAGGGTAATTTAAATGTAGAGTATAAAGGAGATTTGAGTATCTTGGAAAATAAAGAAAGTATTGTTTCGGCTTTGGAGCTAATGCGTAATCAATTGCGAGAAGTTGCTCAAAGAGAGTATCAAGACCGCTGGACAAGCGAAGGAGTAGCTCAATTTTCAGAGCTTTTGCGTAACTTGGACTACCGCCAAATAGACGAAATGTGCTATGAAGTTATTAAATTTGCTGTTACTTACATACAAGCTCATCAAGGTATTTTATTTGTACTTAATGATGATATTCCCAATATCAACGAACACTTTTTAGAACCCAAAGCCGCTTTTGCCGCCAACAAACGTAAAATTTTCAAAGAAAGACTTAAAATTGGCGAAACACTTATCGGGCAGGCTTTTGCAGATAAAGAAACCATTTTCCTTGACCAAGTACCTGATACGTACGAAAAAATTATGTCTGCCCTTGGCAATAGTACACCTCGCAATGTTCTTATTGTACCCATCATTTATCAAGAGCAAGCCGTAGGAGTTATGGAAATTCTATCTTTGGGTGAAATACCTCCTTACCGAGTTCGGTTTGCGGAACGTCTCGCTGAAATTTTTGCCTCAGCCCTTTCCAATGCCAAAACCTACGAAAAGAGCCAAAAACTTTTTGTGGAATCGCAAGAAGTAGAAAAACGTACAGCACGGCGAGGATAATAGATTGGGGGTCTCTATAATTTTCTCCTTATAGAAAGTCTTACTTAAAAATGTTTGAAGCGTAATGTATCAAGTATCTGTAATAAAGCAATTAGCTATAATTTCTTTGGAAGAAATGGAATTTTTTGCCTATCACGGGTTTTATGAAGAAGAGCAAAAAATTGGTAACAAATACAGCGTTGATGTGTATATTGAAGCAGATGTCAGCAAAGCAGTATATTCTGATAAACTTGCCGATACATTAAACTACGAAGCTGTTTATCAGATTGTTGCAGAAGAAATGCAGAAGCCTACCCGACTTTTAGAACATATCGCCCAGAGAATTATTGATAGCATTCTGCAACATTTTTCAATGGCTACGAAAGTGAGTGTTGCCGTTTCTAAATTCAACCCTCCCGTAGGAGGCGTATGCCGAAAAGCTAAAGTTTTTTTGCAAAAAAATAGATAATAAGCAGAGAAAATTAACTTAAACGACATTTTTGAAATACAACTTTTTGAAGCAGTTAGTTTTTTTCTTACATTTGTGCAATGTTTTTATGGTTTCACTAAAAAAAGGAGGTTACTATTAACAACAATGTACGCACACGGCAGGGTAAAGAGGAAGATACTCACCGTGTAAATGAGAAAATTCGGGTTCCCCAAGTACGTTTGGTGGGAGATAATGTAGAACAAGGCGTTTACGAAACCAAAGAAGCCTTGCGAATTGCCCAAGAATTGGGTCTGGATTTAGTAGAAATCAATGCAAAAGCCAATCCCCCTGTTTGTAAAGTCATTGATTATTCCAAATTCAAATACGAGCAGAAAAAGAAACAAAAAGAAATGAAAGCCAAAGCCCAAAAGACAGTAGTCAAGGAAATACGCTTTGGTCCTAATACAGATGAACACGATTTCAATTTCAAAGTAAAACACGCCGAAAATTTCCTGAAAGAAGGTTGTAAAGTACGAGCTTATGTGCAATTTGTAGGCAGAGCTATTGTGTTCAAAGAGCGAGGGGAGGAGATTTTGAAAAAATTTATAGAACTGCTCGACGAAGTAGGCAAAGTAGAACAGCCCTTACAAATGGAAGGCAAAAAAATGACCGTTTCACTGGTGCCTAAGCCTAAAAAATAAATTTTCTAATACAAATTGGTATTACACCTTGCAGAATAGCGAAAAGTACTGCAAGGTTCTTTTCTGTTTTTTTGGCAAAAATTCTGTAAAAACTTATTTTTAAGCCCTCACTAAACAACGCAAAAATTATGAAAGAGTTGCTCACCAAGTTTGAAAACAAACCTGCTGAAATTGTTTTTGAGTGGCACGATTCGGAAACGGAAGCCAAAGGCTGGATAGTGATAAATTCTTTGCGAGGCGGTGCCGCTGGCGGTGGTACGCGTATGCGTAAAGGACTTGACCGCCGCGAGGTAGAATCGCTTGCCAAAACAATGGAAATTAAATTCACCGTTTCGGGTCCGCCTATTGGCGGAGCAAAATCGGGTATAGATTTTGACCCCCAAGACCCCCGAAAGCACGAAGTCCTGAAACGTTGGTACAAAGTAGCCTTCGCTTTACTCAAAAATTATTATGGCACGGGTGGAGATTTGAATGTTGATGAGATTCACGAAGTAATACCTATTACTGAAGAATATGGCTTATGGCACCCCCAAGAAGGCATTGTGAATGGGCATTACAACCCCAGCAAACCTGAAAAAATCCGTAAAATAGGACAACTTCGGCAGGGTGTTTCTAAAATCATTGAAGATGCCCGCTACATTCCCGATGGGGCAAAACGCAAATACACCGTCGCCGATATGATTACCGGCTACGGCGTTGCCGAAGCTATCAGACATTTCTACACCCTTTGGGGCGGAGAGTTGAAAGGCAAAAGAGCCATTATACAGGGTTGGGGCAATGTTGGGGCTACTGCCGCCTTGTACCTTGCCAAAGAAGGAGCTAAAATCGTGGGGATTATTGATAGAGTAGGCGGACTGCTCAACCCCAACGGCTTTACCCTTGATGAAATCAAGAAACTTTTCGCAGATAGAAGCAGTAATTTTTTGGTTGCTGAAAAACTACTACCCTTTGAAGAAGTCAATCAACAAATTTGGTCAGTAGGAGCTGAGGTTTTCGTGCCTGCTGCCGCCTCGCGTCTGGTTACCCAGCAACAAGCCGAGCTACTTATTCAAAATGGCTTGGAAGTGGTTTCTTGTGGGGCAAATGTCCCTTTTGCCGACCCTGAAATTTTCTATGGGAAAATAGCCCAATTTGTAGATAGTAAGGTAGCTCTTATCCCCGATTTTGTCGCAAATTGTGGTATGGCTCGCACTTTTGCCTACCTAATGAGCGAAAAAGGCTCTAATATTACAGACCAAGCCATTTTCTCGGATATCTCAGAAACAATTTTTAACGCCTTGCAAAAAGTGCATCAGAGCAATACAGCCAAAACTTTGCTTTCTGAAAAAGCCTTTGAAATAGCTCTCAAACAATTGGTATAAAGTTTTTTTCACAAAAACACAAAACATTTTTTGCCAAATTGCATTTTATTTAATAGTATTGTTTGCCAAATTTTTTTTAACCTTTAACCAACAGTCGTATGTCCCAAGAGTTTGCAGAATTACACGTAGAAGGCAAAGTGTACAAATTGCCTGTGGTCAGAGGCACAGAAGGCGAAAAAGCCATTGATATTGCCAAATTACGCGACGAAAGTGGCTTTATTACCTTAGATACTGGTTACAAAAATACAGGTGCCACCAAAAGTGCCATTACCTTTTTAGACGGAGAAAATGGAATTTTACGCTACCGAGGCTATCCCATAGAGCAACTTGCCGAACATTCTACATTTTTGGAAGTTGCTTTTTTATTGATTTATGGCTATCTACCCAAAAAAGCAGAGCTAGATAAATTCATTCACGAAGTACGTACCCATACGATGGTGAATGAAGATATGCGTAAAATTTTTGATGGCTTCCCTGTCAATGCTCACCCAATGGGGGTTCTTTCAGCATTAGTTACCTCCCTTTCTGCCTTCTATCCGAAAGCTGTTGGCTTAGATATAGATAAAGAAAAGGAATATTTAGATTTAACCATCATTCGCATCATTGCTAAATTACCTACAATTGCCGCTTGGTCTTACAAAAATTCGCAGGGACACCCGCTCAACTATCCCAAAAATAGCCTCGACTATTGCTCCAATTTCTTGCATATGATGTTCAGCTTGCCTGTAGAACCTTACGAGGTAAATCCCGTAGTTGCGAGAGCTTTGGATAAACTGCTCATTCTACACGCCGACCACGAACAGAACTGCTCCGCTTCTACGGTACGTTTGGTAGGCTCTTCTCACGCAGGTTTGTACTCTTCTATTGCCGCAGGAATTGACGCTCTATGGGGTCCTTTGCACGGCGGAGCTAACCAAGAAGTAATTGAAATGTTGCAAGAAATTCACGATGCAGGAGGCAATGTGAAGCAATTTGTAGAAAAAGCCAAAGATAAAAATAGCGGTTTCAGACTAATGGGTTTTGGACATAGGGTGTATAAAAACTTTGACCCTCGTGCCAAAATCATCAAAAAAGCCGCTGATGATGTACTGAAAGCTCTCAACATCAACGACCCTCTCTTAGATATCGCCAAAGAACTTGAACACGCCGCTCTCAACGACCAATATTTCATTGATAGAAAACTCTACCCAAATGTAGATTTCTACTCAGGCATTATCTACAAAGCGATAGGTATTCCTATCAATATGTTTACGGTAATGTTCGCCTTGGGACGCCTACCCGGCTGGATTGCCCAATGGCTTGAAATGCGTAGAACCAAAGAACCTATCGGCAGACCTCGCCAAATTTACATCGGCGAAACGGCTCGCGATTATGTGCCCGTTGATAAGCGATAGAATTTTTCTTAAAAACCTTATGGGCGAAGCAAGCCTATAAGGTTTTTCTTTTCAAAAACTTCAAACCTCTTTTCTCTAATATGCCACTTGAATTTCCTGAAAAACTCAAACCTTTTGAGGATAAGCTCTTGCAAAGCCAAACCACTGCTATACAAATTATTATGAAAAATGGCTCTCAATTAGAGCCTTGGCAAAGCAAAATCGGAGGTATGCCGTTCTTACCTTTGGGGGTAGAATATCCCAAAGATACGCAAGGAAAATATATGTATTTGCTTGCTCAAATTAACTTTGAGGAAGTTCCTTCTGCCATTGAATTTTTGCCCCCAAAAGGCATTTTACAATTCTACATCGCCGATGAAGAGATGTATGGATTTAATTATCATAATCCAACTGCACAAGAAAATTTCAAAGTGCTATTCTTTCCTGATGTAGATTACCACAACTACCAAAGAGATTTGCCTCGTTTAGAAAAACCAGAATATTTGCCCATTTTTGAGCCTTTTAGTGCTGTGGCTCTCAATTTTCAGCCCCGCAAAGAATATATTGGTTTTTCAGATTACAGGATAATACAAACCTTGGGAGAAGCGTATGAGCAGTTTGAAAACATCTTGTACGAATATGGAGATGAATATTTGTGGTTTTCAAGAGAGTTTGATGCCCCTTTGGAAACAGAAAAAATAGGAGGATATGCCTCTTTTACCCAAGAAGACCCTCGCAAAACCAACGAAAACCTACAAAAATATGATTTCTTGCTCTTGCAACTTGGTAGCAACGATATTATGCAATGGGGCGATATGGGCGTAGCTAACTTTTTTATCAACTCTGAAAAACTGAAACAAAAGGATTTCTCCGACATTCTTTATACTTGGGATTGTGCTTAAAAACAAAACTTTTCTGCTGATTTTATGAGAATCGCTCTAATAGGTTATGGTAAAATGGGCAAGGAAATAGAAAAAATTGCCCTTGAACGTAGTCATAGTATATCTTTTAGAATTAACAAAGAAAACGCAAACGAAATTTTACAAATTTCACCCGAAAATACTGATGTAGCCATAGAATTTACAAGCCCCGAAAGTGCTTTTGAAAACCTTAAAAATTTGCTAACGCAAAGAGTTTCAGTAGTTTGTGGCACAACGGGTTGGCTTGCCAAGCAGAAAGAAATAGAAAATTTAGCCTTGCAAAATCAAGTTGCCTTTTTGTATGCTTCTAATTTCAGCTTGGGGGTAAATCTTTTTTTCAGGCTGAATGAATTGCTTGCCCAAATGATGAACAAGTATCCTAACTACAAATTGCTTTTAGAGGAAATTCACCATACAGAAAAGAAAGATGCTCCCAGCGGTACCTCTATAACATTAGCACAGGGCATTATGGAAAATTACCCTGCTAAAACTGCTTGGGTAAATGAGTTTTCAGAGAAAGACAATTTGGTGAGCATTGTTTCCAAAAGAGAACCTAACGTACCAGGGACGCATATCATTCGCTATCAGAATGAGATAGATTGCATAGAAATTCGCCACGAAGCCTATTCACGTAAAGGCTTTGCCTTAGGAGCAGTACTTGCGGCAGAGTTTATTACAGGCAAGAAAGGTATTTTTTCAATGAAAGACGTTTTGCAATTAGGTTAGCACAAAACGAAAAATATTAAAAAATATCATAGAAAGCCCAATAGATACGGGAAGCGTCAATAGCCACGCCAAAGCAATGCTTCTTACGGTAGCGGGTTGCAGATTCTTTACACCATTGGTAGAAATCATTGTACCTGCTACTCCTGATGATAGTATGTGGGTAGTGCTTACAGGCAAGCTGTAAATGAAAGAAGAAAAGCCAATAGTCATTGTGGCAATTAGTTCTGCTGAAGCCCCTTGGGCGTATGTAAGATGTTGCTTTCCTATTTTCTCGCCGATAGTTACCACTATTCTACGCCAGCCGACCATTGTGCCAATACCCAAACTCAATGCTATGGCTACAATTACCCAAGTAGGAGCAAAATCGGTAGTTTCCTTCTTGAAACTGGCAAGAACAGGCTTTACTTTTTTTTCCAAAGTAGGCTCTTTTTTGTAGCTCTCTTTCAATTTCTTTTCAATCTTAATGACGCTTTTGCGGATTTCTTTGCGTTCAGAGAGTTCTAATTTTTCTTTGGCAAGCAAAGTGTTCAATTTTTTTCGTTCTTCGGCTATGGGTTCAAAAGTGGCTTTGGGATAATCGCGAGCGATGATTTCTATTTTTTCCTCAAAAGTAGCGAATGCTTTTTGGTAATCTTGCACCGAATTAGCAGGATTGAGGGCATAATGAGCAGGCAGAATACCAATTAGCACGAGCATTAGTAAGCCAACTCCTTTTTGCCCATCATTGGAGCCGTGCGAAAAACTCACCCCCGAACAAGTCAGAATAAGTATGGCTCTTATCCAAGCAGGCGGAGGATTATCGCCATCGGGAGCTTCAAAAATTTTCTGATTTCTGACGGTTTTACGAAGTAAAGTCATCAGTATTGCGGCTAAACTCAGCCCTATCAAAGGAGAAAGCAAAAGCGAAAGACCCACTTCGGAGGCTTTACTCCAATTCACTCCGCCAACTCCCGAATAGGCAATACCCACTCCTAAAATAGCCCCAATGAGCGTATGCGAGCTTGATGAGGGAATGCCCAAATACCAAGTTCCAAAATTCCAAACAATTGCAGAGCAGAGCATAGCCAGCACCATTGCCATTCCGAGCCAAACATCATCTTGTAATAGAGCATCAGTAGGCAAAAGGTTGATAATACCTATCGCAACGCCTATGCCTCCAAAAAATACGCCTGCAAAGTTCAAGACACCCGAAAGCACAACTGCGGTGCGAGGAGGCAAGGTTTTTGTGTAAATTACCGTAGCTACGGCATTGGCGGTATCGTGAAAGCCATTGATAAACTCAAAGAAAAGCACCAACACTACACTGATAATAAGCAACACCAGTAAAGAAGTGGATAAAGTTTCCAGCATAGGGCTCGCATTTTGAATTTAGCCCCAAAGCTAACAAAAGATTTTGGCTTTTTTGAGTTAGAAAATAAGATAAATGAATTTTTAATGAAAATTTAATTTTCAGGTGCATTTTGGGTAAAATTTTGATAAGGTACAAGCACCTTGCTAAAGCCTTTTCCCGTTTTTTCTACGCTAATTTTTGTAAAAATTCGCTCTTTGATTTCAGCCAAATGCGAAATAAGAACAATTGTTTTGCCTGAGCTTTGCAATGTTTCCAAAACACTAATAGCTGTATCCAAGGTATTGGCGTCCAATGTTCCAAAGCCTTCGTCAATGAAAAGCATACCAATTTCTACATTTCGGCTTGCCATATCTGCCAGCCCCAACGAAAGAGCTAAACTTACTAAGAAAGTTTCGCCTCCTGAAAGCGTACTTACTTCCCGAATAGTATCTGCCTGAAACCTATCTACAATACACAAACTTAACTCTTTTTCTCTATCATCTTTTTGCAGTGCGTAACGCTCCGAAAGATTTTGCAAATGCCTGTTGGCTCTTTGAATGAGTTGCTCCAAAGTAATATTTTGGGCAATACGGGCAAATTTATCTTGGGGGTTGGCAATTAAATCCGACAACTTTTTCCATTTATTTACAATAACCTCCTGATTTTCAATATTTTTTTGTAATTCCTGATATTTTTTTAAGTCTTTTTCGTTGCTCTCCAATTTTTCTCTGATACTCCCTAACCTTTGCTGATTTTCGCTTCTTTTTTGTTCAAGAGCCTGTTTTTTACCCTCCAGCTCTTGCCAACTTACCTTAGCAGGTACTTTCTCACGCAAATTTTCTTGTTCTTTAATTTTTTCAGCAAGTAAAGATTGATTTTCTGTACATTTTTTCTTGTAATTTTCTATTTCGGTTTTATAGTTTTTGATAGTTTTTTCATCTAAAATTTTACTTTGCAGTTCGTCTATGTTTTGCAAACCTATTTCTTGTATAGCCTTTTCCAAAACTAACTGCTCACTGCTTATTTTTTTGCTCAAATTTTCCAAATCTGTCTCTATTTGCTTTTTTTGAGCTTCAAAAGCTGTTAGCAGGTTCAGATGTTGTTGGAGTATTTCTTGGGTTTTGCTCAATTCTTGCTCCAAATGCTCTTGATGTCTTTTAAGCTCTTCTTGAAATTCCTGATAGCTTCTGAACTGAATTTCAGGTACGATTTGCCTACACTCATTTTCTGCATTTTGGTATTTTAGTTCAGCTTCTTGCAAGCGTTTGTTCAAATTTTCAAGCTCCAAGTTTTTTTGCAAAAGCTTATTTTCAATTCCTAAAATATGTTGCTCCGTTTTCAGGTGACTGTATTCAGTTTGCAATGCTCGCAATTTCTGCCTCTCTTTTTTTTGATTTTCAACTTTTTCTTCCTTCGTTATGATAAGTTCTGTGATATTTTGCTGATTGATGTTTTCGTTTTCTAAATTTTTGCTTTTCTGTTGAATTTCTGTTTGAAGTTCTTTCAAATCTTTTTTCAAACGTTCTACGAGCGTACTTAAAGTTTGAGCTTGGTTTTGAAGTATCTTTTCTTGTAGCTCTTTAAGCAATCGTTCGCTTTCTTTCAAGTTTTTTTCAGTTTCTGATTCTGAAAGCTCAAAAGTTATATTTTGAGCAAAAGGGTGATGTGTAGAGCCACACAAAGGACATTCTTTACCTTCTTGAAGTTCCTTTCGCAATTCTGAAAGTTCTTTTTTTTGTTTTTCAAATATTACTTTTTCCTGATAAAGTGCTTTTTTTTCTTCTGAAAATTGAATTTGGGTTTGTAGCTCTATAAGCTCCTTTTGGGCGTTTTGAAGTTCTTTCTTCTTTACTTGCAATTCTTGCAAAAGAGAACTTTCTTTTTCTTGTAGTTTTTTTAGGCTTTCTAGTTCGTTGATTATCTTTTGTTCTTTTTCAATTTTCTGATTCAATTCATTTTCTGAAGCCTTTTCCAAAATTTGCTCCAATTCATTTATTCTTTGCTCAACTATCTGGCTTTTTTCTTGATTTTCGGTAACATTTTGGCTTTCTTGCCACTTTATTTTTGCCCGATAAATAGCCATTTTAATGTCTTGTTCAAGTCTTTGCAGATACTCTTGCTCTCGCTCTTTTTCTTCGCTTAAACTCTGAATTTGGCTTTGGGCAGGAATAATTTCCTCTTGGATAATTTCAATTACTTTTTCTTTTATCGAACTAAAATTTTTCAGCTCAGCTTCTTTTTGTTCCAAATTAGCTTTTTCTTGGTCTATGATTTTCTGCTTTTTTTGAATATCCTCATCAATTTTAGTAATTTCTGATTTCTTGCATTCAAAATCAGTTTGATAGCCCTCCAATAGCCCAAATTGATGATGCAAAGGCAAAGTTTTTTCGTGCCAGTTGCAAAGTTCCTCTAATTTTTGGATAGAAACCTTTTTGGCTTGTAACTGCTCTTCTTGCTTTTGTAAATCTGAAATCTGATTAGAAACTTGCTCTAATTGCTTGCAAAGCTGTATTTTTTCAGCTATTTCTTTTATTTCTACCTCTAAATTTCTGTTTTCAGTTTCAAGTTCTTTTTGCTGATTTTGATAGCCTTGAACTTCTGTTTCATTCAAAAAATTGATATGCTGACGCTGTGTCTGCAAATTTTCTAATGTCTGCCTCTCATTTTTATGCCGTTCAAAGGTTTCCATTGAAATTTGCCTATAAATTTGAGTATTGGTAATTTTTTCTAAAATAGCGGCTTTATCTTTGGGGGCAGATTTCAGAAATTTAGCAAATTCGCCTTGAGCAAGCATCACAGAGCGAGTAAATTGCTCAAAATCTAATTTCAGAACCTTCTGGATTGCCTCTTGGGCTTTTTCTTTCGAATTTTTTTGCTTAATGCTTTGGGATTCGTCCTGATGGTCAGTAAACCACATTTCCGTTTCATATTTATCTTTTTTCCTCTTCACATTCCATTGTGCAGTATAGATTTTTTCATTCACTTCAAATTTCACGGAAACATAAGCCTCTTTTTCATCTGTGGAAATGACTTTTTCAGCAATTTTTTGGGCTCCGTGTCGGTTGGTTCTTTCAAATAAAGCCAAAGTAATAGCATCAAGAATGGTAGTTTTTCCTGCTCCTGTATCACCTGTAAGCAGTATTAGCCCTGCACTTTTAAGCGGCTCTTGGGTAAAATCTATGAAATGCTTGCCTCGCAAAGACTGAATATTGTAGATTTCCACAGAAAGAATTTTCATATTTTTTCAGTTTAGCTCGTTTAGGTATGTATCTCGGTATCGGTTTTCAAACATTTTTTGGGCTTCTCGGCTATTCCACATTTTGGGAAACAAAGTAAGATGAGGCAAATTTTTAGCAATTTCATTCAAATTTTCATCTTTTACAAGTTTAGCAAGCGTTTGGGCAATAAATCCGCAACATTGCAAAGGTTCTCGGATAACTTGCTCTTCGGCAAAACGAATTACAATCCAGCCTTTTTCTACAAAAAAGGCATTTCGGGGTTCATCAGAGCCAATGGTATGAATAGACTTTCCACGAAAGCCGTAGGGTTCATCAATTTCAATATCTACAAAAAGATTATGCTTCCGGTTAATGAGAGCAAAATCAGGAAAATAAAAATTTTCCCCAATACGCAAAGCTACATCAGTGTAAATTTGCTTGGGGAAATATTTTTGCAAATATTTTTGAAAGTACGCTTCGCTTTTGCCTTTATTTTCATTTTTCGCCTCCTCGGGCAGTTGAGGATTAGAAAAATTGCCTACATATACCAACGGGTAGCTTCTTGAAGCAGAGGAAGGCTTCTTTTCCGAAATATTTTTAGAAAAGAATAATGCTACAAGAAGCAACCCGACTATGATAGCTATAAGCATTTACTCTATTAGAATACGAGCTTGCGAAGTTTTATTACTCTTAATAAGTTTAATTTTGTATCCCTTCTGCGATTGCCAAACTTGCATTGTATCATTACTTTGTTTGGCATTGCCATAACGCAAATTGTAATAAGTTGTAAAGTCTTGAATAAAACTTTCCACACCATTTACAATTGCAAGCACTTCAAAAGATTTTACTTTTTGTTTCTCATCATAACGATAGGTTACATCAACCATATCCTCATCTACATCAAAGCTGTAAGTAATATAGCGTTGAGCGGTATTTTCCTCCAAGAGCTTGGTTTTCTCTTTCGCTTTGATAGTATCCAGCGGTGTTCCAAGCTCAAAACCTCGCAAAACGCCATCTTTCTTTTTGTTCATTACAATTTTTACCCACTCGCCCAAAGTATCCAGAGGTACATTCGTTTCTTGGAATTCTACTTTGGCTTCGGTGGTCTTTTCTTTTTTTTCACAAGCAAATAAAGAAATCATCACCAAAAAGAATGAAGCGATTTTTAAGTACATAATTTTAGAAAAATTTATGCTGTTGTCATAGCTGCCAGTAAATCCGCTTGGGTAATGATATGCACTTTATTCTCCTCATCACGAACTAAAAGAGCCTTGTTATCTTTATCAATCAGTGAAGCAAGTACATCGAGCGAATTATCTAGCCCTACAAATTTGAATGGTGGATTCATTACATCTCTCACAGGAGCATCTTTGATATCGGGCTTTTCAATGAGTTGCTCTAAAATTTTAGAATCCACCAAACTGCCTACAATATGTTCGCCTTCGGTTACGGGTACTTGCGAAATGCCCTCTTTGGTAAGAATACGAATAGCTTGGGCTACGGTTTGGTTTGCCTCAATGGTAAGCAGTTTATCTTTGCCATTGCGACTTTTGATAATATCGCGAGCCGTGGCAAATTCAGCTTCCAAAAAGCCGTGATTTTTCATCCATTCATCGTTGTAGATTTTATTGAGGTAACGCGTACCGTGGTCGGGTAAGATAATTACCATTACATCATTATCTTTCAGATGCTCGCGAGCATATTCCAAAGCCCCATACACAGCCGCACCACAAGACCAACCCACAAAAAGCCCTTCTTCGCGTGCCAAACGGCGAGTCATCAGAGCGGCATCCTTATCTGTTACTTTAATGAAAAGGTCAATTAAATTAAAATCAACATTTTTCGGCAAAATATCCTCTCCAATACCTTCGGTAAGATAGGGGTAAATCTCATTTTCATCAAAAATGCCTGTTTCTTTGTATTTCTTGAAAACCGAGCCATAGGTATCAATGCCCAAAGTAAAAACATTAGGCTTGCGTTCTTTCAGATATTTAGAAACGCCACAGATAGTTCCGCCCGTACCAACACCTGCGGCGTAATGCGTAATTTTGCCTTCGGTTTGTTTCCAAATTTCGGGTCCTGTGGTTTCGTAATGAGCGGCAGTATTGGAAAGATTATCGTACTGATTGGGATAAAAGGAGTTCGGGATTTCTTTGTTGAGACGTTTAGCCACTGAATAATAAGAGCGAGGATCATCGGGTTCTACATTAGTAGGGCAAACTACTACTTCTGCCCCTAAAGCCTTCAAGATATTGATTTTTTCTTGCGATTGCTTATCCGACATTGTAAAAATACATTTGTAGCCTTTGGCAATAGCCGTAAGAGCAAGCCCCATACCTGTATTACCCGAAGTGCCTTCAATGATAGTGCCACCCGGCTTCAAAATTCCTGCTTTTTCAGCATCTTCAATCATTTTTATTCCGATGCGGTCTTTTACCGAGTTTCCTGGGTTAAAATACTCCACTTTTACCAAAATAGTTCCTTTGATGTTTTTGGTAACCTTGTTGAGCTTTACAAGGGGCGTATTGCCAATGGTTTCAACAATAGAGTTGTAATATTGCATAACAAAAAAATTTGCGTTGATAAGTTAAGCAAAGGTACGAATAAAAACAAAATTTTCAAAATACAGCCCAATTAGTTGTTTTGAATATCACTGATGGCTTTTTCACATTGAGCGTACAGGTTTTGTAAATCTTGAATGTAAGGGTAATGCTTTTGTAAAAGGACTTCCTCGTACTGCTTTTGTAGAGCTCTGATGCTTCTTTGTAAAATTTTGAACACACGGATAAGTTGCTCTTGCGTGTATACGCGTGATATGCTTTCGTTGCGGTACTGATGATGGAAATCATTGCCAATTTCTAAAATTTCTTCGGTAAGAACATCTAAATGCTCTTTTTTTAGTGCAAAACTTACTACTTGCGAGATAGTATTGATAAGCCGAGCCGTAACGGCAAAATCATTTCTGCCGTAATGATAGATTTGGTCAAAGGCTTGATTGATGATGCGGTCAAAACTTGCTTCGTTGAGATACACGTTAGCAGTTTTCCATTTCGTAAAGCCTACCGAAGGCATATTGGCTTGTAAAATTTCACGTACAATCTCGCCAAGGTAGTCTATGCAATTGATAGCCGTTGTGGGGTCATTGACGGCAGGAGAAATAGCTTTCAAAGCAATATCAACTAACTGCCTTACTCCAAAATGGATATCTTGATGATAGCTTCGGAACTTGCCAATTTCAAATTGCTTGGCTATTTTGCTGACAATATTTGCTTGATTAGCACTATTTTCTCTGAAAGCTACCAGTGCCATAGGTGTATTTCTTGAAATATAACTGCCTACATCATTGACCTGCTCAATGAATTCTATTTCATTGTGCATTTTAGAGATATTGATAAGTTTTTCAATATTTACAGAACGCAAGTAGCCAAAGTTGTTGCTTATTACAGCAATTTTGTTGGGGTGAGAAGGTCTTTTGCCTATCTCTTCCTGATGCACCCAGTATTTTTTAGCATTATGCACTTCTGAAATGGTGTGTAAAGCAATTTTTCGGGTAATGGAAGCCGCATTGATGCTTTCGGCAATCGTGATAATAAAATGAGGAAGCAGACCCCCTATCAAAAAAATACAGCCATAGATGGCTAAATTCAGGATAGGCTTCATTGAATTAGGCACCTCATTTTGCTCGGCAGGAATAGCATCAATGAGCCAAAACTTCAAAAGCAAACAAAAAACCACCCAACCCAAAAAAATACCCAAAGTGATTTGATTATAGAGGTTATGAGATAGAAAATAGCGTAAAATTCTTGGTGAAAATTGCGTAGAAGCAAGTTGCAGAGCTACAATCGTAATAGAATATACAGTAGCAACGATGCTTGCAAGTAAGCTGGAAAGTAGGTTGATAGCGTCTATGTAACCTGCTTTATCTGTTTTGATAAGAAAATTAGATTTCGTGGTAAAAGTTAGAATGATAACAAACAATACGATACCACCAATTACAGCAAAAGAATGGCTACGCAAGAGCCGCAGAGCATCTTTCAACTCTTCTTTATGTTTTACTTGCATAGTGAGTGCTTTTAGCTACTATGCAAAGCTATAAATAATTTTCTGAACTTAAAACTTGGTTTTGCTTGGTATTTGGAAATAATTTTTTGGGATATTCAAAAAATAGCAGTTTGCCTGTATTTTCTTCAATTTCTTGCCAAGAATTTACTGCAAAAGAAATAGCAACAATGCCTGCGGTAGGTATGTTTTCAATAGGGTTTTCGGGCAAAAGTAGGTTGGCAAAATCGTTGAGGCTCGGATTATGACCCACAAGCATCAAGGAATGAATTTCATTGGGCGTTTCTTGTACTACGCTAAACAAATCGGCAATGTTGGCTTCGTAAATTTCTTTTTTATACAAAATTTTCTGCTTCGGATAGAAAATCTCTTTGGCAACTTTTTTAGCCGTTTTGCGAGTTCTTTTGGCAGGACTGCACACAATTAAATCTATCTGCACTTTTTGAAATTTCAGAAATTTACCCATAGCGGGGGCATCTTTCTTGCCCCTGCGATTGAGAGGACGTTCAAAATCTGCAAGTTCAGGATTTTTCCAACTAGATTTGGCGTGGCGAAGTAAATAAAGCGTTTTCATTGCCGTAAAAGAGAAGTATTTTTCGTAATTTGCAAACAAAATTACGTGAAGCCTTTGTAAATTCAAAGTTAAAAAATAAAAAATCATTAACGTATGAAAATGCCTAAAATACACTCAACCACTGTGATTGCCGTTTTGCACAACGGAAAAGTAGCTATTGGTGCTGATGGACAAGCAACCTTGGGAAATACCGTTGCCAAAAGCAATGTCCGTAAAATACGCAAACTCAAAGATGGCAAAGCGGTAGTGGGTTTTGCGGGTTCTACCGCCGATGCTTTCGCTTTGATGGATAAGTTTGAAGAGAAACTTTCTGCTTACGGAGGCATTGTGGAGCGTGCCGCTATTGAACTTGCCAAAGAATGGCGAACCGACCGATACCTTCGCCGTTTGGAGGCAATGATGATTGTCGTAGCAAAAAATGAAATTTTTATCATATCAGGAAGTGGAGATGTTATCAAACCCGATAATGATGTAGCGGCGATTGGTTCAGGAGCAATGTATGCCCAAGCGGCGGCTTTGGCTCTGAAAAAACACGCCCCGCATCTTTCTGCCAAGCAAATGGTTGAAGAGGCTCTGCATATTGCTGCCGATATTTGCATTTATACCAACCATAATCTCCTCATAGAAGAAATTGAGTAAGTGAGAGTTCTAAAAGGGCTATGGAAGTCAAGCAGAGAAATACTTCGGAGCGAATTTTTTTACTGATGCCTTTTTTCTTTGGATTGGCTTTGGGGGTTGGCATTGCTTTGGGCGTAAGCATTATGTATGTACGCGAAGCAGGCTTGGGCAAGCAAGCCCAACAAACCGCCGAAGTACTCAAACTTATCCGAGAAAATTATGTGGAAGATGTTAATTTAGACTCGCTCCACACACTTGGCTTGCAAAGTTTGCTTTCAAACCTTGACCCTCATAGTACTTTTATTCCTGCCGAAGAGGTTGCACTCGCCCAAAGCCAACTGGAAACTGATTTTGAAGGCATTGGTATTGAGTATGAGTGGCTCAATGATACGCTTTTTGTAAATTATCCTTTGCCACAAAGCCCCGCCGAAAAAGCAGGCATTCTTGCAGGAGATAAAATTCTTGCCATTGATAACGAGCCAATTGCATATAACGAAGGCGAAAGTATTAGCGATATTTTCCAAAAATTACGTGGGAAAAAAGGAACGAATGTAAAACTGAAAATTTTACGGGGAGCTGATACAAAAGAAGTAAGCGTAGAAAGAGATAAAATTGTCAGTAGGTCGGTGGAAGGGTATTTGGCAAAGCCTGCCATAGGCTATCTTCGCATTTTGCGTTTTGCTGAAAAAACCGATCAAGAGTTTTCGGAAATTTTACAGAAATTCGTTGAAAAAGATAGCATAGAGGCGGTCATTATAGATTTACGCGAAAATGGCGGCGGCTATATGGATAAAGCCAATAAAATCGCAGACGAGTTCTTAGAGGCAGGGCTTCTGATTGTTTCCACCAAAGGCAAACAAAAACGTTACAACCAAGAGTACAAAGCTACCGCAGGCGGACTTTGCGAAAAAGGCAGAGTAGTAGTTTTGTTAGATGAAGGTTCTGCCTCTGCTTCCGAAATTTTGGCAGGAGCTTTGCAAGATAACGACAAAGCCACAATTATCGGTAGAAAATCTTACGGAAAAGGTTTGGTGCAAGTGCCTTTTACGCTTTCCGATGGCTCGGAACTTCGGCTGACGGTTTCAAAATACTACACCCCTACGGGCAGATGCATACAACGTCCTTACCACAACGCCCAAAAATATACGAAAAGTCTGGAAGAACGCTACAAATCGGGGTTTCTGCTTAAAGATACACTTACAGACGAAAAAGAAACTTTTTTTACACGTAAAGGCAAAAAAGTTTTCGGCGGAGGTGGCATCGTACCTGATATACTTTTGCCCTTAGATAGCACCAAATACGAAGAAAAAATCAAGGATTTTTTGCAAAAAACCTCTCTGAAACCTTGGATAGCTGAATATGCTCATCAAAATCGTAAAATTTTGCAAGAAAAAGGCTTTTCAGATTTTTTGGCACACTGGCAAGTACCCGATATGATGCTTGCTAAAGCCTTTGCGGGTTCAGATTTTAACGAAAATGAAAAAAAATTCATCAAAAAAGAATTGAAAGCCTTTTTGGCTAAAATTATTTGGGGGAAAACAGCTTATTTCCAAACGCTCAACGCCGAAGATGAATTTTTACAAAAGGCTTTAGAAGTTTTGAAATCAGTTCGGTAAGTATCTTTCTCCGTAACCTTTGCCGATTTTTTCCAAATTGCGGATAGCCGAAGAACTGATATGCTCAAATTCGCGGTCGCAGTGGAAAAAAACTACTTTTAGGTCGGGTTTCATATCTTTCATAAAACTGATTTGGTTCATTTCGTAGGCAAGGTCATCGCCATTGCGTAAGCCCCTGATAAGCGTGATTTCAGCATCTTTCTCTTTACTGCTCAAATAGTCTGTGAGCAAACCTGAAAAACTTTCCTTCTGCCGATAATACAAAACAGGGCTAATTTCATCATCTTGGGCAAATTCATTTTTTTCAGGATTTATGCCACGAGCGATGATAACTTTATCGAACACCTTTTCAGCTTTCTGCAAAATATTGTAATGCCCATTATGAAACGGATTAAATGAACCCGGATAAACGCCAATCTTGGGTTTGTGGGTTTGTAGATATTCTATCAAATACTGCAAATTTTGGGCATTTTGAGGTACTTTCTTTTTCAAATTTTCTAAAACACTTATACGGGCAGGTTTGTAGAGGCTGTAATCAAAAACTTGATATTCCTTAAAAATTTTTTGTTCCCACTCTAAAAGTTGAATAAAGTTACTTTCGCTTACGATAACTAAATCTATCTCACAGAAAAATGCCGAAAGCGTATGCGAAGGTGTATGCGTATGCGTATCTAAAATAGCTCTTGCAACAAGATTTTTGATATTTTCATCTGCCCCACACATTTGCCAAAATTTTTCAGCAGATTTTTGCTCATTATCTTGGCGGGTAGGCTGATAGACAATATCGTGAAAAAAAGCTATCAGATACAAAATGTCTTTTTCCTTTTCGTTGAAAGAACTTTTTTGTATCCGTTCCAAAAGAAAGGCAAGATGTTCCTCATTATGATAAAAACGATGAGGCTCTCGCCAAGCCTTTTGTATCGGTGCGAAATCTGCAATTTGATACTCAGCAAAAAGGGTTTCAAAACTTTCGTAACGAACAGCCATACAATGCCTACTTAATGAACTTGAAAAGCAAAGTTAAACTATTTGAGAGTTTTACGTGTTTTGGGGTTAAAAATTTTTTTGTATTATTGCTTGCACTCTGATGCCTTTGCTAGCTGCTATGTGAATTTTGGCTCACTAAATTTTTTCAACTATGAAAAGATACTTTTTGCTCTGTTTTTTGGTTTTTGGGACTTATGAGATTTCGGCTCGAAAGTTGGATACAAATTTTCTCAAAAAACGTATTCCCGAAATGATGGATAGTGCAGGCGTACCAGGGCTTTCGTTGGGGGTAGTAAAGAATGGAAAAATTATTTGGACAAAAAACTTTGGTAAAGCCAGTTTGGCTACCAAAAAGCCCGTCAATGATAAAACCATTTTTGAAGCCGCATCGCTTAGCAAGCCACTTTTTGGTTACATTTGTTTGCGTTTGGTTGATGAAGGCAAATTAGATTTAGATAAACCCCTTGTAGAATACGTTCCGCTGGATAGCATAGAACGATTTTTCTTGATGCACAAAGTGCAAGATAAGCGTTTTTTGAAAATTACGGCACGTATGTGCCTTTCGCACTCGGCGGGCTTTCCCAATGGGCGAGCAGGCATAGTGCCGATTGTATTTGAACCCACAACAGATATGCACTACTCGGGAGTAGGCATTTCGTATTTGCAGTTTGTGGTAGAAAGAATTACAGGTAAAAATTTAGAACTACTTGCCCAAGAATACGTTTTCAAACCTTTGGGAATGACGAGCAGTAGTTATATTTGGCAAAGCAGTTTCACAGATAGAGTAGCCAACGGACACGGCAGTTTGGGGCAGGCGGTAGGGTTTGGAATGTATAATACCCCTTCTGCCTCTTACACCTTGCTCACCAATGCCGAAGACTACAGCAAATTTTTAGCCCATTTGCTTAATCGGGAGGGGTTAAAGCCCGAAACTTATCAGGAAATGTGGAAAGTGCAAAGCACTGCAAAAACAAATTTTCTTGCATCTATGAGTTGGGGATTAGGTTTTGGACTTTATGAAACCGATTTGGGGCGAGCCTTTTGGCATTGGGGCGATTTGGGAACTGCAAAGGCGTATGTAGTAGGCATTCCTAATAAAAAAGATGGCTTGGTACTTTTTGCAAATAGTGCTAATGGCTTGAATATGGCTTATTCACTTATCAATATGTGTATTGGTGGCGGTACGCATCAATTTTTTCACGTCCTCAATGTAGCTCAATACGATGACCCTACGAATATTCTGATGCAAGAATTTTCAAAAAACGGCTTGGACGGAATGCTTGCCAGTTACAATTATTTCAAAGTTCACCAAAAATACAAGCTCAATCAGGCTCTTTTGATTGCTATTTCACAGAAGCTATTAGCCTTGGGTAGAGCCAACGAAGCTCTTTCTATCGCCAAAGTTAGTGTTTTAGAATTCCCCGAAAATAGTGCCGCTCATAATGTACTTGGTGATGCTTTTTTGCGTTTGGGAAAAACACAAAACGCCGTAGGTTGTTACAAAAGAGCTTACCAACTCAACCCCAACAATGCCTATGCACGCAAGCAACTTATTAGCTTAAAAGCCTTTTAACTATCTTTTGAACTCACCCTAAAATGCGATTACTTACTCCTACTCATTGGCAAGAATATCAACTCATTGATACGGGTAATTTTGAAAAATTAGAACGCTTTGGTAAATACGTGGTAGCTCGCCCCGAACCGCAAGCTGTTTGGGATAAAAGCCTTTCAGAAAACGAGTGGCAAAAAATGGCTCACGCTACTTTCGCAAGAGCCAAAAATACCGAAAAAAACAGCGAAAAAGGCGAATGGAAGCTCAAGTATGGCGTAAAAGAGCCTTGGTGGATAGAATACGCCTACAAGAGCGTAAAGCTCAAAATGAAATTAGGATTTACGTCATTTAAGCACGTAGGTATTTTTCCCGAACAAGCCGAAAATTGGAATTTTATCATAGATTTTCTTGAGAAAAAGCCATTAGAAAAACCACAAGTACTGAATCTTTTTGCCTACACAGGCGGGGCATCACTTGCGGCAAAAGCAATGGGTGCAGAAGTTACTCACGTAGATTCTGTGAAGCAGGTGCTTACGTGGTCGCGTGAGAATATGGAAGCAAGTAATTTAAGCAATATCCGCTGGATTTGTGAAGATGCTCTTAAATTTGTTCGCCGTGAAGTAAAACGTGGCAAAAAATACAATGGAATTATTTTAGACCCACCTGCTTATGGCAGAGGCGCCGAAGGTGAAAAATGGGTTTTAGAAGATAATATCAATGAAATGTTGAAACTTTGCCGAGAGCTTTTAGCCGAAAAAAATAGCTTTCTTATCCTGAATCTCTATTCAATGGGTTTTTCGGCTCTTATTGCCGAAACACTTATGCAAAGCATTTTCAAAGACACTTTTTTTTCCTATGAAATAGGCGAACTTTATTTGCAAGACCTACACGAAAAAAAATTACCCCTTGGGGTATTTTGGCGTGGGGTGAGATAAATTTTCATCTTGCATTTTTTACTTCTCTTTTGTAGGTTTGCGTTTCATTAAAATTGCAAGAATTTGTTTGTAGAACCGCATCACAAGGCTACAGGCTGGATAGAAGTTATTTGTGGCTCAATGTTTTCAGGGAAAACCGAAGAACTTATACGCCGCCTAAACCGAGCCATTATTGCCAAGCAAAAAGTAGAAATTTTCAAACCAGCTCTTGATGTTCGTTATCACGAAAGTCAGGTAGTTTCGCACAACGCTACTGCTATTCGCTCCACGCCTGTGCATACTGCCGAAGAGATTTTTTTGTATGTAAGCGAATGCGATGTTATTGGCATAGATGAAGTACAATTTTTTGATAGCCAAATTGTAGAAGTTTGTAATCGCTTGGCAAATGCAGGCAAAAGAGTAATCGTCGCAGGACTGGATATGGATTATTTGGGAAGACCTTTCGGAGCTATGCCTACTCTGATGGCTATTGCAGAGTTTGTAACCAAAGTTCACGCTATTTGTGTAAAGTGTGGGGCAGTAGCTCATTATTCGTATCGTCTTGCCCCCTCAGCCGAAAAAGTGCTTTTGGGCGAAAAAGATGCGTATGAAGCAAGATGTAGGCGATGTTTTACAGAGGGTATGCAGTTTGAAAAAAATCATTGAAAAAGCCTTTATTAGTCATTGGGTAATTTTGCTTTTCTAATTTTCTTTTCCTACTTTCACCCAAAAAACTTTGATATATGCAGTGGCACATTCAGCCTTTGGAAGAGGTTTTTACCCAAACCAAAAGTCGTAAAGAAGGCTTAAATCACAAAGAGGCACAAGAAAAATTAGCCTCTCACGGCAGAAATGAGCTTATCAGCAAGCCACCACGCCCTATTTGGCTGATGTTTTTGGGGCAGTTCAAAGATGTGATGATTATTATTTTGCTACTTGCGGCGGTAATTTCAGGCTTAATTGGCGACCTGAAAGATACCTTGCTCATTGCCTTGATAGTTTTTTTGAATGCTGTGATTGGCTTTTTTCAAGAATACCGAGCCGAAAAAGCTATGGAGGCTCTCAAAAAAATGGCAACTACCACTGCCAAAGTGCTTCGGAACGAAAAAATAGAGCATCTCAATTCGGCTGAAATAGTACAAGGCGATATTGTTCATATAGAAGCAGGCGATATGGTACCTGCGGACTTACGTCTGATAGAAACCCACAATTTACGCATAGAGGAAGCCTCTCTTACGGGCGAATCCGAAGCCGTAGAAAAACATCATCAGGTTTTAGCAGAGCAAAATATTCCTCTCGGCGACAGGCTCAATATGGCTTACAAAAGCACATTGGTTACCTATGGCAGAGGAGTAGGGGTGGTAGTAGCGACAGGTATGAAAACTGAAATAGGCAATATTGCCCAAATGCTTCAAGAAAGCGAAACACAAACGCCCCTTCAAAAACGATTAGCAGAATTTGGAAAAAGGCTTTCTTTCGTAATTTTTGCGATTTGTGCCATTATTTATGTAGCAGGATTTATTCGGGGCGAAGAGCCTACACAATTATTGCTGACAGCCATTTCGGTGGCGGTTGCCGCTATTCCTGAAACTTTACCTGCGGTAATTACGGTTTCTTTGGCTTTGGGAGCAAGCAAATTGGTAAAGCAAAATGCTCTTATTCGCAAATTGCCTGCTATTGAAACGCTCGGGTCGGTTACTTACATTGGAAGCGACAAAACAGGCACGCTCACCCAAAACAAAATGACTGTACAAGAGCATTGGCTTAATCCGCAACTGCCCCAAGAAGCAGAAAATCTGTTTTGGCAGGCAATGCTTTGCAATCAGGACACGCAAAGGCAAGAAAACGGAGAAATCAAAGGCGATGCCACAGAAATAGCGGCACTCTTGTATGCCCAAAAACAAGCTCCTGATTGTCAAGTTCTACTTCGTACAGATGAAATTCCTTTCAGTTCTGAAAGAAAAATGATGACCACACTACACGAGAAAGATGGGAAAATATTGGTTTTCAGTAAAGGAGCTTTGGAAGCTATAGCAGAAAAATGTGATAGCTTACCCCTTGAAGTGTGGCAAGTTGCAGAAGCTATGACCAAAAAAGGACAACGCGTGCTGGCTTATGCCTATAAGGTTTTGGAGAAAAACCCTCAGATAGAAAAAATAACTGCGGAACAAAAATTACAATTTTTAGGGCTAATTGCAATGATAGACCCGCCTCGCCCCGAAGTACGCCAAGCCGTAGCAGAATGTATTACCGCAGGCATCATTCCCGTGATGATTACAGGCGACCACCCTCTCACCGCCGAAGCCATTGCCAAAGATTTGGGAATTTTGCAAAGCGAAAAGCACGAAGTAATTACAGGTAAGGAAATGGCTTTGCTTTCAGAGGAAGAGCTGGAATTTCGTATGGATAAAATTCGCGTGTTTGCACGTGTTTCTCCTGAACAAAAATTACAGATTGTCAAGATTTTACAGCGTAAAGGGCATTTTGTAGCAATGACAGGCGATGGCGTAAATGATGCCCCCGCCCTCAAAAGAGCCGATATAGGCGTAGCTATGGGGATTTCAGGAACAGATGTTTCCAAAGAAGCCTCTGATATGATATTGCTTGATGATAATTTCGCTACTATTGTAAAGGCAGTACGCGAGGGCAGGAGAATTTTTGATAACATTCGCAAGTTTATCAAATACACAATGACGGGCAATGCAGGTAAAATTTGGGTGATTTTCCTTGCCCCGATTATTGGTTTGCCTGTGCCTTTATTGCCTGCTCAGATTTTGTGGCTCAATTTAGTAACTGATGGTTTGCCTGGGCTTGCCCTTGCAGGTGAGCCTGCCGAAAAAAGTGTAATGCAACGTCCTCCTCGCCACCCAAAGGAAAGCATTTTTGCTCACGGCTTGGGCTGGCATATTCTTTGGGCAGGTCTGCTGATTGGAGCTTTGGTACTTGGTTTGCAGGCTTGGAGCTATGCGAGTGGCAGTTCGCATTGGCAAACAATTGTTTTTACAAGCCTTTGTTTTGCCCAGATTGGGCAAATTTTAGCAGTTCGTAGCGAAAAACATCTGTTTTTCAGTTTGGGATTTTTTACGAATTTGCCTTTACTTGGCACTGCCTTTCTGAATTTTGCTTTGCAAATGCTTTTAATTTATCATCCTTTTTTCCAAGAAATTTTTGTTACTAAACCACTTACTTTTACAGAATTGCTTTTGTGTATGGCTGTGGCAGTAATAGTTTTTCACGTGATTGAGCTAGAAAAAATCATCAGAAGAAGGTTGGAAAAAAGAGCTATTTAATCTTCACAATAGTGTAACCATCGCCTCCTCGGTCGGCGTGTTCGCTGGCAAAAGATGCCACGAAATCATACTTTTTCAGATGTTCGCGTATCATTTTACGTAAAATTCCATCGCCCTTGCCGTGTAAAATGCGAACTTCGTTAAAGCCTGCCAGTAAAGCATCATCTAATAGCTTATCAACTTCTTGCAAAGCTACTTCGGTACTTTTGCCACGTACATCAATCTGACTGCTGAAATTTGCCAGTTTTTCTGTCAGATTGATGCCAATGCTTTTCTTGGCAAATTTTTTTTGTTCATTTTTTGCCTCTTTTCTGCTGATTTTTTCCAAACGATTGAGCTTCACCACAGAACGCAACTCTCCCATAGCAATTTCGGCATCTTTTCCCTGAATTTGCAAAACCTCGCCAAGCGTATTTTGCCCTTTTATACGAACCCAATCACCTACCTGTATCTCTCCACTTATTACTTCAATATCCTGATTCTCATTTTCTTCTATAACTTCCTCTACTTGCAAATTTTGCCGAAATTCCTCTAAATTTTTACGCAAATCTTTTGTTATGTTCTTTTCAGCTTTTTGCTCGCGTATCTGACGAATAGTTTGTTCTATTTTCTGATTTGCTTCCTGCAAGAGTTTTTTAGCTTCTATTTTGGCTTCATTCAGCAGTTTTTTTCTTTCTTTTTCCAGAAAAGCAGTTTGCTCTTGATATTTTTTCAGCAAGACCTGATATTCTTGTTCTTTTCGGGCAATTTCTTGAATTTTATCTTTCAAAATTTTGCGTTCTTGTTCCAATTCTTTGAGCAGTTTATCATAATTTATTTCAGCACTACTCAATTTTTCTTGGGCTTTGGCAAGAATTTTTTTGGGCAAACCGATTTTTTTAGCAATTTCAAAGGCAAAAGAACTTCCTGCCTGCCCGATTTCCAATTCGTACAAAGGCTCTAAATTTTGCATATCAAAACGCATAGCGGCGTTGGTAATGCCTTTCTTATTTTGAGCAAAAGTTTTCAGATTTCCGTAATGTGTGTTAATCATACCGAAAGCCTTTTTTTCGCACAAATCCTCTAAAATAGCTTCGGCGATTGCCCCTCCTAAACGAGGTTCTGTACCTGTGCCAAATTCATCTATCAGAAAAAGTGTTTTTTCAGAAGCCAAATTAACAAACTGACGCATAGCCGTCAGATGAGAGCTGTACGTGCTTAAATCATTTTCAAGGCTTTGCTCGTCTCCAATATCTATGAAAATATCCTGAAAAACTCCCATTACAGAGCCTTCTACCATAGGAACAAGCAAGCCACATTGCCACATATATTGCAAAAGCCCTACGGTTTTCAGAGCAACAGATTTTCCTCCTGCATTAGGTCCCGAGACTACAATGATACGCTGATTTTCAGAAAGTTCTATATTGAGTGGTACAATGGGTTTATTTTCTCTGCTATGCAAAAGCCAAAGCAAAGGGTGAATGGCATTTTTCCAAAGAATTTTTGTTTTTTTTTCAAAAATAGGAGCATTGGCGTTGATTTTTATAGCAAACTTTGCCTTTGCCATAATGAAATCTATCAGCCCCAAAAATTGATAGGCTTTTTGCAAATTAGGTAAAAAAGGACGTAAAAAATCTGTTATTTCTGTAAGAATGCGAATAATTTCTCGGCGTTCTTGGGCTTGTAACTCTTTGAGCGTATTATTGAGGTCTAAAATCTCGGCAGGCTCAATAAAAATCGTCTGACCTGTGGCAGATTCATCGTGGATAAAGCCTTTTAGCTTTCGTTTATGCTCGGCGGCAATAGGGATTACAATTCTGCCCCCTCGTATAGTAAGCGATGCTTCCTCATTTGCCCAGCCAGCTTGTTTGGCTTGTCGCAGAATTTTATCGGTAGTTTTCTGTAATAGTTGTTCTTCGCTAATTATTTTCCTGCGAATATCCTGCAAAGTCGCAGAAGCTGAATCTCTAATATTACCTCTATCATCAACGATTTGCTCCAAACGCTGAAAAATTTTTTTATCAATTTCTACGAGCTTGAGCAATTCGGCAAGTTGTAAGTAACGTTCTTTGCGACTTTGTAAAAAGGAATAACATTCCCGAATAGTAGAAAGTGAAATTTTGAGTTGAAAGAGTTCATTTTCGGAAAGAAAAGCCCCCTGAATAGGAATTTTTTGCAAAGATTCTTGTACATTGAGAAAATTCTGGTTGGGAAAAGGCTCATCAAAGAGTAGTATTTCTTTCATTTCTTGGGTTTGGGCTGTAAGTTTGCAAATATGCTCATAATCATCAGAAAAACGCATTTTTTCTAAATACTGCAAACCCCAGTTACTCAAACAATTTTCAGCAATTAGCTCTCTGATTTTATCAAAACCTAATTTTTGTTCAATATTTTTCGGATAAAGCATTGGTAAATTTTTTGCAAATTTAGCTGAAAAATTGTTTAATGCCACCAATGTGCAATCCATTCGCTACCGAGTGTCATCAGAAAAGCCCAAAACAAGGCACTGATAGCCATTGCAAGCAAGATTTTTGGACGAGGTACGCCAAAAGAAACCGCAATCGCACAACCTACAATAGGACTAAATAAAACTGGTGTCAGAAAGGCTATTCCCCAAATACTGAATTTTTGCCAAATTTTTACAATCATTCGTTTGCGAGGTGAAAAAATTTTGATTTTTTTACCTTTTTGCAAACGTTTTTTTCGTAAGTAGGCAAAAAGTTTTTCTCCAAGCAATGGTATCAAAAAGGCGGTTGTACTCATTCCTGCTACGGTACAAAGGATAATTTCCCATTCCGAAAGTCCCAAAGCTACCCCCGTAGGCGGAGCAAGGGCAAATTTTACACTCGCAAACAAATACACCGTAAAATAACTGCTCAACTTTTGCATTTTGGATATTTATTTGAGCTTATCGCCACGCAAGATACGAAATCTTTTGCGAGCCTCTGCAACGTATCTACTTCCTGGGAATTTGGTCAGATGTTCCTGATACAAATCTTTGGCTTTTTCTTTGTTCTGTAAAAGTTCCTCATAAGTTTTGGCAAGGGCAAAATGTGCGTCATCAGCCAAAATATCAAAGGCATAATTTTTCAAAATAAGCTCATACATTTCTATGGCATTTTGTGGCTTTCCCATACGAATAAAAATATTTGCCTTTGCCCAGTAAATATCATCAGTAAGGCTATGGTTAGGAAATTTTTTTAGCATTGCTTCCAACTCTTTGAGAGCCTCATCAAGTTTGTTTTGGAAAATCTGAAGGTCAATACGAGCAAACTCACGCATAGCTGTTTCAGTGCTATCCATTCCTGTATTATCCTGAATAAACACGCTCATATCAATGGCATCGTTAGAGATTTCGCGAGAAGTAGCATTTTTCAGAATATCCAAATGATTCTGGGCAGTTTCAAATTCTCCTTTGTAATAGCTAAGTTTAGCATTTTTGAGTTTGGCTTCGTGCCCGATAGGGGAGTCTTTTTGCTCACGCTCCGCTTGGTAGTAAAGCAGAGCCGCTTCACCAAATTCACCTTTTAACACATAAATATCTCCCAATGTTATTTTGCATTGAGCTACTAATTTGTTATTGTATCTGGCTTCGTTAATGGCATCTTGTAGCAGTTCTATTGCTTTTTCTTTTTCATCAAGAAAAAAAGCATACAGATGTGCCATATCTTTCAGAGCCTCTACGGTTTTAGCCTTTCCTTGTGAATTGATAAGTTCCTGATAATCTTGAATAACAGCTTTTACCTTTTCCTTATCAATCGGAAACGTATTTTTAATAACTTCCTCACGAGCCTTTATCAAATACCTACGAGCAGGAATAAAATAAAGAGCATCGTTGGGGTACTGCTCTACAAAATAGCTTAAAATTTTTTCAGTAGCAGGGTAATCTTTATTTTCGAAGGCTATACGTCCTATTTCAAAGAGCTGAGAACCTTGCTTTTTGAAGCGTTTGTCGATAGCCTTTGCTTGCACAAAAGCCTTCAAAAAATTTTTTTGTTGCATATAAAGCCACAAAAGTAACTCATTGGCGGCTCTGTGGTTTGGCTCATCTTGCACTTTGGTAAGCAGTGTTTCCTCTACAAAGTTTAGCTCTTCTTCGGTTCGGAATTCATCTTGTAAAGTGCCTTTTACATACTCGCTATAATCTTCGCTTTTGTTGTAAAGTTTAATAGCCTCCTGAAGCAATTCTTTTTTCTTACCAAGTTTGGCATACACTTCGGTAAGTTGCAGAGCATATTTATCAGAGGAGTTGTCGTACTTGCGAGCTTCTAAAAATAATTTTTCTGCCCATTCATATTTATCGTATTTTTCAAGGGCTTCGTAAGCTATGGTTGCTCTCTCTCTATCTTTTCTACCTGTTTCAATCAGAGCTAAATATTCTTTTTCTGCTTCTTTCATTTTGCCCTGCATTTCTAAAATAACTGCAAAATCTACCTTGTAGAACATATTTTCAGGCTCTTGCTTGATTTGCTTTCGCAAAAAGTCTTCTGCGGTTTTGTAATCTTTCAAATTGATGAGTGTAAGCAGATAGTTTTGGTGTATGCTTCGCCAATTGTAAGAATGACGAGCGAGCTTTTCGTAAATATCTTTGGCTTTTTCATACTTACCCTGTACGAAATATTCTTCGGCAAGTTGAAAATCTTGTGCTGCCGCAGAAGTGTGTAGTAAGAAAATGAAAAATACAAATTGTAGTATTTTTCCAAGACGATTTGTTTTCATAAAAAACGATTTTTTCTGAAAATAAGAAATTTTTTTGACTTTCGCAAGCGAAAATTTTTCCACAACTTTTTCTTTATGTAATAATAATACTTTTTTTTATTTTTTATTGTTATTACTATTAGGGGCTGTGGAAAACTACTTTCGTATGAAATAATATTATTATCAACAGAAAAATGTGGATTGTGGAAAACTTTTTCAACATTCATAAAATATTAAAAATCAGTTTTTTACAAAAAGTTATCCACAGAATTTTTTGTAAAATGTGGAAAAGTGTGTGGATAACTTTATCCACATTTCGCCTCAAAATTCTGTGGATAAGCTGTGGAAACCTGTGGAAAAATGACCAATTTTTGTGGATAACCTGACCTTACTCAGTGGAAAACCGCTTAAAAATAGATGTAAGTTTTTTTGCAAATTTTAACATATTTGTGGAAAAAAAGTGCTTTTTCCACAGGTTTCCACAGGCTAAAAAGTGGAAAATTTTTCCTATCAAAAATTATGCCAAAAATAAATTTCCACAAGGTTTTCCACAGGTTTTCCACAAAAAAACACTACTTTTCCACAAAATTTTTGATACAATGTGGATAGTGAATTTTCCAAGCCATTCGGCAAAAAAATTTTTTCTCAAAGAACTTAAATTGTACTTTTTTTATATTTTAATAACGAATTTTTACGCTTTTTTGTTTTACAAATCAATATTTTTGATAAATTTGTGATAGAATAAAATTTCTGTAATTATGAGAAAAGTCATCTTTACTTTCGTTTTTTCTTTATTTTTATCTTTGTATTTGAATGCACAAGGATTTCTTTTAGCTGATGTATTAGACCCCCAAGGAGCAAATCCAGCTCTACAGCAAGGCGGTACTTTCAATGTTGATGTAGGTACTCCTTTTGTCATAGATTGGGCAGAAGGATACATTTTTTATGGGAGCAAAAAGGATACCTACAAACTTCGTTACAATGCACTTACCGACCAAATTCATATTCTAAAAGAAGGCAAAGAAATTGTATTGCCACAAGGACAAGTAGAAAAATTCCACATTATTTATCAGGACAAAGAATACAAATTTACTTTCCTGACCAACCTACCTGAAATTTCTTATGGCTACGTCCAAATCATTTATGAAAAAGATGTAAAGGTATATTACAGGCATCATCGTAAGCCTCGCAAACCTACTGATACTGATAGTTATGCTAATAATTTAAAAATAGAAGCATTAGAAAAAGATGATAGTTTTGTTTTAATATTGCCTAATGGTAGAGCCTATTTCACGCAGGGAAGGCGAAAAGAAGTTTTAAGTATCTTTTCTGATAAAAAGAAGGAGTTAGAAGAGTTTATCAAAAAAGAAAAAATAAATACAGAAAAACTCAATGGCTTAATGCAGGTAGTGCTAAAATATGAAGAATTGACAAAATCATAATTTTGCTAAAATATTATTGGGGTCTGACTTTATGTTTAGACATTCATAAAATACAGATACCAGATGTTTTGAATATAATGCTGAAAAAATCTTTACTTTTTTTCCAGCATTATTTTTTCTATTTCGGCGGCACGCTCTTCAGAAATTTTGAAACGTTGGCGGCGGCGTTCTAATACTTTACGCACATCTTCAGAAATGTAACCATCTTGATAGGCATGTTGTAACATTTCATAATAGAAACGTTCGTCTTTGGTAAAGCCATCGTCATCTCTTTCTTCTGTTTTAGGTTCAGAGCTTGGTTTTTCTTGTATTTTTTCGGGTTGCGTTTGAATTTCTTCTTCGGCAAACTCCTCATCACGTCTATTTTTACTTAACTCTTTCTCTTTTTCGCTAATTTCTATTTTTTGCTCTTTTTGTGTTTCTGCAACCATTTTTTTCCACTTATCGTAAGCAGTTTCCTCTTCGGCGGGTGTAGTAAGGCGGGTTTCTTGGGCAGAAATAGTTTTTTGCATTTCGGGGGTTACCTGTATTTTTTCAACTACTTCGGTTACAATTTTAGAAACATCAACTGCTTTCATCTTACGACTTTCTGTGGAGGGTTTGGGCAAATCAATATCTACCAGTGGCAAATTTTGTAAATTGATTTCTTGTTTAAGCTCTTCTAATGGAGCAAAAACCACTTTTATCTTACATTCTATCGTTGCCCAAGCATTTTGTAAGGAAATTCCTACTATATTTTCAGTAATGCGAGAAATGCGTTTATTGCGACGCTTTTTTACACTTTCTACTTTTCCAGCACTTTGAAAAGCATTCACGAGTTCGTTTAGTTCTTCTTGCACTTCCTCTAATTCTATTTCTGAAATTTGTAAGAGATTTTTAGAGCTAAAAATTGTTTCAAAAGAAGTAAGAGAGCCTTGTGTGCGTTCGGCAATGAGATTTTGCCATTCGCTTTGCTCTGCAAGCCAAACTAAATGTGTAGGTATATGAGCCTTTTGTGAAGGACTGAATTGATGAGTAATGCTTTTAACAGATACTTTCCGCGAGGTTTGGCTTACATCATCAGGTAGTTTTTCGGCGGCGGGGTCTAAAATGCCTTCCTGCTGTCTTTCGTTGATGTATTCCAATGTAATTTCTTTTGCTCCTAAATGTTGTATAAGTTGGATAAATTCTTGCAAATAATCGTTAAAAACTAATTGTTCGGCATCTGAAAAATGATAATATACTCGCTTACGGTATGGGTGAGCTACCCAAAAAGAGCCTTTCCGTACTGCTCCACCTATAAGGGTGATATTTCCTGTGTCTTGCGTGAGCAGTGGGGTAATCCAGAAGGGTTCTTGTGAGGGTAGTTCTTCTTCAATATAAGCAAATTTTTTCAAAGAACTATGGCTATGCACCAAATCCAGATAGGCTTGGTATCGTTTTTGTTTCAGTTCGTAACGTTGTTCGGGTTCTTTGGTGAGTTGGTAAGCCTCATTGTAAAGCCAGAGACTTTTGGCGGGTTGTGTCAGAGAGCGTTTGGCTTGTTCAGTTAAGATTTTTAAGTACAATTCGGTTACATCTTTGTTCCAAGAATGAGCTTGCTCTACGGTGCCGTAATTTTCAGTAAAAATTTCTTGGGCAATCTGCAATACTTTCATACCTTCTTCTTCTTTGCCCAAACCAAATAGAGCTTGTGCCTTTCGGAAATAAATGAAAGGATTTATATCGCTATTGAGGCTTTTGAGTTCATCACAAAGGCGAATGATAGTTTCTAACTCTTTGATACGCATTGCCTCTTGAAAGGCTTGGCTATCGCGATATTTTGAAAACTCCAAATATTCCATAAAAAATTGAGCATAAATTTTGCGGTAACAATTTCAAAAAAAATCAATAAAAAAACAACAATTCGCTTACAATTTGTTGTAAATTTGCATAAATTTTTAAGCCAAATGATAAAATTAGAAAAAGGAAAATATCGCCGTGCAATTCGTTGGGTGTGGTATGGTTTTTTTTTGGTAATAACTTTTATTGTTTTGTTTATATGGGCAATTGCGATAAATTTTATGGGTCTTTTTGGTGAAATGCCCAGCCTCAAAGCTCTTGAAAACCCTAAAAGCGAGCAAGCCTCCGAAGTGTATAGTGCTGATGGAAAATTGATGGGGAAGTTTTTTACCGTAGATAGGCAACCCTTAGATTTTGAAGAAATTTCCCCCTATGTTATCAATGCTTTGATAGCCACTGAGGATATACGTTTTGAACAGCACGCAGGCATTGATGCCAAAGCTCTAGCGAGGGTACTTACCAAAATGGGTGGTGCAGGCGGAGGCAGTACGCTTACACAGCAACTTGCCAAAAATCTTTTCGATACGCGTGCCAAAGAAAATCGCGGTCCCCTTGCAAAAATACCTTATTTGGGTTTGGTTATTATCAAGTTCAAAGAATGGATTACGGCGGTTCGTTTGGAAAAAAATTATACTAAAAAAGAAATTATCACAATGTACTTGAATGAGTGTGCCTTTGGTAGAAATGCTTTTGGCATACAATCTGCGGCAAAAACTTATTTCAATAAAAATGCATCAGACCTCACACTGACCGAAGCCGCTATGCTAGTAGGTATGCTGCAAGCACCTACTAAATACGACCCTGTAAATCCTCAAAAACAGCAGGCTTGTATTGAACGCCGAAACGTAGTACTTGGGCAGATGAAACTCTATAATTTTATCACAGATGAGGATTTTCAGAAAGCTAAAAGCGAGCCTATTCGTTTAGATTACCACCCGCAAGATAATTCCGAAGGAATAGCTCCTTATTTTAGAAATGAAGTATTCAAAGAGATTATTAAGTGGGCAATAGACAAAGGCTATGCCAACAATGAAAAAGAAGCCAAAGAGTTCATTTATACCGCAGGATTAAAAATTTATACCACTATTGATAGCCGTTTGCAGGCTCTTGCCGAAGAGGCTGCCGCCGAGCATATGAAAGAAAAGCAACAACGCTTTTATGCTCACTGGAAAGCGATTGGTAGAAACCCTTGGGTAGATGAATACGGCAGAGAGAAAATTGGTTATATTGAGCAAAATGCTAAAAAGTCTTATACCTACAAAATTTTACAAGCCAAATATGGCAATGATGAAAAGGCTATATGGAATGAAATGAACAAACCTCGCCAAATGCGAATTTTCACTTGGCAAGGTGAAAAAGATACAATTATGTCGCCGATGGATTCCATTCGGCACTACAAGAAATTCTTGCAAATTGGAATGATGAGTATTGAACCCAAAACAGGACATATCAAGGCTTGGGTAGGGAACATCAGTTATCGTCATTTTCAGTATGACCAAGTTCGTCAGGCTCGTCATCAGCCTGGATCCACTTTCAAGCCTATTGTGTATGCCGCCGCCGTAAATCTGGGCTATACACCTTGCCACGAAATGCCTGATGTGCCTGTGGTTTTTCCCGGTTGGATACCCAAGCAGGAGGGAGGCTATACGGGAGGAATGTATCCACTTCGCCGAGCTATGGGGCTTTCTATCAATACCATTGCCGCAGGACTTACCAAAGAAATTGGAGTTGATGAAATTCGCAAATATGCTAAAGAGCTGGGTGTAGAAAGTGAGTTACCTCGTGTAGCTTCTATCTGTCTTGGCTCTCACGCTATGTCTATGTACGAATTGCTTTCAGCTTATACGGTATTTGCTAACAAAGGCTACCACATCAGACCTGTAATGATAACCAAAATTACCGACAGAAACGGAAAGGTATTGGAAGAGTTTGTACCTGAAATTCGTGAGGTTATGAGCGAGAAAAAGGCATATATGATGTTAGATATGCTAATGGCAGGTACAGAAAAAGGGGGAACTTCAGCTTTTCTGCGAGCTTATCCTGCTTTGTGGAAAAACAATGCTCAAATTGGTGGTAAAACAGGTACAACTCAGCATCAGGCTGATGCCTTATATGTAGGGGTAACACAAGACCTTATCACAGGCGTTTGGGTAGGTGGTGATGACAAAGCCGTAAGATTTTTGAGTATGTACGAAGGGCAAGGAGCTATACTCGCTTTGCCTGCTTTTGCTCGTTTTATGACAAAAGTGTATGATGATAATTCACTTCCCTACAAACCACGCCCTTTTGAAAAACCAGCCGATTTAGATTTAGATGAGTTAGATTGTGCAAAGATGAAATCTAATATTGAAAGAGTAGGTGATGAGAAAAGGAAAAAACGAAGATAAGTTAAACAAGTTTTATGAATTTTTTTAAGTTCAATAGCAAAGAAAAAAAAGACTTGGAAGGCTATGCCAAATATTCGGGCATAGCTTTTCAGATGATTGCCACGATTGGGCTGGCTGTATGGGCGGGCTTGTACCTTGATGAAAAGCAAAGTCTTTCGCAACCCTATTGGACCATAGGACTAACCACTATGGCAGTAATTGTTTCTATCATTTCTGTCGTTAAAAATTTTTTGCCCAAAAAGTAGCCTACCAAAATTTTCTTACGTAAGATAAAGAATTTCTAAAAAAATACTTATCTTTGCAATAAGGCAAAAATTTATTAAATCTACGACAAATTATTGCCTGCACGTTTTGCTAAAAGCGTGTTTGTTTCATTTTATCACCTTGATATGGGCAGTGAGATATTACTTACCATTTTTTTAGTTATACTGAACGGCTTATTTGTTGCGGCAGAGTTTGCAATCGTGAAGGTACGAGCTTCCCAAGTAGAAACCAAGTCTTTATCAGGCAATCGTCTTGCTAAAAATGCCCTACACATTGTCAATAATCTTGATGCTTATCTTTCGGCTACCCAGTTAGGCATTACGCTTGCTAGTTTGGCTTTGGGTTGGATAGGAGAGCCTGTTGTTGCCAAAATTATTTCCCAAATTTTAGACCTTTTTCATATCCAAATAGATGAGAAGTTATTACATCAAATAGCTCTGGTTACTGCTTTTACACTTATTACCTTTCTGCATATTGTTTTTGGAGAACTTGCACCCAAATCACTTGCCATTCGTTACCCTGAACGTACCACGCTTCTGCTTGCAATGCCTTTGCAAGCGTTTTACGTATTATTCCGTCCTTTTATTTGGGTTCTAAATGGTTTTGCTAATTTTGTTTTGAAACTTTTTGGCGTGCCACTCATACACGGACACGATACGCACACTGAAGATGAAATTCGTTTGCTTCTTGCTGAAAGTAAAAAAAGTGGAACTATCAACACTACTGAACACGAACTTTTGGAAAATGTATTCAAATTTGATGACCGCCTCGCCGAGCAAATTATGACACCTCGTACCAAAATAGTGGGTATCAAATCTGATGCAACTTTGCAAGAGGCTTTGGAACTTATTATGCAAGAAGATTACTCGCGTTTGCCTGTTTATGAAGAATCCCTGGATAATATCATCGGTATTTTGCACGCCAAAGATGTAATTAAGAATCTTCAAAATCCGAATGTGAGTGTAAAATCGCTGATGCGTAAGCCTTACCAAGTATCCGAACGCAAATCTATCAATTTGCTTTTGCGAGAAATGCAAAAAAAACGTATTCAAATGGCAGTAGTGCTTGATGATTATGGCGGTACGGCAGGCATTGTAACAATGGAAGATATTTTAGAGGAGATTGTTGGTGATATTCAAGACGAATACGATAACGAAATGCCCGTAGTACAACAAAAAAGCGAAAATGAATTTATTGTCAATGCACTTGCCAATATAGAGGAAGTTAATAAATTTTTGCCTGAACCTATCCCTACCAGCGAAGATTACGATACTGTTGCAGGATTTATCAACGAAGTTTTTGGAAATATTCCCCAAGAAAATGAAGAGTGGCAAAGTGAGCATTACATTTTCAAAATCCTAAAAAAAGAAAATAATGCCATTGAAAGTGTATTGCTCAAGCTCGTTGAGCCTGTTCGTGAGGAAAAGCCTGCCATTAATTTTGAGTAAAAGCTCACTTTTTTACGCCAGTTATGAAAATCATTTCCTATAATGTAAATGGTATTCGTGCCGCTTTGCGAAAAGGTTTTGCCGAATGGCTCAAAGCAACCAATGCCGATATGATTTGCCTGCAAGAAATTAAAATTGATGCAGAACAATTTCCCTATGTGATTTTTGAAAGTTTGGGCTATCAGTGTTATGTATTTCCTGCGAAAAAGGCAGGTTATAGTGGGGTTGCTATTTTGAGCAAAAAAGAAGCCCTTTTCTATGAAAAGGGCTGTGATATAGAACTTTACGACCAAGAAGGTAGAATTTTGCAAGCTCATTTTGAAAATTTTACACTGATGAGTGTGTATTTTCCTTCGGGTTCGAGCGGAGATGAACGGCAGGCAATTAAAATGCAATTTTTAACAGACTTTTACGAATGGATAAAACCTAAAACTCATCAAAATTTGATAATTTGTGGAGATTTTAATATTTGTCATCAGCCGATAGATATTCACAACCCCAAAGCCAATGCCAATAGTACAGGTTTTTTACCTGAAGAGCGAGCTTGGCTCTCGGAATTTTTGGATTTGGGTTTCATTGATTCATTTCGCTACTTAAACCCCGAACCACATCATTATACTTGGTGGAGTATGCGAAGCAATGCCCGAGCTAAAAATTTGGGCTGGCGTATTGATTACCAAATGATTAGCAAGCCTCTTTTACCCGCTCTACAAAAGGCTTTTATTCTCTCACAAGCATATCATTCAGACCATTGCCCTACAATGATGGAAATAAATCTATAACTTTCTCTAAAATAACTTATAATCTTTTGCTTATGCAAAATTTAGATAAGAAGCTCACCATAAGAGAGTTTTACAAATATAATAACAAAATTGTACTTCTCAAATAGTTGTTGTATATAACTCAACTTCCCTTTTCAGCCAAGAAACGCTTAATTTTTTTCACTATTCCAACCCCTTCATAGACAAGCCCTGTATAAATTTGCACAAGGTCTGCACCTGCTTGTATTTTTTCAAGAGCATCTTGGGGAGAGAAAATTCCTCCTACGCCAATAATAGCAAAACGTTTCTGGGCTTTTTGAGCCAAATAAGCTATTACTTGCGTAGAACGCTCTCTCAAAGGTCTGCCACTCAATCCGCCTGTTTCTTGGCGTAAAGTAACATCACTCTGTAAGTTTTCCCTTGTAATGGTAGTATTGGTGGCAATTACCCCAGCAATTTGCGTTTCCAGCACAATTTCTACAATATCATCAAGCTGGCTTTCTGAAAGGTCGGGGGCGATTTTCAAGAAAATGGGTTTGGGTTGCTTTTTCTCTTTGTTTTTGGCTTGTAAGGCAATTAAAATTTGTTTCAAAGGATCTTTTTCTTGCAAGGCACGCAAATTGGGCGTATTGGGCGAGCTGACATTCACCACAAAATAATCTACGTAGTCAAACAAGTGTTCAAAACAAAAAAGGTAATCATCAAGGGCTTTTTCATTGGGAGTATCTTTGTTTTTGCCGATATTACCCCCTACAATTACATTAGAATTTCGTTTTTTTAGATTTTCAACAGCACTTAAAACGCCATTGTTGTTAAATCCCATTCGGTTAATAATGGCTTTGTCCTTTTTGAGCCGAAACAAACGAGGTAGAGGATTACCACTTTGAGCACGAGGCGTTAGCGTTCCTATTTCTATAAAACCAAAGCCAAAAACAGCGAGTTCATCAATAGCTATGGCGTTTTTATCAAAGCCTGCCGCCAGCCCCACAGGATTGGAAAAATGCAAACCCGCTATTTCTCTGACTAATTTTGGATTTTCGTAGTGATAGATTTTTTGAAAAAAATTTCTGATGAACTTGAAACGAAAAAAAGTTTTAAGCAAAGCGAAAGTGAAATGATGAGCCTTTTCGGCAGGCATCAGGAAAAGAAAAAAACGTAAAATCTTGTAAAACATAAAAACTGAAAATTCCTGCAAATCTACGCTTTTCTGAGAATATCATCAGGATTTATGCCTAATTCTTTAAGTTTTTGAGCAAGTAGATTTTTCTCTTCTTGCATTTTTTGAATTTTTATTTCAGCTTCTGTCAGAAAATCGTTCATTTCAGTATAGGAGGCAAAACGCTCGCCTGTGGGGCGGTAGATGTGCATAGTATTTTCATCAAGGACAAAACGAATACCCATTAACGGGCTTTGCCAATCGTTGGTGTTTTCTATTTCTTTGAAATGTTCTCCCTCACGCACCCAAATCAAAAGTTTATTGGTGTCGGGGTCGTAAAAGTAGTATTCTTGCACGCCATAGTTTTGGTAAAATACAAGTTTTTGGGACATTTCAGCAGGAGTGTTGCTGGGGGAATTGATTTCAAAAACCACTTGTGGGGGTATGTTATTCTCTTCCCATTGCTTATACGAACCTCTGTAACCTTTGGGTCTGCCAAAGGCTACCATTACATCGGGAGCTTTACGAATTTGAGGTTTGCCTTCCACAGGATACCAAAGTAAATCGCCTGCTACAAAAACGTCAGGGTTTTTAGAATACATAGCCTCCAAACCCTCTTTGATAAGTACAATCCACTTAAATTGTTCGGTATTATCTGCCATAGGTTTGCCGTCAGAATCGGGATAAATAATCGTTTCTTTGCTATGTTTGCTGATAGTTTGCATACGAGCAGTCTTTTTCCAAATTTACAAAAATTTCGGAGCTATGTCAAGAATTTGCTTCTTATCATCAAACTATTCTTGTTTGTTTTGCGTTTATTTTTTGAATTTTTGAAACTATGACCTACCTCATTCCTCGCTTTCTGACTATTTTGTTTTCTTTACTTTTAATAGACTACATTACTTTTCGGGCTTTGAAAGTAGCTTTACGCGATGCCACTACTTTCAAGCGAAAATTGTGGTTTCGTACGTATTGGATTATCAGTGCTTTTTGCCTTGTAAGTATTGCTTTGTACTTTTTTGGGATATTCAAGGATATGTCGCCTTTGCGTGTGTGGGTGCAGGGTTTTGTTTCGGTGGCGTATATTTCTAAAATTTTTGTGGTGTTTTTTGTGCTTTTTGAGGACATTATTTTTTACACAAGAAAACTTTTTGCCTTTTTCAGAAAAAAAGTTCAGCCTATTGAGCAGGAAACAGGCTTTCAGGGTAAAAAAATTAGCCGAGCCAAGTTTATACATCAGGCAGGTTTGATAGCAGGGGCAATTCCTATGGCTACGCTTAGTTGGGGAATTATTTCAGGGGCTCACGATTACCAAGTACGCAGACGAAAAATTTATTTACCTCATTTGCCCAAAAGTTTTGAAGGCTTTACGATTGCTCAAATTTCAGATATTCATTCGGGGAGTTTTTACAACAAAACTGCCGTAAAAGGCGGTGTAGAAATGCTTTTAGCCGAAAAACCTAATCTCATACTCTTTACAGGCGATTTGGTGAATAATCACCCTGACGAAATGAAAGAGTATGTCAGTGTTTTTGATAAACTGAAAGCAGATTTTGGAGTATTTTCTGTAATGGGCAACCACGACTATGGCGATTATATCTTTGGGATTACAGCAGGGGAGAGAGCCAAACTGCGAAAAAAATTGCACGAAGTTCATAAGGCAATGAATTGGCGTTTGCTTTTAGATGAAAATGCTTTCATTGAAGAAAATCGCGAAAAAATAGCTATCATTGGCGTTCAGAATTGGGGAACAGGAAATTTTCCCAAATACGGCAATCTTACCAAAGCCTATCAAGGAACTGATGAGGCTTCAGTAAAAATTCTGCTTTCTCACGACCCAAGCCATTGGGACGCTCAAATTCGCCCCGAATTTTCAGATATTGACCTTACGCTTTCGGGGCATACACACGGAATGCAATTAGGCATTGAATATGGGGATTTTCGTTGGAGTCCTGTGCAATATCGTTACAAGCAATGGGCTGACCTCTACCAAGAAAAAAACCGACAAGGCAAAACACAATATTTATACGTAAATCGTGGTTTTGGCTACATTGGTTATTTGGGCAGAGTTGGCATTTTACCTGAAATAACTATCCTTACGCTCACAGCCCAAGCCTAAACTTTTTGGGCATCTTGCAAGGATTTTCGTAAGGCACTCACTTTGTTATTGACTTCTTGAAGTTCGCTTTGCGTATCAGATTTAGCTACTACCCCTGCACCTGCCTGAAAGTACAAAACATTGTTTTTGCTCAAAAAAGAGCGTATCATAATGGCTTGGTTAAATTCGCCATTGAAGCCTAAAAAGCCGATACAACCTCCATAGTAACCTCTGTTGCCTTTTTCGTACAAATTGATGAGTTCCATAGCTTTGTGCTTGGGAGCTCCTGAAAGCGTGCCTGCGGGGAAAGTATCTGCTACCAGTTGTAGCGTAGGAGTGTGCTTGGGAATATCAGCTGTTACTTTGGAAACCAAATGTATCACGTGAGAGTAATACTGAATTTCTTTGAAGGTTTCTACGCTTACATTAAAGCCGTTTCGGCTCAAATCGTTGCGAGCTAAATCTACAAGCATTACGTGTTCAGAATTTTCTTTGGGGTCGTTGAGTAGTTCTTGGGCTAATGCAAAATCTGCTTCATCGTTGCCTGTGCGTTTGAAAGTGCCTGCAATAGGAAAAATACTCGCTTTGCCATTTTTCACCACAATTTGAGCTTCAGGCGAGGAGCCAAAAATTTTATAGCTTCCGTAATCAAAATAAAACAAATAGGGCGAAGGATTGATAGAACGCAAAGCTCTATACACATTGAACTCATCACCTTGAAATTTTTGCTCAAAACGCCTTGAAACTACCATCTGAAAAACATCACCCAATTGGCAGTGATTTTTGGCTTTTTCAATCACAGCCAAAAACTCTTCATCTGAAAAATTTGATTGCTCTTTGTCAAGTATTTGGAAATGATATTGTGGAATATTTCTGTTGAAAATCAGATTTTCTATTTCTGCAAGATGACTTTTTTCGCCTTCTAAAAGATGTTCAAACAAATATAGCTCATTTTTGAAATGGTTGATAGCAATAATGTACTGATACACCTGATACACAATGGTAGGAATAGCACGACTATCGTTTTCAAAATCCTTGATAGCAATATCTTCAAAATATTTTACGGCATCGTAAGCCATATAGCCAAAAAGCCCATTATTGATGAAACTAAAATCATTTTTTTCCACTTCAAAAGATTGAATAAACTGCTCCAAAGCAGTTATAACTTCTTTTCCTGAACTGATTTTCCGACTTTGGGCTTTGGTTTTAGGAAATTGCGTAAGAATAGTGCCATTTTTTACTTCAAAACGGGCAATAGGGTGAAAGCAAATATATGAAAAACTATTTTCATTGCCGTGATAGTCAGAGCTTTCCAAGAGAATTGAGTTGGCAAATTTATCGCGAAGTTTCAGATAAATGCTAACAGGAGTAACCGTATCGGCAAGTAATTGTTTGTAATGTGTGTATAATTTGAGCATAGCTTGGCTTTTGAGAAAAAACTCAAAAAATGGGTTTTTATTGTATCTGATTAGTATTCATCATCTACACTCACGTGTTCGTGCATAATGATAGTGTGTGTATCCAGATGATAAACATCGTGAATGCTTAATACGTGAACAACCAAATTTTCAATAGAAATAGGACTTCCGAGAGGCACTTGGGTGATGTTGGTGTGCTTGATAAACCTTCCATCTACTAAAATAACTAAACCTGAACCTACCACTTCCATAGACTTGTTTTCCTTGATAACAAGCCCCGTATCTTCACCCAAACCTATTCCCAACACTTTCGGATTGCTTACAACCGCCTGAAACAAACGTCCTATTCTGCCTCTTTGTACAAAATGAGTATCAATGATTACATCTTGAATAAGCCCCAAACCACTTGTAATTTTTACTTCACCTTTCAGCAAAGCCTCACTGCTACTGCCCTGATAAATCATACTATCCGAAGCGGCGGCGGCACCCGCTGATGTTCCCGCAATCACAAAATTTTCGTGGTAATACTTTTGTAGCAGAAGGTCGTGAAATTTAGTTCCCCCAAGAAAAGTAGTTAGGCGGAGTTGATCGCCCCCCGTGAACATTACGGTATCGGCATTTGCGAGGCGTTCTAAATACTCATCATCATTCGCTTGCTCTCGCTTATCAATATTGAGCATATCCACATTTTTTGCCCCTAAGTAGTTGAATGCTCTGACATATTCCGAGCCTACTTTTTTGGGAATTTTAGAGGCGGTGGTAATTACTTCAATCCGTGAATCTTGTTTTTTACAAGACTCGCGAATAATACGATTCAAAATGCCTTTTTCAAAGAAGTTGAGATTTTTTTCTACATCGGGGTCAAAATTTTGTTCCGTAAAACTGCCTTTATCTACTGCACCACCTATAATAATCAGCGTTCCTTTGGGTATGTTCATTGTTAAAATAAATTTATGTTAAGAAAATGATGAGCAAAATATCAAAAAAATACTACTTGTTAAAAATTTTAAGAAAAATTTTCATTTTCCCATATACACCATCAGGATTGAAATATCGGCAGGAGAAACCCCGCTAATGCGTGAGGCTTGTCCGAGTGTTTCGGGACGTATTTTTTTGAGCTTTTCTCTGCCTTCGGCGGAAAGAGCTTTTACCAAGTCGTAATTGAAATCTTCACGAATTCTGTAATTTTCTAATTCTTTCATTTTTTGGGCTGTTTCTTGTTCTTTTATCAAATAATCTTCGTACTTGATTTGAATCTCGGCTTGTTCTAATTCTTTTTCGTCGTATTTGCTCAAATATTTTCCTAAGTCTTTGTAAAGTTTGCCAAGTTGCTCCAATGAAACTTGCGGTCTTTTGAGCAATGTATAAAACGAGGTTTTTTCACGAATAGGTGAAGTGCCTATGGTTTCTAAAACTCCGTTGATGTCTTCGGGTTGTACTTTTTTCTGTTTGAGGTCGTTGAGCAAATGAGCTACCGCCTCTTCTTTCTTTTTCAATCTTTGCAGACGCTCCTCAGAGGCAAGACCAATTTTGTACCCCAATTTAGTAAGTCGGCTATCGGCATTATCCTGACGCAAGAGCAGACGATATTCGGCACGAGAAGTAAACATTCGGTAGGGTTCTTCAGTGCCTTTGTTGATAAGGTCATCTATCAGCACGCCAATATAAGCCTCGTGGCGTTGTAGAACGAAAGGTTCTTGTTCATTGATTTTCAAATGAGCATTGATGCCTGCCATTAGTCCTTGGCAGGCGGCTTCCTCGTAACCTGTTGTGCCATTGATTTGTCCTGCAAAATATAAATTTTCAATCAGTTTAGTTTCAAGGGTGAGTTTGAGTTGAGTAGGAGGAAAGTAGTCGTACTCTATGGCATAGCCCGGACGAAACATTTTTACATTTTCCAATCCGGGTATTTTGCGAATGGCTTTATACTGCACATCTTCGGGCAGAGAAGTAGAAAAGCCATTGACATAAACTTCAATGGTTTTCCAACCTTCGGGTTCAATAAAGATTTGGTGGCGTTCTTTATCTGCAAAGCGATTGATTTTATCTTCTACCGAAGGGCAATAGCGAGGACCTATGCCTTGTATTCTGCCCGTAAACATTGGTGATTTATCAAAACCTGTTCGCAAAATATCGTGAACTTCTTGGTTGGTGTAAGTTATCCAACAACTCAATTGCTTTTCAAGCAAAGGGGTATCCAGAAAAGAAAAACGTTCAGGTTTTTCGTCCCCAGGTTGCTCTTCCATTGCTTGGTAATTGATAGTCCTGCCGTCAAGGCGTGGGGGGGTGCCTGTTTTCATTCTGCCTGCTTCAAAACCCAGTTCTACAAGTTGTTCGGTGATGCCTGTGGCGGCTTTTTCGCCTGTTCTACCACCCCCAAAGCGTTTTTCGCCGATATGTATGACACCATTCAGGAACGTTCCACTGGTTAGGATAACGGCTTTGCTTCGGATTTCCAGCCCCATACTTGTTTTTACGCCTACCGCTCTTTTATCTTTCACCAAGATGCCTGTAACCATATCTTGCCAAAAATCCAAATTCGGAATGGCTTCCAAAGCCAAACGCCATTCTTCGGCAAAACGCATTCTATCGTTTTGGCTACGTGGGCTCCACATCGCAGGACCTTTGGAGCGGTTGAGCATACGAAACTGAATGGCAGTTTTATCGGTAATAATTCCTGAAAGTCCTCCAAGAGCATCTATTTCTCTGATGATTTGCCCTTTGGCAACGCCTCCCATAGCAGGATTGCAAGACATCTGCCCAATCACCTGCATATTCATTGTTATCAGAAGCACTTTTGAACCCATCGTAGCGGCGGAGGCGGCGGCTTCGTTGCCTGCGTGTCCTGCTCCTACCACAATCACATCATATTCAGGAAACATAGTTGTAAAATCTTTGAGAATAAAAAAGTTTCACGTGAAACAATATGCAAAATTACAAATTTTTTGCCATTACTTTTGCTTTACTGAATTCATTTTCAAAAAAGAAAAGGTTTTATTGAGGCAGGTTGCTGAATTACTTCAAATTTTCGTGTTTTCGGATAAGCTCGTTGAGTAGTTCTTTGGCTCGGAAGAGTTGGGCTTTTACGGTGCCCATCGGAATATCCAGTTCTTCGGCAATTTGCTGATAATCCATATCCTCAAAGTAGCGTAAAGTAAGCACTTTACGATAGTTGGTGGGTAGTTTGCTGATAAGCAAACGCAAAACCTCTATCTGTTGGCTTCTGATAGAGTTTTGTTCAATATTTTGAGCTTCATCAATGAAATCGTTGCTTTCTTCCTTGTCTGGCTTTTTTTCATCGGTTTTTTTCATAAATTGGTCAATGCTAATGATTTCAACACGCTTTTTTTTGCGTATAAAATCTATGCAGTGGTTAGTGCCTATTCTGAAAAGCCAAGAGCTAAAAGGGTGTTCAAAGCGAAATTTGTCTAAATTCTGAAAAGCCTTTACGAAAGTTTCCACGGTAATATCCTCGGCATCATCAACATTCCGAACAATTTTGAGAACCACATAGTACAATGCCTTATTGTAACGCTTCATAAGCGTTGTCATTGCATTGTGGTCGCCTTGTTGAGCTTTCCTGATGAGTTCAAATTCTTTCTGAACTCGCGGGTTTTCAAACTCAAAATTTTCAGTAGGTTCTTTGTTTTCGTCTAAATCCATTGTTCGGGTTTACTGAAATACGATTTTATGCCTACAAATATGATAAAAAATACATACAAAAAATCATATAACCACCAAGAAAAATAAGCAGAAGCAAAATACAATTTTTTTGCGTTCAAGTATTGTACCAAACTCCAAAAAATAAGGCGAAAGCCGCATATCCCCAACAGGGCAATTTCTTGCCACTGCCAAATTTCTTTTTGAAAAGGATATGCACAAAGCAATAACGTCAAAGCCAACCAAAATAGTACGTGAGAGCCGTTTTGCAAGGCTAAAAAAAACTGATGTTTCTTTTGGTAATACTTTCCAACGCTCAAATGTCTTTTTTTTTGCCGAAACCAAGCTCTCCAAGTAGTTTTGGGAATAGAAATGACCTGTGCTTGCGAGTGGGTGCATACGGCAACATTGTTTCTATTAGCATTGGCATTGACGAATAAGTCGTCATCTCCTCCAACAATTTTCAGGTGATTATGAAATCCTTTACTTGCAAGAAATAAACTTTTAGTGTAAGCAAGATTTCTTCCTACGCCCATATAAGGCAACTTTGCCAAAGCGTAGCTAATATACTGAATAGCTGTAAAAAATGTTTCATAACGTATGAGCCAATTTAGAAAGCCTTTTTCTTTTTGGTAGGGCGAAGTACCTAAAACGATTTGTTTTTCTTTTGTAAATTCTTGTGCCGTAAGAGCAATCCAATTTTCGGAATTGGGTAGGCAGTCGGCATCTGTAAAAAGGAGATGTTCGTATTTAGCGGCACGAATAGCCAGCGTAAGAGCGTATTTTTTGTGGCTAATGTGTTCGGGGGTGTGGTCTATATGCAGAACCCGCAAACGAGGCTCTTTTCGTTGCTCATCTCGTAAGAAAAGCTCTGTTTCGTCAGAGGAGCGGTCGTTTGCGACAATAATTTCAAATTCAGGGTAGTTTTGTCTGTATAAAATGGGCAAAAGTTTTTTCAGATTTTCCAGTTCGTTGTGTGCCGCTACAATAACCGATACAGGTTTCTGGAAATCAAAATCAATTTCTTTTTTGGCTTTATGAAATAGAATACGTAAGAAAACAAATAATAGGTATAAAATTTGAACCAACGCAAACGAAGCCGTTGCGTACAAAAGAATTTCCGAAAACAACATAGCGTAGAGGTGTTTTTAAGTTAGAAATGTTGCAAATCTAATTTATTGCACTATTTCCAAAATGCTTCTGAAAGCCACAAACTTATCTTTATAGCGTTCGGAGTGTTCGGCTTGGAGTTTGGGGGCAAACTCTCGCTGATAGCGTTCTAAATCTTGCATTGAGGCACAAATATACTGAAAGGCATACGTAAAGCCATCGTTTTCGGTTTCTGTAAGCAAACGCATAATTTTGTTTTCCAAAAAACAACCTGTACGCATTACGTCAGGAATGTGTTTGGAGAGCATCCAGTTGAGCCACTCTTCGTGAATATTTTTTTCAATATTTACGGTTACATTATAGACAATCATAGCTTTGAAGTGAGTTTTTTCGGGGGCTTCGCCTTCGGCGAAGCCCCCGAACCATTTATTATTATTCATTTTCTAACTCTTTTACTTCGGTCTCGGCTTCTTGCTCTTCTTGTTTTACTTTAGCTTTCTCTTCGCTTGTAATTTCACCGATTTTAGCTCCTGCGGCAACTTTCTCCTTGATTTTTTGCTTCAATTCTTCTACCAAATCGGGGTTTTCTTCAAGCATTATTTGGAGTTTCTCCTTCCCCAAAGCGATTTTGGTTCCGTTGTAATAATAATTTGCTCCTGATTTTTTCAGAACCCCTAATTCGGTTGCCAATTCTGCAACTTCCCCCACTTTGTTGATGCCTTTACCAAAAAGAATCTCAAATTCTACTTGCTTGAAAGGAGGTGCCACTTTGTTTTTTACAATTCTTACACGTGTTTTGCTACCAATGGGGTTTTCATCAGCGTCCTTGATTTGCCCAATTTTGCGAATATCTATCCTTACAGAAGCATAATATTTGAGGGCATTTCCGCCTGTGGTAGTTTCAGGACTACCAAACATTACGCCGATTTTTTCACGAAGTTGGTTGATAAAAATGCAACAACAATTGGTTTTGGAAATGAGGCTAGTGAGCTTTCGCATAGCTTGCGACATTAGGCGAGCTTGTAAGCCCATTTTGCTATCACCCATTTCGCCGTCTATTTCGGCTTTGGGAACAAGGGCGGCAACCGAATCTATTACCACAATATCAATAGCCCCTGAGCGTATGAGTTGCTCGGCGATTTCAAGAGCCTGTTCGCCACTATCGGGTTGCGAGATAATGACTTTTTCAGGGTCCATACCCAATTTTTCGGCATAAAATCTATCAAAGGCGTGTTCGGCATCAATAAAAGCCGCAATGCCTCCTGCTTTTTGTGCCTCAATGATGGTATAAATGGCTAATGTGGTTTTTCCCGAAGCCTCGGGACCAAATATTTCTATAATTCTCCCTTTGGGAAGACCACCTACACCCAAAGCTAAATCTACGCTCAGCGAACCCGTAGGAATAACCTCCACATCTACCACTTTTTCATCGCTAAGTTTCATCACTGCCCCTTTGCCGTATGCTTTTTCAATGTTTTCCATTGTAGTTTTGAGTGCCTCCAATTTACTTTTTTCGTCAGCTGGCACTACAATCGCTTTGCTTTTTTCTTTTTTTGCCATAAATACAAATATTTTGCTTCAAAAATACAAATTACTGATTTTTTTCAAAGGTTTTCACAAAATAAAAAATCTTATCCGTAAATTTTTTGAGGAGTAAGTTAAAATTTTTGGAAAAATACTTTTTAGCTCGTTACTCGGCGGCTTTGAGTAATATTTTTTCAAACTTACTTCGCATAGTGGCATATTTGCCTTCATACTGATTGGCAATTATCGCAAAGCAACGCTTTTCACCTTTGGAATTTGTAAAATATCCCGCAAAAGCAATTACGCCCCGCATACTGCCTGTTTTGGCTTGTAAATTGCCCTGCAAAATGGTATTTTTGCCAAATCCTGTAAGTGTCCCTGAAATACCTGCTACGGGCAAACTTTTTACAAAAGTTTCATTTTGAGCCATTTTTACGAGCATCTGACAAATAGCAAAAGCCGTAGAAGTATTAAGCCGTGATAGTCCGCTACCATCGTTGAAGTTCAAACCTTTGCTTTCAATGCCTTTTTTTAGCCAAAACTCCAATATTTTTGCTCCTGCTTCACTTTCTTTGCCCCAATATTTACCTAACTGCCTAAAAAGTCCTTCGGCATAGAGATTTACGCTGTATAGATTGATTTCTCTGATTATTTCGGCAAGCGTAGGTGAACTTATGCTGTCTAAAATGATGAGTTTTTCATTGATAGCTTCAAAGCTGAAAGAGGCTTCTTGGCTAACTGAAAGCCCCCTTTTTTGCAAATAGTCTTTCAGCAAAAAAGCAGTTACATACGGCGGATTAGGCATTGCCCCCTTGATAAAAAAACTACTTTCTTGTGGCACTGTGCCACGAACAAAATTTTCATAATGAAAGGGATAACCATCAATGTAAGCATTATCGCCTGTGCCTTTAGGGGCAGTGAGAATTTCCCCCTTGAACTTCAAAAAGGGTAGAGTAGGGTCAGTGCCGAGAATTTGAGCCTTTTCACCAACTTTGGAAGCAGGTTTTAAGAGCAATTTATACTCGTTATCGCTGATGTTCAAACCATAGGCGGCAGAGCCATAATAGTTGCCCAAATCTTCTTTTATCCAACCTTCGGGAATAGCGTTTTGCTCAAAATAAGCCCCTACGCCCACAACTTGCCCCTCAATTTTCTGAACTTTTAGGTTTTGTAAAATCTTATACCAACGCTCCCAAATTTGCTCTCTGGAAAGAACTCCCTTAAAATCTGTACTGCCTAACGTTATATCACCTCCGCCGATAATGTATAAATTGCCCTTGAGTGTGCCGTTTTCAATTTTGCCGCTGTGTGCCAGCTGTGTTTGAAAGCGAAAATCTTTGCCTAAAACCTCTAATGCCGTAGCGGTTGTCCATAGTTTATGACAAGAAGCCACATTCATTTTTTTGTGCATATTTTTTTCGGCAAGCACTTTGCCTGTTTGTGCGTCCATTAGGCAAAATGCCAAAAAGCCTTGCTTCAGCAGACTATCGTTTTCTAATGAATTTAGTGCCTCTGAAAGATTTTGAGCTTGCAAACTTTGTAAGTACAATACCCCCAAGCAAAGTTTTACTAAAATTTTAGCTTTCATAATTGCCTATTTTAGTTTTTTTTGAAAAAATCTAACTAATGAGGCAAGAAAAATCACTCCTACAAAGCTCAAAGCAATTTTCGGTAAAAAATCGCCGTAATGCGTGTAAAAAGTTTTTTCCTGATAGGTAAAAGCAATTGCTTTCATTGAAGTTCGCTGATTGTAAGGAATTTCGCTCCTTACCTTGCCCCATACATCAATTACCGCCGAAGCCCCCATATTAGAGCAATGAAGCATCTCTCGGCGGGTTTCTATGCAACGCAAAGCACCCAAATACAAATGATGTTTTTGCCATTCAGTATCACCGAGCCAACCATCGTTGGTAATGGTACAAAGCAAATCTGCTCCTTTTTGCACAAATTTACTCAAAAATTCGCCATACATTGATTCGTAGCAAATAATCGGGGCAATTTGAGCTTTGGAAGTCGGAAAAGTAGAGATTTCCTTTCCCACGCCCAACAAAAAAAACGAAGCCCCAATATCACTGATAAAATCTTTCAGAAAAATAGTGTATTCAGGAAAAGGTATGGTTTCTACCCCTGGCACCAGTATCATTTTTTTGTACCAAAACATCGTATCTTTCTGCAAAAGTAGTGCTGTATTGAAATCCTCGTAATAAGCATTTGATAGCGGTGCATACTGACTTGTAGGACTGCTTTTTTCTTTGGTGAAAATCCTCGTAGAAACGCCCAAAAGTACTGGCACGTTTAATTTTTGTTGCAAGCTATCAATTTTCTGAAAAGTAGGATATTTCCTGACCCAACGTTCATCAAAATTTTCATCAAGGGCGGTTTCAGGAAAAACTACTAAATCGGCGTTTTTATCAAATTTTTGCAAAGTCAAATCCACTAATATTTGGGCTTGCTTGGCAAAAGGAATAAAACGAGGGCAATCGTTAAATTTTTCCGTAAAAGGGTCAATATTGGGTTGAACTAAAACTACATTCAATTTTTGGGTAGGTAAAAGTTTTTGCTCTCGCAAAATCCAAGAAAAAGTAATCGGAAAAGCCAAAAGAGCCACCAAAAACGCTATTTTTTTTATAGAAAAAGCCTCTTTAATTTCCCAAAAAACTACATTTACAAGCAGAATCCAAAGCGAGCCGCCCCATACGCCTGTGTATTCGTACCATTGCACCCACTCGTTCTGATACAAAAAAGTATTGCCTAAAGTCAGCCATACCCAAGTCAGTTGCCAGTGATGATGAGCAAATTCAAAACTTATCCATATCGGAATAAAAAGCCATTTTTCGTACTTTTCGGCAAAAAATTTTCGTACCCACCACCAAAAAACCAAAGGTACAAGCATTACAAGGCTGTTGGCAACGCTTATCACCCACAAAGCCCCCGTAATGCGTACCCACCAAGTTGCTACTACGTTCCAAACAAACAAAAACAAAAAGGCTACAAGCAACCGTCGCAGAAAATTTCTTTTTAGGAAGGTTTCTTTCAAGATTTTTTCAGCTTGCCACAGGCATACCCAACCCATAAAACCCAACATCACCCAACCCTTGCCCCAAAAACCTGCTTGCAAACAAATCCCCCCAAAAACCGCCAATAGCAAGAGGATTGGAATGTTCTTATTGTATCTGAATGATGTAAAATTCATTGCTGAATGGCTCAAAAATTTGGTGCAAATCCTCTAAAAATGTAGCATAATTTAGGTAAAAATTCAAAAAATTATCTTTTCGCTCTTGCAAAGCTCCATCGGGAAATAACTTTTCTTTGAGCGAAAGCACTTGTTGCAATTCATTTTCGTGCTTTTTTTCCTCTGCTTTTTGAATACGTTTTTCTAAATGTTCAAGGCTTTTGAGGTTTTTTTGCTCTTCGGCTTCAACAGCAGAAAGCAAAGTTTTATCAATTTTTGCTGTTTTTTGTTTGATGCTCTCAAAAGCCTGCAAAATAGTTTCTTTCTCCTGCGGTAGCGAAAATTCTTGTAAAGCGAGCTTTGATAAAAATAATTTTTTAAGCGTATGGCTTTCTTGGAAAAAATCTTGCACAGAAAGTTGCAATTTATTGATTTTTTCGCTTTGGTTTTGCGTAAGCACTAATGCAAAATTGCGGGGCAAAAGCATTGGCATTGTGAGATGTGGTGCAAGATGACGAAAATGCTCAAATGTGCTTTTGAGTTGCAACCAGTAGGCTATTTCGCCCGGTCCGCCGATGTAGGCAAGATTGGGCAACACAAGTTCCTGATAAATAGGACGCAACAAAGCATTGGGACTAAACTTTTCAGGATTTTTTTCAGTAAGTTGTAAAATTTCCGTTTCAGAAAAACGCAAAGGCGTATGCAAAACCTCATAGAAATCTCCTTTTCGCTCAATTCTTTCCCGCAGACCTTCATCAAGATAAAAAAAGTTGATAGGACGAGCCTGTGCCTGTGCGTGATAGCCCAAGCGTGTGAGTTGCAAAGAAGTATCCTTCACGAAAAACTCTGTTTTCTGCTCTTGCAACTCATTTTGTATCACAGGGATAAGGGCTTTCTTGAGCTTTGCATCATCACCATCAAGTACAAGCAAACCTTTCTTTCCGAAAAATTCGTGCAAAGCATAGCGAGTAGCTTGGGCAAGCGTAGGGTATTGCGTGTAGGCGGTTTCAAAAACAGGGATTTTTTCAGGTAAAACCGAAAGAATTTCGGCAATTTCAGCGGTTTTCATTCTGCCAACGGCTCCTTTCTGTTCGGTGTGCCATTGGTAGGTTTTACCAAAAAGCCTGAAATGCGAAATTTCTGCAAAATCGTGGTCTTCAGAGCCAAGCCAAAAAATAGGTACAAAATGATATGCAGGCATCAAAGCTCGCAAAAACTCCGCCAAGCGAAGCGTAGTAAGGGCTTTATACACAAAATACAACTCTCCGAAAAAAATAGAAGGCTGATGAGCAGTAGTAACGGTGAAGGTTTTCTCGGAAAGCAGTGCCTCAATGTTTTCTTTTTCTGTTTTATAGAGAGAAATACGCTCGTACTGCTCCTGAAAGATTTGGTACAAAAGATTTCGCTTTTCTTGTGGAAATTGTTTTTGAGCAATGATTTTGCCAAAAGTTTCTTTGCGAGGTACGAACTGAAAAAAAGGTTCTAAAACAGCATTTTGAGCTATATAATCTTGAAAAATTTTAGAGAAAAATGGGATTTGATTGAGGGGTGTTTTCTGAAAAATTGGCATATAGACAGGATTTTCGGGCAAAGATAAGTTTTCTTTTTGAAAATTTTGGCATTTGCTAGCAAACCTAAATTCTTGAAGTCTTGCTATTAAATTGTTTAGGATTAAAAAAGATTTCCGAACACTTTTGAATTGCATTTGATAAACCACCCCTTAATCCCCTCCTTGGAAAGGAGGGGAGTTGGGATATTGCTAAAATTTTGGTTTTTTAGACGATAAAACTCCCCTCCTCATTGAGGAGGGGTTGGGGGTGGTGTTTTTTATCCAATATGTATAATTCGCGTTTTTTTAGTCATTTTATCCGAAGAATAAATAAAAACCACAATCCTGAAACTTCTATGCAAATAATTTACATTTACAAGAATTTTTCATTTATTTAGGTTTGAAATTAAACCTTTTAAGTATATGAAAAATGCAGTTTTCTTTTTTGCTCTTTTGTGGGTTTTGATTGCCGAAGCCCAAGCCCAGCAAGCCCGCCGTAGGCTATCGTATAGCCAGCTTTTTGAGGAAATCCAAAAGCACCCTGATACTGTCTATCGCCTTGAAAATGCTGAAATTTATTATAACCACGAAACCGACCATACAAGGTTTGGCTACGTAACTCTATCTAAACAGAAAGCGACTTCTCTTGGATTTAATATAGATCGTTATCCTTCTCCTGTTTCTCCTTCTTTAATAAAGGAATTTATTCAAATTAAAACACATGATTATTATGCCTATCATGAAATTGATCCTTTCAAAGATGTAGTAGCAATACCATTTGGTTATACAATTGTACTTCCAAAGTATAAGCAATATTTGGATAGTTTATTACCTGTAATAACCATAGATAAAAAAATTGAATTCAAAAATGTTTATTGGGATAATTACTTTCCTGTTAGTATCAGAAGATTTCACTTTAAGAAACCTATCGAGTTTCTATTCAATAATGATTATTTACCCAACACAGAGGATAAATTCAGAAAGATACCTAATTTTGAAAAGTGCGAGATTAACAAAATTGAAGCAAATGATTGGTCTAATATAAAAACACGGGAACAAAATACAGAGAAAAAGAATCAATATGACCGCCAAGTTATGAATTAGTGGATATTGACGGCGTTTAATTTAACAAAATTAAGAAAGATTTCATCATTAAGAAAATCCTTATTGTTTTTTTGTGAGGTATAAAAAAAATACTTATAGC
>NZ_NKXO01000008.1 GCF_002843425.1 Raineya orbicola
GCTATAAGTATTTTTTTTATACCTCACAAAAAAACAATAAGGATTTTCTTAATGATGAAATCTTTCTTAATTTTGTTAAATTAAACGCCGTCAATATCCACTAATTCATAACTTGGCGGTCATATTGTAATATTTCAACTCAAAAAATAATGAAAACCAAACCTTTGATTTTGATTTCCAATGACGACGGCATTACTTCAAAAGGTATAAGAACACTGGTAGAACTAATGTCTGAACTGGGCGAAGTAGTGGTGGTAGCTCCTGATAAGCCCCAATCGGGAATGGGACACGCTATCACGGTAAATGAAAGCCTACGCCTGTACAAAACAGATGTTTTTGAGGATTTGGGCGTAGAGGCTTACGAGTGTTCAGGAACCCCCGCCGATTGTGTAAAACTTGCCAAGCATCACGTTCTCAAAGATAGAAAACCTGATTTGGTAGTAAGCGGTATCAATCACGGTAGCAATATTTCGGTGAATGTTTTGTATTCGGGTACGATGTCGGCGGCAATAGAAGCCGCCATAGAAGGACTTCCCGCCATAGGGTTTTCGCTCTGCGATTATGCCCACAATGCCGATTTTTCTCACATACGCGGGTATGTGAAGCGTATCGCCTCCGAAGCCTTACGGAATGGAATTCCCAAATACGTAGCCCTGAATGTAAATTTTCCTGCAATTATGCAAGGCGAAATCAAAGGCATTAAAATTTGCAGACAAGCTCGGGCTCGTTGGCAAGAAAATTTTGACGAACGCAAAGACCCTCACGGCAGGCTATACTATTGGCTTGTAGGCGATTTTATCAACGAAGACCCCGGACAAGATACCGATGTATGGGCTTTGGATAATGGCTATATTTCTATTGTCCCCTGCCGTTTTGATATGACCTGTTACGAGAGTTTTCCCGCTATTTCGCAATGGGAGTTGTGAAATTTTAGTGAAAGTATGAAATAAAATTAAGATTTGTTTTTCAAATGTTCAAGGCAATTGTGTCTGATAATCCGAAACATTGTGCCTGTATGTTGCAAATGATATAGCGAAAGATTGAAATGCTGAAAAATATCCATTTGCGAAAGCGGATAGCCCAGCCACCACGCTAAAAGAATACGCATTGCTCTGCCGTGTGAGCAGATAAGTACATTCTTTTCAGGACTTGCAAGCAAAATTTTAGTAAATTCCTCTTGCCTTCGGCGAACTTCTTCGGGGGTTTCGGCTTCGGCAATTGCTACATTCGTATTACCTGCACGCCACTGATGTATGTAATGCAGATATTCCTGATGTGCTTCTTGGCTGAAAGGTTTTCCTTCGTGTATGCCCCAACTGATTTCATCTAAACCTTCGTGTGCAAGACAAGCTATGCCTTTTTCTATAAAAGGTAAAACCGTTTGATAGCTTCTTTTGAGCGTAGAATGATATATTTTTTCAATGGGCAGATGCTGATATTTTTGAAAAAAGGCTTGAGCTTGTTTTCTACCAACATCGTTCAAATCAGCATCAATTCCTCTGCCTTGTACCATTCCCTTGCGATTGTAGTCGGTTTCTCCGTGCCGAATGAGATAAATGTTCTTAACCATAACTTGTCAAAACCTTAAAAATGTATCATCTTGATTGCCGTAATAGCGGCTTCTTCGCCTTTGTTGCCGTGTTTGCCCCCTGCTCTTTCAAGAGCCTGCTCCAAATTGTTGGTCGTAAGCACTCCAAAAATAACGGGCTTATTATGCTTCAAACCCACTTGCATAATGCCTTCGGCAACAGCCTGAGCAATAAAATCAAAATGCCTTGTTTCGCCTTGTATAATGCACCCAATCGCAATGACAGCATCAATATCGGCTCTTTGAGCAAGCCACTGCGAAGCCAATGGCAATTCAAAACTTCCTGCTACTCTTTTGATGACGATGTTTTCTGTTTTTGCACCATAATTTTGTAAAGTTTTGGTAGCACCGCTTAAAAGTGCCTCTGTAACTTCGCTATTCCACTCTGCTACAACTATCCCAAAACGCTTGTGGCTTACATCTGCCACATTTACTGGTGAATATTCGCTTAAATTTTTTAGGTGAGTTGCCATAATTATCCTTGACTATTTTTTAGTAGAGTTTCTGCTTGTTGCTATCAATATGATTTTTTAGAAGTGGGTTTCTAATGGCTCTTTCTTCCAATAAATCTATCTTTCGTTGTACAATCTCTTCAAGCATTTGTTTGAAAGAAAAATAAAGGTCTGTGTAACGGAAAGGGTCGTTTTCACTAAAATCAATCAAAAAATCAATATCAGAAGTATCATTGAAGTCTTCTCTCAAAACAGAACCAAACACATACAAAGACTTTACGTTATTTTGCTCACAAAGTTTTTGTATCTGTTTTATTTTTTCTTCTTTCAGTTTCATAAATAAGTTTTGTTGCAAAAATAATCATTCTTGCTAATAATTGAGCATTTTTCAAGGTAATTCAACAATAATTTTAGATTTTGATAACGTTTTTTCGGAAAAAAATGTTTTATTTGCAGGTAGCTAAATACAGCGGAAATGCAAACGGATTTAGCAACACTCCGCAAAATTGTCAAGCAAGGTGAAGGATTGAACGTAGAGTTCAAACTCAAAACCAAACACCCCGAAAAAATTGTTCGTGAGGTAGTTGCCTTTGCCAATACCGATGGAGGTATGCTCATTATTGGCGTAAGTGATGATAGGCAAATTATCGGTGCAAAATTCCCCGAAGAAGATGAGTACATCTTGAAAAAAGCCATTGCCGAATACTGCTTTCCTGAAATTTCTTATCAAATAGAACGCTTACCTCTTGATGAAGACTCCGAACGCGAAGTTTTATTGTTTCATATTCCTAAAAGCGAAAGCCTACCCCACCAGATTATCAAGGGCGAAGACAAAGGCAAAGTATATGTACGCGTGGGCGAACAAAGTATACAAGCCAGCAAAGAAATGCGTAGCTACCTGAAAGAGCGTAAAAAAAATAAAAATTACCGCTTTCATTATGGCGAAAAAGAACACAAACTAATGCAGTATTTGGCTTCGCACCCCATTATCACCGTAAAGCAATTTTCTAAAATAGCAGGGATTTCACCTCAAACCGCCTCTCGTACTTTGGTACTTCTTACACTTGCAAAAGTTCTGAAAGTCAATGCAAAAGAATGTGAAGATGAGTTTTCTTTGAGTGAGGATTTTGAGAAAATTACACAAAAAAATACCACTTTGGCAAGCTAATTGTCTTTGAAATATAAGCGTGTTATTCTTTTACTCACGCTGATTGTTTATCGTTTTCTAACTTAAGCCCCAAAATTGTATGAAAAAGTTTTTACTTACTCTAATGTCTTTTTTGAGCATTATGATTGTTTTGCAAGCTCAAAATCGTTGCTCTCGCCCGCTAGCAAATAGCCTGTTTCAACAACGCAAACAGCAAATAAGTGCAATTGGCAATGAAGCCCGCAAATTACAAGAGACAGTACGCTTTTCGCAAGATAATTGCCTTTCTGCTGAGCAAATTCGTGAGCTGATGTCTTTGTTTCGTGAAGAACAAAATCGCCTTGCTCTTGCCGAAAATGCTTATGCTACCGTCTTTGACCCCGAAAACTATTACGTAGTGTATGACGGCTTTACGAAATTTTCTTCGGTAGTGATTTTATATGATTTCATCAACAAAGGGGGAACGCCTATCAATATTTATCCTAATAATCCCACAAATCCCAACAATCCTACAAACCCTGTAAATCCTACTAATCCTAATAACCCCGATTTTACGGGTTATCCACTTTACAACTACCCTGACTATCAAAATTATTGGGGGACTAAAAATTGTTCTGCTCCTATCTCTGAGAGTGTGTTTCAGAACCTTGCTATGCGAGTACGCGGAGCTATGAATGAAAATATGCGTTTTAATGCCGTTCGGCAAGCTGTACAAAGCAATTGCTTGGCAGTTTCTCAACTGATGCGACTGGTTTCTTTGCTCAATAATGAAAACAATCGTTTAGAGGCAATGCGTCTTTCTTATCCCAACATTTATGATGTCGGAAATTTGCTCACCGCCTCACAAGTTTTTCAGAATCGTGTGAATTATCAGCAATGGGAAGCATTTTTACAGCAAAATCAAACAGGAAATCCTAACAACACTTTGCCCGGTACGCCCTGCGTGGTAAGTAACAACGAATATGCCAATATTGTGCAATCCATTCGCCGTGAAAACATATCCGATAACCGAATGAGAGTAGCTAAAAATATCACACGCAATTTCAATTGCTTTTCGGTAGAACAAGTACGAGGTATCGTAAAACTTTTTAATTTTGATGAGCAACGCCTTGAAATCGCTAAATATCTCTACGAATACACGTCTATTGAAGAACGCCGTCAATACTTTATGGTAGCCAATGAATTTTCGTTCAGTAGTACTCGCGAAGAGCTACAAGAGTTTATCAACTCACAAAGATAGATCATTAAATTTTATATTTTGTGCTTACGATTTTTTCTTTCGTAGGCATTTTTTTTTGAATTTTGTGACTAAAATCTTTGTTTTTACTTCTGAAAATCTTACATTTGAAAAATGAAACACAACACTCATTTCGACGCAAACAACGCTTTGAGCATCAAAAAGTATTTGAAAGAAAATAATTTGCGTTGGGTATATAACCCCAATGAAGAACAAGACGAGGAAACTGCTTACTTTTTTTTCATAGGCAAATATAAAGATAAAGAAGTTTTGTTTGATGTAGCCCTTATGCCTTTGCATTTGCATTATATGGCAGTTTTGGAAGAGAAAGCTGATGAAGAGGCTCAAAAAATATTTCCTGATTACAAAGGTTATGAAAGCCAACTTTCTGAAAAACGTTGGGAAGAAATCTGGGAATATAAAGCCGAAATTATTGCAGAATTAGAAGCCGAAGGCGAGCTAAAAGTACAAGAGTTTATTGAATATGATGACGAAGACTACGAAGCTGAAGATGCTTTTGTGCTGATGACCGTAGCCCTGAACCGAGATAAAATTGATAAAACTGAAATTGAAACTTTTATCAAAAACTACCAAGAAGGTTCTTTGCAATTGGATAAAAATTTGTATTCGTTTAGTTTAGAAGAGGAAGAGTAAGTTGCTTGGCTTTTATGTTTTGAAGTTAAAAAATTAGGTATATGAAAATATCTTTTCGTAGGGTTCAAACAAAAATTTTACTTTCCTTTTTACTTCTTATCACACTGGCAGGGGTAATTGGAGGGATTGCCTTTTTGTATCAAGGAAGTATCAATCGCTATCAAGCCTACAAAGACGATCTGAATGAATTAAGACACCTGATGGCTCAAATAGATGTTTTGCAGAAAGATTTTATTGTAGTAGATGCTCGCGATGAGGTTTTTATGGGAAGCGGTAAAAGTAAAAATATCACGCTCATTGAAACCAATATCAGAGAAAGTAAAAAACTACTTGCCCGCCTCAACGAAAACCCTACTACCAAAGAGTTTAATCTTAACCAAAAAATTCAAGCCCTTACCGAAGCTCGTGAAAAATACAATCGCCTTTTTGAATTGCTCCGTAAAAGAATTAGAGAAAGAGGGTTCAAAAGTTTTGGTATGGAGGGCAGAATGAGAGATTATGTGCATTTCTTAGAAAAAGTTGATGTAGATAAGGAGCTTGTTTTGCAACTCCGAAGGCACGAAAAAGACTTTTTCTTGCGTAAAGATTTAGATTACAAAACTAAACTCCACCAAACTGCCGATAAACTCAAACGTAAAATCGTAGATAGCCCCCTTGATGATAAACGCAAGGAGACTTTTATGGAATATATCGCCGACTATGAAAAAATGTTTGATTTGATTGTAGAAATAGAGCAAGAAATCGGTTTTGATAGCAAAAAAGGGTTGCGTGGGGAACTTGCCAAAATCTATGAACAAATCAATAACGAAGTACAATCGCTTTTTGAGGTAATTTCATTCTATGTTGAAGGGCTCATTTTCAGAGCTCGCCTCATTGTAATTGCCGCTCTCATCATTATGCTTGTTACAGGCGGATTTTTTGCGGTGTATTTCTCTTTTAGTATTTCACAACCTATTATTGTACTGGATAGAGTTGCCAAATCTGTTGTAAAAGGTTTGCGTAGCCAAGACGAGTTTTTAGACAGAATAACCACCGATGACGAAGTAGGCGACCTTGCCAAAAACTTCAAAATTATGCTTCAAAAATTGCGAACCAGTATTCAAGAAGCAGAACAACGCAACGAACAACTCCAAGAATTTATCAGTCAAGAAAAGCAACGCAGTTGGGAAAATGAAGGTTTTGCAGTGTTCGGCGAAATTTTGAAAAACAACAACGACAATATCGTTAAGCAATCTTATGAAATTATCACCGAACTCACCAAACGTACTAATTCCGTACAAGGAGGTTTGTTTATTGTAAGCGGTAGCGATGAAGCTCCCTACTTAGAACTTACTGCCGCTTATGCTTATGATAGACAAAAATACCTCAAAAAACGAATCAATTTTGGTGAAGGACTTATCGGTGAAACTTGGCGTGAAGGAGATACCAAACTAATTACTGATATTCCCGAAGATTACACTTTCATCAAATCGGGTACTGGAATTCTGAAACCTACGGCTATTCTGATTGTACCCATTAAAACCGATGAAAAAATTGAAGGTGTTTTGGAACTTGCCTCTATGCAAGTCTATGAACAATACGTCATTGACTTCATTGAACGTCTTTCTCGCCGTATTGCTACCAATATTGCCGCTGTAAAAGCCAACGAGAAAAACCTCAAACTCCTTGCAGAAGCCCAAGATTTCAATAAGCAAATTGAAGAAAAAGAATTAGAATTGCAAAGACGTGTAAAAGAGTACGATACTTGGATGCAAGAATTTGAAGCCAAATTGAACAATGTTTCCGAAGAATCGGCTATTTTTCAAATGATTTTAGGTAAAATCTATGATGGTATTATTATCACAGACGAAAAATTTACCATTCTGAAAGTAAATACCTTTATTTTGCGAAAGTTTCGCTATAAACGAAGTCAATTAGAAGGGCAATCCGTAGATGTACTCATAGAAGCCGATTACAAAAATATCATTGACCTCAAAGACCGCAAGTTCCAACTCAATTACAAGGTTCTCAACAAGCGTACCACAGGAAAAATCATTGACCAATTCGGAAACCAAACTTTGGTGCAAATGGTGGCAGGAAAATTGGAAGTAGAACGCAAAATCTTTTACGTTTTCCTATTCAATGAACTTTCGCAAGAAGACGTTGCTATGTTCAATAAAGGAGATAGTTTCCTTTCTCAAAATTGATAAGCAAAAAGAGCTTTTTCTCTCTGCAAAGCTCTTTTTGCTTTTTATAGCTTAATTTCAAATAAATCTTGAATATTTTTTTGCCACTCTTTTTCAGAAAAATCAATGAGCCAACGATTTTGAGGCTGAAAGCAAACCACAGGAGCAAATTTGCATCGCCCTGTACAATCTGTTTTCAAAATTTCTACCTGATGATGCAAATGGCTCTTTTTCAAGGCATCTTTCAAGTCTTTGTAATAGTCTTTGTTATATTTTCGGCATTTACTTCCCATACACATACAAACTACTTGGGAAGGTAATTCATATTTTTTGCTCATTCTTAATCTTTTAAGCAATAGAACAATTTTCCGTTTCAAAAGCACTGATAGCAAGTTCGTGCAAGAGGCTATTGAGTTCCAAAAAAGCCTTTGCCCCTGCAAGCAAATCTTTCAAATAATATACTTCACAAACTTCTAACTGATAGATTTGGTCATTTTGGGGTAAATAGATAATTTCTACATCAAAAGCTCTTTCTATGCGTTCCAGCATTACATTTAGGTTGATTTGAGCAATCACTCGTCCAAAATCTTTGAATTGCTGGAATGTGAAAAAAGTAGTTGTTCCGCCAAACTCAACAATAAATTTATGAGTATTTTCGCACTGATAAATAACTCCTTTTTTATTGCGATACAACTCTACCCACGAGGCTTTGCTTTTCATTTTTACAAAAATTTTAACAAAGTTAAAGGTTATTTAGAAAAAATCCAAATAAAAACAGATGATTTTTGTAATAAATTTTTGTAAAGTGTGATATTTTGCTACCTTTGCAGGTTAATAAATACAAAGGCTATGAACCCAATATTACAGACACTCCAAAGTTTTATCAATCAACCTATTCCTGATTTTGCCCCGCCTGTGCTCAAATGGATAAATGGAACGCTTAAACACATAGAGGAAGGTTCTGCTGAAATGCACATTTTGGTACGTGAAGATATGTGTAACCCATTAGGGCTTCTTCACGGAGGCGTGCAAGCACTCATTCTGGACGAAGTAATCGGTATGACGGTAGCGGCAATGGAAAAGCCTTATCCTTCGGTTTCTATCAATTTGTCAGTAGATTTTATCGGCAAAGCCCAAAAAGGCGATACCATTGTGGCTAAGGCTGTTGCTATTCGTAAGGGAAGACAAATTATTCAGATGAAAGGAGAAATTCTACACCCCAACGGCACACTCATTGCTCAAGCTACTTCCAATATGCTCAACCTTTTACCAAAATAATCTTGCATAGATTTTTGGGTAAAATAAAAAATTTTACTAACTTTGCCCCCTCAAAATTTCTGTTCAACTAAACTTGTACGAAAATGCCCAAAGTAAAGACCAATTCGGGTGCGAAAAAGCGTTTTCGCATCACAGGCACTGGTAAAGTTCGTCGCAAGCACGCTTACAAAAATCACATTCTTACCAAAAAAGAAACCAAACAGAAGCGTCGTTTGTCGCATTTTACCCTTGTTTCAGATGCCGATATGCCCCGTGTGAAGGCACTTTTGAATCTTTAATTCACACAAAATTTTATTTGGTTCTATGGTTTCACCCGATTTTTTGGCTAAAAGTTTGCTTTTGCAACGCCAAAAATCAAAAAACAACAAAAAATTATGCCACGTTCAGTTAATGTAGTAGCCTCTCGTGCTAAAAGAAAAAAAATGATGAAGTTTGCCAAAGGTTTTTTTGGCAGACGTAAAAACGTTTGGACAATTGCCAAAAACGCCGTAGAAAGAGCTTGGCAATATGCCTACCGCGATAGAAAACAACGTAAAAGAGATTTCCGCCGCCTTTGGATAGCTCGTATCAATGCGGGAGTTCGCCAATACGGACTTTCTTACTCGCGTTTTATGGGTATGTACAACAAGGCAGGTTTAGCAATGAACAGAAAAGTACTTGCTGATTTGGCAATGAACCACCCCGAAGCCTTCAAAGCAGTAGTGGATAAAGTAAAACAATCAGCATAGAAAACATCAAGCCTCTGATACAAACAGAGGCTTTGTTTTTACTGCACACGTGTTAGCGTTATATCACGAATCGGGTTAATTACCAGTGGCACTTTTTCAATGGTTACAAGGCTGGTATCCAAGCCAAACCATTTTTCAGGAGAGGCAGTCCAGTTCTTTATGGCAATATCGGTATTTAGAATAAATTGCTCCATAAAGGGCAAATCATTATCCGAAGAAAGCACTTCTTCCAAAATAACAAAGCGAAAATCACCAATTACATTTCTACCTTTGAGTGAATGATAACGACTGCGAACATCTATTTCGCCATTTCGCACCATATCCTGAATAACTAATCGCAAAAACAAACTCACTTTTTGTTCTACACGGAAACCTAAACGAAATTCCACTTTCACTAAATCATTATCGGCAATAATTTTCGCTCTATACTCCATTGTATAAGGCTCGTCGGTTACTTCAATATGCACAAACCAGTAAATATCGGCACGTTTGGGCTGTTTTTGTAAAATGGAATAAATAATTTTCTGTTCCACTTTGTCATCGCTTCGCATCGTACTTAAAAAAACAAGATGCGTAGCATATTTAGGTACGCTGATGTCTTTACTCAATTCTTTGATTTGTTCCAAGTAATCTGTAATTTTTACATATTCGGTAAGTCTTCGCTTAATTTCAACAGCTTGGCTACGCACCCACATTACAAATAAAATTGCAGAAGCTATCACAAATGTAACGTACCCTCCGTGAGCAAATTTGATAAGGTTTGTAAAACAAAAAGATAGTTCAATAGAAGCGTAAATCAGCACAAAAATTACTATCCCCCATAAAGGTACCCGCCTCAATTGTAAAAAATACAAAAGCAAAATGGTTGTCATCAGCATAGTAGTAGTCACTGCAAGTCCATAGGCGGCTTCCATTGCCGCCGACTCCTTGAAAAACCATACCACCCCTGTACAACCCAAATAAAGTATGGTATTGACACTGGGTATGTACAACTGCCCTTTGAACTTGGAAGGATAATTAATTTTTAATTTGGGGAAAAGATTGAGCCGAATAGCCTCGCTGACAAGCGTGAATGAACCTGAAATAAGGGCTTGACTGGCAATAATTGCCGCCAAAGTAGCAATAATTACGCCTGTAATCACAAACCATTCGGGCATTATGCCATAAAAAGGATTGATACCACTTTTGATTTTAGGTAGTGATATAAGCCAAGCTCCTTGTCCAAAATAATTCAGCAAAAGCATTGTCTTCACAAAGCCCCAACTCACTCTCACATTCCCTCTACCACAATGCCCCAAATCCGAATATAATGCCTCTGCCCCCGTGGTACAGAGAAAAACAGCTCCAAGTAACCAAAAACCATTCGGCATTTGGGTAAGCATTTGATAAGCGTAGTACGGATTGATAGCTTTCAGGATTTCAGGATAACGTACAATCTGAAAAATTCCTAAAATCCCCAGCATACTGAACCACACCAGCATAATAGGTCCAAAGCTCTTGCCCACAAAGGATGTCCCGAAACGTTGCAAAAAGAAAATAAACGTGATTATCAGCGTAGCAAGCACCAAGATATGCGTTTGTTTTATATCAGGATTGATTTGCCTCAAACCCTCAATCGCCGAAACTACTGAAATAGGCGGTGTGATAATCCCATCGGCAAGAAGCATAGAACCGCCAATCATAGCTACCACTACCAACCACTTTGCACGTCTGCGTACTAGTGTATAAAGCGAAAAAATACCCCCTTCACCTTTATTATCGGCTCGTAAGGTAATTACTACGTATTTGAGTGTGGTTTGCATCGTAAGCGTCCAGAAAACTGCCGAAACTGCACCAAAGATGAAATCCTTGTTAGCCACTCCTCCGTTTTTTTCAATCGTACTAATTACCGCCGACATCACATAGAGCGGTGAAGTACCAATATCGCCAAAAATAATTCCTAACGTAACTAACGCCCCTGCCACCGAAAATTTGTGCAAATCTTTTTGGTCGTGTCCCATAATTGAATTTTTACGATTGTTTTTCAAAAAATTTGTATTTTAGTGCCAAATTAAAGGCTTTTTTGGCATATTTTGAAAAAATATTTCAAAAAACACTAAACGCCTGTTTCATAATACATAAACAAACTTTGCTATTATGCTTTCTGATGCAGAACAAATGCTTACAATATTGGGCGATACCTGTGCAGGAATAATCATTGATGAAAAAGGATTTCTTTTGCAAGCCAATGCGGTAGCTCAACGAATTTTTCAACTATCAAGCAAACACTTGAAGCAGTTTAGTTTTCTAAAAAATTGCTTAAATGAGTCTTTGGTAGAAAACCTACCCACAAAAACTTGGACAGGCGACTTGAGCTACAAAGTTTCTGAAAAGCCTTTTTTTACGCAAATTATTCCCTTTACAGAGTCTAAACAATGGCTTTGGGCAATATATCCGCAAATTTCGGAAACAGGAAGCTACATCGCTCCTAAACTGCAAAAAGCACTGCAAGAAATCAGCGAAGGTGTTTTATTTGTTGATATTGAAAGTGGCAGTATTTTACAAGCCAATAACTCTGCTTTGAAATATTTGCGTTACAACAATTTAGAAGAAATTCGTACCAAAAAATTTACAGAAATTGAAAATGACCTTATCCAACAAAAAAGTTCTAATGCTTGGAAGCGTTTCCTGATTGAAATAAAACAGCGTAACCCCGAACCCTACGAGATGATTTCGCTTTTTCAACAAAAAGATGGCTCTACCATCCCTGTAAAAGCGGAAGTTTTTTATGACGAAAACGATGGAGAGGCTTATGTGTGTGTAGTTTTTCGGGATATTAGCAGTCAGGATAAGTTCGTGGAGGAGCTATTGGACAGCCAAAATAAGAAATTCCAGCTACTCATAGAAAATTTAGAAGACTCTGTTCTTTTGCTAGATGAAGCCGCTACCATTTTATATGCCTCGCCTGCGGCTCATAAAAGTTGGGGCTTTCAGAGTAATGAACTACACGGCGAAAATTTTTTTGATTTAGTTCATCCTTACGATTCTTCACTGGCTCAAAAAATCTTTTTTGAAGTCATCAATACACGCCGAAAGCTATTTCGCACCACTTTTCGCATTGTGTTCAAAGATGGCTCTGCCCATTGGATGGAAATAAAAGCCAAAAATCTGCTTCGCGAACCTACTATCAATGCTGTTTTGGTCATTATTCATAATGTAACGCAACAAACCCTTGCCGAAGAGAAAATCATTCAAGCTCTTGAAAATGAAAAACGCCTCAATGAAGAACTTGCCAAACGCGAGGAACGCCTGAAAAACACTCTGGAACTGGTACGCCAAAAAGAAAACGAACTCAAAAAAGCTAACCAAGTTCTGGAAGATGCTCAAACTTTTGCCAAAATGGGGTCTTGGTATATCAATACCAAAACAGGCGAAATTTTTTGGTCAAGACAAACTTTTATTTCCTTCGGAATGAACCCCGATACCGACAAAGCCCCTAATGGCAGGCTGGAGCTTAAAACCCTCATACACCCAGATGATAGAACTAAACTCGCCGAACATTTTGATAAAATTGTCGCAGGAGAAATTGATAACTACGAGTTAGAACTTCGCCAATATCAGAAAAACCAAGATAGTTACAAATGGTTTCTTACCAAAGCACAGGCTATCAAAGAAAATGGCGAATTGATAGGAGTTTCGGGCATTACACTGGATATTCACGAAAGAAAAATTGCAGAAGAAAAAATTCGTCAGGCGAATGAGGAGCTAAGCAAAGCCAATTCGGAGTTGGATAGATTTGTGTATAGTGTTTCTCACGATTTAAGAGCCCCTATCTCTTCACTTTTGGGGCTTATCCAACTTGCCCGTATGACCGACAATATGTCCCAAATTCAAGAGTATTTAGGTTTGCAAGAAAAAAGTATCCGCCGATTGGATAACTTTATCAAAGATATTTTAGACTACTCTCGGAATGCTCGTTTGGATATTCAACCAGAACTTATTAACTTTCAAGAACTTATTGAAAATTGTTTTGAACAATATAACTATATGGAAAACTCCAAACGTATTTCAAAACTCATTGAAATCAAGGGAAAAATGCCCTTTTATTCCGATAAAAGCCGTTTGAATATTGTTTTCAATAATCTGCTTTCCAATGCTATCAAATATGCCAATATGCGTCAGCAAGAGCCTTTCATTGATGTAAAAGTAGAAGTTACACGCAAACAAGCCAAAGTAATTATACAAGATAACGGCATAGGTATTCATAAAGACCACTTAGATAAGGTATTCAATATGTTCTACCGAGCCAATGATATGCTGGCAGGCTCAGGTTTAGGCTTGTACATCGTGAAAGAAGCTATCAACAAATTAGGCGGTGAAATCTCTTTGGAGTCAGAACTTGGTAAAGGGACAAGGATACATTTTGTTGTTCCGAATTTGGCAAAAAGTTAGCCCTCCGTTGGTTTTTTTATCTTGTTAAACCAAACTATAAAGCAATGTTCGCTTACGTACGTGGAATACTCACACACAAAGAGCATACTCACGCCATTGTTGAAACCGCAGGCGTGGGATATTTTATTAGAATTTCTTTACATACTTACAGCCTACTTGGTGAAGTAGAAAAAGAAGCCTTTTTACATACGCATTTGCAGGTGCAAGAAAATGCTCACAATCTTTTTGGCTTTGCAGAACTTTCTGAAAAAAAATTATTTTTAGAACTTATCAATATTTCAGGCATTGGTGCCAACACTGCTTTGGTAATGCTCTCTTCGGCAACTCCTACCGAAATTCAGCAAGCTATTGCCAATGAAGATATTAAAACCCTACAAGCAATTAAGGGTATAGGGGCTAAAACAGCTCAAAGAGTTATTTTGGAGCTTAAAGACAAAATGAAAAAAGAGTTTTTGGCAGAAAGCGGAAAAACCACCCAACCCGTACCTTTTTACAGGTCTGTAAAGGAAGAAGCTGTTACGGCACTTGTCGTTTTAGGGCTTGCTCGCAATATTGCCGAAAAAAACGTCGAAGCAATTCTCAAACTTAAAGACGGGAATGCTACGGTGGAAGAGGTCATCAAATTAGCTCTAAAAATGTAATCCAAAACAATTTTGAACGCCAAAGATTATTTTGTTACTTTTGTTGAATAAAATTTATATTCTTGAATTTACAAGACTTTTTCAACTTTTTCACCTACAATACTGCCACGCCTTGGGACTTTCTACAAGAAAGCTTTTGGATTGCTTTTGGCTTGCTTTTTCTGCTATTTTCTATCACTTACCAAAAGATTGCTCTGCGAAATTTTATTTTGCTCATATTTAGTCTTTTCTTTTACTACAAATCTAGTGGTTTTTACTTTTGGCTTCTTGTTTTCAGCACTATCACAGATTTTTATTTCGCTATTTGGATTGAAAAAACCCAAAAACGCTTTCTTAAAAAAACTTTTTTATTTTTGAGCGTAATTTGCAATTTGGGGATTTTAGCCTATTACAAGTATGCCTACTTGCTGACTAATTTCTTGAACAGGCTTTTGGGAACACATTGGCTTGCCAAAGATTATTTGGCTGAGCTCACAAACACACTTACAGGCTCAAATTTTGATGTTAGCCAGATATTTTTACCCGTAGGAATTTCTTTTTACGTGTTTCAGACTTTGAGCTATACAATAGACGTGTATAGAGGCAAAATTTCTGCCACACGAAATTTGCAAGATTTTGCACTTTTTGTGAGCTTTTTTCCTCAACTTGTAGCAGGTCCCATAGTACGAGCTACCGAATTTTTACCCCAAATTCAAAATCCTTATGAGGTAGAAAAGAAAGAGGTTAGTCAGGCTTTATGGCTTATTTTGGCAGGAATGACCAAAAAAATCCTCGCCGATTACATCAGTGTAAATTGGGTGAGCCGAACTTTTGAAAACCCCTACACTTATTCAGGCTTTGAACATCTGATAGGCGTATATGGCTTTGCTATACAAATTTACTTTGACTTTTCAGGTTATACCGATATTGCAATAGGATTGGCTTTACTTTTGGGTTTTCGTTTGCCATTAAATTTTCTTAAACCCTATCATAGTATCAATATCACAGAATTTTGGCGACGTTGGCACATTTCGCTATCTTCTTGGCTTCGTGATTATTTGTATATCTCTTTGGGTGGTAATCGTAGAGCTTCATTTTTTACTTATCTTATGCTGTGGGTGGGGATAGCCATTGCACTGCTTCTGGACGGATTAGAGCCAGCCTCACTTTTTTTTGGAGGTTTGAGTGCTATTTTTTGGCTTTTTTGGATTCGCAAGTTCAAAGATTTTTGGGGATATGCGGGTTTGCATATTTTAGTAATTTGGGCGGGCTTTCTTTACACCCAACAAGCCTTCATTAGTTTTTTTAGCATTATATTTGTGTTTTTGATGTGGCTTTCTGCTATTTGGAGCAGTAACCGAAGGCTCACGTTAAGTACCGATGCTAATCTGATGCTCACAATGCTTTTGGGAGGGCTTTGGCACGGAGCGGATCTGCGGTTTATAGTATGGGGAGCTATGCACGGCTTGGCTTTGGGAGTACATAAATCTTGGATACCTATTTCCGAAAAATTTAGCCTGAAAAAAAGTAAACTTTGGAACTTTATTTCGCTAATTCTTACATTTCATTTTGTTTGTTTGACTTGGGTATTTTTTAGAGCAAATCCTATTGAAGTAGGTAATGGCAAAGTGATTTCTGCCTTTGAGGTGGCTCAGATTATACTATTCAAAATCACCAAGCAATTTGCTTGGGAAAGTATTTGGGAAATTGTTGTAGCATACCAAAATGTCCTCGGTATGATGTTTTTAGCTTATTTTCTGTACTTTTTGCCCCCAAAATGGAAACTTTTTTTACAAGAAAAATTCACACAAACTCCCGATTGGGCAAAAGCTACGCTTATTTCTTTGTGGATAATATTTTTTTATTACCAAGTACGCTCTTTGCAAAATCAGCCATTTATCTATTTTCAATTCTGAAATTTCGCCGAGAAAATTACAAGTTTCACCGAGAAAATTGATAAAAATCAGCAAGTAAGGCTTGCTTTTTACAAATAAATCCTTTACATTTGAAATGTCTTTTGTTAAATCTCAAAAATGCTACTGCTATGAAAGTGTCTGCATTAAAACTGAAATCTTGGAGCGAAGAAGTAATTTCGCCACTTGCTTGGCAAAGAATTATTTTGAAGGCTTTGCCTACGCTCAAAGAAATGGGCTTTGAGCTAAATGCCCTGATGAATCCGTCTGAAACGCTTATACTTTCAGAGAAGGCTTTTGAAGTAATTGATGCAGTTGTAAAAGAATTGTATCAGACTGAAATTTTACCCGAACTTGTAACCGCTTAATACAATGAATGCTCTCAAAATTAAAGAATGGTGCGATGCCAACATTACACCTATGGCTTGGCAAAGAATAGTAATGAAAAATTTAGACCTCTTCAAAGCCAAAGGATGGGGACTGGCAGAAGCCAATAACCCCAATGCAGGAATGATGTTGGATACCGCAATGATAGATGCCATCAAAAACTCTATCAAAGAAATGTATCAAATGGAACTTCCCGAAAGCGTACTCGCTTAATGATACATTCCATAAGCATAATTGAGTTATAATATTTAAGTATCACAGGAAGCGTTTTCAAGAAAATGCTTCCTTTTTTGCTTTATATTTGAGGATACATTTTTCTTTTTTGTATTTTTGCCCAAAAACTTACAAAATGGCTGAAATTATACCTTTTAGGGCTTGGCGATATGCTCCTCATTTACCTATTGATGAACTCACTTCTCCCCTTTTTGATGTAGTTTCTGAAAAGCAAATCAAAGCTCTGTATGCCCAAGAGTATAATAGTATTCATCTTTCTGTACCTGCAATGGGGGTGAGTTATCAAGAAATCGCTGATTTACAAGAAAAATGGAAAAAAGAAGGTGTACTTCGCCAAGATGAATTGCCCGCCATATACGTGTATTACCAATATTTTTCTTTGCCCAACTCCAATAAAACTTTTTGCCGTAAAGGTTTTATTGCAATGGTACGCATTTACGAATGGAATGAAAATCAGATTTTAAGACACGAAAACATACTCCCTCATTCTGTCAATGACCGCATAGAACTACTACGAGCTACTCAAATGAATATCGCTCCTACTCACGGACTTTATACTGATACATTGCACCAACTTGAGCCTTTTATGGACGAAAGTATGCTCGCTCCTATCTACGAAACCGAAGATTATCAGGGGGTTAGAGATGTATTAAGCATCATTCAAGATGCCCGAATAATTGCCAAATTTCAGGAAGTAATTGCTCAATCTAAAATTATCCTTGCCGATGGGCATCATCGTTATACGAGTTCTTTGGAATACGCCAAAGAAATGCGTAAGAAAAATCCTCATCACACGGGCAAGGAAATCTACAACTACCACCTGATGTATTTTACCAATACCGAAAGTGATGATTTGAAAATCTTGCCTACTCACCGATTAGTACAAGATTTGCCTAATTTCAATGAACAGAACCTTATTGATAAACTACACCAATATTTTGATATAAAGCCTGTCATTGAACCCGAAACTTTGGAAGAAGTGATTGCGGGCAAAACTTGGACTTTTGGCTTGGTTACACAAAATCTTTCTTGCAAAATTCGCCTCCGTGCCGAAGTTTTAGACCAAATGACTTGGCATTTTCCCGAAGTGGTGAAACGTTTAGATTTAACCATTTTACACTATTTTGTGCTTTACAAAGTTTTGGGCATCAGCAAAGAAGAACAACAACAAGGCAAGTATCTTTCTTTTGTTCGGAATTTTCACGAGTGTTTGGAAAAAGTTGAACATCAAAAAGCCCAAATTGCTCTCATCACACAAGGCGTAAGCATTGAAGAGGTAAAAAAAGTATGCGAAAGCGGTTATACAATGCCTCAAAAATCTACATATTTTTACCCAAAAGTAGTGTGTGGTTTTGTATTTGCAAGCATTACCGAAAGCGAAAATGCCACTATGGCGGATAAATTTTTCAGAAAAACCTCTTAAAACTTTCAAACTTTGTATGTCTGTTGCATTGATAGAGAAATATTTTCCCAATCTTTCAGAAAAGCAAAAACAACGTTTTGAGGCACTTTTGCCACTTTATCAGAACTGGAACGCTAAAATCAACGTGATTTCACGCAAGGATATGGACGAATTTTACACACATCACGTCCTTCATTCTTTGGGAATTGCCAAAATAATAATGTTTGAACCTATGACAATGGTGCTTGATGTAGGCACGGGGGGGGGCTTTCCGGGCATTCCGCTCGCTATTCTGCAAGAAAAAGTAGAATTTCACCTCATTGATTCTATCGGTAAAAAAATAAAAGTAGTAGAAGGGGTTGCAAAAGAACTTGGTCTTGAAAATGTGCAATATCGTCAGATTCGTGCCGAGCAAGTAGAAAACAATATGTATGACTTTGTTTTAAGCCGTGCTGTTACGCAAGCTGATGTTTTTGGGGAGTGGGTAAAAAATAAATTTAGCAAAAACCAATATAATAAACTTCCTAATGGCATTCTACATCTCAAAGGAGGGGATTTGACCGAAGAGCTTGCTAAAATCAAGCGGAAATACAAAATTTTCAATCTTTCAGACTTTTTTCAAGAACCTTTCTTTGAAACCAAGAAAGTAGTGTATATCCCTCGCTTTTAGTCAGAATAACAAATAAAAAAACGCCTTCATTGCGTTATGAGGCGTTTTTTTGTTGCCCGAGCTGGATTCGAACCAACACACGCAGAACCAAAATCTGCAGTCCTGCCATTAGACGATCGGGCAATCATTTTTTAGTGGTGCAAAGGTAGTGTAAAAAAATATTCCAAGCAAATTTTTAAGCAAAAAAATTTAATCTCACTTAACAATTCCTTGATTTTCAAACTCAAAATAAAAAATTTTGCACAAGGTTTTTGTGAATTTGATTTTCTCCTAACTTTGCACTCCATAGTAAAAGACCAAACCCTGACGCAAACTTTTATTATGGCACAAGCAAAACACATTTTCGTAACAGGAGGCGTTACTTCTTCGCTTGGTAAGGGTATTATCGCTTCGTCATTGGCTACCCTTCTACAAGCACGCGGTTTTTCAGTAACTATTCAAAAATTTGACCCCTACATCAACATAGACCCCGGTACGCTCAACCCTTACGAACACGGAGAATGTTATGTAACCGATGATGGTGCCGAAACGGACTTAGATTTAGGACATTACGAAAGATTTTTAAATACCCCTACCTCGCAAGCCAATAATGTTACTACGGGCAGAATTTACTACAATGTTATCACCAAAGAACGTCAAGGGGCATATTTGGGCAAAACCGTGCAGGTAGTTCCACATATCACCGATGAAATCAAACGCAATATTCTTTTGCTTGACGAAACAGGCAAGTACGATATCGTAATTACTGAAATTGGCGGTTGCGTTGGCGATATTGAGTCGCTTCCTTTCATTGAAGCCTTGCGTCAGCTCAAATGGGAATTGGGAAGCAATGATGTTGTAGTCATTCATCTTACACTTTTGCCTTATCTTGCCGCCGCAGGCGAGCTCAAAACCAAACCTACACAACACTCCGTAAAAGCCCTTTCCGAAGCTGGTGTGCAACCTGATATTATTGTGTGCCGTTCCGAAAGACCTATCCCTTTGGAAATTAGGAAAAAAATTGCCCTTTTTACAGGGGTGAGCGTCAATTCGGTGATTGAAGCCATTGATGCTGAAACGATTTATGATGTACCCTTGCTGATGCGTAAAGAAAAACTTGATGAGCGAGTGCTTGCCAAATTACGCTATCCTTACAAAAAAGAACCCAACATTGAGGCTTGGAAAGAGTTTTTGGGCAGACTCAAAAACCCCACCGAAAATGTAGATATTGCTCTTGTAGGCAAATACGTAGAGCTACACGATGCTTACAAATCCATTGCCGAAGCCTTTACACACGCAGGAGCTTACAACGAATGTAAAGTAAAACTGCACTGGATACACTCCGAAAAAATTGACGAAAGCAATGTCAAAGATATTTTAGGGCAAATGCACGGCATTTTGGTTGCCCCCGGCTTTGGGGAAAGAGGTATTGAAGGCAAAATTACAGCTGTTCGTTTTGCTCGTGAGCAGAAAATCCCTTTTTTGGGAATTTGCTTGGGTATGCAATGTGCTGTCATTGAGTTTGCTCGCAACGTTTTGGGTTTAGAAAACGCCCATTCTACTGAAATGAACCCACAAACCCCCTACCCTGTCATTGACCTAATGGAAGAGCAAAAGAAAGTAACTGCCAAAGGCGGCACTATGCGTCTGGGGGCTTATCCTTGCAAGTTGCAAAAAGGTACAAAAGTACATCAAGCCTATGGTAAAACCCTCATTAGCGAACGCCACCGCCACCGCTACGAGTTTAATAACCAATTTTTAGAACAATTTGAAAAAGGAGGTTTGGTATTTAGTGGCTTTAACCCTGATAGCAATCTTGTAGAAGTGATTGAACTGCCCTCACATCCTTGGTTTGTGGGCGTGCAGTTTCACCCTGAGCTCAAAAGCACTGTTGCCAGCCCGCATCCGCTTTTTATGCGTTTTGTAAAAGCCGCTATGGAGCATAAAACAAGCCAGAAAATGATTTAAGCAAACTATTTCGCAACAAGATTTCTTTTTTTGCGTTAAATCTTGTAAGTTTGAGGCTTAAAACCGCAGTTATGTACGAATACACGAGCAGTGATACCGTAATACTCAAAGAGTACGGCAGAAACATTCAGAAAATGGTGGAATATCTCAAAACTATTCCCGATAGGCAAGAACGTACCGAAAAAGCCTATCTGGTAGTAGAAATGATGAAGCAAATCCACCCAAATTTCAAAGAATTTCAAGAAACACCAAGCAAATTTTGGGACGATTTGTTCATTATTGCCCAATTTGATTTAGATATTGATGCCCCCTACCCTATGCCCGAAAAAGATATGCTTGGCAAAAAACCCGAACGCGTAGCGTATAGCACCAATAATATCAAGTTTCGGCATTATGGGAAAAATATTCAGTTGCTTGTGCAAGCCGTAGCCCACTTACCCGAAGGCGAAAGAAAAAAAGAGTTGGAAGCACACCTTTTCAATCTGATGAAATCCTTTCATCAGGCTTGGCAAAAAGATAATATTGAAGATAGCGTACTCGTAGAGCAAATCAAAGACCTTTCTGACGGAGCTATCCAATGCAATCTTGACGAACTCTATGGCAACCCTATCGTGAGCAGTTCGCAAGAAACGAAAAACCTAAAAGCCACAAACACAAGCAGTAGCAATCATAACAAGAAAAACAAAAAAAATGCCTTCAATGGCAATAAAAAAAATAAAAACTGGAACAACAAAAACAAGGGGAAATATTAAGAGGTTCAAAAGGCTTAAGGGCTCAAAGTTTGAAAGTTCAAGGTTTGAAACTTTGACTACTAACCTCAATCTTCCAAACATACGTAAGTTTGCTCATCAATGTCCGATGCACTGATAATTATTCCTACATACAACGAAATAGAAAATATTGAGGCTATCATTCGTAAAATTTTTTCGCTTGTATTGCCTTTCGATTTACTTATTGTAGATGATGGCTCTCCCGATGGTACTGCCGAAAAAGTAAAAGATTTACAAAAAGAATTTGCAAGCAGGCTTTTTTTGGAACAACGTACAGGTAAGCAGGGTTTAGGCACAGCTTACATTCACGGCTTCCGTTGGGCTTTGCAAAGAAATTATGAGTATATTTTTGAAATGGACGCCGATTTTTCGCATAACCCCGATGATTTAGTGCGTTTGTATCGTACTGCCTCGCAAGAAAATTACGATTTGGTGATAGGTTCTCGTTACGTTTCGGGTGTAAATGTTGTCAATTGGCCTATGAAGCGAGTTTTGATGTCTTATTTTGCAGGTAAATATGTGCGTTTTATTACAGGTATGCCCATTTCCGACCCTACGGCGGGTTTTAAGTGTTATCGCCGAAAAGTTTTAGAAACCATTGATTTAAATAAAATCAAATTTGTAGGCTATGCTTTTCAGATTGAAATGAAGTTTCAGACGTGGAAATATGGTTTCCGTATCAAAGAAATTCCCATTATTTTCACCGAAAGAGAGCGAGGCGTTTCCAAAATGAGTTTCAAAATCTTCAAAGAGGCTTTTTGGGGGGTTATTTCTCTCAAAATCAGTAGTTTTTTCAAAAAATATCAAGTTTAGCGACAACATCGCTAATAGCGATGTTGTCGCTGATAGCTACTTCAATTACTTTGAGCAAGTAGGTACAGCACCGCCATACGGATAGCTACACCATTTTCTACTTGGTCTAAAATAATAGAGTGTGGGCTATCGGCTACATCGCTACTCAATTCTATGCCTCTATTGATAGGACCTGGGTGCATTATGATAATTTCCTTATCCAACTCTTCCAATAGCTTTCTGTTGATACCAAAATAAAGTGTATATTCTCGCAACGAAGGGAAATACTTGATTTGTTGCCTTTCCAATTGAATACGAAGCACATTGGCTACCTCACACCAACGCAAAGCCTCGCGTACATTGTAAGTAATTTTCACGCCCAAATCCTTGGCATATTTGGGAATAAGTGTAGCAGGAGCACAAAGCATTATTTCTGCCCCCAGTTTTTGCAAAGCAAAAATATTAGAAAGAGCGACACGAGAGTGTAAAATATCGCCAATAATTGCCACCTTTCTGCCTGCCACCGAACCCAACTTTTCTTGAATGGAAAAACAATCTAAAAGAGCCTGCGTAGGGTGTTCGTGTGTGCCATCGCCTGCATTGATGATATTAGCTTTGATGTGTTTGGCTAAAAAATGAGGCGAACCAACGCTACTATGACGCATCACGAGCATATCTACTTTCATTGCCAAAATGTTATTCACCGTATCCAGCAAGGTTTCTCCCTTCTTTACCGAACTCCCCGAAGCCGAAAAATTGATTACATCAGCAGAAAGACGCTTTTCAGCAAGCTCAAAAGAAAGACGCGTACGCGTAGAATTTTCAAAAAACACATTGGCAATGGTTACATCTCGCAAAGAAGGTACTTTTTTAATAGGACGATTGATAACCTCCTTGAAGTAACGAGCTGTTTCAAAGATTTTTTCAATATCCTTTTCGGTAATGTTTTTTATTCCCAAAAGATGTCTGGTGGAAAGCATATAATTTTTTACTTTTCCTTTTTAGGTTTGGGTTTTACTTCAACGGGTTCTGTGCTTAAAGGGTTTGCCACTACTAACTTCTTATCCAAAAATTTCAAAATAGGCACGTATTGATTATCTCTTTCGCTTTCGGTGAAAAGATAGCCCCTGAATGTCTTTTTGAAATCTTCACTTTCCACAATTTTTTTGTAAAAATCTCGTGGATAAAGATGCAGGTATTTTACAAAAGAAATCATCACATCATAGCCTTTGTGGCTGGCAACAGGAGGGGCAGACATATTGCTGTATATTTCTACAAATTTTACTCTTTGATTGTATTCTACTCTGAATGGCTCTCTATCGCCGCTCAGACGTGTATAGTCAGGGTCTATGAAATGAACATTTTGCTTTTCTAAATCCGCAGGTTTGAGTTCAGGAATTTTACGCCAAGCAAGCGTGGTAAGAATCGGCACATTGGGTAACTTTTCCTTCATTATTTCCATTATTTTCTCGGCGGCGGCTTGACTGGAACTTGTTACGAAAATATAATTTACGTCTTTATATTCAGGATTAGAAAGTATTTGTTCTATTTGTGGTATCGTGGTAACTGAAATTTTGTGTTGATGTAAAATTTTACCCCCTAATTTTTCTAATTCGCTTTTGTGAGCATTCAGCAATTTCAATTCTTCAGGCAATTCGCTATGGAAAATGATTACATTTTTACCAAAAGTATTCACAGCAAACCGAGCCGACTGCCTGCCTTGCGTTTCTATGGAAGGTTGCAAAAAAAACGCATTTTTACTTTTCAAAAATTTTGGGTTGGTCAGAAATGGATTGATGATAGGAATATCTTTTTTCTCAGCAATTTCAAGGGCTTTGGCAAAATCTTCATCGTAGAAAGGTCCTACGAACATATCAATTTTTACAAATTCATTATTTTTATACATCAATTCCAAAGTATCAGGATTTTGATAAACATCATATACCACAAGGCGAGTAGGCTTTTTGAGGGTTGTATCCAATATTCGTTGAGCTATTCTCATTCCTTGATAAAAATCTATGGAAAGATTCGTGGCGGGAGTGCGTTTTTTGGGGTCTTTATATTCTTTGAAGTTAATTGGCAAAAACAATGCAATATTCAATGTATCGGACTTTCGGCGATAAACGTTTTTTTCTACTCTTTGCAAACGTACATTTTCAGGCTTTTCCAAATTATATTTTTGTACAAGCTCCTCCAAAAGTTCTAAATCTTTGATGTTATCAACTTCTGTGGCTAATTTATCTACCAGAATTTGAGCTATGGTTTTATCGTTGGGATAAACAATTTGTAAGTTTTTCAGCACCGAAACTTCCCTTTTCCCCAAATAATGAGCCTTCATCACTTCGGCTTTGGCTTTCAGCGAGCCTCTGATTTTTTCAACATAACTCAAGGCAATATTATCTTCTTTTCGCTCAAAGGCAATATTGGCTTGCAGATACAAAACTTCTTGCATTTTATCCCATTGCGGATATTGCTCGGAAAGTTTTTCTAATAGTTTTTCAGCTTCTTTCCATTTTTTAAGATAAAAATAACAGAGTGCTGAATAATAATGAGCATACTCCTGATAGATATTCCCTTTACTTTTTTTCAGTAGGGGGTCAAAAGCTAAAAGAGCTTCCTGATAGTCTTTGTTATTGAGAAAAGTTTTGGCTTTCTGATATTGCTCTGCAAGTTTTTTGTTTTGAGCAATCACACTAATTGAAAAGAAACTCAAACAAACAATAATTAAAGTTTTTTTCATTGGTTGAAGATTTACGGCTCAAATTTACAACAAGTTCAAAAATATTTGATAACACTTTCAGTCTTATTTTTCAAAATTACATTTTTTTGATAATACAAACAAAAAGGCTAACTTGCAATGTCTTTTTTCAAAAAAACTTTGTTTTTACTGAAATACAAACAAAAAATTATGCAAAAATATTTACTTGCTTTGTTGCTATTCCTTTCTGCGGTTACTTTTTCGCAGGAATTAGAGGTGATTTTACAAAATCCTGTTTCAGAAAACAATTTTAGGGGGTTGTGGGTAGTTGATGAAAATGTAGTTTGGGCAAGTGGTACGAAAGGCACAATCATTAAAACTACCAACGGCGGAAAAAGTTGGCAAAACTTGCCAATCAAAGGCTTTGAAGACAAAGATTTTCGGGATATTGTTGCTTTTGATGAAAAACGAGCCTTTGTTATCAATGCAGGTTCGCCTGCTTATATTCTCAAAACCACTGACGGCGGTAACAATTGGCAAATAGTGTATCAGGATACTTCTAAAAACGCATTTTTGAATGATATTGGATTTTTTGGAGAAAAAATTGGTTTTGTTTTCGGAGACCCTGATAACGAAGCTAATTTTACTTTGCTTAAATCTGAAGACGGAGGCAATACTTGGACAAATATTGGGAAAAATTTACCCAAAGCACAAAAAAATGAAGCGGGGTTTGCGGCAAGCGGTACGATTATGCGTTTCAGAGAACCTTCGCATATCTGGATAGGCACTGGTGGGGGCGAAAAAGCTCGTATTTTGCTTTCAACTGATTTAGGAAATACTTGGCAAAGCGTAGAAGTGCCTATTTTGAGTGGAAAAGCTTCACAAGGAATTTTTTCGGTAGTTTTTCAGGATTTGAAAAATGGTGTTGCCGTAGGCGGTGATTATACACAACCCAATTTTTCCGAAAAAACCGCAATTTACACTTCTGATGGAGGCAAATCTTGGAAAATTGCCAAAATACCTCCCAAAGGTTATCGTTCTTGTGTTTCGTACATACGTAAGAAAACCTACATTGCCGTAGGTTCAAATGGCATAGATTTTAGCAAAGACGGAGGAAAAAAATGGAAAAATATCTCAACCGAAGGGTTTCATACGGTACGTTTCATTCGTGAAGGGAACATTGGTTGGGCAATAGGAAATAAAGGAAAACTTGCTAAAATCATTCTGAAATAAAACTAAAACATAAACCCTAAAATTTTGCTATGAGCAAACGCCCTTTAGAAGGTATCAGAATTTTAGATTTAAGCAGACTTTTGCCCGGTCCTTTGGCTACTATGTTTATGGCAGATATGGGGGCAGAAGTTATCAAAGTTGAAAACCCTTCGCAACCCGACTATGTACGCAATTTCCCGCCTGTCTATGAAGCTGAAGGTAAAGAATTTTCAGCAAACTATTTAGCTTTCAATCGGTCTAAAAAAAGCTTAACCTTGGATTATACCCAACCTGAAGGCAAGGAGATTTTTTGGAAACTTGTACAAACAGCAGATGTAATAGTAGAGCAATTCCGTCCGGGATATTTGGATAAATTGGGCATTGGTTACAACGAAGCCCAAAAAGTAAATCAAAAAATCATTTATGTTTCTATCACAGGCTACGGACAAACAGGCTCATATAGCCATTTAGCTGGGCACGACCTCAATTATTTAAGTTACTCGGGTATTTTAGGCTTGATTGGCGAAGCAGGCAAAGCCCCTTCGCTTCCTGCTGTACAACTTGCAGATATTGCGGGCGGTTCTTATATGGCAATGATTGGAACACTTGCGGCTTTGCAAGCTCGCACCCATACACACAAAGGGCAACACGTAGATATTTCAATGACCGAAGGCGTTATGCCCCTTCTAATTGTCCCTTTTACGCATTATCAAGCTACAAAACAAGCTCAAAAACGTGGTGAAACACCTCTTTCGGGGGCTTTTCCTAATTACAATGTCTATATGTGTAAAGACGGCAAATACATCTCACTTGCCACATTAGAGCCTAAATTTTGGATAAAATTTTGCAACATAGTACAAAAACCTGAATTTTTAGGCTTTGCTATGCCCCAAGAACCCGAAGAGATGCAAAAAAATAAAGCTACTCTGCAAACCTTTTTTCTAACACAAGAAAGAAACTACTGGCTCAAATTAAGCCAAGAACACGATTTACTCATTAGCCCTGTGTATGAAATAGACGAAATTGAACAAGACAAGCACCTGCAAGAACGCAATATGTTCATAAAAATGCAACACCCCCAAATTGGCGATGTCCTTTCTTTGGCTTTTCCGATTAAATTTTCCGAATCTCCTACATTTCCGCAAAATATAGCTCCCGAATTGGGTGCAGATACCGAAAAAATTTTGCAAGAAATAGGCTTTTCTACTACTGAAATTGAAAAATTCAAAAGCCAGAATATTGTTTGAAAAGTAAAAAACACAGCAAATATGAACTTTTTGAGTTGCTTTTTCGTTTAACCTAAAAAAATACGCTTATGAAAAAAATCGCATTGGCTTTGTCCCTTTTCGCTTTGGTGAGTGGAACGGTAGTGGTAGCTTCAACTTTCAACAATGCTGAAAGCACAGAATTTATCTTCAAGAAAAAGAAGAAAAAGAAAAAAGGCTCTTGCTGTACCACAGAGAGTAAATCATCTTGTAGCACAGAAAAGAAAGATGCCGCCGCCACTACTACTGAAACCAAAGACGGCAAATCTTGCTCTACTGCCACCACCGAAAAGAAAAGCGGTTGCTGTTCAAGCAAAAAAGTGCAGTAAAGACCTCAAAAAACCTTCAAAATTGAAGGTTTTTTTATTGAATTTTTACGTTTATGCAAAATTTAAATGAACTTCAAACCCTGCTTAAACAATGCTTAAATGTTTCTTGGGAAAAATTACCTTTTGTACTGCAAAAATACCCCGCCCCATTGCGGAAAATGCTGATAGAACAAATTGAAGGTAGAAAAAAAATACAGCATAAAATTCCTTCTTGGCAGAAAATTTCAGATTTGCTTTTCCCTGCTACTTTGAGCGTAGAACAATGCTCTTCCGAAAAAACCGCCTTTTTCAAGGCAAATTTACTTTCAGGCAAAACCCTGATAGACCTTACAGGGGGCTTTGGCGTAGATACTTGGGCTTTCGCTCAAACCTTTGAAAAAGTGTGGTATGTAGAAAAAAATCCTGATTTGTTTCAAATTACCAAGCATAATTTTGAAGTTCTTGGGCTTACAAATGTTTCTCTACATAACCAAACGGCACAAGATTTTTTACAAAATTTTCACGAAAAAGTAGATAGTATTTATTTAGACCCCGCCCGCCGTGATAAACAAGGCAAATCTATTGCTCAAATCACCGATACAGAACCCAATATTTTAGAGCTTTTACCCCAACTTTTTGAAAAAACAGAAAAAATTCTACTCAAAACCTCTCCTATGTTTGAAATCAAAGAGGCTTTGAAAATTCTACCCAACGTAGCAAGTGTTTATGTTGTGAGTGTTCAGAACGAGTGCAAAGAAGTGCTTTATCTTTTACAAAAAAATACTCAAACCCAATGGCACAACGTCCCTATTCATACTTACAATTTGCTTGAAAATCAAACAGAGAGCTTTACAGCCACTTATGCAAAGGAAAGCGAACTATCAGTAAATTTGGCTAATACCCTTTCGGAGTATTTGTACGAGCCTAATTCTGCTATCTTGAAAGCAGGTTTTTTCAAGAGCATCGCTGAAAGATTTGCCTTGCAAAAATTACACCCTCACACACATTTATACACACATAAAGAAATCATAACAGATTTTGCGGGAAGGATTTTTAGAGTAAAAAAGATGTTAAGTAATCCCCAAAGAGAGCTTGCTGAAATAGGCTCAAAATGGAATATTTTAGCAAGAAACTATCCACTTTCCGTAGCAGAGATTTGCAAAAAATACAAACTGCAAGAAGGTGGAAATGAGTTCCTAATAGCAACTACAATGCAAGACAATAGAAAAGTACTTGTTTGGGCAGAAAGAATTGTATAAAGTCATTGTTAGTACAAACCCAATAAAAATGTAAATTTCAGAAAATAAGTGATTATGAATTATTGGACAGAATTAAGCATAGAGTATGCTAATCAAAAATCTTATCTTGATGATTTATTTCAAGTATATCCTACTATTCCCGAAGGCATTAGGGAAATCAATCAAACAATTTGGAAAAAGGTAGAACAGGCTTTTGAAAGTCAAGATAATATTTCGCTTATCAGAGAACTACTCAAATTGGATTTATTTCCTATCAAAGACAGCTATATTGCTTTTTTGAAAAGAGATAGTTCCGCCATAGAGAGAAATCCTAAAACAATAAACCGAATTTGTGGAAGATTATACGAAATGGGACTTGAAAAAATTTTTGAAAAATGCACAGAGCCGAAGGAAACTAATCGGCAAATTGGACCTTTATTTCGCAGATGGCTTAACAAAAGAACATTAGGCATACAACCTGTTGGATTAGATAAATTTATAAGTTCTGATGAAGATGCCATTTTAGAAGGCAGTGATCAAGAACTGGCTAATTTTGCCCGAAATGTTTTGAACTATCAACGAGAAAAAGGGCTTGACTTTGTAGCACGCTTCAACAAGCAGTATATTATAGGTGAAAGCAAATTTTTAACAGACTTTGGTGGGCATCAAAATGCACAATTTGCAGATGCCATAGCTACTTTGCAAACCCCAAACGTGAATGCTATAAAAATCGCTATTCTTGATGGAGTGCTATACATCAAAGGAGAAAATAAAATGTATAAAGAACTTACCACTAAATACAAAAATTACAATATTATGAGTGCTTTGGTGTTAAGGGAATTTTTATATCAACTTTAAGGACTTTTGTATATCTTTACAAAAAGAAAACAAAACCTATGTTTTTGAATTATCCAAATAAAAAAACAGAAAGTAAGATTTACACACAAATTCCTGATAGCGAGTTTATTAAAAGCAATAACGAAGTAAGTCCAAATAAATTAATTTTTGGAGAAAACTCGCTTGTAATTAAAAACTTAATAGAGAAACAAGGTTTAGCAGGCAAAATAGACCTTATTTACATAGACCCGCCTTTTGCTACCAATAATACTTTTACCTTTTCAGAAAAAAGAACAAGTACCATTAGCAATGAAAAAAATGGAAAAATTGCTTATTCGGATAAACTGCAAGGGGCAGAATTTTTAGAGTTTTTACGTGAAAGATTAGTTTTGCTTAAAGTGCTTTTATCAGAACAAGGTTCTATTTATTTGCACACAGACTATAAAATTGGACATTATGTAAAAATCATTATGGACGAAGTTTTTGGTATAGAAAATTTTAGAAACGACATTACGCGTATAAAATGCAACCCTAAAAACTTTGCAAGAATAGGTTATGGCAATATCAAAGATTTAATTTTGTTTTACTCCAAAGGTGAGAACCCGATTTGGAATGAACCTAAAACGCCTTACACAGAAGCAGATAAAATCAAACTTTTCCCTAAAATAGATAAAAACGGCAAAAGATATACAACTATCCCATTACACGCTCCCGGTGAAACGCAAAATGGTAAAACCTCCCAAAGTTTCAAAGGAATATTTCCCCCCAAAGGCAGACACTGGCGAACCGATGTAGTTACATTAGAACTTTGGGACGAGCAGGGGCTTATTGAGTGGTCGGATAATGGAAATCCACGAAAAAAAATTTATTTAGACGAACAAGATGGAAAGCGAGTTCAAGACATATGGGATATGAAAGACCCTCAATATCCGTTATACCCCACAGAAAAGAATTCTGAATTGCTGGATTTAATTATTAAAACTTCTTCCAATCCTGAAAGTTATGTATTGGATTGTTTTTGTGGTTCAGGAACTACTTTGAAATCGGCACATCTTTTAGGCAGAAATTGGATAGGCATAGACCAATCCGAGCAAGCTATCAAGATTTGCATAAAAAAGTTAAATAGCATTACAGGAGACATATTCACAACAAAACCAACTTACGAAATAATCAGATGTGAAGAAAAAAGATAGTTTCTGTTTGTTGTTGGTATTCTGTGAATAGGTTACCAATAAATGTATAAATTTTGCTAAAAATACCCTTCCTTTTTTCTATCCTCCATAGCGGTTTCCGAGATTTTGTCGTCCATACGCAGACCTCTTTCCGAAATGGCAAGACTTTCAATTTCAGCAATAACTTTTTCAATGGTATCGGCAGTGCTTTCAATGGCGGCAGTGCAGGTCATATCACCTACGGTGCGAAATCTGACGTTTTTTTCTGCCAAAATGTCGCTTTCATCAGTAAAAATAAACTCGGCATAGGGCAAAATTTGTGAGCCTCTGATAATACACTTGCGTTTATGAGCAAAATACAAAGCAGGCAAAGCAATATTTTCTCGTAAAATATACCGCCAAACATCTAATTCTGTCCAATTGCTCAAAGGGAAAACACGCATATTTTCGCCCTTGTGAAGTCTGCCATTGTAGATGTTCCAAAGCTCAGGACGCTGGTTTTTGGGATTCCATTGCCCAAACTCATCACGAGGCGAAAAAACTCTTTCTTTGGCACGAGCTTTTTCTTCATCGCGACGAGCACCACCTATGCAGGCATCTAATTCATATTTTTCAATGGTTTCAAGTAAAGTAACGCTTTGTAAAGTGTTTCTGCTTGCTCCTTTTCCTTTTTTTTCTACTACTGTACCTCTATCAATAGAATCCTGAACATAGCCTACAATCAGTTCTGCACGAATATTTTTAACCAAATTGTCGCGAAAAATAATGGTTTCAGGGAAGTTATGCCCTGTATCTATATGCACAAGCGGAAAAGGAAAAGGCATAGGATAAAAAGCCTTGCGTACCAGATGAACCAAAGTGATAGAATCCTTTCCACCCGAAAAAAGCAATGCAGGTCTTTGAAATTGCCCTGCCACTTCTCTAATTATATGAATGGATTCCGCTTCTAAAATATCCAAATATTTCCAATTGTTTGGCATAATGTTTGTTTTTTACAAAAGTAGAAATTTTTTGCAAAAAAATTCTCCAAAAAATTTGTTTGTCTAAAATAAAATTTGCAAGATTGCCAAAAAAAGGAAAGAAATGCTAAAATGTTGTAACCATATTGCCAAAAGTATTTACAGAGCTTCAAAGCGTGAAGTGCTTGTGCCTTTTGGCTCGCCCTTTGGTTCAGGAAATTGCTGATGTATTTAGAATAAAAAACTTTATTCATAAAAGCAAACCTGAACCACTCAAAGTTCAGGTTTTTTTGTTTCACCCTTAAATTTAACCGCTATGGAAAACTTAATCAAAACCAACAAATGCCCTACAATTTGGCTCGGTGTGGATACTATGGTGCAAAACCAAGCCCATAGCGAAGCCCTTATCGTAGAAACTCGCCCCGATTTAGATGGTGATAACTTTAATACATCTATTGAGGGGGGAGATAGCGATAAAGAAATCGCTTGCTCGGAAGGTAAAGGATAATTGGCTTTGTTTTGAATAATATAGCCAACAAGTAGCAATTTCACTCATAGCAAAGATTTAAAAAATCTTGATAAGTTAAGCCAAAAAAGCAATGCCCTCCAACGAATTAGAGGGCATTTTTTGGCTTTGTAGGGAGGCTACTAAATTTCATCTTCTACCTCATCAAGCACCATTTCTTCAAAATCTTCATCATTTTCAAGAAATCCCGAGTCTTGTTTATTTAATTTTTTACGCATCTGGCGACGCTTTTCCATTCGTTTTCTCATTTTTTCTTTTCGCTCTTGCTTTAATTTTTCATATTCAACTTTTTGCTGATTGTTGAGCAAGGCTGAAATATTTTGGTCTCTTTGTTGGTTAAGTTCCCTGACTTGTTTGGCATAAAATCCTTTTTCTGGTTTTTCGCCACGTTCTCTTTGAGCCTTGGCTTCTTTGCGTAATCTATCAATTTCGCGAGCTGTGTTGAGATTGATTTGATAGATTTGCTCCTTTTGCTCTCCGTTCAAGCTCAAACGCTTTGTCAGGTTGTTGGTAAGGATTTTAGCACGCTCTTCGGGAGTTTTAGGTTGGAAATTGCGATTATTTTTTCGCATCGGCATTCTTTGTGCCTCGGCAACAAAAAATACGCCCCAAATAATAAGAAAAACAAAACTGAATGCAGATTTTTTCATAAGACTATAATTTAAGTGATTTATTGCTTTGATGTAAAACACAGCCTGAGGTTTAATGGACATTTTGAAATTTTACAAGTTTAGTAAATCTTGCCCTATATCTTTGCGAAAGTATTTGTTTTCAAAGCTAACACACTGGGCGGCTTTTTGGGATTTCTGAATGGCGTTGGGCAAATTTTCGGCAAGGGCAGTCAGAGCCATTACTCTGCCACCATTCGTGAGCAGTTTGCCGTTTTCTTGTTTAGTGCCTGCGTGAAAAATCAAAGCATTTTCAATTTGCTCTAAATTTTTGATTTCTTTGCCTGTTTCGTAATTTTCGGGATAGCCTGCCGATACTACAATCGTTGTAACAGCAGTTTCAGGCTTCATTTTCAGCTCTATTTCATCAAGTTTTTGCGTAGCCGTAGCCAAAAGCAATTCTACTAAATCGTTTTCAATTCTTGGAAAAACGACTTGCGTTTCAGGGTCGCCCATTCGGCAGTTAAACTCAATGACATAAGGCTCATTACCTACTTTCATCAAACCAATAAACAAAAAACCTACGTAAGCAATATTTTTCGCTCGCAAGGCTTGCAGAGTAGGTATAACAATTTTTTGCTCAACTTTCTGCATAAAAGCCCTATCAGCAAAAGGCACGGGAGAAACAGCCCCCATTCCACCTGTATTTAGTCCTGTATCATTTTCGCCTATGCGTTTGTAATCTTTGGCTTCGGGGAGAATTTTGTAATTTTTGCCGTCAGTAAGTACAAAAACAGAAAGTTCTATGCCTTCTAAAAATTGTTCAATCACTACTTTTTCGCTTGCCTTGCCAAATTTTTTGTCCAAGAGCATTTCTTTAAGAGCCTTTTCGGCGTGGCTGTACGTGGGGCAAATCAGTACGCCTTTTCCTGCGGCAAGTCCATCGGCTTTGAGTACAATCGGTAAAGAGTGGTTGTAGATGTATTGCAAGGCTTTTTCAAAATCATCAGCCCCAAAAGAATGATAGCTTGCCGTTGGAATTTGAAATTCAAACATTAATTGTTTGGCGAAATCCTTACTACCTTCCAACATTGCCCCTGCCTGCGAGGGAGCTATGAGGTGAATATGCTCCAAATCCTTTTGATTTTTGAAAAAATCCCAAATACCTGCTACCAGAGGTTCTTCGTTGCCTACCACAAGCATTTGAATATTTTTTTCTTTGCAAAAAGTTGATAAAGCAGAGAAATCAGTAGGTTTGATAGGTACATTTTCAGCGATTTGAGCAGTGCCTGCATTGCCTGTGGCAACATACAATTTTTTACACAAAGAGCTTTGAGTGATTTTCCACGCAAAGGCGTGCTCTCGTCCTCCCGAGCCTAAAAGCAAAATGTTCATAGCTTGTACAGATGATTAGTATTGAGTATTGAGTATTAAGTATTAAGTACAAAGTACCTTTGGAAATCCACCAATAAACAATCCTGCTTCCTATTTCTTGTTTCCTACTTCTTGCGATTCTGTGTTTTAATGCGACCATAGCTTGCGAAGCCATTCACTAAAAAAAACATTCAGCACTTCTACCAAAATCAAAATAATGATAATCCATTCCAAACGAGAGCTTTCGCGATGTTGGAGCAAATCGGTAAGCAAGACTAAATTTTCCTCTACAATTCGCAGACGATAGTCCAAATCACGAAAACGCGGGCTGATGTCAAAATTATCTTTGAGCTGTCGGTGCAGGCGTTGCAGTTCTTCATTGTCCCAAACAATGTTGGGGTCGTCAAGAATGTAAAGGTTATCAATAATGCTATTTTTGATGTTTTTAACTTTCCCGATAAATTTGAGCAAATCACGTTTAGAGATTTTCACCTTGCCAAATTCCTCCAATTGGTCAATATAGACTTTACTGGCATTAAGAATTTCAAGGCTTAAAGTCTCGTAATAATCCATAGCCACCGATTGAGCCACATTGAGCGTGATAATACGAATTGCATCTAACTGAATTTGAGGCAGTGTGATAGAGTCGTTTTTTACTATGGCTCGCGAGAGAGATTTATCTACTAAAAGCGTAAAATAATCATTTACATCAAGATTGACGGGATTTTCAGCGTATTTCTTGATAAAATCAAGCAGATTGCTTTTGCCTACGGCATCATAACCTACAAAAACTACTACACCATAGCTGAAAACGTGTAGAAAGCGTTTTTCTTCTTCCTCAACATAAAAAATATCCCAACTGCTGGCGTGAGCAGGCTCGTGCAGGAAATCGTTGCGAAAACGTTTCAGATGAATTGTTTCTGCTATTTGGTAGGCATCAATGAGCATAAAAAATTGAGATTTTACGAAATTAAAGGATTTTTGTATGAGTTTTTTCAGAAATCATTCAAGTTTTTACTCAAACTTATGCAGGTAAGTCCTCTGCGGGCAAAACCTGCACGCGTGAAAGCTATTTCATAACCCTTTACCCTAAAAGCCAAACCTCCCGAAAAACCCGCTAACGCTGTAATTTCCTTGAATTTAAGCTCTTGGTTGCGTAAATGATTGTATCCTAAACGCAAATGGAAATTTTTATGCAAAATAATTTCTGTTCCAAAAACAAAATGGCGAAATAAGTTATTAGCAAAGCTAATCTTGCGGGTTTGGGTTTGCCCTGTCAGGGGGTCTGTGGTAATGGCAAAGGCGGGGTCGTTGTAAGAAATATCCCAACGATACAAATGATAAGCCGTAACCGAAAAACGAAAAGGCATTTTGTAGGGCTTGAAGGATAAGCCTAAACGTACATCAAAAGGCATTCGTAGGGTATAATTGGGCAAATACTTTTTGAAAACACCGCCCAAATTAGCAATTACTAAACCCGCTCTAAAATCTTTTTCAGGGTGTTTGAAACTTACGCCTAAATCAGTGGCTATGCCAAAAGCATTGTAAGAAGCAATCTGCGAACCAACGAGTTTGAAATTTACTCCGAATTGGAAATTATCCGCCTGAAAAGATTTTCCCAAAGTAAGGGCATAATCGGCGGCTAAAAATTCGCCTATAACGTTACCCGCTTCATCAGTTTCTTGAATTTTGCCATAACGAATATACTGCAAACCTGCTCCAACTACACCAACTTTGCCACCAAAATCGTGGGCATACGCAAGCAAAAAATGGGGCATTCTGCCAAAAAAAGGACTATAATTCAGTGAAGCAACACCTGCCATTGAGCTATCCAATACGGCGGGGTTACTCAAAAACATATTCACATCTGCCTGAGCCAAACTCACATTCGCTCCTCCCAACCCCATTATACGCGGATTGGCGGAAATATCTAAAAACTCAAAAGAAGTTCTACCCCCGATTTGAGCCGAAAGCGAATGAATACCCAAAACTACAAGTAAAATGACAAGCCGAACTTTCAAGGTTTTGCAATTTTTGCCAAAGATACAAAAGATGTTGCACAAATTTGCTAAACCTTGAAGTAAATTCTATGAGCTTGCATTTTCTTGCAAAGCCTCCCAATATTCAACAGCCCTGCGAAGATGAGGAATAACAATTGTTCCACCGATAAGGTTGGCAATAGCAAACACCTCAAATACTTCCTGCGTAGTAAGTCCTAATTCTTTGCATTTCCCTAAATGATACCTCACACAATCATCGCAACGCAAAACCATAGAACAAGCCAAAGCAATCATTTCTTTGGTGGCTACGCTCAATGCTCCTTCGGTATAGCAATTCGTATCTAAATTGAAAATCCGCTTGATAACCAAATTATCCGCATCAAGGATTTTTTGGTTCATTTTACTTCGGTAAGCGTTAAACTCTTCTACTAATTTGCTCATAGCTGAAAAAAAATTTAGGTTTAAAGGGTGAGAGTTTTTATCTATGACTAACCAAAATTATTCTTTTTCCTCTGCAATAACTTGCAACATCAAATCTAATGCCTTGGGCTTGGTAGTGCGTTCTAAGACCATTTGTCGTAGCAGTTCTATCCAAGTAGGGCTATCGTTCAGACTTTCTACGAGTTGCCAATGCTCCCCGCCGTACTCTTCAAAAAGTTCTTTGTATTCTTCACCTACTTCAATAGTAGTTTCCAAACAATCGGCAACGAAAGAAGGTGAAAAAGCAAGTACACTTTTTTTGCCTTCTTGGGCAAGTTTTTTTACGACGTCTTCCGTGTAAGGCTGTATCCATATGGCTTTTCCCAAACGCGACTGAAAAGCCGTACTATAACTGCCTTCGGGCAAATTGAGAGCTTTTGCCAGCAATCTTGTTGTAGCAAAACACTGACTTCTATAACAAACCGAATTTTTAGCATTTAGACTACTGCAACAGCCTATTTCAGCAGTATTGGCGTGTGTGAGGCAATAATTATGCTTATCTGCCTTGCGAATTTGTCTTTCGGGCAAGCCGTGATAAGTAAAGAGATAGTGGTCGTAAGGGTGGGCTTCAATGTGTTTTCTGCCGAGTTCTGCAAAAGCCTTGATAAAAAGCGGGTGTTGATAGAATTGCTGTACAAACTCCACCGCAGGAATAGTTTGCCAGCGGCTCAATTCTTTCATTACGGCTTCTTTTACCGAACCCGTAGTAGCCGAAGCGTACTGCGGAAATAAAGGAATAATGATAAGTTTTTCCCAATGTTTGCCCTCAAATTCTTTCAAAACTGACTTGATGCTTGGTTTTTGGTAACGCATTGCAAGTCTGACGAAATATTCCTCGCCCAAAGCCTCTTGCAAAAGTGCTTGGGTGCGAAAGCCGTAATATTTGAGCGGAGAGCCTTCTTGCGTCCAGACTTTTTGATAAACTTTTGCGGACTTAGGTGCCCTGAAATTGGCGATTATCAAATTTACCAGCAACCAACGGGAAAGCAGAGGAATGTCTATGACACGCTTATCCATCAGAAATTCACGTAAATACCTGCGTACATCAGGCACACGTGGCGAATCGGGAGTACCTAAATTGACGAGCAAAACACCAAAACGAGGAGAAACAGAAAGTTCCATAGAGGTTGAAGCTAATTTTCAAACACAAAAACCATCTATCTGCAAAGAAAGTTTGCAAAAAGATGATTTTTGAGAAAATATCTACCAAAAATTCAGAAAGGTAAATCGTCGCTAGGGCTACTTTCTACGGTAGGAGGTACGTAAGGGGTATTATCTTCTTGACTATTAGAAGAAGTATTTTCGGTATTTGACGTATTACCTCCGCCCAAGCCACTACCCAAAAGCGTTAAGTTTTGCCCTATAACTTCGGTAATATAGCGAGTTTGTCCGTCTTTTTCATAAGAACGAGTAGCGAGCTTTCCTTCAATAAATACTTGTTTGCCTTTTTTTACGTACTTTTCAATCACATCAACCACAGGACCCCAAAATACAATATTATGCCATTCTGTTTTTTCCACAGGTTTGCCCTCACGGTCTTTGTATTTTTCAGAAGTTGCTAGCGGGAAAGTTGCTTTTCTACCCGATTCAAAGGAAATAATATCAGGGTCTTTGCCTACATTGCCAATCAGGATTACTTTATTTACGCCTGCCATACATATTGATTTTTTGAACTAAATACAAAACTTCATAAAGTTATACATAATTTGCTTTTTGGCAAAATTTCATAAAAATTTTTTTTGAAAATAGCTTTTCAGTTGGAACTTTACCAAAGGATTTTTATTTTTGTAAAAATTGAAATTCAATGTTTCGTTATATCGGGTTATTTTTGCTTCTGCTGATAGGTTTTTCGGCTTGTGTGAAACCTTGTAAAGTACAAGGTTGTAAAATGATACACGATCACGTGCATTTCTTCGGTGCCGAACGTGGCGATGGCAGAATGGCTACCAAAGAAGAAGCCCTACAAGAAGGTAATTTGCAAGTAGTCTCGGGTATGCCCTGGTACCGCAGGCTTTTTAAGAAAAATTATTATACCGAAAATGGTTTGAAGTACAAAAATTTCAATTGGCATCAACACCGAGCCCGAAACAAAGAAGATTGGCATACTTTTTCAGGTAAAGCCAAATATCCGGGCAAAGAAAAAACTATGAAAGAGTAAAATATAACATAATTTAATTTATAAACGTGAGTTATGAAGTCAAGTAACTGAAAAACACAAATTTAAGAATAAAAAATTATTGAGCTTTTTACCAAAATTTGCCATTTCTTAACCTCACCCCCAACCCCTCTCCAAAGGAGAGGGGAGTTATACACCTGAAAAGCATAAACTTATGTATAAGTTGCTATTTTTTTCAAAAATTAAATAAGCAAATGAAATTCAAGCAAATTATTGAAAAGCAGGCTTTTGATTTCATAATTCACGTTTTATAAGCATCTAAAAATCAATAGTTTTGTTTTTTTATCCGATGTCTTATCTCTAAATATCTAACCCAAATCTCAATAATTACGAGTAAATCAGTTTATGAGTGTCTTACAAGTAAATGCTCTTTCCAAAAACTTTGGCAATATTCAAGCATTAGACCAAGTCTCTTTTGAAGTACCCCAAGGAAGTGTTTTCGGCATACTCGGACCCAACGGCAGTGGGAAAACTACCCTACTTGGCATCGTAACAGAGGTTCTGAAAGCCTCAGCGGGTAATTTCCTTTGGTTTGGCAAGGTGGCAAGTGCCACTATTCGCAAGCAAATAGGCACTCTTTTGGAAACCCCAAATTTTTACCCTTATCTTTCGGGCTATGATAATTTACTTTTGCGACAAAAAATCCATCAGAGGGGTTCTCTCAAAGACATTCAAGAGGTTTTGGAAGTGGTAAAACTTTCTGAAAGAGCCAAATCACCCGCCAAAACATACAGCTTGGGAATGAAACAAAGACTTGCCATTGCCGCCTCGTTGCTCGGCAAACCCCAAGTTCTCATTTTAGATGAACCCACCAACGGATTAGACCCTGCAGGTATTGTAGAAATTCGTGATTTGATTTTAGAGCTTCGTGAGCAAAACTATACCATTATTTTAGCAAGTCATTTACTTGATGAGGTTGAAAAGGTTTGTACCCATACAGCTATTCTCAAACAAGGCAAACTGCTCTCCTATGGTAAAGTTGATGAAATTTTAGGAAAGGGGCTAACAATTGAAATCGCAAGCAGTTCCCTGACAGAATTAGCCAATTTTCTGCAAAATAAATTCCCACAAGCAACTATCAAGAAAGAAAATGAGGTGCTGCAATTAGTGATTGAAACCGATAGCATTAACCTTGCTTCTCTGAACCAATCCTGCTTTGAAAATGGCATAATTTTGCATCATCTTGCTTTACGAAGAAAAACCCTTGAAACAGCCTTTTTAGAACTAACAGAAAATTAAACAAGATTTAGAAAACACTTTTTTAACTTACAGGCAGATATGTTAAGATTTTTACAACTGGAATGGTTCAAAATACGCAGTAATAGGGCATTTTGGATTATTTTATTCTTGAATTTACTTGCTTTCGTAGGTTTTTTGCAGGTGATTGCTAATACCTATCGTAATGTAACATCATCGGAAGAAAAGAATGGCAAAATAGAGATATTGAGACCTTTTTTTGAAAAACCATTCAGTTATCCTGAAATTTGGCAAACTTCTGCTTTTTTTCTTTCATTTCTTGTGCCACTTTCGGCTATTTTAGTTATTTTGAACATCAATAACGAATGGAGCAGTAAGATGCTCCGCCAGCATATCATTGAAGGACTTAATAGAAAAGAGTTTTTGCTCTCAAAACTTATATGGCTTTTAGTGCTAACTTTGATATTTACTTTTTTCTATGTGCTTGCTAATTTATTTGTGGCATCAGGAGAATGGGAATTTTCTAATACGATTTTTTACTTTGCAATCCTTTTGTTTACTCAATTAAGCATAGCTTTTGTGGTGGCTTTATGGATAAAACGCTCTGTACTGGCAGTAACGATATTTATCGCCTATATGCTTATTGCCGAGCCACTGCTTATATGGTTTCTGAAAAAAAATGGATTAGATTCTATTGTACCTTTTCTGCCTCTTGAAGTTTCTGACAGATTGATTTTACCCCCCGAAGTTTTTAAGTTTTTTTCTCCCGAAGAGTACAAAAAAAGAACAGATGCTATTCAAGAGCAGATATTTTACACAATGCTTGAAAGTACCTTGCTTTGGGTATTTACATTTTGGAGATTTGAGAAAAAAGATTTGTAAATCAAATATTTTTCTTCCGATTGCGTTGATAATCCTCAAAAATATAGTGTCCAAGTCCTTTGAGCGAGCTGTAATAGGCTCTCCCCTGATTTACTTGCGTAAATTCTCTGACAAATTCCTGTAAATAAGGGTCAGAAGCAATCATAAAAGTAGTGATAGGAATTTTTAGCCTACGGCATTGAGCCGCCAAATTGAGCGTTCGGTTTAAAATTTTTCTATCCAAACCAAAGCTATTTTTGTAATATCGCAAACCTTCTTTGAGGCAAGTAGGTTTGCCATCGGTTATCATAAAAATCTGTTTATTGGCATTTTTACGTCTGCGGAGCAAATCCATAGCTAGTTCCAAACCTGCTACGGTGTTGGTATGATAGGGACCCACTTGCAAATAAGGTAAATCTTTGATAGAAATTTGCCAAGCATCATTACCAAACACAATGATATCCAAAGTATCTTTGGGGTATTTGCTTGTAATGAGTTCGGCAAGAGCCATTGCTACTTTTTTGGCAGGTGTAATTCTATCTTCGCCGTACAAAATCATAGAGTGAGAAATATCAATCATCAGCACGGTGGAAGTTTGTGCTTTGTACTCGGTTTCAATAATTTCCAAATCCTCGTGAGTGAGGAAAAAATCCTCGTAACCGTGATTGATTTGGGCATTACGAATAGACTCTGTGAAGGCAATATTATCTAACTCATCACCAAATTCAAAATTTCTTTTTTCTACTCCTCTTTCGTCCCCTACTCCTGATTTTTTAGTTTGATGGTTGCCCGGTTTGGCTTTTTTGAGCTTTCCAAAAATTTCTTCCAAAGCATTACGGCGAATATTCTGCTCGCTTTTGGGGGTAATTTGCAAAACACCTGCTTTTTGCGGATTTTCTTCTATGTAACCTTTTCGCTTCAAATCTTCAATAAAATCGCCTATGCCGTAGCTATCATCGGTGAGTTGGTATTTTTTATCTAAATTGTTGAGCCAAGCCAGAGCTTCGGCTACATTGCCCCCTGTCATACTGACAAGTTCTAAAAAAAGTTTGAGCAAAGATTCAAATTTGGCTTTGCCTTGCTGTATTTGCTCATCAGGGGTATATTCGGTAAAACGATAGCCAATCATTGGATTTGCTGTTTGGGTGAGTGATTTCTCTGCTATTAAACACTCTTTACAAGAAAATGGTTTGAGCCGAAAAGGTTAAATTTCAAACTTCAAATCGTTCATACATTTGAAATGTTTTTTAGGGCAGGTGTGTTTGCCCAAACGAGAACAAGGACGACAATTCAGACTTTTATTTTCAATAATTTGGTGGGGCGTTTGATAAGGGTAAAGCCCCAATTCGGGAGTGGTACTGCCGAAAATCATATATACTTTTTTCTGAAAACAAGCGGCAATGTGTGTAAGCCCTGTATCGTGTCCATAGACCATTTCGGCTTGGCTCACTACCCAAGCCGATTGCATCAGATTGAGCTTTCCACATAAATTCCACACCAGATTAGTTTTGTTTGTTAAAAAGTACCTCTCAATTTCCTCACCTGCGGCTTCATCTTCTTTGCCGCCTATCAGAACAACGGGCAAAGGCATTTGCTTACAGAATTCTATGATTTTCGTGTTAGGCATTTTTTTAGTGGCATAGCTTGCCCCAATGACAAAAGCAATAAATTTTTCTTGAAATTTAGGAGGAAAAAAATCTTTGCCCAAGTGATATTTTTCAGGGATATGCAATTCTAAACCTTTGCTATCAGGTTGTACGCCCAAAGGGGTAATGGTTTCAAAATATCTATCTACAACGTGATTAGTGGGCATTTTGTTGATTTTGAAATTAACGAGTAACCACTTTTGCCAACGCAATTTCCGATAGCTTCTTGCAGGAACATTCCATAAGGCTGTTTTTATGTAAAAACTTCGCAAATTGTTGTGTAAATCAATGATGTAATCAAATTTTTCTTTTCGCCAAAGGCTGATAAGTTGCGAAAGACTTTTTTCACCAAGTAGATGTAAAGTGTCAATGTTAGGATTTACCTCAAAAAGTGGTGCGTATTGCTTTTTGGTTACAAAATGCACTTCACAGGCAAGCTGTGTTTTTAGGCATCGCAAAATGGGGGTTACCCAAATACAATCTCCAATAGACGAAAAACGAATAACTAATACTTTCAAAGTTGTTTTTTTGCCGCAAGTTAGCTCTTTTCTGCAAGTAAGCAAAATGACTTACATTCGGGCTTGGGCTTCCTGTGGATAGGCGGGCGGTGTTGGCGGGCTATGTAAGCGAGGTTTTAGGACGGGTTGCGGTTTTTCCTGTTTTTTGACAATTACAGGGGCAGGCGTTGGAATTTTTTCATCTTTTTTAGTAATAAGGGGCTTATTTTCTTTTTTAGGCACAGAAAAAGTACTACGTGGCGAGCCTGTGAGCTTACGTTCAAAATCTTGGACTTTTTTCACCATATCCGAAAAATCGCCTAAATCAGGGTCTTTTTCTTGTTTTACTTTGATTTGCAAAACGTGAAAATGATTCTTATCGTGTTTGTATTCTTCACCTTCAAAAAGATTTACACGTTTAACGTGTTTGGGCAAACGATTGAAATGTATTTCGCAGGTAAAAATTTCATTAGCTACAATATCTTCGTAATCTAACTGAGAATTACCCGCAATAGAGCTTGCCATTAACTTGCCATTGCGACGAATATTTTTGATATCAATAAAATGAAAAGCCTCGTCAGAATTGAAATGATTTTCCAGATACCATTTTTCGTGATGATATTTGCCAAAAAAAGTAACTTTTGTAATGGTATAAAAATTTTTGAATAAGGATTTTGTTTCTTTGGGCATTGAGTTGGCTACATAGCGAAAATGAATAATCATTCGTTTATCGGTGTAGTCAATTTTATCAATCATATAATCGGGGTGCCATTTCTTGTATTCAGGCTTGTAGTCGGTGTAACTACTTTGAGCCAGAATGGTTGAATAGCTTAGAATAAACAAGAATATGACCCAATAATTTCTCAGCATTGTTTCTGATTTTCTGCACGAGCTTTGTTAATTTTACGTGCAAAAATCGCACCAAAATTAAGCCTAAGTTAAGATGATTTCCAAAAACTATCTTGATTGAAAATAATTTTTTACCAAGAAGTTTTTAGGATTGTAATTTTTTATTTACTATTCGTAAAAAAACAAGAAAAAAACGTGATTGATAGATTGGATTAAAACACCACCCCCAACCCCTCCTCAGTGAGGAGGGGAGGTGTCATCTCCCCTCCTTTTCAAGGAGGGGATTAAGGGGTGGTTTATCAAGAAGTATAATTCCAAAGTGTTTTGCAAATGTACAAACCCTTAAAAGTGCATATGAATCACGTTGAAATATGCAACAATGTACTATCTTTACAAACGTGATTGATAGATTGGATTAAAACACCACCCCCAACCCCTCCTCAGTGAGGAGGGGAGGTGTCATCTCCCCTCCTTTTCAAGGAGGGGATTAAGGGGTGGTTTATCAAGAAGTATAATTCCAAAGTGTTTTGCAAATGTACAAACCCTTAAAAGTGCATATGAATCACGTTGAAATATGCAACAATGTACTATCTTTACAAACGTGATTGATAGATTGGATTAAAACACCACCCCCAACCCCTCCTCAGTGAGGAGGGGAGGTGTCATCTCCCCTCCTTTTCAAGGAGGGGATTAAGGGGTGGTTTATCAAGAAGTATAATTCCAAAGTATTTTGCAAATGTACAAACCCTTACAAAGTGCATATGAATCACGTTGAAATATGCAACAATGTACTATCTTTACATAAGATTTCCCTAAAAGATTCTTTTAATCCTAAACAACTTCCAAATTGTTTGTCTGTAATGCGAAATCCGATTGTACTTTTTGATGGTATTTGTAACCTTTGTGAGGGTTCGGTGAAGTTTCTTATCCGAAATGATAAAAAAGATGTATTTCGTTTTGCTTCTTTGCAATCGGAGACAGGGCAAAAACTTTTGAAAAAGTTTCATTTACCCACACAAAATTATGATTCTTTCGTGCTGATAATAGACGAAAAGATATATTTACGCTCTTCGGCGGCACTGAAAGTTTGCAGTTTTTTAGGTGGATTTTGGCGATTATGGGGGGTTTTTTGGCTTCTGCCCAAACCTTTACGAGATGCTGTGTATGATTTTGTTGCAAGAAATCGTTACAAGTGGTTTGGTAAAAAAAATGAATGTATGCTCCCAACTACTGAAATAAGAAAAAAATTTTTGGAATAAAAAAGGTCGGTACAACCACCGACCTTCCTTTTTTACATTATTTACACTAACTCCAAGAGTAGTAAAACTAAACCTATAATTGTGAAAATAACGCCCAGTGGCCAGAACACAAGCAACAATATAATACCGATAATGATGAGAATTAAACCAACAATGCCCAGCTTACCCAAGCCCAATTTGCTTACCTCGCTCTGATTGCTTTGTTTTAGATTCTTTTTGATTCTTTCACCCTTTACAGCTTTACTGGTAGTAAGAGGGGCATTAGAAATTTCTATGGAGGCAGTTTTCTCTAAGGGTTTTACGGTGCTTACTGAATTGCTAGCGCTAGCTTTTCCGGAGCTTACTTTTTCTGAAGATAGATTTTCAGCTGTCATTGCGTCCATACGAGCCGCACCCTCAATGTTTTGGGCTATTGTTTTTCCTACGAACAAAAACATTAGCAAAATAGCGAAAAGGAAATGGCTTTTTCTCATAAGAAATCAAGTTTTATGGTTTAACATTGTTGCAAAACTAATGTTTCTCTGCTTTTTTCCAAATTTTATTGAAAAAACTTTTCCTACCCAAAAACAAAATCCTGAAAGAGCTTCTTTCAGGATTTTGGTAGAAATTGCTTACTGCTTTATGAGTTTCCGTGCCACTCGCTCTCCGTTAGTTTCTATGAGCAATATGTAAGTACCTTTTTCAAGCCTGCTCAAATCCACGTCCATTGAGCCATTGAATTGAGGTACTTGATAAGTTTGTACCGCTCTACCCGAAACATCGTACACCACAGCACTGATATTATTGTAAATAGGATTGTTGATTTTTACATTAAAGATGCCATTGCTTGGATTAGGGCTGATTTGCAGTTCGGCATCGTTCAAATCCAGAGCAGATACTACCCCACCCGCCGATACCAAGAAGCGGAAAGTAGGAGCATTGGCTGCATTAGAACGAATAATTACGGTATCAATTTTCGCTCCATTGGCAGGATTGAAACTTACGTTGAAGTTTGCAGTACCTCCATTAGCCGCCACTGATGAGGGAGCCCCTGAAACCGAGAAAGAAGAGCCATTTGGCGTAGTAATGCTATTGATACCAAGATTCTCGTTTCCGTTGTTTGTGATAGTAAAGGTAGAAGTAAGATTATTGCCTACTCCCAAGAATGTACCATCACTTGCCATAGTGAGCGTTTTGTTGTTAGGTATATTATTACCCAAGCCCGAAACAGCAATAGTAGGAGCAGTAGCCACGCCCCCTACACGGAAAGTATAAGGATTTTTACCCGGTACATTGTTGTTGATAGTGATGGTGCTGCTGAATGTACCAAAAGTAGAAGGCTGGAAGCGTACAACAAAATTGGAGCTACCTGATACAATAGGTGAGCTGGGAGGCGATTGTATGATAAAATTAGCATTAGAAGAAGTTACAGAGGTAATATTGAGCGGCTGAGTACCCGGGTTAGTAATAGTGAAAGTTCTATCTACAAATGGCGTAGAGGCTACCGAAATGGTACCAAAATCTGTATTATTGGCGACTGAAAGTACCACACTACCATTAGGAATAAGGATACTATTACCATATACTTCAATATCAGGAGGTACGATAATGCTGACTTCATCTATTCCAATATCATGAACGGTAGAGCTATAATCAGAGGTGGCACGGAAGCGAATAACCGTTGTAGGAGAACTACTTGTAATGGTAGCCGTTACAAGTGTCCACTGTGTTTGTACCCCTAATGGATTAGCAGGAGTTGTAGTCAGGGGCGTGAAGGAAAAACCGCCATCTGTTGAAATCAACACTGCTAAGTTGTCAACTCCACCCGGATTGATATAATAGAAAGATAAAACCTTGTTAAGAGTTGTAGAACTTAGATTTATGTAAAGATCTAATAGCCCATTTGAGCCAGAGGGAGCCCAATAAGAGCAGAAGCGAGCAGAGCGAGAAGTACCATTTGCACCTGTGGGATTTGAACCATAAGGACTAGATGGAACTGAATTCCAACCGCTTAATGTAGTCGTAGTGTTATCTTGCCTCCATGATTGGTTACCCTGACTTGGTGTATTTACCCAAGATGCATCAGGTCTATCCTGTCCAGCAGGAGCCACAACACAAGCAGAGCTTTGCCAAGTAGCCTCAAAGTTTTGAGAGTAAGGCAGGGTTGCATAAGTAGGTGCCCCCGTAGGAGTTACTGCTGATGTAGTAGTAGAAGGAGTAGTTTGTGAGGAATTGGTACAAGTTACCAAGCAACGAAACACTGCACTTACAGCAGGCATTGAAGTGGTTGAGCTGGCAGAAGTAGCTCCAGCGATGTTGTTCCAAGTTGTTCCCCCATCAGTGCTGTATTGCCATTGGTACGCAATATTAAGAGCCACTACGGGGGGAACACTCAAAGTAATAGGCGAACCCACGCAAGCAGAGGTTGGGGATACGGAAGCAGTTTGCGTGGGAGGTGTTCCTGAACAAGGAGTAGGAACCGACCAAATGTAAGTGAGACCTGAACTGGGAAGCACAGTTGTTGATAATGTCATCGTAGCCCCATTGGTTGTCCCTGCAGCACTTGACGCCCAGTTGGTGGTAGTAGTTCTATTATTGAAATCGGTATTACTATTGCCTCTCAAACCAACCTGAACAGTTCTACTGGTTGCATTTTTAACAAAATTTCCATATACAATTCTTATTTCATTAGTGGTTTCAAATAACCTGATTTGAAAGTCAAAATCATCACCAGCTCCGGAGCCTGTAGAACTATATGAAGCGAAATCAGTCCACTGAATTACCAATACTCTATTTGGTGCTGTGCCAATGGTTTCATATCGTATTTCGCCCGTTGCAGTGCCCTGTAAATCTCTATTCAATGCGGCTATTACATTATTAGAAGCTCCAGTTGAAATAGCTGTATAGGAATTGGAAACTGTTGCCCCCATAGCTATAAAACCATTAGCATTTAGAGAAAAATTGGTATAATTAGTTCCATTATAATTAAAAGTAAAACCTATTGGTTGATTATTGTAATTATTATCATCCACTATTGTACCTGTACCTAACACAGTACCCCCCGTTATTGGGGTATAAGTCCCTGTGGCTTGGGAAAAAATATAAGTAGAACTCACCTGCCCCCAGCTTACCGAAGCGGTAAGCAGTAAAAGCCACGTCCAAAAGTAGTTTTTCCAACTTGTAAAGTATTTGTGTCGCATAATCATAGAGTTTTTATGTGTGAAACCAAAACAATGCAGAAGTTTTTTACTAAATGCCAAAGCTAAAATATTTTTCTAAAAAGAGCAAAAAAAAACAAAGAAATTTTTGCTTTGATGTGTAATATTTTTGTAAGGTGGTCAAAATCAGAGATTTTTAACCTCACCCCCTGCCCCTCTCCAAAGGAGAGGGGAAATACCGCACCCCAAACCCCTCTCCAAAGGAGAGGGGGAGGAACTCACCTTATAAAGAGCAAAAAAACAAAGAAATTTTTGCTTTGATGTGTAATATTTTTGTAAGGTATTCAAAATCAGAGGTTTTTAACCTCACCCCCTGCCCCTCTCCAAAGGAGAGGGGAAATACCGCACCCCAAACCCCTCTCCAAAGGAGAGGGGGAGGAACTCACCTTATAAAGAGCAAAAAAACAAAGAAATTTTTGCTTTGATGTGTAATATTTTTGTAAGGTATTCAAAATCAGAGGTTTTTAACCTCACCCCCTGCCCCTCTCCAAAGGAGAGGGGAAATACCGCACCCCAAACCCCTCTCCAAAGGAGAGGGGGAGGAACTCACCTTATAAAGAGCAAAAAAACAAAGAAATTTTTGCTTTGATGTGTAATATTTTTGTAAGGTATTCAAAATCAGAGGTTTTTAACCTCACCCCTGCCCCTCTCCAAAGGAGAGGGGAAATACCTCACCCCAAACTCCTCTCCAAAGGAGAGGGGGGGAGAAACTCACCTTATCAAGAGCAAAAAAACAAAGAAATTTTTGCTTTGCTGTGTAATATTTTTGTAAGGTGTTCAAAATCAGAGGTTTTAACCTCACCCCCTGCCCCTCTCCAAAGGAGAGGGGAAATACCTCACCCCAAACCCCTCTCCAAAGGAGAGGAGGGAGAGAAACTCACCTTATAAAGAAGGTAAAAAAGATTTAAGAACTAAAAACTCAAAAATCCAATCAAAAACATTCGTGCATTCGTGGCTTTTTTTAATCTTAACTGCTCCTGCCCTTGTAAGTCCCCAAAAATACAAAAAACCTGTAAGAAAATCTTACAGGTTCTAACAAGTTATTTTGAAAATTTTAATTTTCTATCTCTTCGGGATATTTCCAAGCGAGCTTATCTTCCAGAAATTCCTCCGTAGCAATGGTAGTAGGTTTGGGCATTTTTTCATAGAATTTGGAAATTTCTATCTGCTCTCTATTTTCAAAAACTTCCTCTAAATTATCAATAGGCGAGGAGAAATCGTTGAGTTTGGCAGTAAGCTCTTCTTTGGTTTTGGCGGCAATCTGCTTTGCCCTTTGTGCAATAATATACACCGACTCATACACATTACCCGTTTTTTGGGTTATCTCACGCATATCACGTGTAATCAGCGAAGCCGAAATATTGCTTGGTAGAGGCTTTTTTTCGCTTTTTTCTACAACTTGATTTTTCGCAACACCGTTGCTTTTGCTTTTTAGTTTCATATGTTTTTTGAGTTAATGTTTTTTACCTCACCCCCTGCCCCTCTCCAAAGGAGAGGGGAAATACCTCACCCCAAACCCCTCTCCAAAGGAGAGGGGGAAAACCCCAGCCCTCTCTTTTGGAGAAGGGGGAATAGAGGTATTTTGAGTTAATTTTGCTGTTGGTTATCAATTTTATTCAATTCAGCCATTTGGCGAGTTGCCAAAGCAGAAATATCTTGAATCTCTTTCAAATACTTGCTTTGAGGGAATTTGTCCTTGTATTCATCACAAAGCTCTAAGGTTTCTTGCAATCGTTCTTTTTGCTTACTAAAAATACTTTCACGAGCTAAATTGTAAGCACATTCAATGCGTTTGTATAAAATTTCCTCCATATATGCCGAATCGGGAAAATCTTTCTGAAAATTAGTCATTGCCTTGATAGCGGCTTTGTAATTGCTGTTTTTGTAATACAAAAGAGCCTGCTCGTAAGCCTTTTTTTCCAATTTGCTACGCAATTCTTCAATGATTTTGTTTGCCTCTTCGGTTTTAGAGCTTTGCGGATACGTATTTAGGTATCTCTGAATAGACTGAATCGCCTCCAAAGTAGGCTTCTGGTCTAACTCACTTTCAGGCGATTGGCTGTAGAGCGAAAAAGCGTGCATATACAAACACTCTTCAGCCCATTCGCTACGCGGATAGGTTTCGTAAAAACGTTTGAAAGTATAAGATGCCATTTCGTACTCTTTATTCTTGAAATAAGCCTGAGCCATCAGATATTGAGCCTTTTCATATTCTTTCTTACCTCTTAATAAAGGTTCGGTTTCTTCAAGTAAAATCAGAGCTTTGTCGTAAGATTTTTTTTCGTAGTATTCAATAGCGGCATTGTACTTTTCTATTGGGTCTTTGCTTTTACGAATTTTATTGAATTTGCTACAAGCTCCCAACAAACCTGCTGATAAAATCAGCAAAGTAACCAAAAATTTTTTCATAGAAATTTCGCTAAATAAAAATTCGTGCAAAGATAGAAACTTTTTTAATGACTAACAAGTAATTTTTTGGTAGCCACGTTTTTGCCCTCCAAAACAAGGCTGTATAGATACATACCTGTTTTGAGTTCGGCGGTAGAAATGCTCAAACGATTATTTTCAGCGGAAAGACGATAGGAAGCTACTTCATTGCCTAAAACATCATAGAGAACAATGCGAGCTTCTACATTCTGAAAAAGCTGATACTGAAAAGTTACACTCTCATTGGCAGGATACGGATAAGGTAAAGAAACACTTATCTGATGATTTTCAAAGAGCTTACCTGTTTGCGGAGGGGTAATTTCTACAACCTTGCTCGCACAAGCTAACAATACGTTCAAAACAAAAAATAAAACAATAGGAATAACTTTTTTCATAGTACAAAAGTTTATTTTGCAATCTTACAAATTTTATGCAAACTTTTCAAATCTTAAACGCTTTTTTTACAAAAATTATTGGGGTTTTCTATAAAAAATCTTACATTTGTTGGTGAAAGTTTTACTTTTTTGGGGAGTGCAGTTGTTTAGAATTAAAAACACCACCCCCAACCCCTCCTCGTTGAGGAGGGGAGTTTTAGCTCCTAAAAATCAAAATTTTAGGAGTATGTAATCTCCCCTCCTTTCCAAAGAGGGAATTAAGGGGCGGTTTATCAGGTATAATAAAAGAATATTTTGATTTTGAACGACAAATTCGGAAATCTTTTTTTAATCCTAAACAACCTCGTATAAAAGCAAGAAACGGAAAACAAGACTTTTCAAGCAAGTAAAAATTATTAACTCTTTGGATTAGCATTTTCTATGAAAAAAATTTATACCATACTACTCATTTGCTTTTCTTTTGTGCAAATCAATTTTGCCACTCATATTGTAGGCGGTGATGTGCAAATGCAGTATTTAGGCTCGGGCAATCGTTACCGATTTATTGTTAATTTATATTTTGATGAAATCAATGGTAACCAAGAAGCCGAAGATGCCAATGTGATTTTAGGGATTTACAGGCGTCGTAATAATACATTGGTGCAAAGTTTCACCTTACCCAAAACTTCACAGACGCAAGTGCAATACCAAAATGATGCTTGTCAAAGCCAATTTTTGCGAACTCGCCTGATACGCTACAGCCTTGATGTGGATTTATCGCCTACGAACTACAACGACGACCAAGGCTACTATGCCATTTGGGAACGTTGTTGCCGAAACAACGTCATCAGTAATATAGCCAACCCCGGAGCGGCAGGTAGCGTGTTTTATTTATGGTTTCCTGCTATCAACATTGGTGGCTCTGCTTTTCGCAATAACTCTCCTGCGTTTAGCATACCCAATGGCGATTATTTATGTTTAGGACAAGATTTTGTTACAACCAACTTTTCAGCTACCGATGCCGATGGCGACCAGCTCGTCTATTCAATGGTTACCCCCTTCAATGGCTATTCCAGCAGTAGCAGTCCGAATCCTTTTGCTTCGGGAGTGCCATCTTCCTATGGCTTTCCACCACCTACTATCAATTGGCTTCCAGGATTTTCGGCTAGCAATGCCATTACCAGCAGTGTAGGTATGCCATTAAGCATTGATAGCAACAATGGCACTTTGAGTGTCAATCCGAACCGAACAGGGCTTTTTGTGTTTGCAATTCGTTGCGAAGAATTCAGAGGAGGTGTAAAAATAGGCGAAAGTCGCCGAGAGTTTCAGTTTTTGGTGCGTGAATGTAGAACTAACTCGCCCCCTACGGTATCTTTACCTTTGCCCAATAACCCTTCTCAAAACTACGTAGAAGGCGATACGCTCACCATTGATGCCAGCAATGATGCCAATTTGTGCTTTAATTTCAAAATTACTGATAGCCCCAACGAAAATATCAGCAAAATTACAGCCCGCAAAATTAGCGGTAATTTTAACTTCCGTAGCAATCCTTTCAAGGTAACCACTACACGAACCAATGGACAAGGGGTCGCTTTTGTAGAGTTTTGTTGGATAAAGTGCCTTTACAGCCGAAATGCTGACGATATTTTTGTGTTTGAAGTCATTGTACAAGATGATGCTTGCCCACGCCCTGGTGCCGATACGCTTCGTGTAAAACTTCGTGTATTGCCGAAAAATAATGCCCCACCTATCCTAAACATTTTGCAAAGCACCCCAAATGTCAATATTGCCCAAAAAATAATTCGGGTTCAGGTAGGAGAACTGATTGAAATAGTTTTTCAAGGAACTGATGCCAATAATGACGAACTCGTTTTAGAAATGCTTATCAATGGTGATACTACCAATATTTTGGGTTTTACTTTGTTAGATAGCATACGCCGCAATGGTTATTTAGTTTCAAAATTCCGTTGGCAACCCGACTGCCGAACCATTAGCCAAAATGGTGAAGTACAAAATTATGATATTGATTTTATTTTGCGAGAAAAAAACAACGAATGCGATGAAAGCAATACCAAAGTTTCTTTTAAGCTCATTTTAGAAGATAAACCCGTGGATTTGAGCGAATTTCTGCCCGCCAATATTTTTACCCCCAACGGCGATGGCATCAATGATGAATATTTCTTGCATAATTTGCCCGAAGAAAATTGCTTTTACCGCTTTGCTTCTATCAAAATCTACAACCGATGGGGCAAAATGGTTTTTGAGTCTTCTGACAAAAATTTCCGTTGGAATGGCGAAAACCTACCATCAGGCGTATATTTTTACCTCATTGACTACCAAAATACCACCTACAAAGGTACGCTGACGATAATGTATTAAATTTGGAGACAGGAAACAGGAAACAAGAAGCAAGACACAAGAAGCAAGAAGCAAGAAGCAAGAAACAAGAAACAAGAAGCAAGAAGCAGGAGAATAGAGAAATTCAAAATTTCGCTATCTTTGAAGCCAATTTTTGAGCAATGCGTAGAAGTTTAGCAAAAGCAATCAGTTGGCGAATTACGGGTTCGGTAGATACCTTTGTAGTAGGTTGGCTTTTTACCCAAAATATTCCTACGGCTACGGCGATAAGTGTTATTGAGTTTGCCAGTAAAATCCTCTTGTACTATCTGCACGAAAAAACTTGGGAAAAAATAGCTTGGGGTAAAAAGGAAAACACCGAAAGCCATACCCGAAGTTTTGTGAAGGCTTTTAGTTGGCGTATAGTAGGAACACTGGATACTATGATTATTTCGTTTTTCCTTACTAAAAAACTTATTTGGGCTCTCCAAATTGGAACGGTAGAATTCTTTTCCAAAATCTTTTTGTACTACTTGCACGAAAGAATTTGGCAATACCTGAGCTACAAAAGACTAAAATCGCAAAAAAAAGAAGGCTTTACTAGTAAAGTGTAAAGCCTTCGCCGTGATTCTTACTCTTTCACTACTTTTTTAGAAAGATAGAAGTCAATCACTTCGTATTCGGTATTGGCGAGGCGTTCGTTCATTTCGTCAAGAGTTTTGGGTGCAGGCACAATCACTTTGTCGCCGGGTTGCCAATTCAAAGGAATAGCTACCTTGTGCTTATCGGCAAATTGAAGGGCTTTCAAGGCACGCAAGATTTCGTCCATATTACGTCCTACGCTCAAAGGATAGTACATAATCAGACGGATTTTCTTTTCGGGGTCAATGAAGAAAACAGCTCTTACTGCGGCGGTTTCGCTTTCGTTGGGTTGCAACATTCCGTAAAGTTTGGCAACTTTCATATCCAAATCGGCAATAATAGGGAAATTGAAATATACACCTGTTTTTTCGCGTACATTATTTACCCAAGCAAGATGCGAATGGATACTATCAATGCTCAAGCCAATAAGTTCGGTATTGAGAGCATCAAACTCGGCTTTGCGTTGAGCAAATCCGCTCATTTCAGTAGTGCATACAGGCGTAAAATCCGCAGGGTGCGAAAATAAAATCACCCATTTACCTTTGGCAAATTCAGAAAATTTGATTTTTCCCATAGTGGTTACTGCCTCAAAATCAGGGGCATTATCGCCTATACGAGGCATTGCATAAACTTTTTCTTGTGCTTCCATATAAATATGTTTTTACATTTATTTATCAACAAATTTAACAGGTATTTCTGTGTTTTAGAAAATTATTTTTTCTATTGTTTTGATAGATTTTATCTATAAAGATAAGAGTTTTGGAGCTTTTTCCAGCACCTTGCTAATTCCACTACTATCGCTACCTCCTGCTGTGGCGAAGAAATTTTGCCCTCCACCACCGCCTCTAATTTCTTTGGCAAGTTCTTTGATAATTTTGGAGGCATCTAATCCCTTTTCTTGTACCAAATTTTCAGAAATCATTACAGCGATTTGCGGTTTTTCTTGAATGTTTGCCACCAAAACAGCCACCAAGTTTTCTATCTGATTTTTGAGTTCAAAGGCAATTTGTTTCATCAAATCTGCATTTGCCACCTGAATTTGAGCAACAAGCAAATGGATACTACCAATTTTTTGTAAATTTTCTTTCAAAATTCTCTGTTTTTCGGCTTGGGCTTGTGTTTGCTCGTAACTTTCAACTTTCTTTTCAAGTAGATTTTTTTGTTCATTAAGTTGCTGAACAGCTTTCAGTAAATCTTTGGGATTTTTGAGCATTTCACGAATTTGTTCCAAAAGTTTTTCTTCGTTACGCACCCAATTTTCAGCTTCCAAAGCCGTAATGGCTTCAATACGCCTTACTCCTGCCGAAATAGAACTTTCTGAAATAATCTTAAAAAATCCAATTTCCCCCGTAGCAAGCACGTGAGTGCCCCCACAAAGCTCACGAGAAAAGGTTTCATCAAAAGTAATGACACGCACAAAATCGCCGTATTTTTCACCAAAAAGAGCCGTAGCACCTAATTTTTCGGTAGCTTCTTTGAGCGGAACATTGCGGCGTTCGTCAAGAGTGATATTTTGGCGAATTTTTTCATTGACTATCCGCTCAATTTGCTCAATTTCGGCATCGGTAAGTTTAGCAAAATGCGAAAAATCAAAACGCAAGAGCTTATCGCTCACTAATGAACCTTTTTGCTGTACGTGATTGCCCAAAACTTTACGCAAAGCGGCGTGAAGCAAATGCGTAGCCGAATGATTTTTACGAGTAAGCAGTCGTTTCGGTTCATCAATTTGAGCTATCACCTCTGTATTGGGGTTTTGCTCTAAAACTTGAATAAATTTTTCGCAATGTTTGTCCTCAGAGATATGAATGATAAGGTCATTTTCCTTTTTGGTATCTTGAATGAAAATTTTTTCTTGGGTGTTGGATATGGTGAAAGTCCCCGAATCGCCTATTTGCCCACCACTTTCGGCATAGAAAGGCGTTTTATCCAATACGAAATGATAAAGGGTTTTATTTTTTTCTTTTACTTTACGATAACGCAAAATTTTAGCAGTGCTTTGTGCATAATCATAGCCAATAAACTCCACATCAGCGTGATTTTGAGCAAGTATCACCCAATCTGAGGCTTCTTGGGCTTGTGCTTTGCGAGAGCGTTCTCGCTGAATTTCTAACTCTCTTTCAAAGCCTTGTGTATCAATGGAAAGCCCTTTTTCTTTGGCAATCAGAGCTGTTAAATCCACAGGAAAGCCGTAAGTATCGTAAAGCTCAAAAACGAGTTTTCCCTCTAAAACCTTTCCTTCTTTCAAATTTTCATTTTTGGCAAGTGCCTGCGAAAGGGTTTGCAAGCCGTTTTCCAAAGTTCGCAAGAATGATTTTTCTTCCTCTAAAATCACATTTTGTACAAATTTTTCTTGGGCTTTGAGTTCAGGGAACACGTTTTCAAATTGAGAAGCTAAAAGCGGTACAATTTCATTAAAGAAAGGTTCTTTGAAACCCAAATACGAATACCCATAACGCACCGCCCTACGCAAAATACGGCGAATCACATAGCCCGCACCCGTAGCGGCAGGCAATTGCCCATCGGCAATGGTAAAGGCTACGGCTCGGATATGGTCGGCAATTACACGCAAAGCCACATCTGTTTCTTTGCTTTTGCCATAAGTGGTATGAGCCTTTTGAGCTACAAAAGAGATGATAGGCTGAAAAATATCGGTATCGTAATTTGATTTTTTGCCCTGAATAGCCATACAAAGCCGTTCAAAGCCCATACCTGTATCTACGTGTTTGGCAGGCAAAGGTACAAGCGAACCATCGGCTTTGCGTTCGTATTGCATAAAAACATTGTTCCATATTTCAATGACGAGCGGATTATCTTTATTTACCAGCTCTCTGCCCGCTATTTTCTGAATTTCTGCTTCTTCCCGTAAATCAATGTGAATTTCCGTACAAGGACCACAAGGACCTACCTCGCCCATTTCCCAAAAATTATCCTTTTTGCTACCAAACAAAATTCTTTCTTCGGGCAAATATTTTTTCCAAATCTCGTAGGCTTCGGTATCTTTGGGGAGGTTTTCTTTTTCATCGCCCTCAAAAACTGTGGCGTAGAGCCTTTCTTTGGGGAGTTTGTAAACTTCGGTAAGCAACTCCCAAGACCAAGCAATGGCTTCTTCTTTGAAATAATCGCCAAAAGACCAATTACCGAGCATTTCAAATAAAGTATGATGATAGGTATCGTGTCCTACATCTTCCAAATCGTTGTGTTTGCCTGTTACACGCAGACATTTTTGCGTATCGGCAATACGAGGGGCAATAGGAGGTTTAGTACCTAAAAAAAAGTCTTTGAACTGAGCCATACCCGAATTGATAAACATCAGAGTGGGGTCATTTTTGAGTACAAGCGGAGCCGAAGGGACAATCAGATGCCCTTTATTTTTGAAAAAATCTAAAAATTGCTGGCGAATTTCGTGGGAAGTCATAAGGCGTAATAAGTCGTTTTTTGGAGGCAAAAGTAAAACTTTTAAGATTGAAAAACAAAGTAAAATTTTACAGAGAAAAGGAACAAAAAGAAGTTTTTAGAAGTTTTTTGCTATATTTGCCACAAATTTTTAAGCAGGAATGTTGAGCGTATCTACCCCGAAAACCTATAATATCAGCAAAACGAAGGCTTATTGGTTACTTTTGAAACCTCGTTTGTCGTTTTTGGTAGCTTTTTCGGCATCTTTCGGATATATTTTCGGAAAAACTCCCCCTTTTGATTGGATTGCTTTCTTGGCACTTACTTTGGGCGGTTTTTTAGTTTCAGGGGCTTCGGTAACTATCAATCAGATTTTAGAAAAGGATTTGGATAAAATAATGACCCGCACCCAAAATCGTCCTTTGCCCTTGGGTGCTTTGCAGATAAGCGAAGCTATTCGTTTTACTATATTTACACTTTTGGTAGGCATTACACTTTTAGCAACCTTTACCAATACACTTACAGCACTTTTATCACTGCTTTCTGTTTTTTTGTATGGCTTTGTCTATACGCCACTCAAACGCAAAGGCTCTTTTGCTGTTTTTGTTGGGGCAATACCTGGAGCTTTGCCTCCGCTTTTGGGCTGGACAGCGGCAACCAACCAAATTTCTTTTGAGGCTCTGATTATCTTTGCAGTGCAGTTTATTTGGCAATTTCCTCATTTTTGGGCAATTGCTTGGGTTTTAGATGAAGATTATCAGAAGGCGGGATTTCGCTTGCTCCCCTCGCGTGAAGGTAGAAGCCTCAATTCGGCTATTCAAATAATGATTTATACCCTTTTCTTAATACCAATCAGCTTGCTACCCGCTTTGTTCGGACTTACAGGTATCAAATCGGCAATTGTGGTAACGGCGGCGGGTTGCCTGTTTGCGGCTCAAAGTTTTGCCTTGATGAAAGACCAAACGCCACGTTCGGCTCTGCGAATTATGTTTGGTTCATTCTTGTATCTCCCTATCGTACAAATAGCTTATTTGCTGGATAAAGTTTAGGAAAGTTCTGTATTTTCTCATTACAAGCAAAACCACATCGTTAAGAGGAATCTTACAAAATTTCAATGGTGTGAAAATTAGATTTTTGCGTTTTTTCTTGCAAATTTTCCTTTAATTTCCTTTTTTGCTCTCAGTTTTTTTTAGCACTTTTGTACCCCTTACTCCACTAAAAACATATAAAAACTGAACGCTTTGTACCCTTTTTAGAAAAGGTGTAGGTTGTTTTTGTCAAAAACTTTATAATTCTTTTTACCGTGCTTAAAACTACAACTCATAATTATCCCTCGATGAATAAAGATTGTAAGAGTGTTTGGGAAAATTGTTTGAAAACTATACGGAGTTCTCTGCCCGAACACACTTTCAACACGTGGTTCGTGCCTATTGTTCCTTTGAGTTTGCACAACAATACCCTTACTATTCAGGTACCTAGCCCCTTTTATTACGAATACATAGAAGAGAACTATTTAGAAATTTTACGAAAAGCCATAGACAAAGAGTTAGGTCCCGAGGGGAAGTTGGAATATTCGGTGGTGGTAGATAAAGGCAATGCCCAGAGCTTGCCCAAAACAATGACCGTGCCCAATACCAAAATTGAATTGGATATCAAACCCCTTGAAAACAAAACAAACCCCGATTTGCAGAAAAGAAAAATGCAAATCTTGAAAGAGTATGAAAGTTTTTTTAGGGATATTCAGTTCAATGAAAATTATACCTTTGATAATTTCGTAGAGGGCGATTGTAACCGCTTGGCTCGTGCCGCAGGGCTTGCTGTTGCCAAAAAGCCGGGGGTAACGGCTTTCAATCCATTGATGCTCTATGGAGGGGTGGGTTTGGGAAAAACACACTTGGTTCAGGCAATTGCTAATCACGTTAGGTTCAATTCGCCCGAAAAAATTGTGGTGTATGTTTCTTCCGAAAAGTTTGTCAATCAATTTATTGATGAAATCAAGAACGATAAAATCCAAAAACTTACCAACTTCTACCTGCAAATAGATGTGCTGATTATTGATGATGTGCAGTTTTTGGCGGGCAAGGTAAAAACCCAAGAAATGTTTTTTCATATATTTAATCATTTGCATCAGCACGGTAAGCAAATCATAATGACCAGCGACCGCCCTCCCAAAGAATTGCAAGGTTTGGAAGATAGACTTCTTTCTCGGTTCAAATGGGGGCTTACTGCCGACTTGCAACAACCCGATTTTGAAACAAGAGTAGCTATCATTCTGAAAAAATTGCAAAATGAAGGGATTGAAATTAGCTACGATGTAGTAGAATATTTGGCTCATAACATTGATAGCAATATCCGAGAACTTGAAGGCGTGATTGTTTCGCTACTGGCACGCTCTAATCTGGAACGCCGAGAAATTGATTTGCAACTAGCTCGCGAAACCATTAAGCACATTATCCAAAAAGTAGATGAACGCCGTCCCGAAACGGCTGATGTAGATATTGAAAACATACAGAAAGCGGTTTGTCAATATTTTAATGTCAAAGAAGAAGATATCAAAGGCAAGAGCCGAACACAAAATATTGTCAAAGCACGCCAAATCGCAATGTATCTCTGCAAAGAATATACAGAACTTTCCTTGAAGGCAATTGGTTACCATTTTGGCGGCAGAGACCACAGCACCGTTATTCACGCAATCCAAACCATCAGCGACTTGATAGAAGTAGATAGCTCAGTTCGGCAAGATGTGAATGCCTTGATGAAAATTATTGGCAAAAACGAATAAAACACCATAACCATTCCTTATGCTTCAACCAACCAATTATTTTATGCACTATTCTTTGCATCACATTCCTGAACGTACTCAGAAACCCCGCCAAGTAGGTCTGACAATGGTAATGGACAAAGGCTTGAGTGTCAGACAGGTGGAAGACCTTCTTGAAGTAGCAGGCGACTATATTGATATGGTAAAGCTCGGCTGGGCTACTTCCTATGTTACGGCTAATCTGAAAGAAAAATTAGCAGTTTATCAATCGGCGGGTATTCCTACGTATTTCGGCGGAACGCTTTTTGAGGCTTTTATTATTCGCAAGCAATTCGCTGATTATCAGAAACTTTTAGATAAATACCAAATGCCCTATGCCGAAGTTTCCGATGGCTCTATTGAATTGCCTCACGAAGAAAAATGTAAGTATATCAACGAGCTTTCCAAACAGGTAATTGTGCTTTCAGAAGTAGGTTCCAAAGATGCTGAAAAAATATTAGCCCCTTACCAGTGGATAGAGCTTATGCAAGCTGAGTTGCAGGCAGGTGCTTGGAAAGTGATTGGAGAAGCACGTGAATCAGGAACGGTGGGGCTATTTCGCGATTCAGGAGAGGTGCGTCAGGGACTTGTGAAGGAAATTATTCATACTATTCCTTCGGAAAAAATCATTTGGGAAGCTCCTCAAAAATCCCAACAAGTGTGGTTTGTGAAACTTTTGGGAGCTAATGTCAATTTAGGCAACATTGCCCCCAATGAAGTGATTTCTGTGGAAACTATCCGTTTAGGACTGCGAGGTGATACTTTTACTCACTTTTTGCCGAAAGATTTGCTCTGATTTAAGAAGCCTTCATCAGGCAATCGCACTCAAAAACTTGGTCGGCAAATTTTTTGAGTATCGGCATTTCTTTACGAGCTAATACTTGTCCTTGGCGGGCTATAAGGTACAAACCTACCAAAATTAAAGTGCATAACCCTGCTACATAAAACCCCCAAGGCTCTTGTTCTATCATTATTTGTGAAATGCCGAGCATCAAGCTGATAAATATGCTTGTAGAGGCTACTATGAGCAAAAAAGCCACAAGCGTCCATATAGGCGAAACAGGCGTGAGTAATACTCGCACCAGAGTGGTTTTGTCTTGTAAGTTTTCTTCCAATCCAATTTCCATATAAGGCGTCCAGAGGCGATGTTTGTGAGCAGGAAAGCGAATTTGAATGTGAAAATCTGTCAATACGCCTGTAAAACCTTCGGGGTTGTTTTCGTTGAGTTCTTTTCGGAACTTCTCAATGATTTCATTTCGGCTCATTTCGCTCTTGAAACGAAAACGAGGGCGTAAAGCTAAACTTTGTGCATCCATAAGCATACTTTTTTCAGCGAAAAAGAGTTTTTTTGTAAAAGAAAACAATGCTTACCGCAAGCAAGAAAGTTGATTTTTGTCAGATTTTTCATAAATTGCCATTTTGAAAACTTATGCAACTCACGCTTGAAAAAGTTCGTCAGTTTGGAAATATAGAACTGCTCGCCAAACAGCTCGTAGAGGGCTTTATTACAGGAATGCATCGCTCTCCTTTTCACGGCTTTTCGGTAGAATTTGCCGAACATAGGCTTTACAATACAGGCGAAAGCACACGCCACATAGATTGGAAAGTTTTTGCCAAAACAGATAAACTTTTTATCAAACGCTATGAAGAGGAAACGAACTTGCGTTGTCAGATACTTTTAGATGTTTCCTCATCAATGTTTTACCCCAAAGCCACAAAAGGAAAACTGACTTTTTCGGTAATGGCGACGGCGGCACTTACTTATATGCTCCAAAAACAACGTGATGCCGTAAGCATTGCTACTTTTGACGATAAAATCCTTGAACATACCCCTTGCAAATCAACGCAAATTCATTTGCATCAGATTTTTCTTTTGCTTCAAAATTTGCTCAATGCAGAAAGCAATTTGCAAAAAACTTCGGCAACCAAAGTTTTACACGAAATCGCAGAAAAAATTCATAGACGTTCATTAGTAGTTATATTTAGTGATATGTTTGAAGATGTAGAAAACCCACAAGAATTGCTCACGGCTCTACAACATCTCAAACACCGAAATCACGAGGTAATTCTTTTTCACGTTACGGATAAAGCCACTGAAAAAGATTTTGCCTTTGAAAATCGCCCTTATGAATTTATTGACTTAGAAACAGGCGAAAAAGTGAAATTGCAACCACAAGCCGTTAAGGATTTTTACAGAGAAAAAATCTTGCAATTTTCACACGAGCTTAAAATGAAGTGCGGGCAATACAAAATAGACTTCATTGAAGTAGATATTGCCCGCCCTTTTGAAGAGGTTTTGTATGCGTATATGGTGAAAAGAGCGAAAATGCACTAACGCAATTTGTTATTTCTTTACAACGATTTTTTTCATCACTGCTTCTTCATTTTTATTGTCTTTAATATGCATAAAATAGATACCTTCTTCCAAATTTTGTAAATCTAGCATTTCAGCATTGCCTTCAATCAAAGTTCTGCCATATTTATCAATAATTTTGTAGTCTTTGAACTCTCCTTTTATTTTTAAAAATCTATCTGTTGGGTTAGGGGAGACTTCAACGATTTGTCTTTCAATGCAATTGTCTATTATTATCGTAACTGTTGTTACATTCGAAGAAACTCCACAGAAATTCTGACCAACAATTTGATAAGTGTATGTGCCTATGGGAGTGTTTTGCAAGTCTATTTGTATAACATTATTGAAAAACCTAATCGGATTACCATTTAGAGTTCCTATAATATTTTGGCTTCCTTGACAAATCAAGGGAATTGTAATTATATTAGGTAATGTAGATGAGCAAAAAGTATAGTTATACGGCGGTGTATTGTCAGGGATAGAAACATCACTCGGTACGCCAACCCATAAATTTTTTCTGAAAGAACTACTAACATTTACATAACAAGCATTACTCACCACAATAGTGCATTCTATCCAACTTTCTCCACTAAATCCAGATATAGCGGTAGCTGTTACAATCGGTGTGTTAGCATTTGTTAAAGTTATTCCAGGTCCAGCTGACCAGGTATAACTAATTGCATCTTGTAAATTGGTAATACTATATTCTTTGGGCGAGCTACAAAGAAAGTTGCTCGCTACTCCCGTCGGTTTTATCTCCACAAAATCAAAACCAGTATATTTTTGGCTATAATTGGCGAAAAATCCATTAGGAAAAGGATTCATTGTAGAAAGTGAGATGTTACTGCCATTACAGCTGATAAAGTTAGCATTTCCATAAAAACGTCCACCTACTACAATTCGCGAGTCATTTCGAGCTAAACACCAACTAAAACTCTCCGAACCTCCACCAGAAGGCAAACTCACAGGTATCAATTGAGCATTTACGCAAGTACCATCCAATAAATATTCTGCATAATACCCGTTGAAAGGATAAGGACTACCCTGTGACGGCGGAGGAGGAGACGAAAGAAAATATCCATTTCCAAAATCTACATTTTCACCAGACAAAACTCCTGATACGATTATCCTATTACTATTCCCTAAAATTGCATAGCCATTACTTGAAGCAATAATTTTAGGCGACCAATTGGCAAGTAAATTGCCATTATCAATATTGTATCCCAAAATACTTGTTTGCAACCCAGAGCTTGTGTTGCCAATCACAAACAAATTTTCTCCCAGTACATCTAAATCATATGTATTACCTTGTAACTGTCTTTTCCACATAATTAAAGGCTTATTATTTTGTATTCTGTACCTCACTACAAAGTTTTCTCCATTAGAAGAGTTAAAAGTAGTTCCTCCACCAAAGTCAGCAGTACCACTAAACCTTCCTGTAACATAAATTGAACCATTTTCTACCGAAAAGCCTGTTGCAGTACCGTCGCCAGTTAAAAGCATTCTGAATTGGTCATCAGAAATCCCAATATTTTTATTTAAACGAATTAACCATACCTGTTTTAAACTACTCACAGCATAAACATAATCTCCAAATACTTTTACTTTACGAAAATCTTCTGCATCATTTGTGCTTGGAAACACATAAACAAATATCAAATTGCCAGAAGGGGAGTATTTCGCTAAGAAAGCTGTGTTTTTATTAGCAGGAAATGAATAAGTAGAAAATCCATTTTTATGCTGAAAACTAACATTTCCAGTTGTATCACCAGCAGTTCCAACAATATAGATATTTCCACTTTCATCTGTATCTACATCATAAACAATATCATTTTTGTTTCCTCCAATCCTAAAAGCCCAAACACAAGCACCATTAGGTTGATACTTTGCAATATATGCATCTAATTTTGGGAAACAACAAATACCATTTAAAGGAGCGATAGGAGCAAGAGTTATACCATTACCAAAATTATGTGGTCCATTGAAAGAACCTACCACATAAGTTGTGCCGTCAGAGGTTACCTTCACAGCATCTACATAAGAATGTAAGTTACCCTCAATTTGTCTCACCCATTGCAAATCTTGAGAAAGTACAATTTCTGGTTTGAGAGAGAGAGAGAGAGACTAGTTAGAGCGAACAAAACAATGCAATAATGTGCATTTATAAAACAATTTGACAACAATTTTTTCTTTCTCATAAGTAAAAAATTTAAGTGAAAAAACTTTGCAATTCTAAAAAAAAGACAATAAATTTGCAAAAAGTTACACAAAAAAAAAATTTAAACTTATGAAAGAGTTTTTTACTATGCAATTTTTTTTGTTTTGTATTTATACATTTGCCCAAGATAAAAGGTATGATACGTGGTTATTGGGATATCGTGGTACAGATAATTTTTTCATAAATAAAATAAAATTCATCCCCAATGCACAAGCATTCGTCATTAATGCAGACCAGACATCATCAGTATTATGTTGTGCTAATTTTTCTACAACAAGAATAAATGATTCTGTTCTATTAACATCACATTTGGGTATGATTTCTATATACAACGAGCAGGGAAATAATTATGGTCATTTAGATACTTCGTACTTTAATATACTTTCTAATGGCATTGTAGGTTCTGTCGGAGAAAGTATATTACTCCCTGATTCTGAAAAAGAAGGTTTATTTCATTTATTCCTGACATCAGAATTTTCCACAGATCAATTTGGAAAAATCGTAAATTCATCATTAAAATATTTACCCATTAGAATATCTAATGACACCCTTTATGCTGTATCTAAGCTCAAACACCTACGAAAAGAGCCGCCTGTTGTTACCAAGTTAGCCGCTACACATCACGGAAATAACGAATACTACTGGATACTTTCCCACGAATGGCTAACCGATCGATTTATCGCTTATTTACTAACTTCAAAAGGAGTTGTTGATAGCGTCAAAACCAGTATTGGCTATGTTTATTCCAACAAAATTCCTTATCCTTCTGAATTTAACAACTATATCGATTTTTTTCAAAGAACAATGGGGAAACTAAATCTAGGTCAGATGAAATTTAGCACTGAGGGAAGTATGGTAGCTGTGGCTTTATCACAGGAAAGAATTATTGAAATATTTAAGTTTGATAAATTCACTGGTAAACTATCTTGCCCTATCTCTCTGAATTTGAATAGTAAATTTAGCTATATGCAAAAATTAGAAGATTATTGGATTTACGGATTAGAAATTTCTCCGAATAAAAGGTTTATCTACTTTACTTTGATTCCTTCTCCTTATTCAACAAAATTTCTCGTAAATAATTTGCCCTCTTATCTTTGTCAATTAGATTTATGGGCTAATGATATTTTAGACTCTGTTCAAATTATTGGAGAGGGATTAAATTTTTTTGCTTTACAACTTGCACCTGATGGCAAAATTTATTTGTCTATTTATGGTAGTAAATATTTAGGGGCAATAGAGAAACCTAATAATCCTAGTCCTTTATGTAATTTTCAAGAAAAAGGTTTGTTTTTGGGGGAGCATACTCACGATTTTACGCTTAATAATGTCCCCTCTTCTGCATTGCCTCTTGAAGATTCTAAATCAATATTCGATGAACCCCAATTAGAAATGCCTAATGCTTTTACTCCTAATAGAGATGGCATAAATGATACTTTTATTCCTACTCGGGTAGAAAATGTAATCCGAGCAAGAATAAAAATTTACAATAAATGGGGTAAAGAAATATTTGCAAGTTCTCAAATTGAAAAAGGTTGGGACGCTTCTAACTTTCCTGCTGATATCTATTATTATTTTATTGAATATACAGGTAAAATATGCAACGAAACTACAACAAAAACACTGAAAGGTTGGGTGCAAGTAATAAAATAAAAAACTTTTAAAACTCGTGCAATCGGGGTGCGATATTCATTCGCAAGCCCAAAGAGGTGAAAGTAGTGTTTTTGTAAGGCATTGTAGCATCATCATTTTGGCTACGGCGAAAAACTTGTTTCAGTTCTACAAAAACATTATGCCAAGCCTGATAGCTTAGTGTAGCATCTAAAAAAATGGTTTTGGTATTCAAACCCTGCCCTATTTTATTGCCGTATTCTTGTACGCGTGTGCGATTATCTAAAAGCAAATTTCCTCCCCAATTCAAGCCGTCTGTATCCAAGCCATAATTGGCATAAAAGAGTTTGCCTATAAAATTGAGCTTTGCAAGAGGCTGATAACGTAAAATGCCCACAAACTCATAAAAATTTGCTCCCAAAGGGTGTGCAAGCGGTTGCTGATAATGAGTATAGGATTTGAAATTATTATCTTGGGTGTAAGTGTAAGGACGTGCAAAATTAAACTCTGCCTGCAAGTCTAAATTTTTGATAGTAAAGGCGTTGATGTATTTTAAGCCGATTTGCCCTGCATATTTATTTGCCCACCAACCCCGATTGGCACGAATTTCACGAATTAAAAACTCATCTAACACAAATTGTCCGTAAAACGAAAAACTACGGGCAAAATTCCACTTAAAATCTGCTCCCAAAAGTACGTTATCGGGGCTACCGAGTTGCTGTTCTACGGAACGATAGAAAATAATGGGGTTCAGGTAGTTCAAGTCAAAGCTATTGTTGGTGAGTGTATCTCTTTGCCCAAAAATCACGGTTTCAAATACGCCAATATTGAAATTTTGAGAAATATTCAGGCTCAAATGATGCTTGGCAAGATATTTTTTAGGACGCAAACCATCGGCGTTTAGCACCTGGGCGGTCATTTGGGCAAAAATATTTTGGTAATTGAGTTTCCAAACGTTGGTATTGAGTTTTAGAAATAGATAATTGGCTGAAAAGTCAGAAAGAATCATAGAGCGGTAGCCATTACCAATTACATTTCGGTCGTGCCCGAACTGCACATCAATATTTCGGATAGGTTGAAAAGCAATGTACCCGCGAGCGTGTATAAAATCTACATCGGTAGGTTCGGCACGGTCGCCGTCTTTGTAATACCCTTCCTGCGGAACGGCATCAAATTTTTTGATTTGAGCCTGTACATATTTAGGAAAAGAGGCTTGATTATCCGTCATAAAGGTATAAAAGCCAATTTTTTGGCTAATCATACCTCTTACTTCCACGCCACGTGTATTGAGGTAGGTGAGTTTATCCGTATTGTTATCCTTGCCGACCGAAAAAGCAAGTACAGGATTTACGTGTAAATCAAAATCTTGGGTTTGCACGTGATAAAAATCAGATTTTTGACGATAAAACTTTTTCCAAAAATTTTGAGGAATTTCAGAAGTATCTTTACGAAGCCACTCCCAATTATCTTGCTCCAAGTAAGCCAAGTTAAATCTATCCACTTCGGAAAGGCTTTGCGTACTATCTTGCTGAAATTTTTGCAAGAAATTAGCAATTGCAGAACGCTTGTAAGGCTTTATATGCGAATGAAGCCCCTGAAACAATCTGCCTGACTGAATTTCATAACGTTCTAAAAGGTGGTAATAATCGCTATTGAGCGGAGTATAGACCGACTGAGCCAAAGAAAAATGAAAAAAAACAAATAAAATGATGCTTGTGATGAGTGGGATAAGTTTTTTCATAACTTGTGTTGAGTTTATGGTTCTAAAAACGCTGTTATTTTTACAACTGCAAATTACAATTCAATGCTTATTTTATCTGCCTTCTTTTCTGAAATCATCAAAATCGTTTTTATTTTGAAACTCGTAAATGTTCAAAATAATTACATTGCTTCGGCTTTTGCCTTCGGTTATTTTTTCGCAAAGCCACTCATAATTTGGAAAGCTCAAATGCTCAAACCAAATGCTTCCATAGCCCTCTTCGGAAATGTAGCTCACCAAAAAATAACGCATACATTCATTTTTCATAGCCAAATACCAAACTTGCCCAATAGCTGTGCCAATCGGCTTCTTGGGGTTTATCGTGGGCAATCATTTTTACAGCACTTATCATCACTTTGCCCGAAGGAGCAAATTTGAAATTTACCTCGCCCTTTTCGTTACTGATAGCCTCATTTTTGAAAAGTTCCCCCTGAATTTTTTGCCAAAAACGCACTTTTATACCTGCAAGCGGTTTTTGTTGAAATAAAATCCGAAAACCTACATTCATAGCCTGTGCTTTACGCACTGCATAGGGGTTTTGCAGAGGAATGATTTCCAAAGGTAGGTTCGTGATTTGCTTGAAATGCCCTGTTTTCTTTTCGCCTACTTGAAAAATCAGCTTGGCACAACGCTCATAAATTTCTCTGCCTTTGGTTTTTTCTAAACCATTTTTTTTGCGAAAAGCTAAAACTTCTTCCAAACCATCTTCTTGAAGATAGGCATTAAATTTTTCAGCATCTAATTCTATAAAACTGGGTTTGTTTTGTAAAACAAGCATCTGCGTGCCTTCGCCTTCCGTATTCATCTTAAAAGACCTTGTAGCAGTATCTACTACTACATTGAGATTTTTGACTTGCTTATCAAAATAATAAGTAAGACGCGTAATAGTGCCTTTCCATTTTGCACCTTGAAAGTTTTCGCCTACTTGCAAAAGTATAGTAGCTGTTTCTCCCTTCCGATACCAAAATCTATCAGGATTGAGCCAAAACTCGTGAGCAAAAGCAAAACTAAAAGCAAGTACAAAAAGCGTTAATGCGATTTTTTTCATAAATAAAGGCATTTTTTGCAGTTAAGAATTTGATGATTTACTAAAAAAATTTTCCATAAAATAGCAAAATTGCAAGGAAAAAATTTTCATAAGTTCCTCCGTAGATTTTATCTTTGAAGTTATTGTAAGCCCATTCGGTACGCAAACCCCATTTTTTTTGCCAAACTACCTGTCCAAAATATTGACGCGGGTTTAGCGTAGCAGGCACAAGATACCCCAAAAAAGATAAATCTCTTGATTCCAAACCCATTTCTATCCAAATTTTCGGATTTGCCCAACGCAACCCTACCCAAGACCCCGAAATAGCAGGACTTACCCCATCATTACTAAATTTCAGAGGAACAAGATAAAAACCTACTGCGTTTAGGTTATTTACCTGATAACTTGCCCCCACGCCTATCCCAAAATGATAGCCCAAAATCAGTTTGCTTTCCTGTTCAATTTGCTTTCGGCAAAATCCTATTTGTAGTTCGCTTATGAAAACATCACCCACTCGCCAACGCCTGTTTTCAGGCAAAATTTGCAAAAAATGCAATACATTAGAAGCCATTAGCCTACTTTGCAAGGCAATACCAAAATTATTTCTTTCCTGCTTTTCGTAGCGGATAGTTTCATCGGGCAATCTTTGCACTGCCCAATTGTTCGTAAAAGCATAAGCATATCGCAAACCGCCGCTCCATTCAAAATAAGGTAGCAAGTGCAAAGAATCTTGTGCTTGCAGGCGTATCACCAAGAAAATCCCACAAAAAGCCCAAGCTAATTTTTGGCAAATTTTCACAAAAAAACTAATTTGTGCCAAAATACGAAAAAATGATAAAAAATATCAATATTCTCCTGATATTCCTTTGCTTGAAATGCCATTTTTTACTTGCTCAAACAAGTATTGAAAGCATTTTCCCGCTCAAATGGAAAACTTACATAGGACAAACTACCTACCGAACGAACATTTTACTGCATCAAAATAAAATTTGGCTTGGCTCTAATGGTAATACTTTGGATAAAACCTCCCAAGATGAATTTGATGCGGTTTTTTCCATTGATACCAAAACAGGACAAATCTTACAAAAAATTCAATCCTTTATTCCAAGTGGTCAGAAAAAAGAAATGAGCGATTTAGATGTCAATGGAATTGCCATTGATGAACAGAAACTTTATTTTGGTACTGATGAAGGGTATTTTTATGCTTACGATATATCGCAAAATAAAATTTTGTGGCAGTATAAAGCTCCTTTTCTGGAAAATATTGAAAATACGGGAAATGTTGAAGGCTGTCCTGTGGTAGTAGATTTGAACCAAGACGGCGAAAATGATGTTGTTTTTAGTGTAAGAGGCAGGGGTATTGTAGCCCTAAATGGCAAAACAGGCAGTCCGCTATGGGTGCAAATCCTGACCAATGACAATGGAGCATTTCTGACAAGCCCTCTGTGTGTTGATGTAAATGCCGATAATATTCCTGATGTAATTAGTGGCGGTTGGAATGCTACTTCTACTGATAGAGAATCTTTGTTGTATGCCTTGAACGGGAAAAATGGCGAAATCATCTGGAAATATACTTTGGGAACAGGCTTAAAAAGTTCACCAATTTTAGTAGAAAAAGGCGAAAAAAAAGCAATAGTAGTAGCTTCTACGTATTCAGTAGTGCATTACATAGATTTGCAAGGAAAGCACTTATACGCCTTGGATTTGAATTTGCCCAGTGGAGCTATTTCGGGATTGTATGCGGCGGCAACACTTACTCCTAACGAAACACTTGCTATCGGCAGTTCTTGGTGGTCGGGTGATGATGACGGCTTATGGATAGCCCATTTGCAAAAAGCAGAAATTGAAAAAGAAAATCGCTATGGATTTCGCATTGTAAGTAGCAAAGCTCAAACATTTTTTCCTGCTAATCGTATCACTGCCTCGGCAGTAGTAGGACAAATCATTCATAAAAAATCTTGGCAAATTGCCGTTCCTACGGAAAAGGGCGAACTACTGGTTTATGATGAAAATACTCGTAAATTAGAACGCTATAAAATGCCCGCAGGTTCAGAATGTACTCCTTTGCTGGCTGATATAGATGGCGATAAAAAATTAGAACTCCTGATAGCTTCGTATGACGGCTTTTTGTATTGTTATGGTTTGCCTATCAAAAAAGCCAAAGTCTTTTCAGGGCAATTTAGGCAAGATAATCTTAACAGAGCAACACTCAAATTGAAGGCAAAATAGCACAGGAGTGCTGGAAAAACTTTTATTGATTTCTTGAAAAAAATGCACACCATTATACCTTTTGAGCGATGGTTAGAGTATTACAATCCTGCTACAGATAGGAAAAGTCCTTTTTTTGGCAAAGAATACAATTTAGATGTATATTCCGATACCATTTACGGCTATTACATAGACCCCGCTTGGGATTATATGGGTTCGCCTACGCTTTATATGAAAATTCTTTTCGCCGATTACAAACAGAAATTTGCTATTTTTGAGTTTATTGGCGAATGGAACGATGCCATTGAAAATGATATAATGACGCTTAAAACGAATATCATCAATCCTCTGCTCAAAAAAGGCATAAAGAAATTTATTCTCATCGGCGAAAATGTACTCAATTTTCACGGCTCTGATGATTGCTATTACGAAGAGTGGCTGGAAGATGTAGAAGAAGGCTGGATTGCGGCTATCAACTTCCGAGATTTTGTTTATGAAGAATGGCAAAAATACCGAATAGATTGGTACATCAATTTCGGAGGAAATTTAGAAATTCCTGATTGGCGAACCTATACCCCCCAACAACTTTACGAAAAAGTCAATCAAATTGTTTCCTACCGACTTTCAATGTAAGATTTTGCTTAACATCTGCAAGTTTCTTGCTTTTCCCTATTTTTGAAAAAATTTTACAAACAAGGTTAAGCTCTCTTTTCTTATCACTTGAAAAAACTATAAAAAAGAACGTAACAAATACTTATCTCTTTTAAGAAAGATACAAAAAACACAAAACGATAAGAGTAGTAAAGAAAACTCTTATCGCTTTTTTGTATGATTGACGTTTCTATTATTTTTTCAAGCCTTCTACCAGCACCAAAATTTTATTTTTCAATACTTCGGCTACTCCACCCAGAATTTCAAGGTTTTGCTCACCTTGAGCTGTCTTATATCTAATTTTTCCACTTTCAAGCGTAGAAATCAGCGGAGCGTGGTCTTTAAGGACTTGAAAAGAACCTTTCTTGCCGGGTAAGGTAACTGCCGTAACTTCGCCTGCAAAAAGTTTTTTATCGGGAGTAATGATTTCTAAATACATACTTTTGAGTATTGAGTATTGAGTACAGAGTATTGAGTAATGAGGTTTAGGTTCGTAAAGCAAAAAACTTTACGAACCGAGTATGTATTTTTTAGGCTTTTTTCGCTTCTGCAAGAAGTTTTTCACCTTTTGCGATAGCCTGTTCAATAGTACCAACAAGGTTGAAAGCGGCTTCGGGCAGGTGGTCAAGTTCTCCGTCCATAATCATATTAAAGCCTTTGATAGTGTCTTTAATATTCACAAACTCTCCTTGCAAACCTGTAAATTGTTGTGCTACAAAGAATGGCTGTGAAAGGAAACGCTGCACACGTCTTGCACGATTTACGGTGAGTTTATCTTCCTCCGAAAGTTCGTCCATACCTAAAATAGCAATAATATCTTGCAACTCTTTGTAACGTTGAAGTGTTCTTTTCACTCTTTGAGCTGTGTTGTAATGCTCTGCTCCAAGTACTTGTGGCGTAAGAATACGTGAGGTAGAATCCAAAGGATCTACGGCAGGATAAATACCCAATTCGGCGATTTTACGAGAAAGTACAGTTGTTGCGTCCAAGTGAGCAAACGTAGTAGCAGGAGCAGGGTCGGTAAGGTCATCAGCAGGTACATAAACCGCCTGTACCGAAGTAATAGAACCACGTTTGGTAGAAGTAATACGCTCTTGCATAAAGCCCATTTCAGTAGCCAGTGTAGGCTGATACCCCACTGCCGAAGGCATACGCCCTAAAAGAGCCGAAACTTCTGAACCTGCTTGTGTAAAACGGAAAATGTTATCAATAAAGAACAGAATATCATTACCTTTGCCTTGTCCATCGCCATCGCGGAAATATTCTGCAATTGCAAGACCAGAAAGAGCTACTCTTGCCCTTGCTCCGGGAGGCTCATTCATTTGCCCGAAAACAAGTGTAGCTTGTGATTTTTTGAGTTCTTCTAAATCTACTTTGCTCAAATCCCAACCACCTTGCTCCATAGAGTGCTTAAACTCTTTACCATAACGAATAATGTCGGATTCAATAAATTCGCGAAGCAAGTCGTTTCCTTCACGCGTACGCTCACCCACACCCGCAAATACAGAAAGCCCTGAGTAAGCTTTAGCAATGTTATTGATAAGTTCTTGGATAAGTACGGTTTTACCTACTCCTGCACCACCAAAAAGCCCAATTTTACCCCCTTTTACATAAGGAGCAAGCAAGTCAATCACTTTGATACCTGTGTAAAGCACTTCGGCAGAAGTAGCCAAATCTTCAAAGCGAGGAGGTTTGCTATGAATAGAACGCCCTTTGCCACTATTTACTTGGGGCAAGCCGTCAATAGCTTCACCTACTACATTAAACAATCTTCCTTTGATAGCATCGCCGATGGGCATAGCGATAGGGTGTCCTAAATCTACTACGTCCATACCCCTTTGTAAGCCATCGGTACTATCCATAGCGATAGTACGCACACGATCTTCACCAAGGTGCTGTTGGCATTCCAACACTACTTTCTGACCATTGGACTTGGTTACTTCCAAAGCGTTCAAAATTTCGGGTAAAGTAGAACCCTCTGTTGAAAAGCTAACATCAACAACAGGTCCGATAATTTGGGTAATTTTGCCTATATTTGCCATTTTGTATGCAGAAATGAATTAAAAACATTGAATTGCCCGCAAATTTATACGGATTTTCTTATGATTGCAAAAAACTTTTGAAAAAATCTTTGAAAGTCTGAATTTTGGTGTTCAAGGTTTTAGTTCTTTGGCAAATGGGCTACAAACCTCATCATTTGAATTTGTCTTGGTATAATTTTTTTCTGCAATAATATGCATAAAGCCGCTTTTGTAGCTGTTCTTAAACCTGCTGATGATATTCGGCTTTTTCAGAAAATCGCTAAAACTTTTTGGGAAAATGGCTTTGAAGTTTTTAGCTTTGGTTCTCAAAGCATTTTAGAAAGCAAGAACATTGGTTCTCATATTCATTTCTATCCTATTTTCACTTTTTCTCGCAATAGTTTTCGACGTTTATGGGCGGGCTTTCTGATTTTGAAATATTTATGGAAAATCAAACCTCAAATACTGGTTTGCGGAGCTATTGAGCTTCTACCCTTTTGCGTTTTGTATAAATTTTTTCAAAAATTATTCGGTAGAAAATTACATTTAATTTATGATGTACAAGAAAATTACTTCCTAAATATTTTACATACTCAAACCTACGAAACTTGGCGAGTGTTTAGAAAAATATTAGCGTATAGTATTCGGTTTGCTGAAAGACTTTGTGCTACCCAAGTTGATACGTTTTTTTTGGCAGAAAACTGTTATCAATTAGAATTAAGTTTTGTAAAAAAACGATGTTTAGTTTTAGAAAATAAAGTTCTAAAAATCAATTTTCAAGAAAAGATTATTAGCAATCCTATTTTTTTACTTTCAGGTACTATTGCTCCTGAATACGGACTTTGGGAAGCTATTGATTTTGTAGAAAGAATTCATTTTTTAGTTCCCCAAAGTGTCCTAAAAATAGTAGGTAGATGCGGTCGTAAAGAGATTTTGAATAAACTTACAAGCCTTCAAGAAACAAAATCATTTTTGCAATTAGAAATTTCTGAAAAAGCATTAGATTATGAAATTTTGCAGAAAAATTTTGCAGAAAGTACATTTTGGCTGATGCCTTACCAAGTAAATCTTGCTTATCGCAATCGTATTCCTACGAAATTTTATGAGGCTATGGCTTGGCAAAAATGGATAATAGTACAGAAAAATCCTGTTTGGGAAAGTTTTTTCAAAGAATATGCTTATCCGTATGTGATTTGGATAGACTTTCGGAAACTTCAAACTTGGCAAGAAGTATTTGATTTCTCAAAATTTCAACAAAAAACTTTTTACTACAATCCGCAAATTTTTTGGGATAGCGAAAAAGAGAAATTGCAAGATTTTATTCAAAAGTTAAGTTTTTGAGTTCTGAGGCATTGTGAGCTTTTTCATCAGGGGTTTTCGGATAAAGGGAAAAAGGTTGCCTAAAAAGTTCAGCAATTTGAGTTTGGCTGTAAGAATGTGATGCGTTTTATGCTGATGAACCGCCTTCCATATTTTTTCAGCAACATCTTCGGGCTGAACGTGTATGCCCATTTGTCCCACTGCCCAAGCCTTGTAAGTAGCTTTGCCAAGCATATCCGTATTTACAAAGGGGGGCATAATATCCGAAACCCCAATACCAAGCCTTGAAAGTTCAATTTCTAACCCTTCTGTAAATCCCCTGACAGCGTGCTTGGTTGCCGCATACACGCAAAATTCAGGTACTCCATAAATTGCCGAAGCCGAAGATAAATTGATAATTTGAGACTGAGGTGTATTTTTTAGCAAAGGCAAAGCCCAATAAGTTGTATTGATAAGCCCCCAAAAGTTGATTTCAATCATCTTTTTCTGCTCTGTAAGCGGAATATTTTCAAAAAAGCCCATTCGCAAAATACCCGCATTATTAACTAAAACATTTAGACGATTTTTTGTTTGCGAAGCCAAATTTTCAAAAACAGCTTTCATCTCCACTTCGCTGCATACATCTGCTTTTTGCAAAAAAAGCGTCTTTTCACCAATTTCTTCACGCAATTTTGCTAAAAGTGATTCATCAATATCTACACCGCTAATCGTCCAGCCTTTTTTAGCAAATAGTAAAGCTGTAGCCTTCCCTATGCCTTTACCTATACCCGTGATAAAAATGTTTTTATCTGCCATAAAAAACTTCGTAAAGTTCTGCTTTTTTTAACTATACTTGTAAAAGTCTTTAATTTTATTTACTTTCAAACTTAAAAAAAAGTTTTTTTACAAAAAATTTGTTTTTTTACAAAAAATTGTATTTTTGCCAAAAGGACTTAAACTAAAAGTATAAAATTTATGCTTAACTTTGACACAGCTATAAAAGAAGTAGCCACTAAATTCAATGCACAAATCAAAGAACTTTCCCCAGGTGTATATTCTTTAGATATTCCCTTTAAGCTCAAAGATGGTTCAAGTCGCTACCAATATGTATATGCGTGGGTAATAAAAGACTCTTTCAAAAATAAAGAATACTTTTATTTCAATAGCCGTTGTGGAACATACGAAAAAGGTGTTACCGATACGTACAATCTCTTGAAAGAAGCAGGCTATGGGCATTATTCTACAATTACGATTGCCGCAGACAAACTGCCCGATGGTTCTCCTTGTGAAACCGTAGTTGTACAGGCAAGTCCTATTGCCGAACATATCAAAACTATTGAAGAATTAGCAGATATTGTATGGGAAGTAGCCGAAGTTGCTGACATTATAGAAGAGAAATATTTTGGGGGGGATAAAAATTAGTTTTCAACACAAACGAAAATAGTTATGTCAAAAAAGTTTAGCTTCTTTCATCATTACGTCAATATGAGTGATGATGAAGTCCTTATTTCTTACAAGGGGCCTATGTCCGATGTTATTATTCACGAAATAAGTAAGGAGATACAGTCTCGCCTTGCCGAAGACCCCAAATCGGGTAAGAAAGTTTATGCCATTTTTATGGAACTTGCTCAAAATATCTTTTTTTACTCGTCAGAATCCACTATACTCGGCGGTAAAACCTATCGGATAGGCTCTATCGTATTATCGCAAGATGAAGAAAATTATACGCTTACCACAGGCAACATTGTAGATAAAAAATGGATTCCTATTCTCTGGGATAGGTGTGAAATGATTAACAACGCCGACCGCGAAACCTTACGAAAAATGAAATTTGAGCAAAGAGACCAAGGTACAATGAGTACAGAAAACAGCAAGGGTGCAGGTATTGGGCTTATCCAAGTGGCTCTCACTTCTGCTCAACCTATTTCTATTGAATTTAGGGATATTGACGAAGAGAAATCTTTCTTTGCACTATCTGTAAGCGTTAAGAAGAATCTTTAAACTAAACAAAAAACATTAAAACAATGGAAAATCTAATTATTGAGGGCGTAAAAAGCACCTATTTCACGCCACAAGTTACTTTCAATGCCTCCACAGGCGAATGTTCTATTGCGGGTGAATCATATTTAGAAGACACTTGGGATTTCTACAAGCCTATTCTTGCTTGGCTTAAACAATACACCGAAGAGGTAAAAGGTCCTATCAATTTTACCTTTGACCTCACTTATTACAATACAAGTTCTTCAAAATGTTTCTTGGATATCGTAAAACTGCTAAAAGATTACAAAGAAAGTGGCGGAAATGTAACTATCAACTGGAAGCACCCCGAAGATGATGAAGACATTCGCGAGGAAGCCGAAGATTACAAAAACTTTTTAGGTATTGATATCAATATTATCGCCTACTAAAATTCTTGTGTCTTTTTGTCCGCTGTCTAACCCTTAAACCAACGTATCTTTGAGCTTTTACGTAAATTTCGGCTACCTTGAAGCTATCGGGGTAGCCTTATTTTTTCTGCTTTACATTTTGTATTTTATTTTTTCGTTCCGAAAGGCAAAAGTTTTAGGTTTGCCCTTACGAAGATATTTTTGGCTTAAAATGCTCTTTCGCTCTGCTTACTTTGCTTTGTTTGTAATAGCTATGTTAGGACCCACCATTGGCGAAGAAAAGCAACAAGTCAAGGTACAAGGGAAAGATATAATGTTTGTAGTAGATGTGTCCGCTTCAATGCTCGCTCAAGATGTAAGTCCTTCAAGACTGGAAAAAGTTAAATTTGAACTACAAAGCCTCTTGCAAACTCCTTTGCAGGCACGTATGGGAATAGTGGTTTTCGCCCAAGAAGCCTATCAATTTTGCCCACTTACCAAAGATTATTCGCTTCTGCAAAACGTGTTTATTCCAGCTCTTTCTGCTCAAATGATGAAAAATACAAGCACCCAAATTCATAATGCTTTGGAACTCGCCCTAAAAGGACTTTTGAATGAAAACCAAGATCAAATTCATAAAAAAGCCAAAATTATTGTGCTGTTCAGCGATGGTGAAGATTGGGGTGAAAATATCAATGTTTTGGCTCAAACTATCAAACGCAAGGGAGTTCATCTGCTTGTAGTGGGTGTGGGTTCGGAAAAAGGTAGCCCTATTTTAACTCCCACAGGTTTCAAGAAAAATGACAAAGGAGAAAAAGTTATTAGCAAATTAAATCGTAATTATCTGCTAAACTTTGTTCAGCAAGCCGAAGGTAAATACTTTGAAATCAGCCAAGAAAACCAAACTATCCGAAACGATATGGATAAAGTCCGAGCTACTCTGGAAGAAATTCAAGGAATACTCCAAGATAAACGAGAAATTAGCTTAGAGGCAAATAAATACTACTACCCTCTGCTTTTAGGTTTTTTGATGCTTTGCTTAGATGTAATTATCACAACACGAATTATCAAATTGCCAAGTTGAAAGTTTGTAATACTTCTGCTTGGGAGTAATCAAGCACTTTTTAGAATGTTTAATACTCCCTCTTTGTCTTTTACTAAAATATCATACAATCTTTACCACAACCTAAAATTCAATTAATAAATATTACAAGATAATGAAGAAAATAGTTTTCACTTTTATTTGTTTAATAATACTTTCTTGCGAAAGTGTTATTGGGCAACGACCCTCCATTACTCGAGATCAAATGTTGCATTACTTTAAGAATAATCCTCCTTTTGAAGCCGAAGAAAAAATAAAAAAACTTGAATATGAGAATTTTAATTATAAAAGTGTGTATGACGACAAAGAGTTAAAATCTTATGTTCTCAAACTGGTAGATAGAAGAGAGTATTTTGAGCATGAGGTAAGAAAAGATATGCAACGTTATTTAGAGATAATTGCAGATACCAATCGTCTTAAAGATGATATTTGGTCATTTTTATACAAAAGAAAGCGTTCTGACAAAGTTGTAGATTCTTTAGTTCAAATTCCTTCCATTATCACACAATACCGAGATAGTGTTATCCAAGAAACAGAAAAAAGATATAGAAGACGACCTAATAAGCTGAGTATTCCTGATGATACCCGTTTTGTAGAGATGTTTAAATACAGGGAAGTTTATGACAGCATCAAGTTATGGAGTAAATTGGACTCACGTGAAAAGTATTTTATTACACTGTTTGATTATAATGACCCAGAAATTATCAAAAAAACAAAAGACTTAGTAAAACGTCTATTAAAAAATAGAATAAATCAAAAAGAAATAAATTTATTGTTATTGATTTTTACACGGAAAACATCATTCAGTTTTATAGATAATCAATAATAAGATTTATATTTGCAGAAAAAAGAGAAAATTATGGATAGAGCAATTTTATATGATATGGTTTTCAAATTACGGAAAGAAGGTCTGAAACAGGTCAAAATAGCAGAGCT
>NZ_NKXO01000009.1 GCF_002843425.1 Raineya orbicola
GTCAATTTGTGGTCTGGAATTATTGCCTACAAATTCCTAGATAAAAAGCCCACTATTAGAGATTTTCAAGAAAAAAATCTACTTACAAATTTTGAACTTTTTCAAGATATTGCCGCTTAACTCACGTTAACTACAACATTGTTTGTCAAAGAAAACTTTGGTTGTTTTATCACGATGTAACAATGGAACAAACCTCCGATACTGTCTATGAAGGAAAACTGATTGGAGAAACCACCTACACTCAAAGAACAGAACGCTACACCGAAATAGAAGTAAAAGCTCTTTATCAAGACATTCGCCTTGCGGCAAAAATAGATTTCTATGATGCACGGAATAGGCTTGTTCACGAAGTCAAGAAGTCAGATAAATTAGAGGAGGCTCATATTGCCCAAGTACAATTTTATCTGTATGTTTTGGAGCAGAATGGTGTAGAAAGCCCCACAGGAATTTTGGAATACCCTAAACTTCGGAAAACCTTGTCAATTTCTGCCTTGAATGATGAAAATAGACAAAAAGTAGAGTTTTGGATAGCTAATATTGCCGCAATTTTATCACAAAAAAATGCACCCGAAGCTATCAAGAAATCCTATTGCAAAACTTGCTCTTACCACGATTTTTGTTTTGTAAAAGAATAGCCCAAAAATTTTGGGCTATTGCTTTATTGTTTATCGGATTTTATTCTTTCAAAGTTATTGTTATTGACATTGCCATTTCGAGGGAAAGTATTATTAGAGGTTTCTACATCAGCAGTTTCTAATTTGGGGTCTAACTGAAACTGCACTACTTCTTTATCAGTAACAATGAGTTTGCTAATTTCTTTATGGTTCATACGCCATATTTCGGCGGGGAATTTTTCTATTTGTTTAGAGCCGTCTTTGAAAGTCATTTCAACAATAAGAGGCATAACAAGCTCTCCATTGTTTTTAATTTTCAGAACATAGAAGTTTTTTTCAGGACTTACCGCAGTTTTTTCCTTTTCAGTAAGGCGTACACCCATTTGTTCAATGCGTCTGAACATTTCATCAGTTTTGAGTTCTTTGGCAGGGAATATAGCAGTTGAAGACGAGTTATTGCCTACAAACTTTGCCTTGTAAAGCGTAACAGCCTCAATACTTGGCTCATAGAAATCAATGGTGTAGAACCAACCTCGCCAAAACCAATCTAAATCAACGCCTGAAGCATCTTCCATAGTACGGAAAAAGTCAGCAGGTTCGGGGTGCTTGAATTTCCACTTTTGAGCATATTGTTTGAAAGCATAATCAAAAAGGCTTGCTCCCATTACGGTTTCACGCAGAATATTCAGAGCAGTAGCGGGTTTGCCATAGGCATTATTGCCAAATTGTTTGATTTGCTCCGAGTTAGTCATAATAGGCACTTGGGTGTCGGGAGCGGATTTCATATAGCTCACAATATTGGCGGCAGGACCGCGACGAGAAGGATAAGGGTCTCTTTTGAGGTCTTTTGTCCAAGGGGCATCAGGTAATTCTTGTTCAGCACGGAACTGCAAGAAAGAATTGAGCCCTTCGTCCATCCAAGACCACTGCCTTTCATCAGAATTGACAATCATAGGGAAATAATTATGTCCGACTTCGTGGATAATCACCGAAACCATTGAATATTTTATGCGTTCATTGGCTTGTTTGATTTTTTCTGCATCTTCTTTGGAAATATTAGCAGGGGCGGGAATAGGTCTGCCTCCATTGAAGCAAATCATAGGATATTCCATACCGAAAACAGGTCCGTGTACCGAAATAGCCACAGGATAGGGGTAATCAAAAGTATATTTAGAATAAACATTGAGCGTATGAGCTACTACCCAAGTAGATTTTTCACCCCATAGCGGGTTGCCTTCTTTTGGGTAAAAAGACATTGCCCAAACTTTTTTATTGCCGTTTTGCACCTGAAAAGCGTCCCAAATAAATTTTCTTGAGCTTGCCCAAGCAAAATCACGTACATTTTCAGCTTTGAATTTCCATACTTTGCGAGCAGTAGAACGACTTTTTTCATTTTTTACAGCTTCATCGGGAGTAATAATAAGTACAGGGGCTTGGGCATTTTTGGCTTGCTCTAAACGTTGAATTTGTGTAGCGTTAAGCACTTCTTTGGGGTTTTGTAGCTCGCCAGTGGCGGCAACTACGTGGTCGGCGGGTACATCTATATTTACTTCATAATCGCCGAAAACCAAAGCAAACTCTCCTCTGCCAAGAAATTGTTTGTGTTGCCAGCCATACACATCGCTATACACGCACATACGTGGAAACCATTGTGCCATTTCGTAGAGGTAGTTATCATCTTCGGGGAAATATTCAAAACCACCTCTACCGCCCATTTTTTCGGCATCAATCACATAAAAATTCCAATCTATGTTGAAAGTAAATTTTTCACCTTTTTTGAGTGGGCGAGATAGATCTATTCGCATCATTGTTGCATTGATAGTATAAACCAGAGGTTTATTCATTGCGTCTGTTACAGAAGTAATATTGAATCCGTGAGGAGAATTGCTGCTGGTTACCCAAGACATTAGCCCACGAGGATTATTTTCCAAATCATAGGTATCGGTTTTGAAGGTATTAGATTCTTTGGAAAACATATTTTGGTCTAATTGTAGCCAAAGGTAACGTAATTCATTGGGCGAATTGTTGTAGTAGGTAATCGTTTCCGAGCCTTTTACCCATTGTTTGCTATCATCAAGACTAACATTGATTTTATAGTCGGCTTTTTGTTGCCAATACTCGTGCCCAGGCGAGCCATCGGCAGTGCGAAAGTTGTTTGGGGTGGGCAACAAATATTCTAATTGCTCAAATTTTGAGCCAATTACTTGTGAAAAACTTGGTAAATAAGCAATTAGAGCAAGTAGTAAAAGCGATACAGATTTCATTGCATTGAGGTTTTAGAAAATACAAATTTATTGAGAAACGTAAAATTAGCAAAATTATGATAAAAATGTTTGGTTAATTTCACAAAAAAGCCTCCTTTTAGGCGGAGGCTTGATATTGTTGTTTGAGGCGGGCATACACCACGGGGGGTGTGAGCGAATTATCAATGCGTGTTTCTACTAAATGCGGAAAACTGCTGATAAACGTAGAGAGCTTGCCGTATTTGATACCTTTCTTACGCAAAACGGCTCCAATTTCTGCAAGATTTGCCCAGCCGAGTTCATTAGTACATTGCTGAATAGCCTCCCGCAAGGCATTTTCCATTACTTGGCGTTCCATAATATACAAGTTTTTTTCGTTGAATAGAATTAAACTTTTTGAAAAACTTTAATTCGGCGAAAAACCGAATATTATGTGTTACGCAAATTTACAAAAAATGTTATCTTTATGCAAAATTTATTTCACTTTTTTGCAAGTTGCTTTTCATTAAACTCTTGATAGATTGTATCAGGGAGAGGATTATTGATGAGAGGTTTAGTAGGAGTGGGCTTCTCCCAGTCTAAATACCCTTTTACCCAAACATATGCTAGTCCGAGAGCTAAAATTGCGATAAAAACAAACATTTCACCCAAAGCCAGCCAAGTCCAAGAGCCTTGGGTAGCATCAAAATATTCTTTTTTACCGAAAACAATACTCCAAGGGAAAAGAAAAATAATTTCTACATCAAAAATAAGAAAAATAAGAGCTATTACGTAATAACGTATAGGAAAATTGAGCCAAGCCGAGCCAATAGTTGCTTCGCCACACTCGTAAGTGCTTAATTTTTCAGGATTAGGCTTTTTGGGGCGTAGCAGTGTCGCAATTCCCAAACTAATCAGCAAAAACAAGACTGCACCTACTATGAAAATAAGAACTTTACCAAATTCTGAAAGCATTATCAAAGAATTTGGACAAAGTTAAAAAATATCCGAAAAACTTTCAAATTATTGCCATTTTGCAGGCACATCAAAACTAATTTCAGCTTGAATATTGGAAAGAATTACCAGTAAAGCTAAACTCATTCCATAGAGTTCTACTTTCTGAAAAGCAAAAAGAATTCCCCAAGCTACAAGGGCAGTAATAATGAAAGTAATACCTCCTCTCAAAAGGTAAGTGAGCCAAAGATGAAAAATAGGCTTTTCTACAAATAAAGCAGTGTATTTTTCCTGTAAAAATTTGTAGAACGAAATAATTTTATCCGAAAAAATAGCTATCAAGGTAGAAAATAAGAGGGTTATTAGTAAATCGGTTCGGTAGTAGCTTACGCCATTTTTTAGCCAAAAATCAGGTAAAAAGATATATGAAATTAAGTTTATCAATACTACTTGTAAAAAAATACAAGCAATTTGCCAACGCTTATGGTGTTTCATAACAACAGCAGATAGTAGGGCAATCAGTGTAACAAAGATAGGTAAAATCGTAAAAACCCACCTATTACCATACATTTGTGAAAGAATTAGACAGCCTAGTAGTACTACTATCCATAAATCAAATCTTTCGTTGCTAATATGTGGATTTTGAAGTGGTGCAGGGTGTAAGCCCAAACGATACTGCCAGAAACGAAATGCCAAAAATACGATACCAGAACCTAAAAACACTGCCGAAAGTAAAGCCATTAAAAGTACAATATTACCAAAAAAACCTTGGTAAAAATGTAGTAAAAAAGCATTGAGTAGCAATGCTCCTGCTATTCCTGCAATACTTAAAGGCGAACCTTCCCAAAAAAGGCTAAAAACATTAAGTTTTTGAGATAAGGTGCGATATTGTAAAAGTTCTTTTACAAATACTTGCAAAAACCACCAAGCTACATTGAGCCAAAAGAAAGTTTGTAAAACATTATCCCTGACAGCATTACCCGTAGCGAAAAGCACAAAAACTGAAATGAGAATAGCAAAGGCTAATTTGTATTCGTTGCGTACAAAGTAAAGAACCTGATAAGCTAAAATACGCTTAAATTGGGCTAATTTACGGGCTTCCAATCGCACTACTTGTCTAATTACTTGCCAACCCGACCATAAGAGCGTTACCAAACTCCACCAATACAACTGCTCCATAGTTATTTCAAAATGGTTTCGCTTGCAAAATTACCATTTTGAAAGTTGAGCTTTATTACTTTTCCTACAAAATTTTAACTTTATTGCTTCAATAACGTAAAATTTTGTACTTTTCAAAGATTAAACTTGTATTTTGTGGTAAAATATCAGGCAAACTGTACTCTTTGTTTCTGGTTTTTGGCAAAATATTGTAAAGCCAAAAGAAGCATTATGTAAAAAGGAATAAAAGGAATACGATAGCGGTCTAATGAGCCATAGTTTCCACTGCCTACCCCTGTTCCAAAGGCAAGAATAAGCGTAAAAATCAGACAAAAAACCAAAAAAGGTTTGCTGAAAAGAATTTTGAAGAATTTGAAAAGACCTGTCTTAAAAAATGTCTGTAAAGTAAGAAAAAGAATAAAAGTAGCCTGCAAACTTGCCAGTAGCATCAAGGGGTTTCTTACTTGCCATAAGAAGGGCTGAAATAGCGAAACCGTAATTGCTGCGGGAAATTTACTAATCACGCTACCAATAGTGCCATCATACTCTCCCAAGGAATAACTTGCACTGCCTGATATGGCATTCCATTCGGTATTGGTTTTGGTAGTTTGCCCAATTTCTTCAAACGAAAAACGAGTGCCTTCGGTAAGTTTGCTTACGGCAATGTATCCCACAGGCACAGAAGCCAGTAGCACAATAGGCAAAATCAAGATACGTATCAGAGCAATTCGGATTTTATTGCGATATTCTAAAAGCAACCACGTTGCTGCCGCAGGTAAGAAGCACATTGCTACATAGATTTTTACCTCCTGCATCAACCAAATTGATGCTATCAGAATGAGTGAATTTTTAAGTATTTTTTGCTTTTTGATAAAAGCAAAGTAAAAAGCATAAAAAGCCCACCCCAAAGCACTCACAATAAGAGTATCTTTCATAAGCCCTGAACCCCAAAAAAATGCCGATGGCATCATAAAGCAGGCAAAAGCAATTTTATTGTAAAGCGAAGGATACATATCCACCATTGCCCTATACATTGCCCAAATCCCCGTAAAACCAATAAAAGCAAAAATAAAGGCATTGGCTAAGTAGGTATGATAGGTTAGAAAACCTAAAACAGCGGAGAGTTTTACCACTACCATTGATTGGTGGTCAGGATAGAAATACAAGTATCTTGTATAGGATTGCGTAGAAGGGTTGAGAGTACCCGGTTTATCCAAAAGAATTTGCAGACCAATATCAAATCTATCCCAAAAAGAATTCCAAATGATAGTACTATCGTGAAAAAAATTATAGGTATCACCGCCACCATAGTAGAATTGATACACACAAGCAAAAGCTATACAACCAAAAAAACGTAAGTGCAAAGCCCTGAAATAATACTTTTGTGTAAGTGGGTTAGTTAGTTTTGCTTTGCGTGTATAAGCAATACCATATAAAATAATCAGAAAGATAGGAGCTATCAAAACATCTTGCAAAGTCATAGGCAAATGCTTTCAAAAGCTCTACAAGTTACGAACTTTTGTTCAAAAAAATGCTTTCCTCAAACTTTTTATATTTCTTTGGCTAATTCATTTGCTACTACTTGCCCTGAAATAATAGTAGGAGGTACGCCCGGACCAGGTACGGTGAGTTGCCCTGTGAAATACAAATTTTTGACTTTTTTGCTTTTTAACGAGGGTTTGAGAATAGCTGTTTGTGTAAGAGTATTGGCAAGTCCATAGGCATTTCCTTTGAAAGAATGATAATCTTTCAAGAAATCTTTATGAGCATAACTTTTCTTGAAAATGACACTATCTAAAATGCTTTGTTCTGTGAGTTTTTCCAAACGCCTCATAATAAGCTGATAATAATGCTCACGAGTTTCCTCTTTATCTTCCAAACCAACGGCGACAGGGATAAGCAAAACCAAATTTTCTTTACCTTCGGGAGCTACCGAGGTGTCTGTTTTTGAGGTTGCAGAAAGATAGAAAAGAGGTTTGGAGGGCCATTGAGGTTGGGTATAAATTTCGTGGGCGTGTAGGTCTAATTCTTCGTCAAAACATAAAACGTGGTGTTCTATATTTTGTAATTTTTTATTCAAACCAACATAGTATAGCAAAGACGAAGGCGACATAATACGTTTTTGCCAATAACTTTCACTATAATTGCGATAGGGTTTTTCTAAAATTTCTTGCTCTACGTGATGATAATCTGCTCCTGCTACCACAGCATCGGCTTCAAAAGTGTTTTGGTTAGTGATGATGCGAGTAGCTTTTCCATTTTCAACAACAATTTTTTTCACTTCTTGATTGTAGAGTATCTGTACGCCTTGTTCTTCAGCCAGCGAGACCATTGCTTTTACTACTTCATACATTCCACCCATCGGATACCACGTACCCAAAGCCATATCGGCGTAATTCATCAGGCTATACAAAGCAGGCGTATTCTGAGGAATTGCACCCAAAAATAAAATTGGAAATTCTACCAATTTGAGCAATTTGGGGTGTGAAAAATATTTACGAATATGCTTGTGGAAAGACTCAAAAATGTTCATTCGTATCATATCTACAAGTAATCGGAAATCTACAAATTCCCAAACAGAACGACTTGGCTTATAGACTAAATTATTGATGCCTACTTCGTACTTGTAAGCGGATTGTTTCAAAAAATCCTTTAATTTCTGACTACTTCCTTTTTCATAACTCTCAAAAAGTTCGTACAAATCGTTCAGATTTGCAGGGACATTGATATAATCGTTTTCTCCAAAATATACCCTATACGAAGGGTCAAGGCGTTTGAGTGTGTAATAATCACTTACTTTCTTGCCAAAGCGGGCAAAATAGCGTTCAAAGACATCAGGCATCCAATACCAACTAGGTCCCATATCAAAGGTAAAGCCCTCTGCTTGTAAAATATTAGCTCTACCGCCTGCTTTATCATTTTTTTCTAATAATGTAACGGCAAAGCCTTGATGTGCCAGAGTAGTAGCGGCGGCAAGCCCTGCAAACCCTGCTCCTATAACAATAACTTTTTTCTTGGACATTAGAACTATACTTTGAAAAGTTTAGAAAAAAGAAACAAAAGGTAAGAAACGAGACTTTCTCCTTTGGCTTCTTACAATACTTTCACGGCGGTTTTTATCATATTTTGCACCTCTTGGGCAATTTGTTCAGGGGCAAAGCCTGCTTCTCGGTGCAATTCAAGTTGAGTGCCGTGTTCATAAACTTTATCTGCCATACCCAAGCGTTTTACTTGAATGTTGGTATAGCCATTATCGGCAATCCATTCTAAAATAGCACTGCCAAAACCACCCATCAAACAGCCATCTTCTACGGTCAGGATTTTATCAAACTTTTGACAAATTTCGTGTAAAAGCTCATTATCCAGTGGTTTTACGAAACGCATATCGTAATGAGCAGGATTAAAGCCCTCTTTTTCAAGCATTTTACAAGCCTCTACGGCATAATTGCCGATATGTCCAATCGTTAAAATAGCCAGCTCTTCACCATCTTTAATTTTGCGTCCCTTACCTATGGGCAATCTTTCTAATGGAGTACGCCAATGGGGCATAACTCCTTCGCCACGAGGATAGCGGATAGAAAAAGCCCTTTTGCCATTTTCTTCCATATCCAGCATAGCAGTATACATTAGGTTACGCAGTTCTTGTTCATTCATTGGGGCAGAGACAATCATATTCGGCAGGCAACGCATATAAGCAATATCGTAGGCTCCGTGATGTGTAGGTCCATCAGCTCCTGCAAAGCCTGCTCTATCCATACAGAAAATTACGGGAAGTTCTTGTATGCAAACATCGTGAATAACTTGGTCATAAGCCCTCTGCATAAATGTAGAATAAATATTGCAGAAAGGAATAAGCCCTTGGGTGGCAAGTCCTGCTGAAAAGGTTACAGCGTGTTGCTCACAGATACCTACATCAAAGGCTCTTTCGGGCATTTCTTTCATCATAATATTCATAGACGAACCCGAAGGCATTGCAGGTGTTATGCCCATTATTTTGGGGTTCATTTTAGCAAGTTCTACAAGCGTATGTCCAAATACATCTTGATATTTAGGCGGTTGGGGAGTGGTATAAACTTTTTTATGAATTTCGCCTGTAACTTTATCAAAAGTACCGGGGGCGTGCCATTTGGTTTGGTCTTGTTCGGCGAGGGCATAACCTTTGCCTTTTACGGTTACGCAATGCAGAATTTTAGGACCTTGAATGTTTTTCAAATCCGAAAGTACGTGGTAGAGGTGGTCTATATCGTGTCCGTCTATGGGACCAAAATAACGCAAGCCCAAAGCCTCAAAAAGATTACTATGTTTGAGCAAACCTGCTTTCAGGGCATTTTCTATTTTAGAAATCATTTCACGTGTGAATTTGCCCAAAGCGTTTTTACCCAAAATTTTCCAAACCTCGTCTTTGAGTTTGTTGTAAGTGGAGGAGGTAGTAATATCCGTTAGGTAGTCTTTCAAAGCCCCTACATTGGGGTCTATGGACATACAATTATCGTTGAGAATGATAAGGATATTTGCACCTGATACACCCGCATTATTCATTCCTTCAAAAGCAATACCGCCTGTTAAAGCTCCATCACCAATAACGGCAATATGTTGGCGGTCGTTTTCACCTTTGTATTTAGAAGCAATTGCCATTCCAAGAGCGGCAGAAATAGAAGTGGAGGAATGCCCTACACCGAAAGCATCGTAAATGCTTTCTTTTCTTTTGGGAAAGCCTGAAATTCCACCATAAACGCGATTGGTATGAAAAACTTTGCGTCTTTCGGTAAGGATTTTATGCCCATACGCTTGATGACCTACGTCCCAAACGAGTTGGTCGTAGGGAGTATTGAAAACATAATGCAAAGCTACGGTAAGTTCTACCACACCCAAACTAGCTCCAAAATGCCCTCCATATACCGAAACTACATCAATGATGTAATCTCGCAATTCTTGAGCAACTTGTGGTAATTGGTGAGGGTGCAATTTGCGTAAATCTGCGGGGTTTTCAATTTGAGCCAGTAGCTTTCCCGGTTCTATAAGCATAAAATTTTGGTTTAGGTGAAAATACAATGCTTAAACGAAATTGAGCCAAAAATGTTTGGAAATAACAATGCAAAAGTACAGATTTTTTAGGAAAAATTATGAAGGCAGAGGATTTTTTTGCATAAAATACTTTCTTGATTGTTTCAGGATAAAAGTTTGCCATTTTTGAAACTTTACCAAAAAGAATGTATTTTTGCAAGCTAACATTTTGAACTTATGAAATTCAAATCTGATAGAAATAAAACGCTTACTTTGAATAATGAGGAGGCTTCTTACTTGGAAAAAAAACTTATTCAAGTAGAAAAACCTGTTGATTATCAAGAAATAATGAATAAGACTATTTGGGGAAATAGTTTGGAAATATTACGATTCTTGCCTTCTGCTTTTGTAGATTTAGCTATCATTGACCCACCCTATAACTTGGATAAAGATTTTGGCGAACTGAAATTCAGCAAAATGACAGATGAGGAGTACGAAACCTATCTTGAAAGTTGGTTTCCTGATATAATACGTTTACTCAAACCGAATGCGTCTCTTTATATTTGCGGAGATTGGAAAAATAGCCACAGTCTTTACAACGTGCTTAAAAAGTATTTAAAGGTCAGAAATCGCATTACTTGGCAGAGAGAAAAAGGGAGAGGAGCCTTAAAGAATTGGAAAAACTGCACCGAAGATATTTGGTTTGCCACCGTGAGCGAAGATTATTACTTTGATGTAGAGTCAGTAAAGATGAAACGAAAAGTAATTGCTCCTTACAAAGAAAATGGGAAACCCAAAGATTGGCAAGAAACCGAAGATGGAAATTTTAGACTTACGTATCCTTCTAATTTTTGGGACGATATAACTATTCCTTATTGGTCTATGCCTGAGAACACTGAACATCCTACCCAAAAACCTGAAAAACTGATTGCTAAACTTATTTTAGCAAGCTCTCCGCCGAATGCTATCATATTTGACCCCTTTTTAGGTTCTGGCACAACTTCTGTGGTAGCTAAAAAACTCGGCAGAAATTATTGTGGGGTAGAAATTAACAAACAATACTGCCTGTGGGCTGAAAAAAGACTGATGATGGCGGAAGCTGATAAACGTATTCAAGGATATGCTGATGGAGTTTTTTGGGAAAGAAATACTTTAAATTTTCAACAAACGGCAAGCAAGAAAAGAAATTAAACTAAATGCATAGTCTGACTTTTGTTGTGTGTTTGGAAAATAAAAACTTTTCAGGAAAACCAAAGCAAATACTGAAAGCTATTTCGTATTTCCTAATTGCTCTTTAATAGCTAAAATTTCATCACGTAGGCGGGCGGCTGTGAGAAAATCTAAATCTTTGGCGGCTTGTTCCATTGCTTTTTGGGTTTCTTTCAAAAGTTTTTCTAATTCGGTTTTAGACATAGTCTTTACGATAGGGTCTGAAAAGGGATTGATATTTTCGGGTTCAACATAATATTTTTTGGTGCTTTTTTTGGCATCGGCTACTTTGGTTTGTTCTAAAATAGCTTCTTTACTTTTGAAAATAGTTTTTGGAGTAATATTGTGTATTTGGTTGTAATTCATTTGCATTTTACGGCGTCTTAGGGTTTCACTAATTGCCTTTTCCATAGATTGTGTAATTTTATCGGCATACATAATTACTCTGCCATCGGCGTTGCGAGCGGCTCTGCCTATGACTTGTATCAAGGAGCGTTCATCACGTAAAAATCCTTCCTTGTCGGCGTCCATAATAGCAACCAAAGCTACTTCGGGCAAATCCAGACCTTCTCGCAAAAGATTTACGCCTACCAGTACATCAAAAATGCCTAAACGCAACTCACGCAAAATTTCAACTCTATCAAGTGCCTTTACTTCTGAATGAATGTACCTGCCTTTGATACCTACTTTTTCCAGATATTTGGAAAGTTCTTCTGCCATACGTTTGGTAAGCGTAGTTACAAGCACCCTACCGCCTTTTTCAATGGTTTTTTGAATTTCATCAAGCAAATCGTCAATCTGGTGCAAACTAGGTTTTACAATAATTTCAGGGTCAAGCAATCCTGTGGGGCGAATGATTTGTTCCACTACCACGCCTTCCGAGTTTTTGAGTTCGTAAGTTTGAGGAGTGGCACTTACGTAAATAACTTGATGCAAAAGTTCCTCAAATTCTTCAAATTTCAAAGGGCGGTTGTCCAGAGCCGAAGGCAAACGGAAGCCATATTCTACTAAATTTACCTTTCGGGAGCGGTCGCCGCCGTACATTGCCTTGATTTGCGGAATGGTTACGTGGCTTTCATCAACTACCAAGAGAAAGTCTTTGGGAAAATAATCCAGTAAGCAAAAAGGACGCTCACCGGACTTTCTGCCGTCAAAATAACGAGAATAATTTTCAATACCTGAGCAATAGCCCAGTTCTCTCATCATTTCCAAATCAAATTCGGTGCGTTCTTTGAGGCGTTGAGCTTCGGTGAATTTGCCTTCTCGCTCAAAAAGGGCGATTTGCTCTACCAAATCTTTTTGAATTTGCTCAATGGCTCTATGCAGCACTTCTTGTCCTGTTACAAAAAGATTAGCAGGGTAGATAGCAATTTGTTTTTCTTCTTGTTCTTTTTTGCCCGTAGCGGGATTGATGATTTGAATTGCCTCAATTTCATCGCCGAAAAAGAAAATACGATAGGCAAAGTCGGCGTAAGCTACGAAAATATCAACGGTATCACCTTTTACGCGAAAATTACCCCTTTGAAATTCGGCTTCGGTACGGCTGTAAAGGATATTAGTGAGGGCATAAAGTAGCTGATTGCGTGTAAGTCGTTGTCCTACCTTCAAATGCAAAACATTTTTTCCAAATTCTTGGGGATTGGCAATACCATAAATGCAAGAAACCGATGCAACTACAATTACGTCTCGTCTGCCTGAAAGAAGGGCAGAAGTAGCCCGCAGACGCAACTTTTCAATTTCATCATTGATAGAAAGGTCTTTTTCTATGTAAGTATCGGTGCTTGGGATATAAGATTCGGGTTGGTAGTAGTCGTAATATGAAATGAAATATTCCACGGCATTATTGGGGAAAAACTGCTGAAACTCGCCGTAAAGTTGTGCGGCAAGCGTTTTGTTATGGCTTAATACCAAAGTGGGTTTTTGAATTTGGGCAATGACGTTGGCGATAGTGAAAGTTTTACCCGAACCCGTAACGCCAAGTAAAGTTTGATATTTTTCGCCATTACGCAACCCTTCTACGAGTTTGGCAATGGCTTGGGGCTGGTCGCCTGTGGGTTGGAATTCGCTGATAAGTTCAAACATACTTGTTCAAAGCAAACATTCGTGTAAAAAAACGCAGGAAAATGATTTTTGTTCAGAAACTATAATAGAAATAAAATTTGGGTATTTTTCTGCAAAAATATTTAAGCAATCATTAGCCCACTATCACAAAAGCTCCCCAATAGTAGGGTTCTTTGTATTTTTGTTTGAGGCTCTGTTGGGCTTGGGTAAAGGCTTCGGTTTTGGGCATTTTTTTTACGAGCCAGTTTTCGTAAAAACTGCTCATAAATTCTTGAGTAGCGGCATCATCAACTTTCCATAAACTAACAATCAGACTTTGCGTGCCTGCCTGCAAAAAGGCTCTTTGCAAGCCATATACACCTTCGCCGTTTTTAATTTCGCCCAAACCTGTTTCACAGGCAGAAAGAGCGACTAATTCTGTGGTTTCCAAATCCAAACTCAAAACTTCTTGGGCAGTAAGAATGCCGTTTTCATAAGTATCGGGAATGAGTTTTTTAATAGCAAGTTCCGCACCTGCCAAAATCAACCCTGAACGCAACAAAGGATTTTTCATTTCTTCGCTCTCTTCTTCAAAAAAGCCGTGTGTAGCAATATGTAAAATATCAGGATTTTGTAGTTTTTTTAGATTTTCTTCGTTGGCTTGTAGTTCTTGAAATACTTGTGTTTTTACACCTGCTTTTTGGGCAAAAGAGGCGATATTTTCTACTTCTTTCTTGGTGCCGGGCAAACTTAAAATTACACTTGTTTCTGGGTTAAAAAAGCGTTGTTTGCGAAAACTTTTGCCCGTAGAACTTTTTTTAGGGGTATTGTTAGGAATTTTCAGATTGGGCAAATTGCTATAATCAAGATAGCCAAAAAGGTACATCTGATATACTGCGAATTTTTTTTCTTGGGCTTTTCTATTTCTGATTTCAATCAAATCTGCTGAACGGCTTATCATTCGCACTTCTAATTCATCGGCTACGTATGTATTGGTGGCAGGGTTGAATAGGGTTCTCGGATTGATTTGATGATAAATTCCATCAGGGCAGAAATATAATCTTTTTACACCTTTCAGTTGCTCGGCAATAGGCTTCCAGTAAATATTATACGATTCGTTATCTTTTTTGCGAAACCGAATGCTATTGCGGTAAAAATTCAAACTTCCATTTTCCATTTCATAACCATCAGAAAATTTGATAAGCTCTACTTGGTTAGCATTGGGTTTGATGATGAGTGCTAAATAAATCGCAGAATCTTGATGAAATCCATTTTTGAACGAGTAAGTTCGCACAATTTCTACCAAGGCTTCATCTTCTTTGAGTTTGCTCTGAACATCAGTCCAATCAATGCGTTTTTGTTTGTTTTTATCTGTTACTTTTTTCTGAAATTCAGCATTTTGTGAGGCAATATCTTTTTCCAACTTTTCAATATCTTGCTCTAAAATGGATTTTCCACTCTGATAGTAGTTCCTTTCGGAAAGATTAGTAGATTGTTGTTTTTTAGCGAGTTCGGCTTTAAGAGCTTGCCATTTTTGGAATTTCTTTTTCAGGTTTTCGTTTTTGCTCTGCAAAATAGATTTTACAAAAACACGATTTTGGTTAAAAAGAAAGCCTTTGGTGTGTAAAAGCAGATTAAAAAGCAACTGACTAAGTGGCTGAATTTGCGAGTAATTTTCGCTTACAAAATACGCATAGAGCAAAATATTTTCATTGAAAGTCTTGTATAGGGCTTCTTTTTCTTTTTCGGTAAGATGGGCGAAATTGCGTCTGATTTGCTCTTCAATGATCCAGCTACCGCTTAAAAATTCTATTGCGGCTAAGCTATTTTTGTTTTGATACATCATAGCAAGCCCCGTATTGAAATGCAGATGTAAAAGATATATGTGGTACTTGTCGTTCAGAACGGGAGCAGCTTTCAGGGCAAGGGCGAAAAGTTCTTCGGCTTCGTTGTATTTTTTAAGATGCAAGGCAATGAAACCCGCTAAATTCGCAGATTCAATGTGCTTAACGTGAGGTTGCGTATAGTTTTTGTAAAAAAGGGAATAGGCAGATTTGGCAAGTTTGAAAGCAGTTTCGGTACGACTGGGTTCGGTATAAAGCAAATAACGCGAAAGGGCTAAAAGTACATCAGCGTAAATAGCGTTATCTTCACTGATTTCTTTCTGAAAAGTAAGGGCTTGGTGCAAATAATTAGCGGCTTTTTCTTTGGTATTGTCTTTGCTGATGCTATCTTTTTCGCTTATTACTTGTTTAGCGTAAAATTCGCCCGCTTTTTTGAGTGCCAAAATGTATTCTTTAAGCTTTTTAGCAGGTTCGCCAACATTGATTTCATAGTAATTGATTAAACTTTCCAGCTCTTTGATTTGCTTTTCGGGCAAGCCTTGCAAATCGTACATATCGGCAAGGGCTAAAATAATAGAGCCGTATATATTCGTTCTTACCAAATCGTGTCGTGTTTCTTTGGAAGCTACATTGAGGGCTTTTCGGTAATATTTTTCGGCACCAGCAAGGTCATTTTGGGCAAAATGTAAGTCTCCATAAGTTTTGTAAAGTGAAGTCACTGCAAAGAGGGTATCAATAATTACATTTTTTTTCAAATTTTCTGCTCGTACTTGGCTTACTTTTTGGTAAGTTCCGTCTAAATAGCCCTTTGCAGTTACAAAATCGCCTTTTAGTATCAAAACGTGAGCTAAATGGGAAGTGATGTACGCAAGTTCCATTAAAGTTCCACTATTTTTAGGGGCAGATTTGTTATTGCTCAAAGCCAAAATGCCATCGCCATAGAATTTTGCAGATTTATTCAAATCGTAAGTTTGGTAATAACATTCCCCCAAATCAATCAGTACAATTGCATATTCAAGACTTTCGGTGAGTTTTTGGGTTTCAAACCATTGTTTTGCTTTGAGTAGTGGCTCAATGGCTTTCAGATAGTCTGCTTTTTCAAAATGCGTTTCTATTTCATTTTTGTAACTACCCCAATTTTCGCGAGTAGCTTGTTGAGCAAAAAGCCAACAAGGCAAAAGAAAAAAAATCATTAAAAATCGCATAGTTTTGAAATTTTTGTTAGGCTTTTCATTAACTTGCATTTGCAAAAATTATGCAAATTCAATCAGGACTTTATTTTTTTCAACACTATCTCCTTTTTTGATACAAATAGTTTTGATAGTAGCGTCAGCAGGGGCTTTGATAGCATTTTCCATTTTCATAGCTTCCAAAATAAGCAATACATCACCTTTCTGTACTTGCTGTCCTTCGGCTATGCGTACATCTACGATAAGTCCGGGCATAGGAGCTTTGAGCTGTCCGACCCTCAAACCACTGCTTTTTTGCATTCCGAGTTTCTCTAAAAGCAAATCCATTTCGGTTTGAGCAGTGTATTCGTATTTTTTTCCATTGATTTTAAGTACAAAATTTTTTTCTAAGTAGTCTGCTTTTACAATTTCTACTACAAAAGATTTGTTTTCATAAAGGCAGTGAAGGGTATTTTCGTTGATAGATACGCTATCCCAAGTAAAAGGGCTTTCATTCAAGAAAAATTTACCTTCTCTAAATTCTACAAGAAATTCTTTTTGTGAGTTTGCATTATTTGATTTAACTTTGACCATTGCTTTCTAAAAGTTTTTTGTGATGAAAAAAATAATTACTCAAATTGTAAAAAAAGTAAGAAAATTTCGTATTCCCAAATTTATGAAAAACTTTTACTTTGTTTCTGCGAGTGTTTTTCTGATTTGGATGCTTTTTTTTGACACAAATGATTTCATCAGTCAGTATCGTTGGCGTAAAAAATACGAGCGTCTTTTACAAGAAAAAGCCTACTATTTAGAATTACAAAATACGCTCAAACAAAGCATTAAAGATTTTAACGACAGAGAAAATTTTGAAAAGTTTGCTCGCGAAAAACACCTTCTGCAAAAACCAAATGAGGACGTTTTTCTGATTGTGGAAGAGTAAAGATTGGGAAGGCGTAAAAGTTTTAAGGCAAATAAAATGTAATTTTTCTTGGCAAAAGCGAAAAAAAATTGTAATTTGCAGGTCAAATTTGTTTTTATGTTAAAATCCTTATCAATTATGCAAAATATTATTCGTTTGTTATTTGTTTTTTTTGCTGTGGTTCTTTTCTCTTGTGGGGGGTTCAACAAAGCCTACAAGCACTATGAGGAAGGGGAGTACCAAGATGCCATTGAAACGCTTAAAAAATTACAAGCTAAAAAACCCGATGACCCTTTGGTGAATTTCTATATGGCTCAATCGCTACGCAAATCTAATCGTCTGCGTGAAGCCGAAGAGTATTATGCCAAAGTCTATAATAAAAAAATCCCTAAAACCCACCACGAAGACCACGAAGATGATGCCAAGTTTTATTATGCAGTAGTTTTAGAGGAAAACGGCAAAGTAGAGGAAGCTCTCAAACAATACGAAAATTATGTTAAAAAAGGCAAAAATAGGACTTATGTAGCTCGTGCCAAAAGAGAAGTAGAAAATTTGAAAAAGAGGGCGGATTTAGAGAAAATTCAAACTTTTTTTGAGGTGAAACCTGTTGAAAACCTAAATACCAATTTTGCCGAATTTGCTCCTGTGATTTATCAAGATAAGTTGGTTGTAAGTGCCTCACGCGATAAGGCTCACGAGTCTGACATCAATGGGCAGAAAAATTTGGGAATTTATTATGTGCCTTTGCAAAATTTGCAGTCGGGAGAGGCAAAAATGCAAGTGTTTGACCCCAATATTCACAAAGAAAATGTCAATGAAGGTACGCCTACATTTAGCCGTGATGGCAAAACAATGATTTTTGCCCGTGCCGCTCCTATAAATCGTAAGAAAGGACCCAAAAATATGAAATTGTATATTTCCGAGTTAGATAAAGACGGAAATTGGACTGAACCTCGTCTTTTAGAAGGGGTAAGCAGTGCAGATAACGAAAGTTACTACGGCAAACCTACCTCAAAATCTTTTCCCAAAGCGTATGCTTGGGATGCACAACCTTTTCTTTCTGCCGATGGACAGCGTTTGTATTTTGTTTCGGATAGGGAAGCTGATGATAAAGGTACAAGAAGCATCGGCAGACACGATATTTTCGTTGCCGAAAAGAAAAAAGACGGCACTTGGGGCAATGTTCGCAATCTTGGTAAAGAAATCAATACCGAAGCCGATGAGTATTTTCCTTATGTAGCTCCTGACGGCAGGCTTTATTTTGCCTCTGACGGACACCCCAGCCTTGGTGGTCTGGACATTTTCGTAGCGGAGCGTAAAGATGGAAAAATCACCGTAGAAAATCTCGGCAGACCTATCAATTCGCCTTTTGATGATTTCGGCATAATGTTTACCAATGATAGGGAGGGATATTTCAGTTCCAATCGTGCCGAAGGAAAAGGAGATGATGATATTTTTTATTTCATTGATAAAAACCCCGGCAAACGTACCGTAAATTACTTTGTGAAGTTCAAAACGATTGGTGTGAAAAAAGACGAAACCGAAATTCCTCTTACCAATGCTCACGTGAAAATTTTGGACGATAACGACAAAGTTTTGCAAGAATTTTACACCAATGAAAACGCAGAAACAGAAGTTATACCTGTCAAAGATGATAGGCTCGCTTTCAAAGTCGTTGCTGATGTTTCTCATCAGAAAAAGCCTTTCCTTGCGGCTCGTAATGATTTTGCCCTTGTAAAAATTCCTGAAAAATATTTACCCCCCAAGCCTGTAATTGATACTACCTTCGTTTATGAACTCAAATTGCAAGAATACGATGACAAAACCAAATTCACTTTGAACATTCTCTACGACTTCAACAAATGGAATATCCGTCCTGATGCCGCTAAAATTCTTGATGAGCTTATTGTGTTTTTGAAAGATAACCCCAATGTGAAAATTGAATTAGGCTCACATACAGACGCTGTAGGTAATTTTGAAGATAACGACTTGCTTTCCAAACGCAGAGCCGAATCCGCAGTGGAATATATCGTAACCAAAGGTGGTTTTGATAAAGAACGTATTACACCGCAAGGTTATGGCGAGTATGTACCTCGTGTAATTACCAAAGAACTTGCCGAACAATACGATTTCTTGAAAGAAGGTGATGTGCTTGATGAAGTATTTATCAATAAATTTAAGGACAAAAAAACGAGAGACCTTTTACATCAACTCAACCGCCGAACCGAAATTCGCATTTTGCGATGAGTACGTTCACAAAATTCCTTGGCGGATTTTTAGGGGCATAATATTTTATTGTGCCTCTATTTTTTTAACTTGCTTCCAAATTCTACCATTATGATAAAGGCTGAAATTCTAAACATTGGAGATGAAATTCTTTACGGACAAATCACCAACACAAATGCTCAATGGATAAGTGCCGAATTGGATAAAATTGGCATTCGGGTAGTCAGGCATAGTGTAGTGAGCGATACCGAAGAGGCAATTTTAGAGGGTTTGCAAGAAGCCGAAAAACGTGCCGATGTCGTGCTTATTACAGGAGGTTTGGGACCTACCAAAGATGATATTACCAAAAAAACACTCTGTAAGTTTTTTGATGTAAAGCTCATTCGCCACCCCGAAGCCTTGCGAGCTGTTACGCATTTTTTTGAAAGCAGAGGCAGAGAAATGTTAGAAGTAAATAGACAGCAAGCCGATTTGCCCGAAAATGCAGAGTATATCCCGAACCTGAAAGGAACTGCCCCTGGTATGTGGTTTGAAAAAAATGGAAAAATTTTTGTTTCAATGCCGGGCGTACCTCACGAAATGCAGTTTATTATGCAAAGTTATGTACTTGAAAACCTACAAAAATTTTTTCATACTCCTTGCATTGTACATAAAATGATAAAAACCGTGGGCATTGGCGAGAGTTATTTGGCTCGTGAAATTGAAACTTGGGAAAATAACCTGCCTGAAAACCTCAAACTTGCTTATTTGCCTGCTTTTGGAATGGTGCGGCTGAGAATTACAGGTTTGGGATATGACCAAGAGGCTGTTCGTAGGCAAATTGAGCAGGAAGTAGATAAAGTTTTACCACTCATTGATAAATATGTTTATGGATTTGATGACGACGATTTGGCAATAGCCGTAGGCAGACTGCTTGTTCAAAACAAAAAAACGCTTGCTATCGCAGAAAGTTGTACAGGAGGCTATCTTGCACATTGCTTCACACAGCACGCAGGTAGTTCGGAATATCTGAAAGGAGCATTGGTAGCGTATAGCAATGAAATTAAAATCAATGTTTTAGGGGTAAAAAAAGAAACAATTGAGCAGTTCGGAGCAGTAAGCGAACAAACCGTTCTGGAAATGGCAAGTAATATCCGAAAGCTATGCAATGCGGATATTGGCATAGCCACAAGCGGGATTGCGGGTCCCGGTGGTGCAACACCTACCAAGCCAGTAGGTACTATTTGGGTGGCTTATGCTGATGAAAACGGAACTTCTGCCAAATTATATCAATTAGGAAACGATAGAATGGTGAATATTCAGGTAACTGCTAATTTGCTCATAGATTGGCTTCGCCGAAAGCAGGGAGGAAGGGTGAAATAAGAGCAATTTTAGCGAAAGAAAAAACTTTTAGAATGAGCTTCAACTTAAAAATTTTTCAAATTTTTTTGGCAAATTTTTCAAAAATTGTATTTATTTGCGTTCTGTTAAACCAAAACTGATTTAGAGATGTCTACTATTGCAGAAAAAGTAAAAAGCATTATCGTAGAAAAATTGGGCGTAGAACCTTCTGAGGTTACCCCTGAGGCAAGTTTTACTAATGACTTGGGAGCTGATTCCCTCGACCAAGTAGAACTGATTATGGAATTTGAAAAAGAATTTAACGTTTCTATTCCTGACGACCAAGCCGAAACTATCAGTACGGTAGGACAGGCAATCGCTTATCTGGAAGCTAACGTAAAATAATCTTCTAACCAAAAATCCAACTCAATGAACCCAAAAAGAGTGGTAATTACGGGGTTGGGAGCAGTAACGCCCATTGGAAATACCGTAGCTGAGTATTGGGAAGGTCTTTCCAAAGGTGTGAGCGGTGCCGCTCCCATTACCCGTTTTGATGCCTCCAAATTCAAAACTCGCTTTGCTTGCGAAGTAAAAAATTTTGATGTCAAACTCTACATAGAACACAAAGAAGCTCGTAAAATGGACTTGTTTCAGCATTATGCTATTGCCGTTGCTGAACAAGCTATCCAAGACGCAGGCTTTGATTTACAAAGCCTTGATAAACGCCGCGTAGGTGTGATATGGGGTTCGGGCATAGGCGGATTAAGGTCTTTGCAAATGGAAGTGGTTGATTTTGCCAAAGGTGATGGTACGCCTCGTTTCAATCCATTTTTTATTCCTAAAATGATTGCAGACCTTGCCCCTGGACATATTTCTATTAAGTACGGCTTTTTAGGACCCAACTACACCACGGTTTCGGCTTGTGCTTCTGCCAACAATGCCATTATTGATGCCTTTAATTATATTCGTTGGGGAAAAGCCAATGTTATTCTTACAGGTGGCTCCGAGGCGGCAGTTACTGAAGCGGGCATAGGTGGTTTTAATGCCAATAAAGCCCTTTCTGAACGCAACGATAGCCCCGAAACTGCTTCACGTCCTTACGATAAGGATAGAGATGGTTTTGTGCTTGGCGAGGGAGGAGCTTGCCTTATTTTGGAAGAATACGAACACGCCAAAAAACGTGGTGCAAAAATCTATGCAGAAGTAGTAGGAGCTGGTTTTTCCTCTGATGCTTATCATATTACAGCTCCACACCCCGAAGGTTTGGGCGTAATTTATTGTATGCAAGATGCCCTTGATGATGCAGGCATCACCCCCGATAAAATTGACTATATCAACACGCACGGCACCTCAACTCCCATTGGCGACCCGCAGGAAATTAAGGCTATCCAAGAAGTTTTTGGAGAATATGCCTATAAACTCAACATTAGCTCCACTAAGTCAATGACAGGGCATTTGCTCGGAGCTACGGGGGCTGTTGAAGCCTTAGCCTGCATTTTGGCTATTCAACATCAGGTTGTACCACCTACTATCAACCTCTTTGAACTTGATGAGGTTTTAGACCCAAAGCTCAACTTTACCCCCAACAAAGCCCAAGAACGCAAAATTACTTATGCTTTGAGCAATGATTTTGGCTTTGGCGGGCATAACACTACCATTATTTTCAAGAAATTTGAAGAGTAATTGCTCCGATGCTTTGGCTCAAGCAACTTCAAGCGTTTTTTAGGAAGTATTCACCGCAGGAACAAAGGCTTATTTCTTTTGTGAAAAACATCACAGGAAGTAAGCCTTTGAATTTATCGTTGTATCGCTTGGCTCTGATACATAGTTCGGTAGCTATACAAACGCCAAATCAGAATTTTCGTTTATCTAACGAGCGTCTGGAATACTTAGGTGATGCAGTTTTAGGTTTGATTATTGCTGAATATCTTTACAAAAAATTCCCCTACAAAGATGAGGGGTTTCTGACAGAAATTCGCTCTCGGATTGTCAATCGCGAAAGTTTGAACCAACTGGCTCATAAAATAGGCTTAACAGAACTGATTGAATACGAAACTTCTATTCAAATTCGTGGAAATCAGTCTATTGCGGGTGATGCCTTGGAGGCATTCATTGGTGCGGTGTATTTGGATAGAGGTTTTCTCTTTTGCAGAAACTTTGTTCTCAAAAGGCTTTTACAAGCACATCTGGATTTAGATAAAATTATACAAACCAACCTCAACTATAAGAGTTTGCTGATAGAATATGCCCAAAAAAATGGCAAAAATATAGACTTCGTACTTATAGAGGAAAAAAGTTATCGGAATACTACAACTTTTACCGTTGAAGTTCGTCTAAATGGTAAAAGCATTTCGCAAGGTATGGGGCAAAACAAGAAAAAAGCTGAACAAGCCGCCGCCGAAAAAGCTCTACAAACCTTAAATGTTTCTTTGAAATAATCGCTTTCAATCTTGTTTAGGTTCTTTTTCTACTTCAGCAGATTTGATTTTGTTTTCTTTTTGCATTTGTTTGAGCTCTTTGGTTCGTGAGGGTGCATTGAGCGGCAAAGGATTTGTCGTAGGAGTACCTGATATGGTTCTTTTAATAGGTTTTCCATTTACCCACATTTCACCGCGACTGGGATATAAAATTTCACCTTTCCCGCTACTTACTACTGCTCCTTGTCTTTCGGTAGGGTTGTAACGAGGCGATTTTTCAGGATATCTCTGATAGCGAGGCATATCTTTTTTCCACATAAATTTGCCTTTACGCAAGTAGCGTACATTATAGGGCTTGGAGCGATATTTTTGCAACTCTCTATTGGATAGTTTAGACTTACGCAAAGAATACCTAATTTTCAAAGCCCCCAATGAGGTTGCCATACGATGAGAGCGTTTCATACGCACTTTTTTCCAATCTACATAACGCACCGTACCGCTATAATTTTGCATTTTGCGAGTATTATGGATAATAGCTTTTCGGCGTTTTTCCAAAAAGCCGTATTTGATTGCTCCCCCTGTAAATTCATCGTATCCGCGTCTGTATTCGTGTGGGCGGAATTTATAATTGGAAATAAACTTATCGTGTCCAAATTTTTTCTTGGTTGGAAGAAAGGCATAACTTGATATAAACTTATCATAACCACGTCTGTACTGATGAGGTAAGAATTTAGTTTTGGATTTGAATGTAGCGAAGCCTGTTTGCAATTTATGAGGTAAGAATTTGGTTTTAGATTTGAAGGTAGCAAAACCTGTTTGTAATTTATGAGGTAAAAATTTATATTTAGACCTAAATGTAGCAAATCCTTTTTGGGGCTCTCGAGGGAATAGCGGTTCAGAGCCTCGGAATTGGCTTTGTCCTAATACTTGTGGAGATTCTACATATCTTTTTTGCCCTGCATAATGTCCCGATTGTACGGTTTGTGAATTAGGAATTTTTTCCGAACCTTTGGATTTTGTACCCTCAGTGGGAGTTACACGCTTTTTGAGACGATATTTGTTGGTAAGAACAGGTTTTTTTGAGGCGGTATTGTCTTTACGTTGAGCAAAAACTTCGCCACAAGCCAAGAAAATTAAACTCAAAAAAATGATATGTATAAATTGGGTTTTCAAGTAAATAATTTTTTAGTTTCCGTCTTTTTTAGGTTCTTGTTTTTCTTCGGGCAAAGCAGGTGGATTTTCTTCCGGTTTTTCTGGCTGTTCTTGCTCCTCTTCATTAGCATTTTTCGCTCTTTTAGATTTTTTAGATTTTTTCTTGCGGGTTGCTTTGCTATTGTTATCGGGGAATAGCTCTTTATCCTTGATAAATTTCTTTTCTTTTCTAAAAATTTTACTTTGTTCGGCTCTTGTTTTATGTTTTTTCTTGCTTACACCGCCTACTTTTTTTACCAGCCCTGTTTTGCTGTGTCTTTCAGTAATGATAAAATTGGTAGGTACATAGCCATCTTCAGGAATAGCTACGGTGCCTACTTCCTGATACGCCGCACAAGTAGAAGGCTTTCGATTGCAAGCAAAAATGAGCCAAATGCAGGTTATGTAAAATAAATATTTCAAAACAGATGTTTTTGATTAAAACTGCTCTCTGCAAATATACAAAAGCCTTTCTGAAATTCAGCAAAAACTATGCAATAATTTTCTTGGTAAGCATTTTATTGTTTGAACCTTTGAGTAAATCTTTCTACTTTTGCAAAAATTTTTACGAGCAATCTACTCTTTTTATTCACTTCAAAACTTACGTATCAATGAAAAAATTTCTGTACAGCTCTGTATTTCTGCTTATTGCTAATATAGCTTTTTCTCAAAATTGCTTCAAAGAAGTAGCTATTCTGATTGATACGCTTCGTTTTACACAAACTAAAAATCAGATTCAATTCAAGGGGGAAAAATTTTTGGCTTTTGAGTATTTTACTGAAAATCCGACTTGTGAGGTACGTTTGTTTCCTCAAAATATGGAAAATATCCAAAAAATAGAACTGGCATACTCGCAGGATTTTCAACTTGTAGATTCTATTTTTCGCAGTCAGGATTATTTTCGTTTCAAGATAAAATTTAATAATCTTACACAAACGCAATTTCTCACCTTAAACTTTACAATTTATCAGATTCCACTGAAAGAAATTCCTTGTGAATTGCGTCTGTTGCCATATTTTAATACCAAAGTGGCTTTTGCACCAAAAGATGACGAATTGTACGTAGGTGAGGAGCGTATGTTTGAGCTAATTTCCAATAATCCTGAAAATATCCGAACCAACCCTATCCCTACGAATAGTAAAGATATTGATTATCGTACGGAATATGTTAATAAGCAACTTCGTTTGTATGTTCTGCCATCAAAAATTGGCGATGTTGATTTTAGTCTGGATTTAAGCACTTTCATTCCTTACATTGACGAAAAAGGACGCGTAAATTATCAACTTCCAACTATTAAGTATAAATTTCGTGTAAAAGGTAGTCGTTTGGCTTTTTTGAATACCGATGTAAAAGAAATTACCATAGAAGAGGCTACGCAAAAGGAAGGCATAGAAGTTCAATTAGATTACAATCGTTATTTGAATGTAGGGAAAACGTATCGCATAGAAAACCAAGAGAAGGCAGGAGGAATGCTCGTGGCTGAAATTTTTATTAAGAGTTTAATGAACAATGGTAAATTTTTATGTGTTTTAAGACCTTACGGACAGCATCGTATTTCGGAAAGCTATCTTTACATCAAAGCGGGTGATGAGCCTGTTTGCATTACGAATTTTAATGTTACCCCCAAAACTATCATCAATAATATCATTATTTTTCACGAAGGAAACAGACGGGAAAATGTTTTTTATCCCGGTGAAACCGTTGATGTACGTATAGAGGGGCTTGCTTTGCATAAAGCACGTTTTCGTTTTGATGGCTTGAATGTGCTTACCTCCGATTCGCTGATTCGCACCGAAAATGTGCAAACTTTTCGCTTGCAAGTACCAATGAATATCAGCAAAAAAGAAATAGAAATTTTTAACCGAAACGACAAAATTGGGCGTACTATTCCTGTAAGTGAATATCAAAGACCGCATCAGCAACTTAATTTTGTACGAATAAATTATGGTGCAGGCAAGCAAGTGCTCAGCGAACTGCCTCAGACCATTCTTTACCCTTATACCATCAAAGATATTGAAGTTTCCTTTGATTATGATAAAATTGACGAAAACAAACTTTTTGGTAGGCAGTTTGTAAGCATTGATATCACGATTTTCAATGCACGTGGCGACTTGGTAGATTTGAAGCGTATTCCCAACATTATGGTATGCCCAGGTGAAAATTCACCAAGATTTGCTTTTTACAATGATAAGCAATGCAACAAAGAACCTATCAGCCTCAATAAAGTTTTGGGTAGAAAAACTTTTGATTTGGACGGGTGGAGTAGAATTGAAATTACCATTAGCCACGATAAAGATAAATATGGAGGTGAGGGCTTTAGTAAAAAAATTGAAATTATTTTGCAAAGAAAACTGCGTTTTGATACAGAGGTAACTTTTCCAGGGGGCTTGCTTATCAAACGTGCTGACCAAGAAAATTTTAGCCCCTTTGGAGGGATTAGTTTAGCAATTATCCAACAGCTTAGTTTTTATAATCCCAATAAAATCAATCGTTTTCAACCTTATAAAGTGGGTATCGGTGTTCTTGCCAACAATGCCTTCAATTTTAACCCTAATGCAACTAATAGAGATATAGGTGTGGTACTTTTGGGTAGTCTGTATCCCACTCGGCGAGATGTAAAACTTTCTTTTCCTCTTTTTGCGGGAATGGGTTATTTTTTAAGTGCCAAAGCCTGGTTTTTCTTGGTAGGTCCGGGTATTTTTGTGAGTTTCTGATATTGGAAACAAAAGAATGAGGATTTGCTTTATGCAATGGAAGCAAACCCTCACTTGAATACATTTTGGAATAGAAAACAAAATTCGGTTTTTTAGATATTGAAGGAAAACTTGATGGTTAATCTCTCATATCTTAATTTCTTTACACGTGAATTACTTCACTTAATTTACACTTATGCCCATATTCAGTAAAATTAGCAATATTACTGCGGTAGCAAGGGCAGTGCCTCCGTAGTACAAACCTATGCTGTATCCTGTTTGCCCTGTTTTGGCTCTATTGAGAATGTAAGGCAAAGAAGCTACTGAAAGCAAGCTATACACCAAACCCATAAGCAGGAGCATAATGATAGAAAAAGTTTGTCCTTTGATAAACAGAGCAGGTAAAATAATTGCAAAAGCGATAATACAGCCCCAAATTAAACTTTTGTAAGAACCTTGTTTTTCTACAATTTTACTTACAGGAATAGCAAGTAAAGCGGAAAACATTAGCATAGCTGATTGCAAATAATCGGGGTCGGAAAAGAAAACTTTTTCAGTTGCACCAAAAAATTTATGCTTTACCCACACCGCAGGTACAAAAAAGAGCATCATCATCTTGAAAAGTCCTACAAAAAAGCCTGTCAGAAACAAATCTTTTTTGCTATCCATAGCTAATTCTTCTTTTGCCATTATTTTTTTATCTTCTTCTGTGGGAGGCGTAATACTTACAGTTTTGATAGCATACGCCGCTGAAATCACAAGCACACCACCTAAAATAAAGGTGATTGTAAGCCCGAGTGTATTGAGGATTTGAATAAGAAAAGGCTCAATAGTATAAATTAAACCAAAAACCATTGTCAGAATTGCCGCAACTTGTGGAAATTTATGAACTGGCGTAAAATTTTCAATAAGTGAAATTGCAGGGCTATGAAAAGTAGCCATCGCTGCCAGCCATAGGATAACAAGCACTGGTAAAATCCATTTCAGAGGGCTTGCAGGATTAGTATTGAGAGCAACACTTACTGCTACGAAAATGACTGCCGCAAATGCCGCTCCCGATATGATGACTGAGAATTTAGAGCCTCTTTCACGAAAAGCCTTATCTGCCCATTTCCCTGAAATGGGGTGAAAAATAGCTCCTAAAATACCTTGTGCTACCAGCAATAGTCCTGCAAATTCTACAAAACTGAATTTGAGTAGCAGTTGTGGCTGATACTTTTCGTAAGCAAGCCAGCCAATTGTAATTGCCGCTTCCAATGCCGCAATACTAATAATAGATTTGGTAAAACTTAATTTTTGGGCTTTAGGTGCAATAGAGGTTTCCATACATTTCTTAGTTTAAGTTTCTTTTGAAAAATCTTTTACAAGACTTACGAAATGATTGCCCAAGCGGTTTTCTAAAAAACAAAAAAATTCTTATATGTAGTGAAAAAATACTTCCTGCTTTATTTCTGTGGCTAAACTTAACGCTACGGGGCAAGTACGAGCCGCATTTTCAAGTTTTTGTTTGTATGTGCTTTCCAAATGCAAATTACTTGGAAAATAAAAATGCACCTGAATTTCTGCAATTCTACGAGGGTTAGATGCCATTATTTTAGTTGTTTTCCAAGTAACACCTTGCAGGTTTATTTTATCTCTTTCGGCAACAATGCCCATAATGGTCATCATACAACTACCCAAAGCGGCACAAACCAAATCGGTGGGTGAAAAAGCTTCTCCTTTGCCGTTGTTATCTGTGGGGGCATCAGTGATGATTTTACTTTGTGAAGCTAAATGTGTAGCTTCGGTGCGTAATTCTCCTAAATAAAGGCTTTCAATTTGGTGGTTCATCGGAGTATCGTGTAAGTTATCCAAGAGGCAAGATAAGCTAAAATGTTGAAAAAAACAAGTTGCCCCAAAGGATACTTCCAAGAGCGAGTTTCTTTCCATACTACGGCAAAAGTGCTCATACATTGCATCGCAAAAGCATAAAATACCATAAGCGAAAAACCCACAGCTACCGAGTAGGTTGGTTTTCCTGTTTGAGGATTTATTTCAGAAGCCATTTTTTGCCTTACACTTTGTTCGTTTCCTTCCTCTCCCAAGCCATAAATTACAGACATTGTCGCTACAAAAACTTCACGAGCGGCAAAAGAGGTAATGAGTGAAATGCCTATTTTCCAATCAAATCCCAAAGGTTCTATGATAGGTTCAAGGGCTTTTCCCAAATTGCCCGCAAAAGAAGCCTCTAATTTTGCTGAATTGATAAGCGGAGTGAGTTCTTCTTCGGAGAGGGTAGGGTAGCTTTTTTTGATAGCACTTTCCGCTTTTTCTAAACTATCTCCCCAACCATAGGAAGCCAAAACCCACAAAATAACTGAAATTACTACAATCACCTTTCCTGCATCAAACACAAAGGTTTTTACTTTTTCGTAAATAGTAATGATTACATTTTTCCAGCGAGGCATCTTGTAGGTAGGCATTTCCACGATAAAATAATCATTTCCCCAAAAAGGCAAAAATCGGCTTAAAACCTTTGCGGCAAGCATAGCCATAAGTAAGCCCAAAAGATACATTGCCAGCAGTGCAAGAGCCTGATAATGTAAAATTCCCCATAGCATTTTATCAGGTATTACAAGGGCTATCATTACGGTATAAATGGGCAGGCGAGCCGAACAGCTAATCAGAGGCACTACCAAAGTAGTAATAAGCCTTTCTTTGGGGTTATCAATGTTTCGGGTAGCCATAATAGCGGGAATAGCACAAGCCGCCCCCGAAATCAAGGGGACAACACTTTTGCCATTTAAGCCAAATTTTCGCATAATCTTGTCCATCATTATCATTACGCGTGTCATATAGCCCGTTTCTTCCAAGATAGCAATAAAACCAAAAAGGAGAGCAATTTGTGGAATAAAAGTAACTACGGAGCCAATGCCTGCCAAAATCCCTTCTGTCCAAAGATTTGTAATAAAATGGTTGGGTAAATTTTCTCGGAAAAATGCTTGCAGATGGGCAGTACCTTGTTCAATCCATTCCATAGGGATTTCTGCCCACCTAAAAATCGCCGTAAAAATCAGCAGTAGTACCATTAAAAAAGAACCATATCCCCAAAGCGGGTGAAGCAATATTTTATCAATTTTGCGAGTAATACTCTGTGGATTGTAGGCTTTTTCGTGTTTTTGGGTGGTTTCGGCAACAATTTTTTCTATTACCCTGAAACGCTCCAAAGTCTCATCTGCTTGCAAATGAAGTGCTTGAAAGCTATTTTTTAATTCTAATTTTTGAAAAAATTGCTTGTCGGTTTCTGCCAAAAAAGATAATTTTTCGTAATGGTGAAAATATAAATTTGCCCAATAAATGTTGGGTAATTGATATTTTTGCCTAATTTCTTGTAAAACATTTTGCAAGGGGGCATAAGTTTGAAGAATAATATTGGGAGGAATTGATTTATTTTTTTCTAAATCAAGAACTTTCTGCTTGAGTTCGTTAATGCCTTCGCCACTTCTGGAGTTGGTACAAACCACAGGGCTTTGTAAGCGTTCAGCAAGTTTTTGTGTATCAATTTCCCAGCCGCTTTTTTGGGCTATATCAATCATATTTAGCACTAAAATAGTAGGAAAACCTAAACTCTGTACTTCTAAAAAAAGAAGCAAGTTTCTTTGCAAATTAGAAGCATCAATTACTACTAAAATTGCATCAGGTTTTTCGGGATTTTGAGGATTGAGCAGAAAATCCAAAACGACTTGCTCATCATCCGATTTGGGATAGAGACTATATGTACCGGGCAAATCAGTGATATATGCTTTACTTTGATTAGGGAGCAAGAAAGAGCCTGTTTTTTTCTCTACGGTTACACCTGTAAAATTGGCTACTTTTTGATTTAACCCCGTAAGTTGGTTGAATAGCGAGGTTTTACCTGCATTAGGATTTCCGATAAGAGCAAGTTTCACGTGAGTAATGTTTTATTCAATAATCTGAACTACAATATTTTGGGCTTCGCTTTTACGCAAAGCAATAAGCGTTTCTTGCACCGAAATATAAATGGGGTCGCCAAGAGGAGCTTTGCCCAACACTTCAATAGTAATGTTCGGTAGTAAGCCCATTTCTAAAAGTTTGAGGAAAACACCCCTTTGCTGGAATTCAAGGATTTTTGCTTTTTTACCAATAGATACTTGATGTAGTTGCATTTAATTAAATTAAATCTAAACAATTTTGCAAAAATAAGAAAAAACTTTACAAACTCAAAGAGAGCCATTGAGCCAGGGATAATTCTGAACTTTCTTAAAAAAAGAGCTTTGCAAAAGGTTTTGCAAGGCTTGGGCTTGACGAATGTGGTGGCAATCGCTTGCCAGAAAATGAGGCAGGCGTGCTTCTATGATTTTTTCAGCGGTTTTTTGTGCCTCTACCGAATAATATCCTACTAGCGAGAGTATATTTATTTGCAACAGAACACCCAAATTTAGTATTTTCTCCAAAAAACTAAAGTTATTCTGCACATATACATATCTTTCAGGGTGGGCAAGAATAGGTTGATATCCATTGGCTTTCATTAGAAAAATAGCTTCCTCCCAAAAAGCGGGTATATTCAAAAATCCTGTTTCAAAAAGTAAATAATTTTTTTCACCAAAGGAGAGCAGTTTTTCGTGTTTTTGGAGCATTTGCAAAAAATGCTCATCTACATAGTATTCTGCGGCGGCTTCAATAGGGATATTGATTTGGTTTTCTTGCAAAAAAATACGTAACCTTTCTAATTTATTTTGTATAATCTCGGGGGTATTTTTGTAAAAATCCCACAAGATATGAGGTGTAGTGATGATTTTCTGAAAACCATAATCCTGAAATTGCTCAATGATTTCAAGAGCTTGGCTTTCTGTTTGTACGCCATCATCAATACCTGCAAGCAAATGAGAGTGCAAATCAACTTTGAGAAAATCAAAGATGGCAGTATTAGGAGTATCTTTTTTGCGAGAGAAAAGTTTTAACATTATTTTTTCCAGGATAAAAGTTGCATTTTTAGCTTGTTAAACCAACTTGTAGTTTTTGGTGTGTTCTTTTCCTCATAATATCCATACCCGTATCCGTATCCATATTTACCTTGCTCTTCAACAGCATTAAGAATAAGACCAACAGAACGAATTTGGTGTAAAGAAGTAATTTTTTGAATATTTTTGGCAAAACCTCTACGAGAGTAATTAGCCCTAAGCACAAAAAAGCGAACATCAACCTGCGACATAATGAGCATTGCGTCAGTTACCAAACCTACGGGAGGCGTATCTATCAGTACTACATCATACAATTCTTTGAGAGTTTTGATAAGTTCTTTGAACTCATTTCTCAAAATAAGCTCCGAAGGATTAGGAGGAACAGGTCCTGCTGAAATATAAGATAAATTTTCAATTTCTGTAGTTCGCAAACATTCTTCCAAAGAGTGCCTACCAATAAGAATGGTACTAATCCCCTTTTCATTAGAGCCATTCAGCCCTAAGTGTACTTTGGGTTTTCGCATATCCAAATCTATAATCACTACCCGTAAGCCCGACATTGCGATAATACCACCTAAATTGATTGTTACAAAGGTTTTCCCTTCACCACTGATGGTAGAAGTAATAGAAACTACTTTTTGTCCCGTTTCTTTTTCGGAGCGAGGGAACATAAAATCCAAATTGGTTCTTATATTTCTAAACGATTCGCTGATAGCTGATTTAGGGTTTTGATGAACAATAAGTTTGGAATGCTCCATTTTATACTTTCTGTACTTAGGAATAGCTCCTACAACAGGCATAGAAACCGACTTTTCTAGTTCTTGTTGCGAACCTATGGTATCTTTGAGCAGATATTTTCCTACAACCAGAAGCAAGCTCAACAATATCCCGATACCTCCAGCTATACCATAGATGAGTGTTTTTTTAGGAGAAATGGGTATGGAAGGGGTAGAAGCAGGCGAAATGATTTCAAAGTTTGGTACAGTACCTGCTTCTGCCAAGCCAATTTGTATTTTTTGCTGAATAAGATTGTTGTAATAGCTTTGAACAGTTTCGTATTTCTTTTTGAGCTTATTAAATTCTGTAATTTTGGAAGGTAGCCCTAAAAAATTAGCTTCTATTTCAGCCAGTTTTTGTGTGATTTCAGTCAGCTCTTTTAAGATTTTTTTCTTATAGCGGTCGATACTTTCTGTAATATTTTTTTGCAAGTTATTGATTTTTATATCTAATACTTGATAAGAGTAGGTAGCAGAGGTTTCGGAAAGTTCTTGATTTTGACGAATCTGACGCAAGCGGTTGAGTTCAGAAATTTGTTGTAAGATTGCCCCATCAACATCAGGCATCAGAGGAATGTTTTTAGAGTCTACAAAACGCTGATTAACAAATATTTCAAGTTCAATGATAGTTTGCAGTTTCGCATTGATTTTATAGCGTTCTTCGGTAAGTTGCTGAATTTTATTAACTAGCTCGCTGATTTTTCCTTCAATGTTATTGGTTTTATTTTGAATGATGAAACGTTCCATTTCAGCTTCATAGGCATTGAGTTCTTTTTCAGTTTTTTCAATTTGAGCATCTAAATACTCTTTCTTTTGTCTATTTGCTCTGTTTTTGATTTCCACACTTTTTACACGATACACTTCGCTAATACTTTTGAGCACATCACGAGCTTTGGTAGCGTTATGGTCTTTGAAACTGATAGCGATAATTTTGGCTTGAGGGTTGAGAATAAAGGCTTCTAAATTATTAGCCAAATAATTCATTGATTTTCCCTTGCTATTTAGCACGAAGTAAATGTTTTCACTATACGTGGAGAGGGGCATTTTTTGAGTAATCAGTAACTCAACATCTTTATTTTTGAGCCACTCACCAAATTTGCCTTTGTATTCTGCAAGAGTTTTTTTATCGTTCTTAACTTCAATGTTGTAACTATGACCATCTTCACTTTCAATATAAAATTTTTGATTGTAAAGATTTTCATTTAATACCACTGCTTGCACTTCAATAGGTGAAAAGCCGTGCATTTCGTTATCTAAAATCCTGCCTTCGGCGTAGTATTCTACGGATAAGTCTATGTTTTTCAGTACTTCTTCATAAATGAGAGGAGAGCGAATTACCTCCAATTCACCTGCAATGTTATCAATAGGATTTTCCTGATTTAAGCCTATGCGTAAGTCCAGCCCCGCCGATTCGTCTTTGAATTCCATTTTAAGATTAGCAGTGCTTTGAAAAATAGGCTTGGTATAGCGTAAATACAGATAAGCCAATGAAACAGAAAGTAAGGGAAAAACTATCAGCCAATACCAATTTTTACGAAGTATGTAAAGAATTTTTGCAAAATCTATAGCTTCCAAAGGACTTTCACCACTATCTATATCATCAGTTTGCAAAAGCCTTCTGAAACGTTCTTCTTCGGTAAGGTATTGAGCCATAATTGATTATTCAAACAAATCGGTAACACAATTTTCGTAAATATACGAAAAAATGAGGAATATTGGTTTTGAAAATTGTAATTTTTTGACCTTCAAAAAAATGAAATTATCTCAAAATATACAACTTTCCATAGCCTTTTTTGAAACCTTTGTCGGCTTTGGTAGTTCGGTGTTTAATTTCTTGACCATTGAGCTTCATAGTTACGCGATATAGATATACACCGTTGGCAAGTCTATCACCAAATTCATCAGTACCATTCCAAGCATATTGCGAAATATTGTTACCTACCCGAATAGGTCCGAGTTCATCTTGGGTAATTTCTCGTACCACCTTACCTGAAACCGTCAGGATTTGAATTTTCATTTCTTGCGGAACTTCCGAACCCGTAAGTGTAAAAACGAAACGCGTAGAACCCGAAAAAGGATTAGGATAAGGCAAAACATTCGTTACGCTAGCTTCATTGATTACCTCAAAGTTTACTTGGTAAGGCTCTATACCTGCTCGGTTGCCGCGGGCATCTTCGCCATTCACACGAAGAGTGTAAATACCGTCTTCTAAATTTTTGGGAGTAAATTCTATGTCAATATTTCTACCTTCACTTCGCCAACGCAAATCGTTACCACTGAAAGGAATACGTTCAAAAGTACAATTTTCGCAAGGTCGTTTAAGACGAATATCTAAGCCGATAGTATCTTGTTTTTGCAAGAATGGGTTATCATCTCGCAAGCGTATGCGTATGAGTGGATTAGCCGAAACAATATCACCATCTAAAATTCTCACACCATCAAAAGTTACATCAAGAATAGGGTTTTTGTTATCGCGTAAAACTTCATATTTTACTTCTAAAATGTTATTGTCGTAGTATTGCTCCAAAACTTGTTTAGGATTTACATATACTCGCAAGATGTTTTCACCATCATTACCAAGTGTCTGTACAGGTACTTCAAAAGTAGTATATTCTTGTGGTTTAGGGGCTTTGATACGCATCGTACGCACAACTTGCGTACCTTTGCTCGGATTAGTATAAGTGCATTGAACCAGTAAGGAATCTGCTGAAAATTCTTTTCCTGAAATATTTTCAAAAGCAAAAGGAACGCTGAAAGGTTCTCCTTCTTGTTTGGGTGTGATTTTATATTTTTCTAAACCAATTCTTTCGGTATTTAGGAAACCTTCGGGAACGCCATCATAAATTACTTGCCAACGTTTCAGCTGTGTAGGCGTGAAATTGATGCTATCGCGAGTGTAAAGTTGTAAGCGTAAATAGGGATATTGCGTAGCATCAATACTATTGAGGGCAAAAGCGTATAGAGGTTGTGGAACATTGCTATTAAGAACAACTTGCTGACCTGCCAAGTTTTCGCCAATAATGCTCAAATACCACACATCAGGGCTATTACTAAGTTCGGAAGGCAAGATTTTTTTGTAAAGTGTTCCCCAAGCTGTAGCAGGACCTATCCGAGTAGAGGTAACAGTGCCTTTGGTGAAACCGCCTCCCAACTCATAATCCATTGAAATAGTTTCGGTAGTTGGGCTTGTTATGGAGGTTGCAATAATTTCCTGTAACCTTGCTCCACCTTTTTGGGCAAAGAGTATGTAGGGTTCGCCTTCATTAAGGGTTGCCAGTGCCGCAGGCGAGCCTCCTATGGCTTGCAGAGTAGGTAATGCCGCCGCCCAAGCCGCATTGGTTATATTCCCTTTATTGAACACTAAAATATAACTTCCTGTGGGTATTTGCAAAAAAGCACCTTGCAAAGCACCATTGATAATGGCAGAGTTGGTGAAATAATACACTACCGAAGGGCGTCTGCCACAAATGGGCACACCTGTATTGCTTCCTCCAAAAACCTGAAAAGGCAACTTGCTTTCTTGCTCAAAAACAACTAATAAAAGGGTATTTGCAAAGCAAGGGTCGCTATCGTTTGGAGTAATGAGAGGTAAATCGTTTAGAAAACAATTAGTATTGATAAAGTTAGTGCCTGCGTCGGGGCTATCTTTACCAAAAGTGCGAACGCGTATGCGGTTTTGTACCTGCTTAAATTCCCATTTACGTTGGACTTCATTTTTTACAATACCCACGTCAGTGCTTTTGGAAAACTGAAAAAAGTGGCTTTGCGACCAACCCTGAGGGCTATTTTTGATGTAAATAAAACTACTTTCGTCCCAAAGAATGTTTGGGTTATTTACAGCATCAGCAAAATTGACCCGCCAATAATATACCAAGCTATCCGAAGGTAAAATATCAGTAAGCAGTGTAGTTTCCCAAGTAGCAATGCTTCCCGCAGGTACAATCCGAGAGCGTTTGATAGGGCTATTAAATTTATGGGTAGTATCAATTTCAAAAATAAAATCGCGAGGCTCTAACTGCAAATTTGCGGATTGTGCCATTAGTTTTACAGGCTGACTGCTCACGATACTATATTCAGGAGGAAATAAGGCTTTTGCACCAAAATCAGGGATAAATATTTCCAAAATAGCAGTATTATTGTTTTCAAATACTTCACTAATTTCATTTTTCCAATCTAAATGCACTTCAAAGCGGTTATTGCCAAAGAAACTCACACCTGTTGGTCGGCGGATAGTGATATACACACTATCAGTACGGCGAGGGTCGTTGTAACGAATCTCGGGGGTATGGTCAAGGATTATTCCGTTGGGAAGCGTTTGTTTGACAGAAATTTCAAATTGTGTGTTAAAAGTTTTAGAAAGGTTGGCAAGTTTTACTTTCAGACGCAACGAGTCGGCTCTTGCAGTTAAAGGGGCGTTGTTGAAGCCTTCCAAAGCTAACCAAGCATTTTGAGTAAAAAGGTCGGGGGCATTGCCACTTATCAGGCGTACAGCGGGGTCTCCTTGCAGAGCCATTTGTTGTACGTGAGCCAAGTCCATAAAGTTACTGGCAGGGTTAAGGCTTGGTCCGAAAGTACGAGGGATTTCTTGCGTGATTTCTCCCAATGATTTACCAAAAAAACTTGCATTAGCAAAAGCTGTGGAATAAAAACGTGAGGAATAACTATTTAAATTAGCAGCAAAACCCAAAGAAGTATTAGCCAGCCACGCTATACAACCTCTGTCAGGTGTAAAAAGCCAATCTTCGGCTTGGGTTGGTTTGCCCGAATACACGTCTCCCAAACTACAACCATTGCCCAAAAGCAAAGGGTATTTGCCTTTGTTCCGATAGCCTTGGGTATCATCAGAGGCTTGCCCAATTTCAATATCAGTAATGCTTTGCCCCGAATGACCGAAAAAAGTCATTAGAGCAGTTCCTTTATTCAGTTCATCGGCTATATTGATGTATTCTACATTGGAATTAGTGTTTTTTTGAACGGTTTTAACTATTCCCGCTAAATAGTCGGCTTCGGCTATACCTTTGTACAAATTCAGATAGTAAAGCAAAGAGGCTTGTTCGCCTGCCCCTATTCCACCGCTTAAATGTAAAATATTTTTCCGCCAAGTATCGCCCTTACCAAAACTTTCTTCGTGTTCTTTTACTTTATTGAGGTAGTTGGCGACTTGTTGGGGGGTGCGAGCCACCAGCCTACCTGTAGGAATGGCAGGGGCATAGTTGTAAGTATCAAAACCTGCTGTAAAAGGTAAATCACTCCCCGGAAAGCCCCACGTAGGTACTAAATTCATAGCCCAGTGGGCAGGATTTGAACGAATCTCGTAATCAGTGAAATAAATAGAGCCAAATTGAGCATCAAAAGGACGCAAAGTGATTGGATAACCTATCAAAAACAAATACTTGGGCGTACCATTGAAATAGCAATATCGGGCAAAATTACGGATAGCAAGCGGAGTATATTCACCATAACTGAATTGGTCGTAAAGTTGTAAAATATTTGCTACAAGAGGTTTGAAACTTCCTCCTTGCACAGAAGCTCGGTAGTCGGCATAGGCTTGAATTACATTGCTATATCCGCCTGCCGCTTGCATAAGATTGGGGTGGGTAACAATCAGATAATCTACTTGTGCAGGATTGAAGTTAATAAAATTTACAGGACGTATGCCAATTACGCTTCGGAAATTGTTGCAAAAGAAAATGCGTTTGTTACTGGTAGTGCCGTCAATAATGGCAGAAATCGTACCTGTGCCTGTGGTAGCGAGACGTCTGATATTGTTTTCATCTGTAATATCATAAAGCAAAGAGCCGTTAGGTACATTGCTTACGTTGATGAGTGAAGTACCTCCCACATTTGTGGGCAAAAGAAATTCTTTTTCACTTTGGTTGTTGGCATTAGGATTTTGCGAATATACTAAACGAATGGAAGTAACAGAAAACCAACCATCACCGCCATTGTGGATAGCCCGTAAAATAAAATTTCCATTGGTGGGTAAATCTGTAAAGTTCAAGGAGGCACTTAAAAAACCTTGGTTATAGTCGGCGATATTGGGGCTGGCAATAGTTCGCAATGATGAAACAGAACTGCCTACTTGAAAGATGATGGAAACGGGTGCTACACGCCTGCTTACATAACGAACTTCTAAATACGGATCTTGCCCAAAAGTGTTAGCATTTTGCACAGGAATAAGAAAATCACGGCTACCGCTATAAATAGGCGTACTGGTGAAACCTTCACCTCTATCATAGCTGGCTAAATAACAAAAGGTTGTGGTAGCGAAATTATTTTTACCCGGAGAAAGTTGTTCAGAAAGCACGCTAATACGTTCTTCTAAAAGGTAACTTTCGGGAGTATAGCCTAAATCAGGCAAATTTACAAAAGGCATACGTTTGCCTGCTACACCATTTCGCCAAGTAATAAAATACGCCGTAGTATCGGAATGAAGGTTATAATAAGGATTGACCTGATTGAACGTGTTAGGATAGTAGAGTTGTTGGTCAAGGGTGCCGTCGTTGCCTTTGCCGTAAAACTCTACATAATCGGAAGCATCAAAAGTGCCATCGCCTTCGCCTGCAACAAAAATGGCTTGCTCTTGCCCTCGGTGAAAGATTTGAATGTATTGCGGATTGACGCTTGCAGGGAAACCCGCAGATACCAATTGAGGCTGTGTAATGCGATAAATTCCTTTTTGTGTTACAGGAATTTTGAAATAAGTCTGTGCAGGATTTATCCATTCATTGCCATAAGGTTGGGCATACGCTACATAATAAAGCAAGAAAACGGCAAAAGCAGTAACAATACGTTTCATAGCGAGCAATTTTACCTTTTATACACAAAAAAACAAAAAGGTAAGCAAAAAAACAAGTATTTTTCAAGCCCTTTCCAAAAGGCTCCACTTGATATTCTCGCAATATACAAAATTTTTACAAACATATCAATATTCTACCAACTCACCCGAATAACCTCTAAATGCAAGCGTTCATTTTCCAAAACTTCAAACTTACCTTTGGTGCTTTCGGCTTCTTCAAGAGCTGTTTGCAGGATTTCTTGTACTAATTCTTTGGGTTCAAAATAAAAGCGTAAGGTGGGAATAACTTGGTGATTGAGAATGCGTAAGAAATCCAAACTTTCGGCATTTTGCATAAAATAGCCGTGTCCGAACATAAAATCGCTTCCTTTGTAGTAGGAAATTTTGCGATTAAGTTCTTTGAGAAAATCGGCGTAAGCTAAATTGATGTGGTCATAACGAGGATAGACGGGTATCATTTCAAAATGTTGCAAAAAACTGCTATCTGTTTGATAGTCAATTTCAGCAATATTGATAGTGCCAATGATATAAAGATTGGGTGGAAGTGCAAAAATCTCGCCTGAATATGCCAATGCTACTTGAATTTCGTTATCTTGCCCTAATCTTTTATCTGCTCCAAGCAGACTGATAGTTTCACCGAAAATTTCAGCGGGTTCGCTTCGGTGCATTTCATCAATAATAAGCACAAAATTAGCGGGCTTTTCAGGATTGTTTTTGTATTCGTTGCGAGCTTTGGTAGCTATTTTTTTCAAAATACCATCTTTGATTTTTCCTTTGGCGTCAATATCTTCTAAAAAATGCTCATAACGATAGTTGGGGTGCAGGGAAATCATTTCAAACTGCTTACCTTGCAATTCTCGCAGAGCTTTTTTGGCATCTGTATTTTTGAGCTTGTCCAGTCCTAAAATACCGATAGCCATTTCAATTGCTTTGGAAGTTTTTCCTGTGGCGGGCGGTCCGTAGAGAATGGTATTTTTGCTGAAAGTGGTAGTTTGCTCACGCTTTTTCCGAGAAATTACTTTTGGAACAAAAGTTTTTTTTGTGATTATATTAAAATTTTGTTGAGGGTTTTTCTTGCGGATATTTTGTTTTACTTCTCGGATAAGCTCCTCTTCATTGACTTTTAGTTGTTTGCCATATTCCGTCAGAAACCAGCCTTTTTTCTGATAAGGGTTTTTCTTGGTGGTATGAATAATACCAGCTTCTGCCAGATAGTTGGAGGCTTGTAGAATACGGTTTTTCAGTTTTAGTCTTACCATAGTCCAAAATTCAGATTTTCTATCCAAAGGCAAATCTTGAATAATGGTTTGAGCTACTTCGGAAGGTTTTAGAGGTTTGTTAGTTTCTTTCAGTATAGTAAAAATAGGAAAGAAAAAATCTTTGGTTTTATAGTTGAGGTTCATAATAGCAGATTTTTTGTAAAAAGTTATTACGTAAAAATGCAGTTTCTTAAAACAAATTCCAAGCGTTCGGACTAAAAATTCTCTAAAATGCTGAAATTTGACTTATGTTTTGCAAAGAATAATTGCATTTATTAAGTTTGCACTCTAAAATCTTTTGAATTGCTATGAAAAAAAACTTTAAGTGGGCGATAGCTATCATTTTGTTTTTGCCTTTGGGTATTTTTGCTCAAACCAAAGAAACTTTGGATAAAATCGTAGCCAAGGTAGATAACCAAATCATTCTGCTTTCTGATGTAGAGCTTGCTGCAATGCAAATTTTACAGCAAAATCCTCGTTTGTCCAATAATCAGGAATTGCGTTGTGAGATTTTGCGTAGTATGATTATTGGAAAAATTTTGGTTGCAAAAGCAGAAATTGACTCAGTAATGGTTGAAGCAGAATTACTTGATGATGATTTTAACACACGTTGGCAACAAATTTCACAGGGAAAAACAGATGAAGAACTTAAAAATTTAATTGGTCTGCAAAATATAGAGGCTTTCAAGAGTGATTTGCGTGTGCAACTCAAAGAAAAAATGACTATTGAGAAAATGCGAAATCATATTACTAAGAATGTAAAAATTACGCCTGCCGAAGTACGAAAGTATTTTAATCGCATTCCCAAAGATAGTTTGCCTGTGTATGTTACGGAACTTGAAGTGGCTCAAATCGTAAAAAATCCGCCTTTGCTCAAATCCGAAAAAGAAAGATTACGCTCTCGTATGGAACAGGTGTATAAGCGAATTGTAGAAGAAAATCAGAGTTTTGAGGAAATGGCAAAAATCTATAGCGAAGACGGCTCAAGAGACCAGGGCGGCGATTTGGATTGGAGCAAACGTGGTAATATGGTGCCCGAATTTGAAGCAGTAGTGTTCAAACTTAAACCCGGTGAAATTTCCAAACCTTTTGAAAGTCGCTTTGGCTATCATATCGTAAAACTTGTGGATAGAAGGGGAGACGAATATCACGCCAAGCATATCTTGATGATGCCTGATTGGGAACAGGTAGATACGCGTGAAGCAGAGAGATTTTTAGATAGCCTTCGCACTCGTATTTTGCAGGATAGTATTTCTTTTGAGAAAGCCGCTTTGCAGTATTCTGACGATAAGGGTTTGGGGTCAATGAATACGGCTTCCAATGGCGGTAGAATTATGTCGCAAGACCTTTCTTATCGCATTCCTATCAATCAGATGGATAGCTTTCTTTCCGATTTGCTCGATGATATGAAAGTAGGAGAAATCAGTAAGCCACATACTTTCAGAACTTACGATGGCAAAAAGGCTTTGCGTATTGTTCTTTTCCGTGCCAAGCATCCTGCACACGTTGCGGACTTCAATCTGGATTATCCCAAAATTCAGCAAGAAGCCTTAGAAGTCAAACGCAATAAAAAACTGATGGAATGGCTACAAAAAGCCAAAAATGACGTTTTTATTGATATTGATAAAGACTATGCTCCTTGCAATATTCTGGGCTTAAACTAAATTTTGCCGTCTGCTTATGATGTTACTGACCTTATGGGCTGAAAAAATTGCGGGAAAAGGTGAAGATGCTTTTCCTGCTTCGCTCATTGATGAAGAGAATGGCACAGGCATCATAGCAGTAGCAGATGGTTTGGGAGGGGCAGGAAGCACACCTTATGAAATAGGCGAAAAAGTATTTTCAGGGGCTTATTTGGCTTCTCGGCTTGCTATTCAGATTGCAGAGCAAACTTTTGTTGAAGAAAACCCTGATTTAGAGAATTTTATACAAAAGTTGCAAAATAATCTTTTGTTAGGTTTTCAACTTAAAATTGCTCAATTAGACGATAGGCGTTCTAAATTGCGTACTCGTTTGATAAAGCGGTTGCCTACAACACTTGCGGGAGTGGTATTTAAGGTGCAGGAGGGAGCAACAATGGCTGAAAATGTATATCAAACCGAGGTTTTTTGGGCAGGCGACTCGCGTGTATATGTGCTGAAAAAATCTGGTTTGCAACAAATTTCCCAAGATAACCTTACGCAAGATTTAGATGCCTTTGAAAATCTTTTACAAGATGCCCCTATTTCTAATTGCATAAATGCCGAAGGAGATTTTCAGCTTTTTAGTAAAAAAAGTATTTTTAATGAGCCTATTGTGCTGATTGCCGCCACTGATGGCTGTTTTGGTTATTTGCCTACACCTTTGCATTTTGAATACTATTTGTTGGCAACTTTACACCACCTGCAAATTTGCACTTTGGAAATGTGGCAACAGGCTCTTTTGTGGGCTTTTGAAGCAAATGCAGGCGATGATATTAGTTTGGCTTTGGTTACTTTGGGATTTGCCAGTTTTGAGGAACTCAAATTTGCAACCATTGACCGATTTGTTTCCTTGAAAAAACTGATTTTTTCTGATAAAACCCCACAACAACAATGGGAAGAATATAAAAAAGATTACTACGAAACAGCTATTTTATTGTGAAACTTTGTTTTCAATTTTATGCGATACTTTGTTACAGCTATTGGTACTGATTCTGGGAAAACGATTACAAGTGCTATTTTAGTAGAAGCTCTCAAAGCTGACTATTGGAAACCTGTGCAGTCGGGCTATCCGAGAGATAGTGAAACAGTAGCAGATTTAGTGAGCTTTCCTGTAAAAATTTTTCCTTCCAGTTATGAGTTTGCCAAACCTGCTTCCCCTCACGACTCTGCCAAAGCAGAAAATAAAATCATTGAGCTTGCCAAGATTACCCTGCCTCAAACTGATAATCACTTGATTATTGAAGGAGCAGGAGGCATTTTAGTCCCTCTCAATGACCAAGACTTTGTGATTGACATTGCTCAAAAGTTTGATTTGGAAATTATTTTGGTAGTCAATTTATATTTAGGCTGTATCAATCACACATTGCTCTCGGTAAGAGAATTGCAACGAAGAAATCTGAAAGTAAAAGGCATTGTTTTCAACGGAGTGAGCAATCCCGAAAGTGAAAGAATCATTTTGCATCATTCAGGCTACCAAGAGTTATTGCATATAGAAAAAGAAGCACTTATCACGCCTCTTATTGTGCAGAAATACGCAGAAAAAATCAAAAATATACTCTAAACAATATGGCTTGGTACAAAGAATGGTTTGATTCACCCTATTATCATATTCTTTACAAAAACAGAGATGAGCAAGAAGCTCAAATCTGTTTAACAAATATGTTTAATTTAGTGCCAATAGTGAAAGGTTCAAAGATTTTGGATATACCTTGTGGGAGAGGTAGGCACGCCGCTTATTTAGCAAAAAATGGTTATCAGGTTACAGGGGTAGATCTTTCACTTGAAAGTATTGCTTATGCCAAAGAAAATTACCAAGGTTTATCTAATTTAGAGTTTTTCGTACACGATATGCGTGTGCCTTTCCGAGAGGGTTATTATGATTATGTATTGAATTTTTTTACAAGTTTTGGCTACTTTGAAACAGAAACTGAAAATGTTGCTTGTTTGCAGGCTCTTGCGAAAAATTTAAAAAAAGAAGGGACGCTTATTTTAGATTTTTTTAATACAGAACGAGTTTTGAAAGAACTTGTCCAAAAGGAAGAAGTGAAAGTTGAAGGCATCAGTTTTTACATAGAACGAGAGTTGCAGGGGAAATTTCTTGTAAAAACTATTCGTTTTACGGATAAAGGGCAAGACTATTGCTTTCAGGAGCGAGTGATGGCTATCAGCCCCGAAGAGTTTAGAAATTACTTTAAGCAAGCGGGCTTGCGTCCTTTAAGGGTGTTTGGTAACTATTTTTTAGAGCCTTATGATGAGTTTATGCCAAGAGTTATTTGGGTGCTTGTGAAAGAATAAAGTAATGCACTTATGAAATTATGGAGTATCTCAACAACAGTCAGGAATCCTGAACGCTTGAGAGATTTTTTGAAAACTCTCAAAGAAATAGAAGGGCAACCTTTTAATGTAGAAAATCAAATAAAATATCAAATTTTATTGATAAAAAATCGTTTTTACAAGCCTACTCATATTCCTTCGGAATTTATACCATTGTGGGATAATCCAACGGAAAATATTAGTTATGAATTAGCTGAAAAGATATTTTATTTACAAAACTACCAAGACCCTGCAATGCGTGGTAGGCAATCGGTAAATCCGCTTAATAAATTAGGTTTTGCAGTGGCTCGTGAGTCTTTGGGAAAAATAGAAATTACTGAACTGGGTAACAACTTTATTTCGGGTAAGTATGACATAGGCTTTACGTTTTTTAAATCTCTATTGAAACTTCAATTTCCTAATCCTTGGAGTAAAGATTTTCAAGAAGGTTTTGATGTAATTCCTTTTATAGCCGCGTTGCACTTAATTGATAGGGTTAATCAAAAATTTTCAGAAAAAGGACTTACCCAAACGGAATTTAGCTTATTTGTACCTTCTTTGGTGAATTATCAGCAAATAGACGAGTATGTTGAAAAAATTGCCTTGTACCGAAAAAGTACCGATAAAAAGCAATTTTTTTATGAATTTGCAAAAGATTTTTATCAAACCCATCCAAATGAAAAACAATTAAAAAATTTTTATGAATATGGAGATAATATAATGCGATATTTTCGTCTTACGAGATTTTTTTGTGTAAGCACTTCTTTTTTTGGAGCAGAGTGGCGAATTGATATTGAACCTAACCGAAAAATTGAAGTAGAGCAAATTTTAAGGCAGTTTTCGGGCAAGGCATTAGACTTTCAAAATGAAAAAGATTATTTGCATTATATTAGAGATATTGACTTGCCTATTTTACCAAACAAACAAGCAGAAAATATAAAGAAAATTATAGAAGGGGTGCTTACAGGATTACTTCAAATGCAAAAAACTCACCAAATTCAATTAAATGAGGAAGAAAAAGCACTTTTGGCAATTTCTTATGAAAGTTTTTCACAAAGCGAACTGGAAAATTTATTAGAAAGATTAAGAAAAATTTTAACCAAGTTTAGCACAATCATACAAAAAAAGAAACTAATCAACAACGCCAATGAAATCCAAAAAATAATTAGTCTGTTGCAGGATAGTAAAAGGTTGCGTAAAATAGAGGCTTATCAATTTGAAAAACTGCTTGCAGATAGTCTGAAAATTATCAATGATGAAATTGAAATTAAACCTAACTATCCCGTTGATGATGTAGGAGAACCTATCAGCCATGCTGTTGGCAACCAAGCCGATATTGAGTGTTTCTATGAAAAATTCAATGCTATTTGCGAGGTTACATTAGATACTTCCTTGTATCAGTGGGTAAGAGAAACTCAGCCTGTAATGCGTCATTTGAGAGATTTTGAAAAAAAGTACAAGGATAAAAATTGTTACTGCTTGTTTATTGCCCAAAAATTCATCAAGACACCTTGTATCATTTTTGGGCATCTATCAAATATGGATATGATGGTGCCAAACAAAAAATTATTCCTCTAAATACTCAACAATTTTCTGTTATACTTGAAACTTTACAAAAAGTACTTGTAAGTACAGGAAAACGCATTACACACTTTGAGGTAGAAAAACTTTATCAGAATATTGTAGAAATTTGCCAAATTCTTGAAGGACACTCAAATTGGCAAAGTCAAATTGAAAATGTAGTAATTGAGTGGAAAAATAAAATTTTATCGGATTATGGTGTTAAATGAAATTTATCACGGCGATTGCATTAGTATAATGAATACAAATATAACTTCTGAAAGTATTCCTCTGATATTTGCTGACCCCCCCTATAACTTATCGGGTAAAGTTTTAGACCTCGCTAAAAATACCACAGGTGGGGCTTATTACAAGGTTAATGAAAAATGGGATACTTATACTTATGAAGATTACTTGCTTTTCTGTAAGCAATGGATACAAACTGCCTACGAAAAATTAACAAGTAATGGTAGTATGTATATTTCTTGTACCCATCATAATATTGGGGAAATTATCACTACAGCTAGACAAATGGGGTTAAAGTTAAATAATATACTTACTTGGTACAAAGTCAATGCTATGCCTAATATTACTAAAAGAACCTTTACTCACGCTACTGAGTTTATTTGTTGGTTTGTAAAAGGGCAAAATTGGATTTTTAATTATGAAGTTGTAAAATCTTTCAACCCACATCGAACCAAAAAAGGGGAAACCAAACAAATGAGAGATTTTTTAGATTTTATTGAACTACCAATAGTACAGGGCAAAGAAAGAATAAAACTTGCAGGCACTAATCGTGCCGCTCATCCTACACAAAAACCTGAAAAGCTATTGGAATTGATAATTTTAGCCTCTTCTAATGAAGGCGATGTTGTATTAGACCCTTTTTTTGGTACAGGTACAACAGGCGTTGTAGCTCAAAGGCTCAATAGAAATTGGATAGGCATTGAAAATTGTTGGGAGTACGTTCAAATTGCAAAAAAACGAATTTATGAATATTCAACTCTTTAATGATGATTGTATTAATGTTCTGAAAGATTTGCCCGAAAAAAGCATAGATTTAATTTTTGCTGACCCCCCATATAATCTTTCAGGAGAAAATTACTTGACTACTCAAAATGGAAAAATTGCCAAACTTTACAAAGGGGATTGGGATATTATTCAGGATATTGATGCTTTTAATTTTAAGTGGATTAGCGAGTGTATAAGGGTGCTTTCAGATACAGGTACAATTTGGGTTAGTGGAACGCTACATAATCACCCTTCGGTAGGAGTTACACTCAAAAAATTAGGTCTTTGGATTATTAACGATATTATATGGTTTAAGCCTAATGCTACGCCTTTGCTTGCTAATAACCGTTTAGCACCCGCTACCGAGCTTATTTGGCTTGCAAGCAAAACTAAAAAGTATTATTTCAATTATGAGCTTGCCAAACAACTTAATGGCGGTAAGCAAATGAAAAACTTGTGGATTATCAATGCAGAAAAACATAAAACTATCCACAAAACTGAAAAACCCGAGTCACTTTTGCAAAGAATTATTTTGCTTGGCTCACAAGAAGGAAAAACCGTTTTAGACCCTTTTTTAGGAAGCGGAACTACAGGGGTAGTGGCAAAACGTTTGCATAGAAATTTTATAGGTATAGAAATTGATAAAAAATATTTTGAGATTGCTTCTAAAAGAATTATTGATGAAGTTGTTGCACAAGAATTGAAATTTACCTAAAAAATGCTTTTTACAGAAAGTTTCTTGTTAAGATATTTCTATTGGAGTTTGTTTTTGGGCATTTTTGGGGCTTGTGCTAATCCACGCCCTATTACGGGTGGGGCAAAAGATACTATTCCTCCTAAAATTACCAAACAAATCCCACTCAACAAAACACTTAATTTCAACAGCAGAACGATTATTTTAGAATTTGATGAAAGAATAAAGACCAACAATTTACAACAAGAACTGCTCATTACGCCTTCAATCAAAGGCTCTTTTAAGGTACGGGAGTTCAAAAAAGCTGTAGTTTTGGAGTTTCAAGAACCTTTTGAGCCGAATACTACTTATACACTTAATTTTCGTAAGGGTATTCAAGACCTCAATGAAGGAAATGTGCCACCCAACTTTCAAATGGTTTTCAGTACGGGCGATAAGTTAGATTCTTTGGAAATTCGTGGAAAAGCTACTTATTTGCTCACAGGCACGCCTGCCGCCGAGTGTGTAGTATGGCTTGCTCCCGCCAAAGATACGCTAAAAGTGGAAAAACATTTGCCGTATTATTTGGGCAAATCCGACAAAGAAGGCGTTTTTAGATTACAAAATCTCAAAGCAGGTACTTACAAGCTATATGTGTTTAGCGATAAAAATAATAATAATCGCTTAAACCCTGAACAGGAAGCAGTTGGCTTTTTAGAACAAAATATTATTCTGAAAGATAAAAATGCTGATTCGCTCAATTTAATGCTTGCTTTATCCGATAAAAAGCCACCTCGTTTTCTGAAAATGCGTCCTTCTAACACTCAAACCGACAAAACTATTTTAGATTTTAGCAAACCCTTGCAGAAAATTCGTTTGCAGAGCATTCATAAATTGGCTTATCAAATAAATGAGGGCGGAAAAGAAGTTGCGTTGTTTAATATTTCACAATTTTATGATACTTTGCAAGTAAATTTACAGGCTATTGATTCGCTCGGAAACGTTCTGGATACCACTGCCAAAGTGATTTTCTTAAAAGAATTACGTAGCGGTAAAAGCAAAAAAGAACCCTTAAAATTTCAAATTAAAAATGTTTCACAAGGCGAAGGGATTTTACAGAATTTTCATTTAGAAATTGTTTTCAATAAGCCGATTTTGCAAATAGATACTGCGAAAATTTATTTTTACAAAGATAGCGATAGCTTGCAAAAAATACCACTTCTTGCCAAAGATTACGAGTGGAACGAGTATCAGAACATTTTAAGCATACGCAAGAAAATTGAATTTCAAGAAAAATTGCGTTTGCAAATAGATAGTGCCGCTTTTGAAAGTTGCGAAAAAGAGTTGAATAGAGCAACCAAAGAAAATTTTGTGCTGAAACAAGCCAACCGCTTTGCAACACTAAAACTTAATCTCAAAACCCAAGAACCAAATTTTATTTTAGAATTATTAGACGAAAAAAAGCAGGTATTGCGTAGCATTGCGAAAGAAAAAATTTATGAAAATAAGATTATTTGGGAGTATTTGCCCGCAGGAACGTACCTAGTGAGGGTAATTTTAGATAAAAATAAAAACGGACGTTGGGACAAAGGCGATTACGAAAAAGGAATTTTGCCTGAAAAAGTTATTTTTCTACCCAAAGCTATTCCTTTGCGTGAAAATTGGGAAATTACAGAAGAGTTTAGCTTTTGAGCTATTTGCAAGATTGCTGTAAGTATTTGCTTGCTTCGCTACTGCCAAGTTTTTCGGCTTTTTGCCAAGCCAAGCAGGCTTCGGTTCTGTTTTTGAGTAAAAAATATGTAAAGCCTAACTCTAACCAAGTTTCGGCATTGTAAGCGTTCATTTCGGCACTTTTTTGAAAGTTTTGCAAGGCTTCGGCGTATTTTTTCTGATTTTTGAGTAAAATTCCTTTCAAAAAGTATCCTTGGGCGTCTTGGGGTTTGAGCAAGATATATTTTTCTGTAAGTATCAAAGATTTTTTAGGATTTTCGTCACTTATCAAAAGGGCGTAATTGTAGTAAGCGGGGGCATAATTTGCATTATGTTGCAAGGCTTTCAGATAAGCTTGTTCTGCTTTTTGAAGAAACTTTTTTCTTGATTTCTTATCGGTTTCAGTTTCGGCTATTCTGCTGTAAAGAGACCCCAGTGCCGTGTAAGTACGCGAATCGGTACTATCTATTTGGAGGGCTTTGAGCAAATCATTTTCAGCGTTTTCGTTCTGATTGAGCCAAAAATAACTTACCGCTCGGTTGTAATAAGCATCTTTGAAGTCTTTTTGAAGTGTAATAGCTTTCGTGTAATCCTCAATAGAAGCACCAAATTCAGAAAAAGCGTATTTCGCTAAACCTCGCAAGTAGTAAGCGTAGGCATTTTGAGGCTCTTGCTCAATAATTTGTGTAGTAATTTGTATCGCTTCTTGAATTTTATTTTCATCAAGGGCTTTTTGGGCTTTTGAAAGTGATTCACTTGTTTTTTGGGCAAAAGTATTTTGTTGAAATAATGTTCCTAATACTATGAACAAAAACTGAATTTTTTGCATAAGGACTTTTCTAAAAAAATGAACCAAAAGTTTTTTATTTTAACTTTTTTGATTAGCTTTGTTCAACTAAATTTTATGACTAAAAATTTAGGAGTTTAGTTTCAAACACCAAATAAAATTTTTATGAAAAGTTTTTTGTTTTCCAACTCGCAGTGGCACTTATTGCCTTGCTCGCTTTTCTTGCCTGCAACAAGCAGAAAGAACTTTCGCAAGATTTTACCCCCAAAGATGCAATTGCAGTCTTCAAAGAGGGTAGCTTTGTGCTTAACAAAAGCCTTGAATTGGATAACTTGGTAAAAAACACTTTTTTAGAAGTTGAAAAAAGTTATAAAATTAGCCAACCCGATGCAAATTATACATTAAAGTTACAAGATATAAAAATTTCCTTTGACAAAGAATCTCAACATCACTATCTACAAATTTTGAGCCAAAGAAGCGATAATGCCTTTGTAACTATTGCTATTTTGCTTGAAAAAAGCGGTGATTTTCTGAAAATATCTCAACAAAGATGTACGCATACTTGTTCCAGTTTAGACTGCCCTTGTACTATTTCAGAGATAAAGCCTTGCCAAGGGCATAAATGTAGTTGTGCGAAGGGAACTTCGGGCGGTTGTAGTGCAGGCGTGCTGATTGAATAAATTTTCATACCTCTGATAGAATAAGCTATCAGAGGTTTTTTAATACTCAAATACGCCGTATTTGCTCCGAATGGTTAATTTTTTTTCATCGCTTGCTTCCACTCTGCCAATAATTTGGGCTTTAACTCCAAAACTTTTGCTAATTGCGATAATCTCTTCTGCAATTTTCAGGTCGGAAAGGTAAATTTCCAAACGATGCCCCATATTAAATACCTGATACATTTCTTGCCAACTGCTTTGGCTTTCTTGCTGAATGATTTCAAAGAGCAAAGGTGTTTCAAAAAGGTTATCTTTGATAATGTGCAGATTTTCAATAAAATGTAAAACTTTGGTTTGCCCGCCGCCACTACAATGAATTAGCCCGTGAATGTAGGAGCGAAATTGCTCTAAAACAAGTTTCATAATAGGTGCGTAGGTTCGCGTAGGCGAAAGAACAAACTTGCCCATTGTAAGTGTTTCATTATCAATTTGAACGGCATCTGTTAAGTGATACTTGCCTGTATAAACAACTTTATCGCTCAAAGCATTATCGTAGCTTTCAGGGTATTTTTGGGCAAATATTTTAGTGAATACATCGTGGCGGGCAGAGGTAAGTCCATTGCTACCTATGCCACTATTGTAAGAGTTCTCGTAGGTGGCTTTTCCAAAAGAAGCAAGCCCAATGATGTAGTCTCCTGCCTGAATGGTGTGGTTGGAAATAATATCTGAACGTTTGGCACGTGCCGTAACGGTACTATCTACTACAATAGTTCGCACTAAATCGCCAATATCGGCAGTTTCGCCTCCTGTCGTGTAAATATTGATGCCATACTTTTGCATTTGTGAGCAAAATGCTTCTGTACCATTGATAATTTCAGCAATTACTTCACCGGGAATGAGTTTTTTATTCCTGCCAATGGTAGAGGAAAGCAAAAAATTATCATAGACACCTACACAAAGCAGGTCATCAATATTCATCACGATAGCATCTTGAGCTATGCCTTGCCACACCGAAAGGTCGCCTGTTTCACGCCAATACATATAAGCAAGCGAGGATTTTGTGCCTGCTCCATCTGCGTGCATTATATTGCAGTAGTTTTCATCACCTCCCAGATAGTCAGGCACAATTTTACAGAAAGCCTTCGGGAAAATGCCTTTATCTATTTTGGAAATGGCTTGATGAACATCTTCTTTTTTGGCAGAAACGCCTCTTTCGGTGTATTTCATACTTGTTTAAGCGTTTAGCATTTGTTTGAAATATTCCAGAGTAATTTTCAATCCTTCTTTGCGGGAAAAACGAGGCTCCCAGCCCAAAATTTCTTTGGCACGTGTAATATCGGGTCGGCGTTGTTTGGGGTCATCTTTTGGGAGAGGCTTGAAAACGATTTTAGATTTACTACCTGTAAGTTCTTGAATTTCCTTAGCGAACTCTAAAAGCGTAATTTCATCAGGGTTACCAATATTGACAGGGTAGGGGTAATCACTGAGAAGTAGTCGGTAAATACCTTCAATCAAATCATCAACATAGCAAAAAGAACGAGTTTGAGAACCATCGCCAAAGACCGTAATATCCTCTCCTTTTAGAGCTTGGCTCATAAAAGCAGGCAAGGCTCTGCCGTCATCTAAACGCATACGAGGTCCGAAGGTGTTGAAAATTCTCACGATGCGTGTTTCCAATCCGTGATAGGTATGGTATGCCATTGTAATAGCTTCTTGGAAACGTTTGGCTTCATCATATACACCCCGAGGACCTATCGGATTGACATTTCCCCAATAATCTTCATTTTGCGGATGCACCAAAGGGTCGCCATATACTTCGGAGGTAGAGGCTACCAAGATTCTTGCTTTTTTGCTTTTGGCTAAGCCGAGTAAATTATGTGTTCCCAAAGAACCTACTTTGAGTGTCTGAATTGGAATTTTCAAATAATCTATGGGACTGGCAGGTGAGGCAAAATGCAAAATGTAATCTAAATGTCCTGGTACGTGTACGAATTTAGAAACATCGTGATGATAAAACTCAAACTCTTTAAGTTTGAAAAGATGTTCAATATTTGCCAAATTGCCTGTAATGAGGTTATCCATTCCTACTACTTGATAACCTTCCTTGATAAAGCGGTCGCAGAGATGTGAGCCTAAAAAACCCGCCGCACCTGTAATTAAAACTCTTTTCATTGATTAACACAATTTTTCGGCAAACTTACGATTTCTTTCGGTTTTCTTGCAAATGCTTGTGTAGCTTTTTGTAAAAAAGTGAAACATTTGCAATTTTGAGAGCGTTTTTATTATATTGCTAAAAATTTAATCTTTGGCTGATGAATACCTATCAAATAGATACCATTGTCAAGCAGTTTGCCAAATCTATCGATTTGACCTTCAATGCTTTTGACCTCAAAGAGAGTTATTCAGAAAAAAAAGAGTACTCCAAAAGTGATGTTCCAAAATTTATAGATGATTTGGCAGATAAGGCTCGTAAAATCAATCTGAATATTCTCAAAAATAATATCTACCCCCAAGACTTAGAAATGTTTATAGAGCAAGCCGAATTTGCGATGCTCTTTTTTATAGATAAAGGAGATGACCATACCGTTGAGCCTATTCTCGTAAAAAAGAATAAAAAAGGGCGTAGTGTTGTATATGATTTGAAAACAGGACAAGAAACTTTTTGGGAAGACACAGGGCTGAATGCTAAAAACCTGCTTGTCTATGAAAACCACCCCAATACCGATTTGAATGGGCAAATAATGGTTGTTACTTGCTTTCCAATGGAGTATTTGGAAGATGACTACTACAAGAAAGGCATTAAGCCTACGCCTATGCAAAGAATGTTTCGCATTTTGCGAGCAGAGCGGAAAGATATTGCCTATATTTATGTGTATTCTATTGTAATTGGATTGCTTTCTCTTACGCTTCCTTTGGGTATTCAGGCGATTATTACGCTTATTTCAGCAGGAGCAGTGGTAAGTTCTACGGTGGTTTTGATGGTTATCATTATTGCGGGAGTGATGATTACAGGGGGCTTGCAAATTATGCAAATGACGGTAGTGGAGATTTTACAACAAAGAATTTTCGCTAAAACAGCCTTTGAGTTTATTTATCGCTTGCCTCGTATGAAGCCTGAAAAGCTTTCAGAATACTATCCGCCTGAACTAATGAACCGCTTTTTTGATATTCTGACTATACAGAAAGGTATGCCCAAACTCTTGATAGATATTTTGGGGGCGGTGATTCAGATACTTGCGGGCTTGCTACTTTTGGCATTTTATCACCCTTCATTTTTGGCTTTCTCAATTGTAACCGTCGGAGTACTGATAGCTACATTTTATTTTTCAGGTCCCAAAGGTTTGGAAGCAAGTCTTATGGAATCAAAATACAAATATAAAATTGCTCACTGGCTTGAAGAAGTAGCTCGTACTTTGGAATCTTTCCGCTTGGCAAGTACCTCTAATTTGCCGTTGGAAAAAATGGATAATTACGTAAATAACTATCTGTATTATCGTAAAAAGCATTTCAAAGTACTTATCGGACACTTTTTGAGCATTACAATATTCAAAATTGCTATTACTGCGGGGCTTTTGATTGTTGGTACTCTTTTGGTGGTAGATGGTCAAATTACGCTTGGGCAGTTTGTAGCTTCGGAAGTGGTGATTATTTTGGTAGTAGCATCGGTAGAAAAACTGGTGGTGAGTATGGATATTATTTATGATTTGCTCACTTCGGCTGAAAAAATTGGTAATGTTACAGATATTCCATTAAGCAAGGAGTATGGAATTAAAATTGATTTGAGCAAAGTGGAAGGCGGACTTTCATTGCAGTTCAAAAATATTTCTGTGCATTCCGGAGCAAAATACCTACTCAAAGACATCAATCTGGATATCCAATCTAACGACCGCGTTTGCATTGCAGGGGGCGATGGGGCAGGAAAAAGTAGTTTGGTGAAGATGATTTTAGGAAATTTTGACGAATTTGATGGCATAGCTACCGTTTCTAATTGCTCTTTACGTGATATAAATCTTTTTAGCTATCGGGCTGTAACGGAAGATAATTTCTCGGAAGATGAAATTTTTTCAGGTAGTATTTTAGATAATGTTTCAATGGGACGTAGCCAAGTAAAATACCAAGATGTGATTTGGGCTTTACAGAATGTGGGCTTGTATGAAAGAATCAACGCTTTGCCCGATGGCTTGCACACTGAATTAGCATCAGGAGGCAAAGAACTTTCTTCGGTAGAAAGAAGAAAGCTCATTTTGGCTCGTTGTGTGGCGGCAAGACCTAAACTGCTTATTATCAATGACTTTTTGAAAGACTTTTCAGTAGTAGAGCGTAATAGAATCATTGAATTTTTGATGAATGAGGAAAACCCTTGGACACTCATAATGGTTTCCAACGATATTTCTATTTTGGCACGTATTCCCAAAATAATTTTCCTTAAAGACCGAACCATTCATCGCATTGGCGACTATCAGGAGCTACTTCAAGATGATGCCTTCCGTGAGCTAATTTCACAGCAAAACATAGCTTTGGATATTTTACGCAATGTAAAACCTCGCCGTACAGAAAGATAACCTAACCCAAAAATGAGGGCTTCAAGAAATGAAGCCCTCATTTGTAAATCTATGTTTCTACAAACCTTCGTTTTTCACCTACTATCACACAAGGAAATCCAAACAGGCAATTTTCTTTAATTTTTTTTGCTACAATTTCAGGAACCATTTCTTCCCAACCTTCCTGATTGGTGCGCACCATTTCCAAAACTTTTTCGGAATAAATATTTAATACTTCTTCGTCATAATCTACAATATCCGTAATTTTTCCGTTAATACGCAGGTACTCAATGAGCGGCTGTAAAGTAGGATTAACTTCCAAATTTTCAAAGGTTTGAGGAATGCCGTCTTTCAGGTACGGATATACATATACGTGTAAATCATTGATAAATAGCCTGCTAAACGCTTCTAACAGACCGCCTCGTAAGTTGGAATAACGACTGGGGTCGCAGAGTTGTTCAATAATGAGCCTACCAATTACGATGGCAATTTTTTTCTTGGTAAGTTGTGAGATATAGGAAATAAGTTTAGAATGTTCTTGGAAATTAGAAATCATTACGTTCTGTCCCAGAGTACAAAGAATATCTACTCTATCTAAAAAATCTTGAATATCAATATCAGTGTTTCCTGCTTTGAGGTCTTGTAGAGTGAGTTCGGCTAAAACCACAGTTTTATCGTGCTCATCGGGGGGCAAATCTGTGAGGAATTGCCTTTTGGCTTTACGAAACATATCCATATTGACGTGTGTAACAGGACGAAAACGCCCGCGTAATATCAGCACGTTCTTTTTGTAGAGGGCATCGGCGGGTTGTAGCATTTCGGCTTTGGGGTTGAACATTGCCGCATCTGCCAAGCCAAAAAGCACCAATTTAAGCGTAATCAGGCGGTTATCAATATTTTTGAAATCAGGACCGCTGAATCGTATCATATCAATTTCTATGCGTTCGCGTGAAAGATTATCCATCAGCGAAAGCACAAAAGTTTTAGGATCTTGATGATAAAAAAAGCAGGCATAAATGAGATTTACTCCCAAAATTCCATAGGCTTGTTGTTGTAAAATAGCGTCTTTATCACTCATTCTGACGTGAATGATCACATCATTGGGTGGTGATTGGGGATATAGCTGGAAACGAACCCCGAGCCAGCCGTGTCCTTGTACGGTGCGAGTGTAATTGATAGTGGTAACCGTATTGGCAAAGGCAAAAAATTTAGTAGTTTCGCCTCTTTTTTCGCCCAAGCGTAATTCCAAGAGGCTAAATTCTTTGGCAAGCATTTTCATCAGGCGTGGCTCACACACATACCTACCGCTTTCTTCTTTGCCATAAATGGCATCACTGAAAGTCATATCATACGCCGACATTGTTTTGGCGATAGTACCTGATGCTCCTCCAGCTTTGAAAAAAATAGCGGCGGTTTCTTGTCCTGCTCCTATTTCGGCAAATGAGCCATAAATACTTGTATCTAAATTGATTTTCAAGGCTTTTTGCCTTGTACTCATAATTTTTTCGTCTTCCATAGCTTATAGTTTGGCGTATATTTTGCCTCAATTTAAGCATTACAGGGTAAAATTCAAAACATTTTAGGCGTAATTTTTGCCTTCATCTTAAAATTTTCATATATTTTCAGAAAATTTGAACTAAAACTTCTTGTTTATGGAACGACACAAAAAAGCTCGTCAAAATCTTGCTATCAACACCTTATTGTTTGCAGGTTTGAGTATTTTTTTTATCATCAATTTCATTACCAACATTGCTCAAAGTTGGAATAGCACATTGGGTAAAATTACAACATTCGGAAGTGTCGTAATTTACGTAGCAGTAGCAATTCCCGCTATTTTACAGGCTTGGAAAGGCTTTTCTGATTTAGATTATAGCAAAGCTATGAGTAAAGGCATTCTCTCTTGGGTAGTACCCGCAGGCTTGATAGTCATAGATTTTATTTTTTAGCAAAAAAATTGCTTTATTCCGCAACGCAACAATCTGACAAAGTTTTCGTTATATTGCCAAAAAACTTTGTCTATGTTGCGTTATTACATTTCAACTTTTTTGATTTCGGTTTCTCCAATGTTTGCTCAAAAAATATCTTACCCGCAAACAGCAAAAGTTAATCAGATTGATGAATATTTTGGGGTAAAAGTAGCTGACCCTTACCGCTGGTTAGAAGTTTCCGACTCGGCGGCGGTTAAAGAATGGATAAAAGCTCAAAATGCTGTAACTTTTGATTATCTTTCTCAAATACCTTATCGTAATCAAATTCGCAAGCGTTTGCAAGAAGTTTGGAATTATCCGAAAATGGGTGTGCCTGTGAGCTATGGTGATTTTGAAATTATCCAAAAAAATGATGGTTTGCAAAATCAGTTTGTTTTTTACATCAAAAAAGGTACTCAGGAAGAGTTGCTATTAGACCCCAACAAAATGTCGGCAGAAGGGATAGTTTCTATCAATTCTTGGTCTGTATCTGAAAATAAGCGTTATTTTGCATATGCTTGGGCGAAAGGTGGTTCTGATTGGAACACTATTGAAATTATTGATTTGCAAACCAAACAAAAACTTTCCGAAAAATTAGAATGGGTGAAATTTTCAGGGATTGCTTGGTACAGAGATGGCTTTTTTTACAGCCGATACGATGCTCCCAAAGCAGGTAAAGAATATGAAGCCAAAAATGAGTTTCATAAATTGTATTATCACAAAATTGGTACTCCTCAAAGTCAAGACGAGTTAATTTTTGTGGACAGAAAAAACCCTTTGCAGAATGTTTCGGCTTCGGTAAGTGAAAAAAACGATTTGCTTTATGTGTTTTTACCCAAAGGCACCGCAGGAACAGCTATTTTATACAAAAAACTTACTTCTTTTGCAGACCTGAAACCCTTGATAGCTCATCAGGAGGCAGAAAATCAATTGATTACTACTTTGGATAATCACGCTGTCATACGCACTAACTATCAAGCACCACGTTACAGAGTAGTGGCAGTTCCTTTGGAAAATCCCGCCGTAGAGAATTGGAAAACACTCATTCCCGAGGCTGAAAATGTGCTTACAAGCGTGCGTTATATGAATGGCTATTTTATCGCTACTTATATGCAAGATGCCAGCCACAGAGTTTGGCTTTTTGATAAAAATGGCAAGAAAACAAATGAAATCAAACTACCTGCTTTGGGTACGGTAGCAGGTTTTACAGGGAAAGAGGAGGCGACTTTTACCTACTACACATTTAGCTCATTTTTGCAGGGAGGTAATATCTACAAATACGACTTCATTACGCATACTTCTACTTTGTATTTTGTTCCTAAAATTCCTTTCAAGGCTGAAAACTATGAAACCCGAGAAGTTTTTTATCCAAGCAAAGATGGTAAGAAAGTACATTTATTTATTACACACAAGAAAGGCTTGAAACGCAACGGCAAAAATCCTACTTATTTGTATGGTTATGGAGGATTTAACATTAGTATCAATCCGAGTTTTGATGTGCGTCTGATACCTTTTTTGGAAGCAGGGGGAGTATATGCTGTGGCAAACTTACGTGGTGGAAGTGAGTATGGCGAGGAGTGGCATTTGGACGGAGCCAGACTGAAAAAGCAAAATGTTTTTGATGATTTTATTGCCGCCGCTGAATTTTTAATTAAAGAAAAATACACTTCCTCTGAAAAGCTGGCTATTTCAGGTCGTAGCAATGGCGGTTTGTTGGTGGGTGCTTGTATGACCCAACGCCCTGACCTTTTTGCCGTAGCTTTGCCCGGTGTAGGGGTAATGGATATGCTTCGTTTTCATAAATTTACCATTGGTTGGGCTTGGGTGCCTGAATATGGCTCAGCAGAGCAAAGCAAAGAAGATTTTGAAAATCTTTACAAATACTCGCCTTTACATAATATCAAGCCTGCTTCTTATCCTGCGACGTTGGTTTATACAGCTGATAAAGATGATAGGGTAGTGCCTGCTCATTCTTTCAAGTTTATTGCCACTTTACAGGAGAAACAGAAGGGAGCAAAACCTACGCTTATACGTATAGACGTAGATGCAGGACACGGAGCAGGAAAGCCCATTAGCAAACAAATTGATGAATGGGCAGATATTTGGGCTTTTACGTTATGGAATCTGGGAATAAAAAAAATGTAGGGGGAAATTTCCCCCTATTTTTGCAAATTGTAGCAGGAAATTATCCACGAATATCTTGCTTTTCAGTTTTGGGTTCTTGCTTCAAATACGTGGGGCAAGTATAACGGCGAGTACAAGCGGAAGTAGCTAACAAAGCCACTAATGCAGTAAAAGCGAAAAAAAACTTTAATTTTTTCATATTTTTTGTTATTTGAGTGCTAAATTAGACAAATAATTTTCAAAAATCAAGCCAAAGCCAAAGTTTTTTCACGATATTTTACTTCAAGCTCGTGAATTTCAATAAGTGGCTTCAAAAATTCTTCTAAATCATACACACACATTTGGCTAGCGGCATCACAAAGGGCTTTAGCAGGCTCGGGGTGGGTTTCTATGAATACCCCATCAACTCCTGCCGCTACTCCTGCTCGGGCAATAGTAGGTAAAAATTCTCTTGCCCCGCCTTTGGGGTCGGCACTGGGTATGCCGTATTTGCGAATGGAGTGGGTAATATCAAACACCACAGGAAAACCTATTTGATTGAGATGATAGAAACTGCGAGGATCTACTACTAAATCGTTGTAGCCAAAAGTGTAGCCTCTTTCGGTGAGAATAATTTGGTCATTACCGCTATCAATGGCTTTTTGAGCAGGTTTTGCCATATTTTCGGGTGCGAGAAATTGCCCGTGTTTAATATTGATAACTTTTTGAGTTTTGGCAATTGCTACAATCAAATCGGTTTGCATACATAAATAAGCAGGTATTTGCAAAACATCAAGTACTTCTGCCGCCATTGGTACTTGCTCGGGATAATGCACATCAGAAAGCAATGGAAACCCAAATTCTTTTTTGATTTTGGCGAGCATTTCAAGTCCTTTTTCAATACGAGGACCGATATAATATTTCAAGGAACTGCGGTTATCCTTTTGATAAGAGGACTTAAATATTACAGGAATATGAAGCCTTTCGGAAATTTCTTTTAACATTTCGGCAGTTTTCATCATTGTCAGTTCGTCCTCAATTACGCAAGGTCCTGAAATGAGGAACAATTTTTCGCTACCACAAGCGATATTACCTACTTTTACAATTTTTTTTTGCATATTAAGCCAAGATAAATTTTTTACTTTTTTGTGGCAATTTCTTGCTTTTTACAAAAAAATCCAAAAGATTTGCGACAGATTTTTGAAAAAAAATATTTTTTTGTTTTGATTTTTTATTCTTTTGTGCAACTTTGCACCAAGAAGTTTAGCAAAATTTAAACCTTAAATGTAGTAACAAATGTTAAACCTTATGAAAAAGACCAAACTATTTTCTTTTTTGCTCGCTTGTTTGGTAGTGGGCAACCTGCAAGCTCAGGATAAATGGACAGTTGGTTTCCATTATTCTGCAATGGATTTTATTCTTCCCTATGCCCAGGAGAAAAAACCTTTTGAAACCAAAAACTGGAATGAGGGCGTAGGAGTTACTGTTGGCTACCGCATTAAGCCTTTGTTTGGTTTAACAGCCAATTACACTTTGAGTCGTATTGATAAGATTGTAGAAAATACCGTAGGTGGCACAGGTGACCTTTCTAACTTTTTGACTTTGAATGCACAAGTACATCCTCTTGGTAATAAAGAAGGTTTCTGGTTTGACCCACACGTATTTGTAGGCGGTGGTTTGCATAGAATAGCCGATATGAGCTATGGAACTGTTGGTGGAGGTTTAGGTTTGAATTTCTGGTTCAATGAAAGTGTAGCTCTAACGCTCAGAACAGCCTACAATGCTATGCCTCTTGCTCCCAAAGAAAATGAGTTTGGTGGTGTAGGTCCTAGAGCATACTGGATGCATAATGGAGGTTTGACTTTCAAACTTGGCAAACCCAAAGACGATGATGGCGATGGTGTTCCTGATAAAAAAGATAAATGCCCTGCTGAAGCAGGTAAAAAGGAACTTGGAGGTTGTCCTGATAGAGATAATGATGGCATTGCTGATGGTGAAGATGCTTGTCCTGATAATGCGGGTACTGCTGAATTCAAAGGTTGTCCTGATAAAGACGGGGATAAAATCATTGATAAAGATGATAAATGTCCTGATACTCCCGGTTTGGCTCAGTTCCAAGGCTGTCCTGATACTGACGGCGATGGACTACCTGACCCTGATGATGAATGTCCTACTGAAGCAGGAAAGGTAGAACTTAAAGGCTGCCCTGACAAGGATGGCGATGGTATCGCTGATAAAAATGACCGTTGTCCTGACCAAGCTGGTTTAGCTCAGTTCCAAGGCTGCCCTGATAGAGATGGTGATGGTGTTGCCGACCCTGACGATGCTTGTCCTGATGTTCCCGGTGTACCTGAAGAAAAAGGTTGTCCTAAAAAGAAAATTGAAGAGAAGGCTCTCCTTGCCATTGCTAAGCAAATCAACTTTGCGACAGGAAAGGCTACTATTCTAAAAAACTCTTTCCCTGTTCTTGACAATTTGGTAAATCTTTTGAAAGAATATAAAGATGCTAAAATTGCGGTAGAAGGACACACTGATAATGTAGGTAATAGAGCGGCGAATAAGAAGCTTTCACAACAACGAGCAGACGCTATCAAAGCATATCTTGTGAAGAAGGGAATTGATGCTAGTCGCATCCAAGCTATCGGTTATGGAGATGAAAGACCTGCTGATGGAAATACCGATATTAAGGCTGGCAACAAAACTCCTCAACAACGTGCTGCTAACCGTCGTGTAGAAATTAAGAATATAGACTAATTTCTAAAAAACTTTCCTAAAAAGCCTCTTGAAAAAGAGGCTTTTTTTATATCTTTAACCTCAAAATTTTGTTATTATGAGTAAAAAAGTTATTTTTTCTGAAAATGCTCCTGCTCCTATCGGTCCGTATAGTCAGGCAATTTTAGCGGGTAATTTACTTTTTATCTCAGGGCAAATTGCTCTAAAAGAAGGTGTTATGGTACAAGAAACTATCCAAGCTGAAACACACCAAGTAATGCGTAATATCCAGGCTATATTACAGGAAACAGGAATGGATTTTAGTAATGTGGTAAAAAGCACTATTTTTGTAAAAGACCTCAATAACTTTCAGGTTATCAATGAAGTGTATGGTTCTTATTTTGGTGAAAATCCGCCTGCACGCGAAACTGTGGAAGTGAGCCGTTTGCCCAAAGATGCTAATGTGGAAATTTCTTGTATTGCTTTGAAATTCTAATTTTTTAAGCGAAAATTTTTATATTGGCACAATTTTTATAGCTTTGCTATTGGTTTCACTCAAAATTTTATTTTTATGAAAAAGTTAGTTACACTGCTTGGGCTACTTTTAGTCGGCAATTATGTTTTGTCTCAATCGCTTGCCCCATATCAAAAGCAAATTACCTTGGAAAAAATCAATGTAGATGCTTGGGCGGCAGGCATTGAAAAGGGTACAGAGGACGATTTGAAAGATGCTTTTTCGGCATACGTGAAAAAAAACTTCAATTTGAAATCTAAAAAGAATGGCAGACACGGTTTAGTTGTACCCGAAGCCACTTTACCTCAAGTTACTACTCGCAGAGGAGATTTACACGTGCAATTTTCCAACGATACAGGTCGCCCTGAAATGGCTGTTGCCTTTATGATGGGCTATGATATTTACCTGAATGCACGCGAAAATCCTCAAGAAATGGAACGTTTCAAGGAATTTTTTACCACTTTCCTTTTCAATTATTACAAAGAATACTACGAAAAAATGATACGTGAAAAGGAAAAAATGCTCAAAGATTTGCGTAGCCAAATTGCTGATAACGAGAAAAAAGTTAAAAGCCTTCAAAGCGATATAGAAAAAACACAAAAAAAGATAGCCAAAGAATCTGACCAGCTCAAAAAGACAGAACTTGAAAATAAAAACGTAGTGGCTCGCCGCCAGATTGATGCTCTCAATGAAATGAACGCCAACAATAACAAACAAATTACCAATATTGAAAACGAAATCAATCAAATAAAAATGCAAATGGCAAACATTGGGAAATAATTTGTTTATTTGAAACCTTCTTACTTATTTTGCAATGTTCAAACCTAAACTGAAAAAATATGAAAAAATTATCGCTTTCCTTGTTATTTTTTGTCTTTACTTTTTCTGTTTTTGCCCAAGATGATACAGGATTCAAATTGGGTATGAAAGTGGGTTTGCCTATTGGTTTCAATAGTGTTAAATCTAATGAGAACGGATTTGAAGCCACTCCTAATGGTAGTTCTTTGCGTTTTACAATCGGTCCTATTGCTGATGTTGTCTGGACAGAGCGTTATGCTTTTACTATGGGATTGCTTTTTACTACCAAACAAGCTAATTATCAAGCCAGAGTCACAGGTTTGCCCGCAACCTTAGAGGAAAAATATGGCTTGCAATACATTCAATTGCCTGTGGGTTTGAAACTTTTTACTGATGAACTTTTTACTAATGGAAAAGGGTTTGTAAATTTCGGCGTACAGCCCGAAGTATTAGTAGGAAGTAAAAGAAAGTCAGGTAATTATGTTGATGGTCAAGGCAGGAGTGCCAGCTATATCACCAAATTTAGTCCATTGGATTTCGGTATGTTTGTTGGGGTGGGAGTTGAATATAAAATCGGAAATAATCCTATTTTCGCAGGTATCAATTATCAACGCTCGTTTATCAATGTCGTAAATAAAGAAGATAGTGGAACTGCTCCTGGGTTTTTATCTATCAAACAAAATCTCATTTCTTTCGAAGTGGGTGTAAAATTGTAATTTTCACTTTATACAAAACATAAAGGCTCTACTTTCATTAAGTAGAGCCTTCTTTTTTTGTTATTCAGCTAAATTTATTTCAACTTCTATCAAACCTTCTTTATGAGTGAAATGATGATTAGTTGGGGCTACTTTTTTGATAAGTTCAATAATAGCTATATTGGAAGGAAGCATTGAACCATACAATTTCTCTATACCATAACGTTGGGCTTCTGTAAAAAGCAAACGTAAAAGATATTTACCCAAACCTTTTCCTTGAAAATCATCACGTAAAACAATGGCAAATTCGGCTTTGTTGGTAGTTTCTCCTTCAAACATATAGCGAGCTACACCTACAAAATTTTCAATACCATTTTCGTAAGTGTAAGCGACGATAGCCAGTCCTTTGCCTTCTACTTTGCAAAGCATTTCGGCATATTCGTAAATTTTGCTTTCAGGCAAGCCTTCGGTAACCATCTGAAAACGCATATAGCGTGTTTCTTGCGAAAGATTATAGTAAAATTCTACCAAAGGAATAACATCGGCTTCGGTGAGCCTGCGGAAAAATATGCGTATATTTTCTCCAATTTTGTAAGAAGGAAAATATTGTCCAAGAATTTTCATAGCAGTAGGTTTGAGTTTCTAAACAAATCTACGCATAAAACTACAAAAAAGTTTGAAAGGATAGCAAAATTTGCTATCCTTTCTGATTATAGACTGAAATTCTTGTAATTCAGCAAGAGTAGTATTGTATTTCTTTGAGAAATTTACTTCAAATTCACTTTTACGCTTTCCTTGCCTGCGGTAGCACAATGAATTTGAATTTGTACTTCGCCTGTGCCTGCAATAATCCAAGAGATTTCCATTTTCTCGCCTGCTCCCAAAGGTTTGCGAATAACTTCTTTACGCTTACCTGAAATTATGTTTTGGTTTTTGTTGTGAATAAGTTCTACTTTTAATTTATCCACGTGGCGAGTTTTTTCGCCAAGTTCGCTATGAGTAGGCAGTAAGCCTTTATTATGAATATAGGCGGTAATGCGTGTAAGACCTCCCGAAAGGCTTTCGGTACGAACATTCGTAATTTGCAAAACAGGCATTTGCCACAAAAACTCTGTAAAAAACTTGCTATGTTTTTCAATAGCTTCTTTCAAGAAATTGGTAGGAGGGTTGTATTTAGCAAAAGGTACAATACCGCCGATTTCTGCTTTTTTATTTGGAAAATCAGGGTGATTGATAGGTTTCCAATCAATGAAAACATTGCTGATTTTGTTGGCTTCTGCCCAGCGTAAAAATCTTACTTCTTCATTATCAGTAGCATTTTTCTTGGCAGTATCTTTGGGTAAAGTCCAAACAGGAGTTCCGAAACTCAATCTACCATAATGGAAATAAGCCCAATCCGTAAAATTTCCGCCTTGTATAGGCATTGAAGGGTAGCCTTTGATACCTGATTTTTCATATAATTTGCTTACTTGCTCATTGGCTTTCACATCTTTTTCTTGCCAACCTGTAATGATTTTTTGGGTAGCTTTCATTTTATCAAATTTTACAGGTTCGGTGAGGTTATTAACCGCCCCAAACTGAAATACGGCATACACATTTTTGGCTTCATACAAGAAGTCCATTAAAGCTCTATTTTCGGGTTCGGAAGCGGCGTATTCCCCTGCTCCGTCTGTGAAAAAAGGGTAGTTGAAAGTAAAATTTTTATTCAGAATAATACCTCCTTCGCCATCTTCATTCCATTTGCCGTCTTTGTCGTTATCAATACCTTCGGAAATAACCATATAAGCACCTCTTTCCCCTTTGTTGGCATCGGCTTTCACCATAATACGGGCATCATCTTTATGAGGCTTATATTCGCCTGTGGCATCTTCAATGCGAATAAGGGTAATGTAGCCGTCATTATTCAAATCTTCAAAGGCATCTTCATTGAGCTTGCCATCGCGGTCGTTATCCGAGTTGCTTGCATTGTAGTTTCGTTCATATTTTACTTTTGCAAAAGCTTGCTCGTAAGCATCAGGGTTGAGGCAAGGTATGATGTAAATGGTTTTTTGCTCTAAAATCTTCTGCACGCTGTCTTTGGAACTATTTTGCAAAAGATTTTCAGCTATTTGCAAGCTACTCTCTACACCTGCCAAATGAAAAGCATCTACACCCGCAACAATGCAAATAGCAGGTTTTTCTTCCGTTTTTCCGCCTTTGGTAAGTGAAAGAAGCCAAATTTCTTTTCCCTGAACACTTTTCCCAATAGCTTTGAGCTGTGCCAAATTGCTGTTTCGGGAAGCTAATTGTTTGAGTGAATTGGAAAGTTGAGAGAAGTTTTTGTAGTCGTTCTGGGCTTTTAGTGAATAATGTACCCAAAAAAACAATAGTAGAAAAGTAAATTTCTGCATACAGATTTATGGTTTAATGTTTTGGGATAAAAACGTAAAACAGGGCAAAATTATTTCGCAAACTATGCGAATTTGTGTGCTTTTTACAAAATTAAATAAAGGTTAAATTTTTGAACTAAAAGTTAAAAATAAAGTCTCAATTTTCTTGTATTGATAAAAATTTCTTAATAAAGCATTAAGCCACAAATAACAAGAGGGCTTTACTTTTGCACCAAAATTAAATCAATCAGCTTTTATGAGGTACTTTTCACTATTGTTGTTATTTTTTATTTTTTCTTTTCAAGTTTTTGCCCAAAACACAGGCACTATCAAGGGACAAATCAAAGATGAAACCGAACAGGAAGCAGTAATTGGTGCAAGTGTATTTTTGAAAGGAACTTCAATGGGTAGCACCACAGATGTAGATGGTAATTTTCAGATAAACAATGTTCCCGAAGGTACTTACACGCTTGTAATTACTTATGTAGGCTACGATACCAAAGAAATCCCCGATTTGAAAGTAGAGGTAGGAAAAATTTTACTCATCAATACATCTATTGTGCCAGAAAACCAAGCTATTGGGCAAATTGAGGTAGTAGGAAAAAGAGAAACAGGAACAACCATTGCCGTAATTGCAGAAATTAAAGAAGCTGAACAAGTTGCCGTAGGAATAGGTTCAGAGCAAATACAAAAAACCCAAGACCGCGATGCCGCCCAAGTGCTTCGCCGTATTCCGGGAGTTTCTTTGCAAGAAAATCGCTTTGCGATTATTCGTGGCTTGCCCCAACGCTATAATGCCGTAATGATTAACGACATCTATGCTCCTTCCACCGAAGTAGATACACGTGCCTTTTCCTTTGACCTCGTTCCCAGCAATATGATTGATAGAGTTTTAATTTTCAAATCAGGGGCAGGGGAGTTGCCCGGTGATTTTGCAGGCGGGGCTGTGAAAATTTATACAAAAACCGCCCCCGAAGAAAATTTTACGAATATCAGTATTGGTTACGGATTTAGAACTAATACAACGCTGGAAGAAGTTCAAGATTACCAAGGCAGTAAAACGGATTTTTTAGGCTTTGATAATGGATTAAGACGCTTGCCCACCAATTTCCCAAGTTTTATCAGCAATTCTCTTTCACCTGCCGAAAGAGCAAAACTTGCTCACGGCTTAACTTCTGATTTAGGTTTCGCCACGAAAAGAATATTGCCCGATGTACGTTTGTCGTACAATATGGGACGCCGTTTCAGAGTTGGAAGCTGGCAAGTGGCAAATCTGACGGCTATCAACTATGGTAATACACATCAATACTATGATGCAGAATTTAACAACTTCTTACTTGTTCAACCCTTTCCACCTCCCAAATCTGCTTCTTTCGTGGATGCCACTTATACGAATTTTTATCGTTTGGGTGTTTTGCATAATTGGTCTTTTGTAAAAAATGCTGATAATCGCATAGAACTTAAAACCTTGTTCAATCAGCAAAGTTTCAAGCAGTCTCTTATTCGTAGAGGAGGGGATATTATCAATACCGTGGATAATGAAAATTACTCACAACGTTTTGAGCAAAAAAGTTTCTTTGGAAGTCAGTTAGTTGGTAAGCACAATATTGGTGTGAAAACAAATTTTACTTGGGTAGCAGGGTTCAATTATACGAACAAAAGCGAACCAGATTGGCGTAGATTTGTAACTAACCGCAGAACAGGAGCTACCTTACCCGATGGTTCGCCTGTACCTTTTCAACTTTCTATACCTGGGTCAGGAAATTTGTTTGACGGACGCTATTTCTCAAAGCTCAACGAATTTGCTTATTCCACCAGTGTAGCTTTTGAGCGTAAGCTCAATGAAAATACCGAAGAGAAACTGACACCCAAAATCCGTTTTGGTCTTTATACAGAGCTAAAAAATCGTGATTTTAAGGCTCGTTATTTCAGTTATTTAGTTTCTCCTACCGCTGACCCCGCTAACATACAAGCTATTAAAGAGCAACCGCTTTCGCAGATTTTTCGTCCTGAAAATGTTGATGGTATCAACGGACTTACTTTTGTAGAAGGAACAAGTTCAGTAGATTCTTATGATGCAAGCAATCTATTAGCCGCTCCTTATGCGAGTGCTTATATTCCTTTCAAAAAATTTAGTATCACGCCCGGAGTACGTTTAGAGTATAATATTCAGGAAATCAATACACTCAATCTATCAGGTACTCCCGAAGGTGCAAGAAACCCTATTTTGAGTATTCTGCCTTCTTTGAATATGACTTACAATCTTACCGATAAAAGTTTGGTACGCTTGGCATATTATCGCAGTGTAAATCGTCCTGAATTCAGAGAACTTGCTCCTTTCATTTTTTATGACTTCAATCTTAACGCAAGTATCACAGGAAATTCTCGCCTAAAAAATGCAACTATTGATAATGCTGATTTGCGTTGGGAATATTACCCTTCTGCTTCTGAGCTAATTTCCTTGGGAGCTTTCTACAAAAACTTTGCCAACCCCATTGAAAACTATTTACAAAATAACACGGGTGGAGCGGGAACAAACAACTTCGCTTATTCTTTTGGAAACGCCGTACAAGCTCAGGCTTATGGGGTAGAAGCAGAAGTAAGAAAGCAATTCTATGGCTCATCAAGTAAATTTTTTCAGAATTTGGGCGTGGTTGCCAATGCTTCTTATCTGATAAGCAAGGTGAATGTAGGAAGGCAAGTGGATTTGGGTCCGAGTGTAGGGGTAGTAGATGTAGATGCTCCTGAAAATCGTACGCTTGTGGGGCAGTCGCCATACCTTGTGAATTTTGGCTTGTATTACAATGATGAAGACAAAGGTTGGCAAATCAATGCTCTTTACAATGTGGCTGGTCCTCGCTTGTTTTTGGTGGGCAATTTCAATACACCCAGTTTTTACGAAAATCAAAGACATATCATAGACCTGAATATTGCCAAAACCTTTGCTGAAAAATTTGAGCTTCGTTTTACGATGCAAGATATTTTGAATCAAAAATTTAGAATAGTGCAAGATGCCAATTTGAATGCTAAAATTGATGGTGAAGACGGGGATATTAAGGCGTTCAGACCGGGTAGCAACTACTTTTTCATTTTTACCTATAAATTTTAGTCCTAAAACCCTAAACCCAACAAAATGATGAAAACGCTGTTTTACTATGTTCTGGCTGTGGCTGTTTTAACTTTTACAGCTTGCAACAACAAAAAAGATGAAGGTCCTACCGTGCAAAAAACCCCTGATGGAAAAATTATTGTACAGGGAGAGATTAAAGGAGAGGTAACTTGGAAATCTACTGAAAAGTACCTACTCAAAGGTTTCGTATATGTTACAGAAGGTTCTACGCTTACGATTGAGCCAGGTACGGTAATTTTTGGAGATAAAGATAGCAAGGGAACACTTGTAGTGGAAAAAGGCGGTAAAATTTTTGCAGAAGGTAGAGCAGATGCTCCTATTGTGTTCACTTCTAACCTTCCTGCGGGTTCTCGTGGTTATGGCGATTGGGGCGGTGTTGTGATTGCGGGCAATGCTCCTACCAACCAAGTGGGTGCTTCTATGGAAGGGGGTATTCGTGGTACTTTCGGCGGTAGCGATCCTAATGATAATTCTGGTGTTTTGAAATATGTACGTATTGAGTTTGCAGGTATTGCTTTCCAACCCGATAAAGAAATCAATGGACTTACTTTGTATGGGGTGGGTAGAGGTACAAAAATTGATTATATTCAAGTTTCTTATTGTGGCGATGACTCTTACGAGTGGTTTGGAGGAAACGTAGATAGTAAATATTTGGTAGCTTTCAGAGGTTGGGACGATGAGTTTGATACTGACTGGGGCTTTACTGGTAAAATTCAGTTTGGGCTTTCTATTCGTGATAGAAATTTCGCAGATAAATCTACTTCTAATGGCTTTGAGTCAGATAATTTTGACCCAGGCTCTCCCGGTAACCCTCCTTTTACTGCACCTGTTTTTGCTAATATCACTTGCTTCCTTGCAGATACGGCTGCTGTTATTCCTAATCCGGGTTTAGGTTCAGGTTCTTTTGGTAGGGGTATGCACTTGCGTAGAAATACGCGAACAAGCGTATTCAATTCTGTGTTTGTTGGTTTCCCTGAAGGTTTGCGTCTGGATGGTAATGCCACTTGGGCAAATGTTCAGAGCAATGAGTTGCAAATGGCGGGTGTAGTAGTAGCTGGCTGGACAGGAGGTTCAGGTAATTATGCTCGTTCTGCTAATCCTACAGGTGAAACACCTAATTTCACTACCACTGATGTACAGAATTGGTACAATCTTACCAATGCCCGTATGAACACTGCTGATTTAAGACTTGGTAATATTGGTTCTTTGAACAATCCTCAACGTATTCCTAACGCTGGCTCACCTTTGCTCTCGGGAGCTGTTTGGACAGGGAAAGCAAACGATGCCTTCTTTGAAAAAGTAAACTTCCGTGGTGCCTTCGGTAGCAATGATTGGACACAAGGCTGGACCAACTTTAACCCTCAATCTACAAATTACTAAAAAATCGGCTTTACTTGAAATGGTTTTAGGCGTTGAGATTTTCTCAACGCTTTTCTTTTTATAATAAAAATATTCCTTTTGTTTTCACGAAATATTATTCGTACCTTTGCACTCAAAAATTAAAATCCCAAAAAAATGACACATTCACAAGAACGTTTGCCTTACAAAGTAAAGGATATGAGCCTTGCGGCTTGGGGTAGAAAAGAAATTCAGCTTGCAGAAGCCGAAATGCCCGGACTGATGGCTTTGCGTAAAGAATTTGGCGAAAGCAAACCCCTCAAAGGTGCAAGAATTGCAGGCTGTTTGCATATGACTATCCAAACCGCTGTACTTATTGAAACACTTGTAGAACTGGGTGCCGAGGTTTCTTGGTCTTCTTGTAATATTTTTTCTACCCAAGACCACGCCGCCGCCGCCATTGCCGCCGCGGGAATACCCGTTTTTGCTTGGAAAGGTATGACAGAAGAAGAGTACGAGTGGTGCATTGAGCAAACGCTTTTTGCTTTTCCCAATGGCGAACCTTTGAATATGATTCTTGATGATGGTGGCGATTTGACTAATATGGTATTAGACCGCTATCCTCATTTGGTAAAAGGTATCAAAGGTATTTCCGAAGAAACTACCACAGGGGTTCATCGTCTTTACGAGCGTATGCGTAAAGGAACTTTGCCTATTCCTGCTATCAATGTAAATGACTCAGTTACTAAGTCTAAATTTGATAACAAATACGGCTGTCGTGAGTCTTTGGTTGATGCCATTCGCCGTGCTACTGATGTGATGCTTGCTGGGAAAGTTGCCGTAGTAGCGGGTTATGGCGATGTAGGTAAAGGTTCTGCTCAATCGCTTAGCTCACAAGGCGTAAGAGTAATTGTAACAGAAATTGACCCTATCTGTGCATTACAAGCCTGTATGGACGGCTATCAAGTGCTGAAAATGGATAATGCCATTCCACAAGCGGATATTGTTGTTACTGCCACAGGAAACTGCAAAATTGTTACAGAACGCCATTTCCGAATGATGAAAGATAAAACCATCGTTTGCAATATTGGACACTTTGATAATGAAATTGATGTAGCTTGGCTCAATAAAAATTACGGGCATACCAAAGATACTATCAAGCCACAGGTAGATAAATACACTATTGATGGCAAAGATATTATCTTGCTCGCCGAAGGTCGTTTGGTAAATTTGGGTTGTGCAATGGGACATCCTTCTTTTGTGATGTCTAACTCATTCACCAACCAAACTCTTGCTCAAATAGAGTTGTGGCAGAATTCAGATAAGTATGAAAACAAAGTGTACGTACTGCCCAAACATCTTGATGAGAAAGTAGCTCGCCTACATCTTGCTAAACTCGGAGCCGAACTTGATGAACTCACAGAGGAACAAGCCGAATATATCGGTGTTAGCAAGAATGGTCCTTTCAAAGCAGAGCATTATCGTTATTAGAATTTTGTAGAATTCTTTTTGCATTACCTTCTTACAAAAGCCTACAATATTTGTGGGCTTTTTATTATATTTGCGTATGACTGCACAAGAAAAATTTAAGACGGTATTGGAGAAAAATACTTTCTACTTCTACAATGCTACTTTTCAAGAAAAGTATGAAAGCTACATTAACGCTTTGAATGAAACACTGCTTGTGTTGAAAAATCATATAGAAACTCAAGGTTTGAAAAAGGAAATTTTTGAAAATTTATTACTTGAAAAGGAAAATGGCTTAAGAGCATTGTTGGCACTTACAGGATTTGCAAACGAGAGCTTAAAAAGAATTATTACCATAGTTAGGGTTTCACAAAATAAAGAACTTTCAAAACTTCTGTATAAAGACAAATGGTGTGAAAATGAAAGCATAGATTCTGTTAGAGAATGGGGGGATAGTAAAATTGAAAAACTTATCAAAAACAATGCTTTTTTTAGAAAAGGAATTGTCAATCTTTTTTTCGAGGGGGCTACAATACCTTTTCTGTCTCAAACTTTGCCACTGTTTGAATTGAAAAAGTTGTCTATCTCAAAACTTAAATTTGAAATCTCTGCTCTTGTTGATACATTAGTTCGTTACAAAGAAAAGGGAAGTTATGCAGGGCAAACTGAAAATAACCCTGAGTTTTTGATAAAGACACTTTTGGAAGAGCAGGATATTCCTTTTGAAAAAGGAGATTTACAAGAACTTTTCAAAAATCGGTTTAACGAAAAAAGAACTATGGATTTTTTATTACCCAGTAAAGAAAATCCACAAATAATCATAGAATGTTCTTTTTTAGTTACGACTTCGTCGGGACAAGGAGATAAATCTAAAACAGAAGTTAATATCAGAAAAATGATAAATGAATTCTATCCTGAAGCTAAATTTATTGGTTTTATTGATGGGATAGGGTGGTATGTTCGCCAGAGCGACCTTAAACGAATGATAGAGGCTTTTGATGATGTTTTTACCTTTCATAAAGAGGAGGTTGAAAGATTCAAAAAATATGTAAAGTCTAATTTAAAATGGAAACAAAATTCTTGAATAAAATTCATCAGGGTGATTGTTTAGAGTGGCTTAAACAGATTCCTGATAATGCGGTGGATATGACTTTTGCAGATCCTCCTTTCAATCTCAAAAAAGAATATAATTCTTACAAGGATAGTCTGAATTTGCAAGAATATTTAGAATGGTGTGAGCTTTGGATTACTGAAATGGTACGTATTACCAAGCCAACAGGTTCTATTTTTGTCCATAACATTCCCAAATGGCTTACTTACTTTGCAGGAATTCTGAATAAAATAGCAGATTTCAAGCATTGGATTGCTTGGGACGCTCCTACTGCTCCTATGGGCAAGACTTTACAGCCCAATCACTATGGAATTTTATTTTATGCTAAAAATGCTAAACAACTTAAATTTTATGAAGTTCGGTATCCACATAAAAGAGATAGAAAAACTACTTATTTATCCAAAGATTATGGTGGCAAAAAAGCAGGATTACATCCTTTTGGTTCATTAGTTTCTGATATATGGACTGATATTCATAGAGTAAAACACAATAAATATAGAGACCAGCACCCTTGTCAGTTACCAGTTCATCTTTTAGAAAGATTAATTTTAATGACTACTGATGAAAATGATATTGTGTTAGATCCTTTCTGTGGAACAGGCACTACTGCCATTGCGGCTAAAAGATTGGGTAGGCAGTTCATTGGATTTGAACTTGACGACAAGTACGCTACTATTGCACAAAGCAAGGTAAATCAAGAAAAAGCTAACTCTAAATTGGGAAATATTTGGGTTAGCTTTTACTTAGAAAACGTTGTTACTATTCGTGATTGCGACTGGGAGCAGTTAAAAGAGTTTTTTTTCATTCCAACTAAAATAGAGGATATTGATCATACTCCCATAGTTTTGAAATCAAAGGTAACTATTTCTAATCCGATTAGAAATGAATTTCTAAAAAATCAAGAAAAATTACAGCTGTTCTGATAAAACAAAACAATCGTGCTTACCAACGAATTTATAGCTGAAAAGTTAAACTTTTTTGCCACATTGCTTGAACTGCACGGCGAAAATGAGTTCAAAGTGCGGTCTTATCATTCTGCTGTTTTCAAAATTGAAAAAATTGCGGATAATTTAGCGTCTATTCCAAAAGATAGCATTATCAGGCTTTTGGGTAAAAATATTGGCGAAAAAGTATGGGAAATTATACAAACACAAACCTTTCAAGAACTTGAAAACTTGCTTACTCAAACTCCGCAGGGTCTTTTGAAAATCTTAAAAATCAAAGGATTAGGGGCAAAGCGAGTGCGTACTCTTTGGCAAGAGGCAGGTATTACTACTCCAGAAGCACTCTTTAAGGCTTGCGAAAAGGATAAAATCTCGCAAATCAAAGGATTCGGCGAAAAAATGCAGGAAACCATCAAAAATGGACTACTATTCATTCAACTAAACGCCGAAAAATTGCTCTATGCCGAAACTTTACCTATTCAAGAGGCTTTACAAAATTATTTACAGGCAAATTCGGCTATAAAGCGATTTCAGGTAGTAGGGGAGTTTAGGAGGGCTTTGGAAGTAATTCAGACACTTACTTTTGTAGTAGAATGTGAGCAAAATTTTCATCAGTATTTCAATGATTATCCTTTATTAGAGCCTAATCCTGAAAAATCGGGCGTTTTTGTATGGCGTGGCAAAGTGAAAAATACACCTTTGAAAGTGGAGTTTTACCAAGCAAATGAAAATAATTTCACGAAATTGATTTTTCAGCTTTCTGCAAGCGAAAAACATCTTTCTTACAAGTTTGATAATCAAACTCTTTTAGAAATTTCACAAAATAATATTTGGCAAAGTGAAAAAGATATTTATTTGCAAGCAAATTTGCCTTACTTGCCCGCTGAAATTCGTGAAGGAGTATTTGAGTTTGCTTATGCTCAAACGCCTCTGCTGATAAAAACTGAAGATTTGAAAGGAACACTACACGCACATTCTACATATAGCGACGGCAAGCATACCCTTGCAGAAATGGCAAAAGCCGCAGAGAGCTTGGGTTTTGAATATTTAGGCATTACTGACCATTCGCAGTCGGCGTATTATGCAGGAGGACTTTCGGTGCAAAAAATTGCACAACAACACCAAGAAATTGAAATGCTCAACCGCCAAAATCCTCATTTTAAGATTTTCAAGGGTATTGAAAGTGATATTTTGGGAAATGGGGATTTAGACTATGATACTGAAATTCTAAAAACTTTTGACTTTGTCGTAGCTTCTATTCATAGTAATTTGAATATGAGTGAGGCGAAGGCTACCGAAAGGCTTATCCGAGCCATTGAAAACCCTTATACAACAATTATCGGACACCCTACGGGTAGGTTATTGCTTCGTAGAAAGGGTTATCCGCTTAATATGCCTAAAATTATTGATGCCTGTGTGGCAAATGGTGTAGCTCTTGAAATTAACGCTCACCCTATTCGCTTGGATTTGGAGTGGTATTGGGTGCATAAAGCAATAGAAAAGGGCGTAAAGATTAGCATCAATGCAGATGCTCACGACATAGAGGGCTATCAATATCATCAGTTTGGGGTGTTGGTGGCTCGCAAAGCAGGACTTACTGCCGAAATGTGTCTCAATTGTATGAATAAAGCAGAAATAGAGGATTTTTTTAAGAGAAAAAAATAAATGATTTTGGAGTTTAAGCCTTTAAGAGACTTTATTTCTCATTTTTTTATCTGACATCAATTACCTATAATCCTGTTTGCCGCTTTTTGCTTCCTCTTTTTTTTAATAAATTAGACCTAAATAATTAGAAAAACCTTTTATTTTGAACATATTTTCTAAAAAAATGCGTATTTTGGTGCGTAATATCTTGGATTTTCTATGAAGCCCGCCGTTTTTTTTCCCTACGGATTAAGCAATTTTCCCCAAGTAGTAAGCGAGTACATATATGTAGATAAGACTTCTTACATAGAACTATTGGAAACAATGCGAGAACGTTTTTTAGTGTATTTGCGTCCTCGCCGTTTTGGGAAAAGTTTGTTTGTTTCGCTTTTGGAGCATTATTACGATATAAACCGAAAAGCAGATTTTCAGAAATTATTTGCTAATTATTATATTGGGAAAAATCCTACATCAAAGGCAAATAGCTATCGGATATTACTTTTCAATTTTAGTGCCATAGATACGCGTACTGAGGAAAGCACTTATCAAGATTTTTTGAACTCAATTATTACACACATTGAAGGTTTTTGTTTGAAGTATAAAGTATTGAGTGAAAGGCAAGAAAGAGAAATATTTATTCAAAAAACGCCTGAAATGGTATTAAGAAAGTTTTTTGAGTATTATCTGCAAAGTTCTGTAAAAGAGCCTATCTATTTACTCATAGACGAATACGACCACTTTACGAATGAAATACTTGCCCGCAGTATTCAGGAGTTTAAGGAAACGGTATCTTTGAACGGTTATGTACGAAAATTTTACGAAGCTATCAAAAATGCCACACAACAGGGCATTGTAGATAGGTTTTTTATTACAGGAGTTTCGCCGATTACAATGGATAGCCTGACGAGTGGTTTTAATATTGTTAAGCACCTAACTCATCACAAAAATTTTGAGGCAATGATGGGTTTTTCGGAAGCAGAGGTACGAGAACTATTGAATTTAGTGCTGAACGATAAAAGCCGAGAGGATCAAATAATGCAAGATTTACGGGATTATTACAATGGCTATCGTTTTTACCCATTGAGCGAGCAGAATATTTACAATTCGGATATGGTGCTGTATTTTCTCGACCATTTCAAGCACGAGCAAACTTATCCACGTCAGATGTTAGACCCGAACATAGCTCCCGATTATGGTAAGCTCAAACAGATGTTCCAAGTAGCGAATTTGCAAGCAAACTTGCAGGTTTTGGAGGAGGTTTTAGAAAAAGGTAGTGTAGAAAGCGAACAGATATATCAGTTTCATTTTGAAAAAGATTTTGGCAAGAAAGAATTTGTGAATTTTCTGTTTTACTTGGGGAATTTGACGATTAAAGAAACCTTGCCAAGTGGGTTTATCTCTTTCAAAGTCCCTAACAAAGTGATAGGAGACTTGTATTGGCAATATTATTCGGAGATTTTGCAGAATTACGGCGAGCTAAAAGGTTTGCAAGATGATACACAACAAGCACTTTCGGATATGGCAATTACGGGCAATTACGAAAAGTTTTTTACTCTGATAGAAAAGTTATTGCAAAATCTTTCCAATAGGGATTACATTCGTTTTGATGAGAAACACGTGAAAATGGTCTTTTTGGCGTATCTGATAAATGCAAATATTTTTTTGGTGCAGAGTGAGCGAGAAGTCGCAGGAGGGGGCTATGTAGATATAGAGTTATTTATTCGCCCTAATAATCCTTTTACGCATCATCAGTTTGCCATTGAATTGAAATATCTGAAAAAAGAGCAAGAGGCTTTGCTTGCAGAGACAATGCAAGAGGCAAAAGAGCAAATTCTAAACTATTACCGAAATGATACACTTTTACAAAGCAAAAAAATGCTTAATTTGCTGGCGGTAGTGACTGTAAAAGATAAGGTATTTGTAGAAAAATTAACTACTTCATAGATATTTTTACAGCGTATCAACTTGCAACTTCTTTTTGATATACAAAAAACGTTTTTGTGTTTTAGGTTCAAAAGAAACAAAGTTGAGACAAAAATCATCATTTACTTCCTGAATTTTTTGCTCAAAAAGTGAAAGAATTTCTTGTAAAATATGTTTATCACCTTTTTGTTCGTAATGCACTACTAATTTATAGAAAAATTCAACTATATCAGCATCTATATCCCTTAATTTTTTTGATTTTAGAAAACTTTTAATTTGGGGTAGAGCATATTCTGGATTGCTTTCAAAAACTGCTTTCAATAAAATGATAAAAGCTTCATTTGTGGTGGAGTATTTGTCAGCAATTAAAAAAACTTTATCTATTTCTTTGAGTGTTAGTGAATTTTTTTGATGCAAATACAATAAATAATTTGACGCATAACGCATTATCGGAAAAGCATCGCGTATTTGTTTGAGTATGCTTTCTTTCATCAAAGGGGTGTTTCTTGTACAAATCTGCTAGTAATAAATGAGCTTTTTGAGGTTTATTTTCATAGATAAGTTTTTTATGAAGCATTGATTGTGTAAATACATAGTCTCGTAAGCCATATTCTTTATTTTTGAAATTGGCGAAGCGGGCATAATATTGCTCCATAGCTTTCAAAAAAGGAACATACTCGGTATTGGGTGTAGCCTCATAAAAATAAAACTGACCTGCGGATGTTTTAGCAAACTCAGGAACAAGTGCTTGAAAAATAGCCTTATCCTGTGCTGCGGCAAACCAAAGGGTGCGTGCTAATGTATGTTCCCAAGTGGTATTATTTCTTTTCTTATCAATAGGAGTAGGTAATTCGCTAATGTATTCTAATACGGTATCAAAATGGTGGTTTTTGAGACAAATTTTTAGAAGAGAGGTTTCATCAATGATTTGGTTTATTGTAGGTTGAAATGTTTTCTTGGCGTAGAAATCATTTTCTACCTTGAACTTGTCCCAAGTAGCATACCCTACGTATTGGGAAAGAATATCAAGTGTAGAAGCTCTAAATTCAGATTGAACAGGGATAAGATTAAAAATTCTTTTAAGGGTAGTTTCGGAGATGTGTTCGCCAAGGGTATCTTCTATGCTTTGGCTCAATTTGGCAACTGCTGTGTAATTTGCTTTTTGATAATTGATTTTTTCCAGCAATTTTTCCTGCAGAAGTTGTAAAAATGCGGCATCTTGCATAGCTTATGTGTACTTTGCCTATGCAGCAATTCTAAAAATTTTTCCTTTCTAAATCAAATTTTTCCGAAAAAAATTTTCTCTGCAATCTTTTATCAATCTATTCAAAGTTTATTTTTTGTAAAAAATTGAAATACAGGACTTTATCAAAGAAACAAAAATTAAAAAATATTTGTATTTAAATCAATATGACCGCCAATTGAGGTATTTGGAAAAATAAAAAAATGGCATTTATTTAGGAAAATTTTCCAACGATTAACCTAAAAAAAATGCCAAATTTATTAGAAATCCTCCTGCTTTTACAAACAGAA
>NZ_NKXO01000010.1 GCF_002843425.1 Raineya orbicola
GGACATAGCCCCGTGCTTCGGGAAGGCTGTCGTTATCAACACCTTTCTGCCATCAGTGCCATTAGTCCTGCGGGTGATTTGGTGTATCAAATACAAGAAAGTAGTTTCAAGGGCAAAGATGTGGTAGGTTTTCTCAAAAAATTACTTGACACTTTAAAGCAAAAATTACTCATCATTTGGGCTGGGGCACGTATTCATTCCAGCAAAGAGGTGAAGGATTTTTTACGAAAAGACAAGAATGAAACTATTTATCTGGCTAAAATTCCCCCCTATTCCCCTGAATTGAACGCAGATGAACAGGTCTGGAAAACCCTCAAATGTGATATGCTTAAAAATGTTGTCTGTAAAAACTTAACTCAACTCAAAACTAAACTTCAAAATGCTTTTCAAGTACTTCAACAAGCTACAAAAAAAATTGCTAACTTCTTTAATCACCCGAAAGTAGGTTTCGTATAAATCTTAAATTTATTTAACTATAAACAAGACCTCTAATGATGAGTTTAGGAATATAATGTATGAAAATATTTATTTCTGGTGGCAAAGAGGGCATAGAAAATATGGTTCTTCGGCTTTTCCAGACTTTGAACCAAAAGCTATGTTATATCTTTTTAGCACATTTCATCAATATAAATATCGTACAATTTAAATTAAAAACTTATGAGAATATTCAGATTTATAATCATTTCATCATTTTGCTTTATTTCAAGCAAAATTTTTGCTCAAAACTGGTATAATAACCCAACATTTACTATTAATGGAGAAACTTACAAGGTAAAAGCATTAGTAGATAATCAAGGCGAGGGCATAATTTTCGTGGAAAACCTGAATAATAAATGTGGAAAATTTCCTTATCAAAGAACATCCAACTATGAGGAAATGGCTACTAGGTGTACAGCCTTAGATGTTGTAGATGTAAAATATCTAATGCTCAAAATCAGAGAAATTGTCAATAATATTTTTAGTTTGGAGGAGAGGATAGCAATTATTCAGAATGAAAGCTATTTTAGAGTAATCCCCAGAGTTACATATGAAAATAAAGTGGAAGTTAGATTTGAGTTCCGTCCTAATTCAATTATCACTCCTATGCAAATCTACACTATGGATATGGCATTAAGGCAAATTCCCATTTCTTTTAATCCAAGAGGTTATTGTGCAATGATTGACCTCAAATGTATTGAGGCAACAGGTGTCTTCTGCCCAAAAATAGATGAATAAAGAATTAATTTTCACATTAGAGTGGTATTCACCTCTTATCTTGAAGTATAAAAGAATTTTTTCAGTAAAACATAAAAAACGACCATATTCACACAAGCTGAATGTGGTCGTTTTGGTTTTTTTAGGGGCAAAACTTGATGACCTATCTTTCCCCCGCATCGTTTGCCTTCTGAGAATAGACATAAAAACTTTTTCTTAATTTTACAAGTACCAAAATAGTTACTTACGAGGAATATTAGTGGTATCTTTCTCTATTTCGGTTTGCTCTTGCTGTAATCTGTTTTTTACCACATACACATAGCTTAGTGTATTAAAGTCGGTCGAAAGGCGTACATCAATATCGTGAAAAGTAGAAGTTTTTTGTGGGTTGATGCGTTCTACTACGCCTACCATAATTTTTTCAGGGAAAAACACATTATAGCCCGAAGTAACTACGGTATCACCTATTGCAACAGGAATGGAAAGTGGAATATCTTTGAGTTTGGTATAACGGAAATTGCGGCTATCCCACTGAATATAGCTCAAATAAGCCTCGCCTTGTAAATTTTTGAGTTTTACTTTTACAGAAAAGGTACTTTGATTATGCAGAATAGTAGAAACTACTGCATAATGCTCCGAAACTTCTATCACCCTACCTACAATACCTTCCGAAGTAATAACTCCCATATCTTTCTGAATGCCATTGGCAGAACCTTTTTCAATGGTTATGAAATTACGAAGTTTGTGAATGGTTTTATTGACCACTTTGGCAGGTTCAAACTGATATTTGGAAATAATTGCTTCATTACGAATAGGAATAAGATTTTCAAAATGGCTTTGTTTCAGACGCATCAGCTCATTATTGAGGCGGGCATTTTCTTCGCTTAAAGCCTGATTGACTTCCCGCAAATGAAAATAATTATTTACTTCATTTGCCCAAGCATTGAGCTTTCCCGAAAAAGCAGAAGCCGTATTCAAAAAATATGCTTTTTGATAATTGTTGAACCTGACAATCATCAAAAAGCAAATGATTTGTAAAATCAGAAATAAAAAAGTTGCCCGAAAACGATAGACGAAATCAAAAATGGCTTGCATTGCTCAAATTTGAACTGACTTTGAAAACCTTTTAGGTCATCAATACCTTTTTATAGGCTTGCAGATTTTTTAGGGCAATGCCTGTACCTCTTACCACAGCCCTTAAAGGGTCTTCGGCAACGTGTACGGCTAATTTGGTCTTTTGAGCAAGACGTTTATCTAAACCTTTGAGCAAAGCCCCTCCGCCTGTCAAATGAATACCGTTTTGATAAATATCCGAAGAAAGCTCAGGAGGAGACATTTCCAAAGCATTTAGCACAGCATCTTCAATTTTAGAAATTGATTTATCCAAGCAGAAAGCTATTTCCTGATAGCTAACCTTGATTACTTTGGGAATGCCTGTCATCAAGTCTCTGCCTCTTACTTCATATTCAGGTGGAGGATTATCTAACTCGGCAAGTGCAGAACCTACTTCCATTTTGATTTTTTCGGCGGTTCTTTCGCCTACAAGCAAGTTATGCTGTCTTCGCATATAGTCGGCAATATCGCGTGTGAATACATCACCCGCTACGCGAATAGATTGGTCGCAAACAATTCCTGAAAGAGCAATAACAGCAATTTCGGTAGTGCCTCCCCCAATATCTACAATCATTGAACCTATGGGCTGTTCAATATCAATACCTATGCCAATTGCGGCGGCAATAGGCTCATAAATCATATAAACTTCCTTTGCTCCTGCGTGTTCGGCAGAGTCTTTTACAGCCCTTTTTTCTACCTCTGTAATGCCCGAAGGGATACAAATTACCATTCGGTAAGAAGGTTGAAAGAGCTTTCGGCGAGAATCTACCATTTTTATCATACAGCGAATCATCTGTTCGGCGGCGGTAAAATCTGCAATTACACCATCTTTTAGAGGGCGAATGGTTTTTATTTCGCTATGTGTTTTTTCGTGCATTTGCATAGCCATTCTGCCAATGGCAAGCACTTTACCAGTTTTGCGGTCTATGGCGATAATAGAAGGCTCATCTACCACAATTTTATCTTTGTAAATGATAAGAGTATTGGCAGTACCCAAATCTATGGCGATATCTCCTGAAAAAAAATCAAAAATTCCCATTGTTACAAAAAAGGCTTTTATTAGAATTACGAACTTTCGTGGAAAAAGTTTCTTATTTTACCCAAAATCAGGATAAGAAAGCCTTAAAAGGCTTAAATTCGTGCAAAAATACAGACTTTTTTTTGCAAAACAACATTTGTAAAAAAAATTGTTTCACTTTTTTACTTTTTTGAGTTCAAGATGTAAGATTTTTGCTCAAAAGTTTGCTTACTTCAAAAATTATGCTTAATTTTCTGCTCATTCAAACAAACCCCTTACGATTATGTCTTATTACAGAATTATTGATGGCAAAAAGTATGATGACGAGCTTCTCAAAGCCGCCGAAGAAGCCGTAAAAGGTCAAGGCGATGGACGCATTTCCTTGAAAGATGCCCAAGTGCTTTTGGAAAAGGTGAAAGATGGCAATTCGTACACCGATATTGAAAAAGACACAATGGCATACATTCGTGAGAATTTCAAATGGACAGAAGAGGCTGATGAGTGGTTTCGTACCGAAATTCGCAAATGGGCGGCAAGCAAAGGCAAAGATTAAGCAAAGAAAAACCTATAAGAGACCTTCTCTTATAGGTTTTTTCAAAATTAAGGTCGTTCTTCTACTCTTCCCCCCACGCTTGCTGTTACTTTTTTTCCTTGTTTGTGCAAGTTTTCAATTTCTTGAATTATCATATCTCTGTACTTTACATTGGTAAAGTGCATATTTTTGGCTTCTTTCAGAAAATCCATACTATCACCGCCGTTTGCCAAATAATCAGAAGTTGCTACGCGGTAAATTGCATTATCTTCAATGGGTTCGTTATTGATAAGCACATCTTTGAGCTTTCCACCTTGAATAAGCACTTTTGAGTTGGAAATAGCAATATTGCGAACTGCAACCAAGTATTCAAAAAGTTTTCGCATCGTCTTTCCGTCTATCTCCAAAACAACAAGTTCATTTTCAAAAGGCATTAGCTCAAAAATATCACTGACTTTAATAGCTCCTGCGGGTATGCTGGTTCGCAAACCTCCAAAAGTTACAAAACCTACATCTATTTTTTTGCCTGTTTCTCGGCTAGCCCGTTGTTGGCACATATCTGCCACCAAATTGCCCAGAGGCGTTTCATTCACTTTTCTGCCATTGGCTATTTCTGTTTCGGCATAACCAATAACTCTTTGCATTTGAGCATCTAATTGCTTCTTGTAAGGCTCAATGGTTTGCACAATTTGAGCATCTTCTTTGATTGAGGCATTTACTTCGGTAAAATGTACGTTGCGTTGCGAAATCTGATAGAAAGCTGGTTGGCAAGCTGATACGAGCAACCCTAAAAGGAAAATAACTTTTTTCATAGCTTATGGCAAACTGGCTTTTAATTTTTGATATTCGGTTTTACTATCAGGTTTATTGGTAGGGCAATTGATAGCTTGTGCTTTCTGATTGATAGCCTCTACTCGGTTGCCGGGATTGGGGTGCGTGCTTAAAAATTCGGGGGGCGTCTGGGCTCCACTTTGAGTTAGCTTGACAAAGAAATCGGCAGCACCATTGCAACGATATTGCGTTCCTGATAGGTATTCTACTGAAAACGCATCTGCTTCATATTCGTGGTCGCGGCTGAAACGCAAACCTGCAAGAGCGTTAGCAAGATTTTTTAGGTCTTGTCCGCCTTTTTGTCCCAAAGCAATTTCTACAAGTAAAGCCACTCCAAATTGTTTTTCAAGTTGTCTTGCCGAATGTTGTCGGTCGGCGTGGGCAATTTCGTGTCCCATTACGCCTGCCAGTTGGTCTTCGGTTTCAAGATATTTGATAAGCCCCGTATAAACAAAAATATAGCCACCGGGCGTGCAAAAAGCATTCAGCGTTTTATCATCTTGAATAATTCTCACTTCCCAAGTGAATCGGTCTTTTAGTTCCACTTTTCCTGAATTGAGAATATTTTGTGTAATGCGATTGATATGCCGATACGCTTCGGGATAACGCTTTTCATCAAGAATAGGGTAATTCTGTGGGTCTGATAAAATTTGGTCTCTTACTTGCAAACCCAGATTTTTTTGGTATTCTATGCCAAAAATAAGAGGCTTCTTGCAAGACTGAATAATGAGCAAGGTAAAGCTCAAAAAAATGAATAAAAAAATAGCACGTTTCATTTTCGGTTGAATTTTAAGGTTGATGTTGTTAGGTTTTATATGTTTTAGTGCTATGTGGCAAAGTTAAAAAAAGTTTCCGTAAATCAATCAAAAAGTAAATAAGGTTTAAGTTTTTGTAAAGTAGTTTCATCTATGGCTTTGATTTTTGCCAAATCAGCCTCATCTTTGAATTTGCCGTGTTGCAGACGATAATTTACAATAGTATTTGCCAAGCGAAAACCGATGTAGGGGTGTCCTTTCAAATCATCAACGCTGGCTGTATTGATAGCAATTTTTTTCCACGAATTAGGCAAGATATAAGCATATTTTTTCAGACTATTGATAGAAACGCTATCTAAACCCCATATTTCACTGATTTGCTCCATACTTGCAAAACCACCTAATTTTTCTCTATATTTGATGATAGTCATTGCTCTTTTTTCGCCAATGCCTCGTAGTTTTTTCAGGCGGGCGGTATCGGCTTGGTTCAAATCAAACTTGGTTACTTTTTGTTGAAAGTTGTTTCTATTTTGGGTGGAATCTTTGTAGTAGGCAAATTTTCTTTCAAAATACTCTTGTTTGTTTTGCTTTGTGGAATATTGCCTGAAAGGTTGTTTTGAAGGCTTTTTCTGCCAATTTGAACCTTCTATGGCTATGAAAGGTTCAAGAGTTTGATAAAGTTCTTCGGGGAAATCATACACACGAAGCAAATCTTCTTTTTTGCGGAACTTGCCACCTTTTTTTCGGTAGTTTTCAATGCGTTGAGCTGTATTTTCATTCAAACCTAATTTAATCCAGTCCTCTTTTGAAAGTTTATTAGGGTCAAAAGGTGATAATTCAATTTCAGGAAAAATAGGCTCATTTTCATTTTGTAAATTTTCCAGATAAGCCACTATGCTATCCTGAAAAACTTGATTAGCCGAACTTTCAAATGTTTGCTTGAAGAGCAAATTTTGCAGATAGGGCAAAAAAAGTAAAAGCACAATAATTGCAAAAAGTAATATTGTGCCATTGGTTTCCCTTTGCGAAAAACCAAAAGCATTTCGGATAACTTTTTGCAGGTACGAAAGCATATAATCCGCAGTTTAATAGAATTTCATATCAGGCAGAGTGTCCGTTAGTCTGGTAATGTATGTTTTTTTCTGGTTCTTCAAGCAAGTTCGGAATTTCAATCTTAAAAATTGTGCCTACATTTATTTCAGAGTGCATATCTATTGTACCTTGCAGTTTGGTAATTGTTTCTTTCACTATAAAAAGCCCTAAACCTGCCCCTTGGCTTTTTTCAGTGGCTCTATAAAACATATTAAATACTTTTCCTAAATGCTCTTTGCCGATACCTTGTCCATTATCAGAGATGGTGATACTTGCTTTTTCTTTGCTTACTTCTACCTGAATTTTTACGTGAGACTGCACGTTATCGCGATGATATTGTATGCTATTGCTAATGATATTATTGAGTATAATGGCAATTCTATTTCTATCAGAAACAAAAGGTAAATCCTGACGGATACTGATAATTTTCTTGACTTTATCGTAGCCGACATCTGTTTTTCGTTGGTTTAGTACCTCATTAAGCAATTCTCGGAAAGAAATATGTACTTTTGAAACATCTACACGGGCATTTCTTAGCAAATCAGTTAGTTCTTTGGTGTAAAGGTCTAACTTTCTAATACTTCGCTCTTGCATTTCCAAATACATCATCAGATTCTCTTGATTTTTATCTTGCTTCATTAGTTGTATTAGCCCAATCAGCGATTTAAGCGGTGAACTTAATTCGTGAGAAATACTATACACAAATCTATCTAACTCTTCGTTTAGCTTTTTCAATTCTTCGTTTTGTCTCATTAGGTCGGCTGTTTTTTCTTCCATAATACGTTGCAGAGCGGCATTTTTTTCAGCCTCCATTCGTTTTTTATCTTTTTCTTTCAAAATTTGAGTTTCTTTACGTACTACTTCCAAACTTGTTTTGTGGAATCTCACTAAAAGCCCCAAAGAAATAGTAAGCACATATAAAATATAGCCAATATGTAAGCCATAAACTGCCCACCACGCAGGAATAATGTGTGAAAAAGAAGGTAAAAGACTAATAATTACACCAATAGTGAGAAATATATTGGCTGTAAGCAAATACGAAGACATTGGTACTTGGTTTTTGTAAGCCCACACAAAACTCCATAAAATAGGTATAAGGCACAAAGGCACCATTGTTACAAGTAAATAAATGGCAGAAACATTATCTACAAAGGAAAGAGCAAAATTGCCAAGAAAGCCGATAATACATACATTTAATAATTTTGTCAGAAAATATTGGGCAGGAAGTTTGAGAAAGCCTATGTTGAAAAGTAACAAAAACACCATTCCCGAGCTTAGAAATGAGGCTTCTAATGAAATATGGGGCTGTAAAACTCTCACCAAAGGCGTATAAAAGCCTAAAATGCCGTCATACGTAGATAGAGCAAATGTAAAAAGTAAGGAACTTGCAAAAGAATAAAATAAAATTTTCTCCAAGGTTATTAGGAAAGCGGCAAAGTTGTAAAATATCAGTAGAAGCATCACAGAATAAAACCCACCCAAAAGTAAGTAAATAATCAGACTATCCTTCTGAAAGGTTTCATCAAGTTCCAATTGTATAGGAATATTCAAAAAAGCTCTTGAACGAACTTTCAAGACCAACCAATATCTCCCTTCTTTCAAATTGTTTAGATTAAAAGCAATTTGGTTGTTGCTCACAGAGCGTTCTATGGGTTTGATAGCAGAGCCGCTTTTCTGCTGAGATATTATTTTGCCATTTCTATCAATGATAAAAAAATCTACAAAATTTACTGAGGGGTCTGTAATGGTCAGAATATAATTAGTGCTATTTTGATGTGCTTGAGGTACATACAAATTACTTTTCAGCCAGAAAGTTGAATTTGAAACCCCCAAGTGCAAATGATTTCGTGTTTGTATAGGCTCAAATTTTATGTTCTCCTCAAAAATTTCTTGCAAAGAAAGTTTATTGCTTTTATCCTCAAAAATCTGAAAATAAGAGGTAATAAATTTTTTATTATTCTTTTTATCTAACACAAGGACATCATTATTTGCCCAAGCGAAATTGCAAGTCCAAACAAAGCACAGAATAAAAAATCTCATTGCTCTAAATCCATTTGAATAGTTTGCTGAGGAGTATAATTTCCTGTTTCTTCAAATTTGGGTAGGGTAAAAGAAAAACAAGTTCCCACACCTTCCTCACTTTTAACAAATACTTTTCCTTTGTTTTTTTCAACAAATTCTTTCACAAGTACAAGCCCCAAACCAGTACCTACTTCATTGGCTGTACCTTTGGTAGAATAACGTGCCGATATATCAAAAATTTTACTCATAGCAAATTCATTCATTCCTACACCTGTATCTTCTACGCTCACTACAATTTCATTTTTATCTATTTTTGTAGAAATGATGACTTTCCCATCAGTGGAAGTAAATTTGATAGCATTGGAAATAAGATTACGCAATACAGCCTTGATAGAATTGGCATCAGCATAAGCAAACACTTCTTTTTCTACTAAATTGATAAGATCTATGCCTTTATTTTGGGCTGAAATAGCGAGCAGTTGTAAATTTTCTTCTGTTAGGGTGTGCAGACATAATTTTTCGGGCTTATACTCTAAAACTCCCATTTGCGAACGCGACCAAGAAAGGACGTTTTCCAGCAATCCATAAAGATTTTTTACTGATTTGTTCAAACTTCCACTCATAAACAAAATATCCTCACGGCTCATAGCGTCCAAATGTTCTGTCATTATGTTTAGAAAAGCTGTAAGCGAGTTAAGAGGACCTTTGATGTCGTGAGCTAAAATGGAAAAGAACTTATCTTTGGTAACATTGAGCTGTTGTAGCTCTGCCTTTTGTTTTTCAATTTCTTCATTTTTTTTCAGAAGGGCTTCATTTTGCAAAAGTAGAGCCTTACGAGCTTCTTGCACTTTTTCTTCTAAAAGTCTTTTCTGTGCCTCAATAGCCTTGATACGTTGCACTACTACAAAAGCAATAAAAGCAATGATAAAAGTAGCAATTAGCACCGAAAACCACCAAGTTTGCCAAAAAGCAGGCATTATGGTAAAACTATAAACAGCAACTTTTTCGCTACATTTGCCATTGGGCAGGCAAGCTCTTACAAGAAATCTGTAATTTCGGGGGGGTAAATTGGTGTAAATGGCTTCATTTTTACGGGAAGGTTTGCTCCATTCGTTTTCTATACCTTCAAGTTTCCATTGAAAGAAAAGATTTTCGTCAGAGTAATCAAGTGTTTCAAAATGAAAAGTCAGATAATTGTAATTGTGAGGTAATTTTAGATTTCTTGGTACAAACTCCCAATCTTGCAAGCCCTGATGATATTTTTGTAAATCTTTGGAAAGCCAATCCGTTTTTTGCAAATTAAGGTCTAAGTCTATAAGGTGGGCGGCAGGAATTTGGATATCAAAATTCACAAAATCAGGTTGGCATTTGATGAGTCCCTTCACGGTGCCTATCCACACGTTGCCGTCTTTATCTTCAAAAATTGCTCTTTCGTTGGCTTCAATACTGGCAAAGTTATTGTCTTGGTTGTAAGTTTTAGTTTTTTGGATTTCCCCTTTTTCATTAAGTTGTAAAATGTTGATACCATTTTGAGTACCCAACCAAAGCCAATTTCGCCTATCCACTAAAACAGAATAAATGGTAGCCGAGCTAATTCCAGCCCTTTCATCATAAATTTCAAACTTTTCGGTGCTTTTATTGAATTTTACTAAGCCGCTAAAAGTGGCAAACCATAAGTTTTTTTGCTTGTCTTCAGTGGCAGAAATGATATAATCCACGTGTAATTTATGTTTTTTATCATAATTAAGCATTTGCTTTCCATCATAGACCGATATACCGTGATTGGTGCAAATCCAGATTTTACCTTCGGAATCTTCAAAAACATCATTGATCAAATTACTTACCAAGTTGCTATTTTGCGAGTTGAACCATATAGTTTTATGAGTTTGATAATCGTAAAAATACAAACCCTCTTGGTAAGTAGCTATCCAAAGTCCTTTGGTGGTATGCCGAATAGCGTTGGTATAAATATCATCAGGTAAGCCAAATTTTTTAGAAACATTTACGAGTTTGCCTGCCTGCACTTGCCACAAACCTCTGGTACTACTCATAAATATCTCATTTTTATCATTAATAGCTATACCACAACCTCGCTTCACATACTTTTCTGTGGTTACAGGTATTGTCTTGAAACTTTTATTTTCAAAAAAACCAAGAGGTTTATCGCCATTTTCAGCAATCCATAACTTGCCTTCTTTATCTTGTTGTATTGCCCAAATAATACCCGTCTCAAATCCTACTTCGGTGTGAAACTGAATAAAATCTTCCCCCATATACCGAATAAGTCCTTTCCCATAAGAACTTAACCAAATATTATTTCGGTTATCTTTGAAAATCACATATACATTAGCCGAAGGCAATCCATTAGAAGTATTGAAGTTGGTTATTTTTCCATTTTTTTCAATAATAGAAAAGCCCCTTTTTTGAGTTGAAAAGAAAATATTGCCCTGTACGTCTTCAGTCAGGTAGAGGAAGTCGTTAAGGGGTACGCTGGCGATTTTATGCAAAATTTCAAAATTTTCATTTTTGAAAGCAAATAGAAAAAGTTGATTATTTTGCTCTATCAAAAAACGCGGCTCTTTGTGCAGGTTGCTGTTTAATAATAGTATCTGAGAATGAGGTGGTAAAGACTTATTGATTTCTGATACTTTCAACCTTTCGTGAACGTACTCAAAAAAACCCTGCTCTGTTTGAATAAAAAGAGTGTTTTGTTTATCAACTGCTATTGCCCATACCTCATTGTTTTGTAAAAGTTTGAGGTTTTGAGCCGTGAAATCTATAAATCGCTCTCCATTCCAATGTAAAATTTTTTTCTTGCCCTGAAAAGTTTTTACAAGTACCCATAGTTGGGTTTCATTTGTTTCTACCACTTCGTACCCTTCGCCGCTCACAAAACCTTCTGCATCAGCTATTTTCTGAAAGGTTTTTCCATTGTAAATGGTAATTCCTTTTTCGGTAAAAAACCACAGGTTTTTCCTTTTATCTTCGTAAATCTTTTTTACTCTATCATTTAGTAAACCATTACTTTTGTTAATGACTTTGAAAGATTTGCCATTGAAGCGAGCTACTCCCCCGCCATTAGTAGATATCCAAATCATTCCACGGCTATCCTGTAAAATATCTGTAACTTCAGACTGCGGTAAGCCATTTTCTATGCCATAGGTTACAAAACGATATTGTTGGGCAAAAGTCATAGATATTGCCAGAAAAACCAACATACAACTCACCGCACAATATTGCACTAATGCAATCATTTTACAGAATAGCTTTTATGCAAAGATAAAAAAAAAATCCTATCTCTCTTGGAAATAGGCATTTTTTTTCATAAATTGTTAAAAATCAAATGTATGTACAAGATTGTTGGTTTAAGTGTTTTGTGGTGTTTCTTTTCTTTTTCTTTTCTTTTAGCCCAAAAAAAGAAGCACTATTACACTGATTTTAAGCCAACTTACAAGCAATGGGAACGCAATTATATTATTGACAAAATAGAGTATCGCAAAGATAGTTTAGTTGTTTTTTTTAGATACTATGCAATCAGCCAATATACGTCTGTTGAATTGCACGCCCCTGCTCCCATTGGTGCATACCCCTATTGCTTGGAAAATACTGAAAATGCAAACGAGTTTTACGAAATGGTTGATATGAAAAATATTCGTATTGGCGACTCTTTGCTTCTTTATTCCTTAAAAGATATAGGGAAACCTAGTATCTATTTCAGAATGCCTTTGAACAAAATGCTTACCTATGAAATTCATTTTGTAAAGCCCCCGAAATCTCTTAAAAAAGCCAACTTGTATGAGGGTAGGATTGCTAAAAACAGGACTAATCATTTCCACGCCTTGGATATTCCTATCAAACATTCTCCTGATGATGATTTGGGTAATGAAGAGGATATGAAAAAAAACATTACCGAATTTGCCCAAAAAATGTATGTACCACCAGCCCCGCCTAAAAAAAAGCCTGAAAAGGTTAAAACTACCAAAAATGATATGCCATTCATTCAACAAAAGCCACCAATTGCCGAAAAAAACAAATTCAATCAAGAAGCAAGAATTAGAATGTAGCTTAGGCAGAGGAATAGCTTTGGGGTTTCAAACGTAGCCAAATTTCCCATTCCAAGCCCATCATTGCCACTGCCAAAAGCAAATGAATGGGTTGTAGGAAAGCAGGTATAGCAAAATATGCCATTATCGCTCCTGTAATTGTAGCGGCAATAAGCACGCCCAAAAGCAAAAAGTAAGGCTTTTGGATAAAAGAAAATGCTCTTTCCTTTTTAAGCCTATACAACAGAAAAATATTCATAGCCAACAAAAAAAGTGAATACGAGCGATGAATGTAAAAACGAATGTCTAATCTTTCAATCCAGTACGCCCGATTAGTAATCTCTCGGGCAAAGGCATCTATTTGCTCACGTACCTGCGTACCTAAAAGCACTTGCCCCAAAGAAAATAACAAATTCAGAATAAGCAGAAATTTTGTCAAATTACTCACAGAAAAATTATTAACACTATCTATCTGCAAAGTGCTTTGAGCCAAATGCACGGTATAAGCCATCAGAAGCACCTGTACCACTGCCAAAAACATATGCAGCGTTATCATTCCTTCCAAAAGATTGGTAGAAACCACAATAGAGCCTATCCAGCCCTGAAAACCCACTAATAGCAAGGCTATAAATGATAAAATACTCACAATGGGCTTGGTTTTAAGATAGCTTAAAGAGGTAATGAACGTTACAAAAATAAGTAAGCCAATCAGAACACCTAAAAGCCTATTGAGGTATTCAATCCAAGTTTTTTGAACATTAAAATCCTCTTCAATGTAAATAGTTTCGTCATTTTGCACTCTTTGAGCCGCTTCCTTCATTCCAATAGATTTCAGAAAGCCAACCAAACGCAGATTTTTTTCTTTGCGTTTTTGGGCGTAAATTTCTTTATAATTCTCAGGAAGTTCACTTATGTCAGTTGGAGGAACAATTTTACCAAAACATTTAGGCCAATCGGGGCAACCCATACCCGAACCTGTACTTCGTACAATGCCCCCAACCAAAATGAGTAGATATACTGCTAAAATGGTTACCCAGCTAAACTGAACAAAATTTTTTCGCATTTGCCTAAATTTTGGCTTGCAAATTACAAAAAATTCAATTTTTCTTGACTACAATCCACTGCTCATCTTTTTGGATAGTTGTAAAAATACCGATACCTCCCTGTACTCCCGAAATAATTGGCGAAGGTTGTGCGAAAGGATTTCCTGCCGCATCGCGAGCATCTTCTACACTTCGCAAGTATGCATAGAATTGCCTTTCAATGTGAAATAGTAAAACTTGCAAAGTATCTTTATCTTTGAAACGATAAGAAGTACCAATGCTTATTTCTCCATTAGTTGCAGTGATACCTCTGTAAATAAAATCTAACTGATTGTTGAGCTCATTTTTTCGCTTTTTGTTGATGATAAAACGATAAAAGTTTCCGCTGGGCGAAACATTGTGCCGAATAAGCACGTATGCTTTGGCTGTATCAATTTTAGGCTCTTTATCAGCATCTTCAAACTGCCAAATCAATTCTTTGATAGGCAATTCTTCTAAAAATTGCGTTTTACCAGTTACTTTTCTGCCTTTGCTATCTATTATTTCCAAACTAAATTCTCCGGTAGGATTTGTAGGCAAGGGTAAATCTGAAACATAGTTATAGACTTTGCGAAACAGGGTATCAAATTGTACTTCATAATGCAATGGATACACTACATCACCATTTCGTACAACAACTTGGGCATCTTTTATTTCAGGAATTTGCAAGTTATTATCCAAAAAATCTTGACTTTCAGTAAGAAGCAAACGAATAGGTTTCCCACGCTCTAAATAACATTCAACAACCAGTTTTTTTTCATATTCAGGAAGTTTGAGGTCAATATCTCGTTCCAAGCCACAAGCTGAAAGAAATATTGTAGCATAAAGCAAAAATTGGCATAAACGAAAAGTAGCAGGTTTCATAGATTTTTTTTACAAAATAACGCTTTTTCAAGGGAAAAAGTTTTTTGTATAAGCTCTGTATGAAGTATTTTCAAGCCTCACTTGTCATTGCAAAAAAGATTATTTTGTGATTCTGAACCACAAAAATGGAAATCTTTTTTAATCCTAAACAACTTCAACATAAAAAACGACCCCATTCACACAATCTGAATGTGGTCGTTTCTGTATTTTGGCTAATCATTACACCTGAATTACCCCTACGTTATAGCGTTTGGTGATGGGGGCGTGATTAGCGGCTTCAATACCCATAGAAATCACTTTGCGAGTATCCAGCGGGTCAATGATGCCATCTATCCACAAACGAGCCGCCGCATAATAAGGCGAAAGTTGATTGTTGTAGATTTCGGTAATCTCTTCTAAAAGTTTAGCCTCTTCTTCGGGAGTGATTTTCTGTCCTTTGGCTTCCAGTGCCGCCACACGAATTTGCAAAAGGGTTTTGGCTGCCGAAGCCCCGCTCATTACCGCAATTTGGGCAGAGGGCCAAGCAAAAATTAAGCGAGGGTCATAAGCCTTGCCACACATAGCATAATTGCCCGCCCCATACGAATTGCCTACAACAATCGTAAATTTGGGTACTACGCTATTTGCCATAGCATTCACCATTTTTGCCCCGTCTTTGATAATTCCGTTATGTTCAGATTTGCTACCAACCATAAAGCCTGTTACATCTTGCAAAAATACCAAAGGAATCTTCCGTTGGTTGCAGTTCATAATAAAACGAGCGGCTTTATCGGCAGAATCAGAGTAAATAACCCCCCCCATTTGCATTTCTCCTTTTTTGGTTTTGACCATTTTACGCTGATTGGCAACGATGCCCACCGCCCAACCATCTATACGAGCATATCCACAAAGCAAGGTTTTTCCATACAAAGCCTTGTACTCATCAAATTCGGAGTTATCTACCAAACGTTCAATAATTTCTCGCATATCGTAAGGTTTAACTCTATCGGCAGGCAAAATGCCGTAAATTTCTTTCATATCTTTTCGGGGCAGAGCAGGCGTAGCTCTATCAAAACCTGCTTTTTCAAAATGTCCGATTTTTTCAAAAATTCTACGAATAGCATCTAAACAAGCCTCATCATTAGGATATTTGTTATCCGTAACGCCTGAAATTTCGGAATGCGTAGTAGCTCCTCCGAGTGTTTCGTTATCTACCTCTTCACCAATAGCCGATTTTACAAGATACGAACCCGCCAAAAACACCGAACCTGTACCTTCTACAATAAGAGCCTCATCACTCATAATAGGCAGATATGCTCCACCTGCTACACAACTTCCCATAATAGCCGCTATCTGGATTATTCCTTCGGAACTCATCACGGCATTATTACGGAAAATTCTGCCAAAATGCTCTTTATCAGGGAAAACCTCTGCTTGCATAGGCAAATATACGCCTGCACTATCTACCAAATACACGATAGGCAAACGATTTTCTATGGCAATTTCTTGGGCTCGCAAGTTTTTCTTGGCAGTAATAGGAAACCAAGCTCCTGCTTTCACGGTTGCATCATTGGCAACTACAATACATTGCCTTCCTGCAATATAACCCATAATTACTACTACTCCTCCCGAAGGACAACCCCCTTCTTCCTCATACATTCCATCTGCCACCAAGGCTCCAATTTCCATTTGTGGTTTATCTTTATCCAAAAGGTAATCAATACGCTCGCGGGCAGTCATTTTGCCTTTGGCTTTGTGGGCGGCGATACGTTTTTCACCTCCTCCGAGCTTTACTTTTTCCCATTTGGCATTGAGTTGAGTAACCCATTGTTTCATCAAATCTTCATTCTTGTTAAATTCTATATCAATTTTCATTGGCGTTGTTGTTTTGAAAATCTTATTACCTGAAAACAGCCTCAATTTAGAAATTAAAATCAAACTACCAAAAACTTTGATAAGCGAAAATGCTTTTTCGTAAAGCTACAAATTACGTAAATGGTTTTTATGGGTAAATCTTAAAAAACTCTAAAATTAGCAACCCGAATACAGCACAAGATTTCTCACCCTTGCACCTTGCCTCTTTTTTTAGAACAAAACCCCCGCTTGCACTTGCCCGAAGTGAATAATACGCTCTGTGTTAGGCATTTTTCTGCCATTATACAAAAAATTGATTTGCAAGCCGCTTGCAAGCCGTTGTTGGTAAGAGGCTGTCCATACCCAATTTTTGCCTACTTGTAAAGCCTCTAACATTTCGTATGCCACAGGCGACTGCGTTTCGCCAAAAAAATTCATATCTACCCAACGAATTTGAGCCGAAAATACAAAAGAGGCGGGTTTGCTCCAACGAATTTCTCCGCTCCACTCTTGTTGGTGATTTTTTTCATTGCCTAAAAGATTCCTTTTGAAACTTTGCAGGTTAGCTACTGAAATTCGTAAATTTTGTGTGGGTTGAAAAGCTACTTGTGGCTGAAAACCCCACGTTTCTACCCAAAAATTACGATTTACAAGGAAATCTGAAGCATTGCGAAGGTTGATATGCTTACTTTGCCATTGCAAATTCCACTGCTTGCCTAAATTTTTCCGAAAATTCAAGCCTTTTTCTTCTTGCAAGCGAGTTTCAAACCCGTTTGTAAGGAGTTGCTTTTGCCTATTGGAGCTAAAACTCAAATCTGCCCCTAAATCAGGATTGCCACGCTTAAAAAACAATACCCCCCGAATATTCTCCTGTGCCGAAAGCAGGTTTTCATTCTGAATTTTTGAAAAAGGAAAAACTCTTCTTAAAAAGTCATTCTCAATAGTTTTCCTACGAATTAAAGCACTGCCAATAACCGAAAATTGAGCAAGTATTTTCTTAAAATTTGGTACATTCAGCCAAGCAGTAGGCATTTGCAAATTAAGACGATAGTTCAAATCAGTAGCAAAGGCTTTCAGATAGCTATCTGTGGGGGTGAAAATTTTAGCGTATTGTCTTTCGTCAGGATTGAGAGCCAAATAAAATTCGGTGAGTTCGGCAATACCATTGCTGTTATCATCACGCCACGTATGCGTACCTTGCCCCGTAGGCACTTGTATAAAACTAAATTCACGTCTCAATTCGCGTGAAGAGACATTTTGCCAAATCAGTTCGGAGCGAATATTTTTTTGCCAAAAACTACGTTGCCATTCCAAACGCCCCATTAGATTTTCCTCGTTTTGATTTGACAAAATAAAATTTTGTACATTCCGATATGTTGCTTGTAATTTAAGATTTTCTTTGGCAGAAGTTTTGGTTTGCAAAACACCTTGAAAGGTTTGGGCTATGGTACGGAGCCTCATTTTTCCTGCAATAGGCTGATTATCAGTGCGGTAACTATATTCGGTGCGGAAGCGTGTAGCAAGGCTATCAGCAGTTTGCAAGAAAACTTTGTGTTCATCAAAGTGCATAGCCGTAAAAAAAATGGAGTCGTTCTCGCGTTTGCGAAGGGTATTTTTGTCCAAGTTGAAAGCGTAACCTTTTTGCCATTTTCTGCCTTGATGAGCAAGCTCCACATTAACTCTTTGCCACCGAGCAGAATTATTAGGTTGAGGCTGTAAGGCATTGAGAGCAAAAAAATCGCCTTTGAGTAGAAAATTTCCTAACTTTTGCGAAAGATTAAAATAATGTTGAAACCCGTCGTTTGTCTGCCCACGTTTTCGGTAGAAATGTTTGGTGGAAATATAATTTTGCACATCTTTTCGCAAGGAAAACTCTAAATGAGCAATATGTTCGGTTTGGCGGTCGGGTATGCTCAAAGTATCCAAATTCAAATTCCAATCTCGGTTAAACTCTATGGGACGAAACCTATCAATGGGCAAGAAAGTAGGACTATTGTATTCGTAGGAAATACTTTTTTGCAAGGCATATTTTTTCCAGTGAAAGCGATTTTTTTGTTCTGCTGTGATTTTGAAGGCTGTGCCGTTATTGTCTTGGTCATCAATTTTAGAAAATCGGTTCAAATCTCTTTGAGAAAAAGCCATTTCAGCAGAAATTTTTTCGTACTCGGTGGGTTTGAAATTTATTCCTGTACTTATCATTTGTCTTTTTTGGGGCAGTGGCACAAGGGCTATGGGTTCAAAATTGCCTTGTGGAACGCCACCAATAGGCTCTACCCACTGAAAAATTCTGCCATTTTGCAAAGTGCTTTTGAGAATGTAATTCCCTTTGTTAGCACCAACTTCTGTGAAATTTACCTGCCAATAGGCTTTTGGTGGGTTTTGTGAATAAACGAAAATATCTTGGTAAAATCCTGAACTTGTGAGAGTATCTTTTTTTTCATAGAGAATTAGGTTTTGCGAAAATGTTACTGAATCAGCAGTACTAACAAAGGCTTGTTGAATGTTATCACCAATTTGCGAAAGTTGTAATTTTTGTTCATCAGTAAGGCTGAGCGTCAAGGGGTTACGAGGATTGTCTGTTTCGGCATAATATTGCCCAAAAATTTCCCATTTTTTCCATTTCTGAATATGCAAAGCCTTTGTATTGGTACGGGCATAATTACGTTCTGTATATTCGTAATCTACTCGTATGCGAGTATATTGCGTAATAAGAATGTTGGGGTTGAAAGTAATTTCTGCTAAATTGTAATCTATCACGTAGTCGGCATCAAAGCCCCGCCGAAGCAGTTTGCCATCTACAAAAACTTGCTCTGTATTAGCGATAATCACGATAAAACGCTCATTATTAGCACCACGTAAGCGGTAAGGACCTTGTACGCCTTCAAGCGGTACAATAGCCGTAGAAGCGAAACGTCCTTTGGCAAGAGCTATACCCAAAGTAGTTTTTGACTGCGAGCTATCAGCGTATTTTTGGTTGCTTTCCAATTGCACGCCTTGCACATTCTTGTAAAAACGCAGAAACTCCGAAGGCTGATTTTGCATAACAATATCTCCTGCTTGCAGGGTAGTCGTTTTACTTTGTAATTCTACCAAAACCCTATCCAACTGCTGAATTTGTTGGGTATTGCCTTCGGGCTGAAAAGGTACTTGCTGGTCGGTAATAAGGGCTTTGAGGGAAATTTCGGGACTAAGTTTGCCTTCAAGTTGCAAGTTCAGGGTAGAATTAGTTACGGCACTTTGCTGATTGCCCAAAGCAATGCCTCTGTAAATAGCTCCTGTTTTTTGCAAGCTATCGCTTGAAAAAATACCCTCCCGCTCTTTGATGATTCCTTGTTGCTCAATAGGCACAAGCGGCACAATAAAAAACGAAAGTGTATCTACGGAAGGGCGTTTTTGTAATTTTTTTTTCAAAGAAAAAGGTAAAACTTCATAACACAGCCAAATGCTATCTTGCGGGGTGTAGTTGTGCTTACTTTGCAAAAAAGCCTCATTTCTTGAAAAATCAAAAATAACTTTTAGTGAAGTATCATTACTTTGAAAACGAAAGCTATTAGGCAAAATAGAAAGTGTATCAGTAATTTTATCGGTAAAAGCAATTTTTTTACAACGTTCTTGGGCTACAATGCTAAAAGGCAAACCAAAAATAAAAAAAACAATCCACTTAAACCCCATATCAGAAAGGGAATTTTTCGGGGAGAGACAATATTTGCCCAAAAACAAAAACATTGTTGCTTGAAACCTACAAGATTTCAGAAAGTTGGTGTAGTAAAATTTTTGACAAAAAACAGCAAAAATTATGCTTGAATTGGCAAGGCTACACTATTCGGCGGAAACTATGATTAAAATGCGAATAAGTTTGGGTTTCTACGTCCAAGATGCCTGTTTCGTCTAACCTATCCACACGCACTCGTCCTCTTGCGTGTATAATGTGGATAACTCGGTTTTTTACCCAAACAATACCCGTGTGGATAACTCGGTTTTCTCTTTGGAAAAATGCAATATCCGCAGTTTTTAAGTCAGAAAATTTGACTTCTGTACCCAAATTAGCCTGTTGATAAGCATCGCGGGGTAAATAAATTCCAAAAGTTTTCCACACTTCTTGCACAAAGCCCGAACAATCCAGCCCCCAAAAACTTTTTCCTCCCCACAAATAAGGAACATTTTGGTACGCCATTGCCCGATTTACCAAATCTTTATCAGAAAATTCATTACGAGAATACACATTTCCACGAAAGCGAAAAGAAATACTATCTATTTCAAAAAAGTAGGTATCACGCGGTTTGATGATGGCTTTATCTTTACGAATTTGGTAAAATGGCAAAATTGCCCCCTTACTTATCCAAGTGGTATTCACAAAATTTCTTTTTTCATCAAGTTCAATGGCTTGGGCGTGAATACTACTTACAATAGCGTGAGCAGTGAGATTTTGCGTGTAACGCTCAAAAAAACTCTCGCTAATAGGCTTTATCTGCAATGCATCTACCCAACCCACATACTTATCCAAAAAGTTTTGAACTTTCAGCCATTTCTGATTTTCACTTATTTCCAAAACTTCCAACACTTCGCCAAAACGCAACTGCGTAACTTGTTCTGCTTTGTCGCTTGGGTCGGCACGCAGGGGTACAATATCTAAAAGGCAAATCCCAAAAGGAAACATCATTTTACTCGTTCTAAATCATACTTATACAACCAACCACTGGTAACCTTTCCACCATAGTGGAAATTCGTATAAATAAAGCCATTACGTTCTTCTTCTGCAAGTACAAACTGCCCTGCAATTACATAAGCATTTGTCGGATAGTCCAAAGTAGGCTCCTGATAGAAATAGGCTTGCGAAGCAATCACTTTATACACAGGGCGAGGGTGGTCAGCGATGTAATGCTTAAAAACATAGCCTCTATAATTCTTATATCGTATTTCTACCCAATTAGAATCCGTCGTAATTTCGTTGATTACATACACTTCGCTTGCATAAGGAATTACGGTAAGTACATTGCCTGTTTGAGGATAATCTCGTAAGTTTAAGCTGGTAGCAGTTACATACATTTTGTAACCTCCTGCTTCTTCTGATGTATTGTCTGTATTTTGCGAATAACTTTCTTTTTTACCCAATAAATGCCATAATTCGTAAGTAACAAAATAACGAACCTCAGGAATGAAAAAATAAGCTAAAAACGAAGCTAATAATATACCCAAAATCCATTTCCAAGCACGACTTTTTTTGGGAGGTGGAGCAGAGACCACGCTGGGGTGCTGAAAAGTTTTTGGCTGTTCCTGAATTTTTACATCAGGCTTTTCTTGTGGAATAGGTTTAGGTTCTATTTTAGGTTGAACTTCAATAGGTTTGTTAATGGGGGTTTCTTTTTCTTTCAGAAACTTTACTATTTCAAGAGCTGTGGCAAAACGTTCTTGCGGATTGCGTTGTAAGCACTTACGTATCAGTTCGATAGATTTATCAGAGATTTTGCCTTTCAACTTATTAAAGTCAATAAAATCTTTATTGACAATTTCATCATAAATCGCATATTCGGAAGTATGATGAGCCAAAGGGTACTCTCCAATGAGCATTACGTAATAAGTAAGCCCCAGCGAGTAAATATCCGTGCGATGAGTAATATCTTTATCCCCTCGTACCTGCTCGGGACTCATAAAATAAATAGACCCCATTCGCATACCTGTTTTAGTCAGATGGCGAGAGGTTTCATCTAACATTTTGGCAATGCCAAAATCTAATACTTTAACCCTATTTTCAGGACTTATGATAAAATTAGAGGGCTTAATATCTCTATGAATAACCCCCTGACTATGAGCATACGCCAAAGCCTCTGCCATTTGAATAAGCAATTCTTGGGCAAGTGGTTCGGGGAGTTTTCCGTTTTTTTCTATAATTGTATCCAGAGGCAAACCTTCGGCAAATTCCATTATCAAAAAAGCCTCGTCTCCTTCCTCTACATAATCGTATAGTGTTACAATACCCGAATGATTGAGCCGAGCCATTGTAGCGGCTTCATTCTTAAAACGCTCTTTGAGGTGAGGATTTTTTGAAAATTGTGGGGAAAGAACCTTTACAGCGGCTTTTCTATCTATGCTCTGATGATGAGCCTTATAGACAGCCCCCATTCCACCCTCTCCAATCAATTCATCTATCACATATTTACCAACTACACGCCCTTTCATTTTTGTTCAGTTTTAGACTTGTTTTGTTGAGTGTTTTTAGGGTTATTTTTTTGAGTATTAGACTTTGCATCAGTTGTTTTAGTATCTTTTTTAGGATTTTCAGTAGTCTTTTTATCTGTTTTTTCTTGTTTTTTCTCGTCTTTTTCGGTTGGCTTAGGTTTTAGTTTGGTATCTTTTTTCTTTTCGGTAGAGTCTTTGGGTTGGGTATATTCTTCATTTTCCTGCTTATTTTCCACAGGGTATTTGCGTTGTGAGTAATCGGGGGTAGGTTTGGCTTGCAAAGTGTCTGTGGATTTTTTTTCAGCCGTACCACTATGCTGAAAAGCCCACACCCCTACAAGCAAGGCTACCACAGCAATCACTCCCCCCAAAATATAGTGTTTAGATGAGATTTTTTTTCCCGAAGGCAATTGGGTAAGAACTACTGACTTATAGATACCAGCAGGTAAGGTAGCCTGAGAGCGTTGTTGGGCATAAAAACGAACGAGTTGGACGGTAATATTATCCGTTCCGCCTGCTTCGTTGGCTTTTTCTATGAGTTTTTGGGTACGTTGCAGAATATTGAGCGTTTTATCTGTAATAATTTCAGCGATTTGAAAATCGCTTATCATACCATTCAAGCCATCGGAACAGAGCAAGAGCAAGTCATTATCAGCAGGTAAGATAGGCAAAGTCCCTACTTCGGGTACAACTTCTTGATGAATACCCAATGCACGTAAAATTTCATTTTTACGAGGGTGCTTTTCAGCGTCTTCATCTTTGATAAGCCCCCTATCTACTAGTTCCTGCACAAAGGAATGGTCTTTGGTAATACGATGCAAAGTTTGTGTAGCTTGTTCAAAATAATACAAACGGCTATCGCCTACGTGTGCATAAAAAACTTGATTGTCCCGAATAAGCACTGCTACAAGGGTTGTTCCCATTCCTGCATATTCGCTGAATTTTTGGGAAGTTGAAAAAATTATCCAATTGGCTTCAACAATAGCTTTCCGAAGAGCCTCTTGGGGGCTGGTATAAAATTCTTTGTTAAAAAAATCTTTTAGACTTTCTACAGCAAGTTGAGAGGCTTTTTCACCTGCCTGATGCCCACCCATACCATCACAAAGCACAAATAAATGCCCATTGGGTGTTTGAAAATAGCCCAAATAGTCTTCGTTATTAGAGCGGACTTTCCCTACATCAGTAGCGTTGCCAAATTCAAAGTTTTTGAGTTCTTGGGTAGAGGATTTCATTGATGAAAAGATCTTACAATGCCTTTCAAAAGTGAAAAAAAATCATCAAAAAAACAATATCGCCAAATAAAAAATCCCCAAAAAGTGGGGATTTTTAAGGTAATAAAGTATAAATTTTACTCTTTTACGAGCTTGAAAACGCCGCTCTTACCCTCATTGCTGATTTGCAAGATGTACAAGCCATTTGGCAATTTAGAAACATCTATGCTACGCACATCAGCAGGGTTTTGGTAAGTAGCTGTATGAACCACTCCGCCTAATGTGTTGTAGAGTTTTATTTCTACCTTACCCGCTAAATTTCTATCCAAATTGATATGGAATTTATCTTTGGCAGGGTTAGGGAATACTACTACCGAACCTACGAGGTCATCGTTGATGGCTGTTACATCAGTACCAACCCCAAAACGAACATTACCACCATTAGAATAACACTCGCCTACAGGGTCAAAAGCCGCCCATACGAAGTTATCTATGCCTGTGAAGCCATTTTTAGGTTCATAGACCATTTTATCCAGACCTGCGTATGGAATCTCAAGCCCGAAAGTAGCTACTTCACCACCTACCATTAGCTTACCGTGGGCAGGAGGAATAAGAATTTTTATTTTAGGGAAATCTTTGTTTTTGGTATCGGGCTCATCGCTATACACTTCTCTAAATTCTTCTTTCCTAAACTCATAGGTCTGGTTGGCATTGACTTCGCGAAGCATTTCTTGCACTTTCGGACAAGAATTGTTGCCTACACGCTCAAAGTAGCGGACACGAGCGGCCGTCCTAAACTCTCCTATTACTGCATCTAAATCGTTATCTGCATCAATATCACCAACTTCTAATAGAGCCAAGCGGTTGCAAGCGAATGTATTGAAAGGATTATCGGCAACACTTGCTACATAGTTGCCATTATCATTTTTGTAATAATACAGCAAAGTTCTATCAAAATCAGGACTGGCGGTAGTAGAAGGATCATTCAAATTGTTAAAAGTACCAAATAACAAGTCTAAATCGCCATCATTATCTACATCAACTAACGTAGGGGAAATACCCTTAAAAGGTGCAGTAGTCGCCGCTAAAGTTGTATTTACGGCATTGAATGGGTTATTTGTACCAGTGAGTTCCGTAAAGCTAGCTCCATTATTTCTAAACACTCTGATAGAAGTAGCATCTCCTGCAATCAAATCAAAATCGCCATCTTTATCATAATCTATTACTTGTATTTTTGCAAAATTGAGAATATTCACAGAAGCAAAGGGATTGCTTCCCCCAGTTAGTTCAGTGAAAGAAGCATTGTTATTGTTTCTAAAATAGCGAGGTACAGATGCATAATAATCCTTTACAACCAGGTCAGCATCGCCGTCATTATCAAAATCAACTAATTCTATTGTAGGAATGAAGGTGAGCCCATTAAGCGGTGTAAAAGCATTAGGGGCAGTTACCAGCTCAAAATTAGGTTTTTCATTACTTCCTAAATTTCTGAATAAGTAGGTATCCCCATAATAGCTAAATGTTACTGCATCTAAATCTCCGTCTGCATCTAAATCCGCAGTAGCTGTGCTTGACATATTGTATACGGCAGGAACTAACTCTTGCTCAATATCAAAATCTACATTTGTAGGAGCATTTACATCATAATCTACCAAGGTGAATACTCCACTGCCGTTGTTTTTCTTGTAGGGCAAAGTTTGAAAATATTTGTCCCCATAAATAACATCTAAATCACCATCATTGTCAAAATCTTCAAAGGCTGGAGTGATAGCAAAGTAGTAAGGAGGTGCAAAAGTAAGAGTAGGATGAACAGTTTGTGGTCCGAATACATTACTACCATTATTTTTATACTCATACACTCTACCGTACTTTTCGCTCACATAAGCGTCTATATCACCATCATTATCACCATCAGCAAATACTAATGATGAATATACAGCATAGAAGTAGGGAGGAGTAGGAGCAATAGAAACATGATTCAAAGGATTGGCAGAACCAGTTCTGGGGGTAAATACACCTGTATTGTCTTCCTCATTTTCATAATACCTTACTATTATCTCATATTTATCGGTGTTACAACCAGAAACAAACAGGTCTAAATCACCATCTTGGTCGTTATCTAGCATTTCGCCACGTGCTCCACCGACAAAAAGCCCCCCATAAGTATAAGCCTGCAAGAAAGGGTTAGCGGCACCACCAAAGGCAACAAAATCACCATCTACATTTTTGAAAAGAGTTACGTAGCCATAATAAAAGTCACTTGTTCCCACAAGCAAATCCATATCCCCGTCTCCATCAACATCAGCAAAAGAGGGACTGAGATAAGCATACCCTGCCAAATCTGAAGCAGAACTCTTGAAAGGACTGCGGTCATCGTCGTTACCAATAAGTGTATAAACAAGCCCCGTAGTGTCGTTTCTTTGGTAGAATAAGATTCCACCGTTGTAAAGTCCGATAACGAGGTCCTTATCTCCGTCATTATCTAAATCTGCAAAAGTAGGATAAGTAGGAGCAGATTGAGCTACATAACCTGTTTTGGGTTCAAGGTTGATTTTCCTCTCGAAATATTTGAACTTGCCTTGTGCTAATGCATCAGGACTGGGTAAAGCTGTAAGTGCCAAAGACAAGGCTCCCGCCGAAACCGCCCATTTGAGCTGTGTTTCTAAACGTACAATCTGATTGTGTAGCTTTTTCAAACGCTGATACAGGCTTTGCTTTTTGTGAGCAGAAAGACCTTCCTGCAAACTTTTTTCAAAACGTGCCCTGAATTTTTTGTACTTGCAAACAGCGTTTTTGTATTTTTGTGATAAAAAATGCTTCATAATTTTTCGCCGTTTTATGGTTAAATTGTGGTTTCTTAAAATTGAGGTGTAAATTATTACATTTTTTTTGATTTGCCAAATTTTTTTTTGTTTTTTTGAAAAAAACTTTCTCAAAACCTTTCATTATGAGCTACAATTACAATGTATATCGGAACTTGAGTACCCAAGAAGTTATTCAGAAATTTGAGCCTTATACTTTTCCAAGTTTCAGACAAAAAAGCAAAGTAAGAAACCTGAAAGAACCTTTTTTCGTAGTAGAAGCCACCTATAATGGTGAAAAAGTTGGATTGGCAGTATTAGAACTTTTACACAACCAACCACACAGCCTAATGAAAATATTAAGTCTTTGGGTAAAAGAAGAGCATCGCAGGCGTGGTATCGCTTCGCAGATTTTAAGAGTTGCAGAAAAAATTGCTCTCAATAATCAAATAAATTATTTGAATATCATTTTCCAAAACAATTGGGAGAGCTTTAAGTGGATGCCCACACTTTTGCAGAAACTCGCTTGGAACAAACCTGAAAAAAGAACCATACTCGTAAAATTAGCTTACAAGCAGGTTTGTGATTTGCCTTGGTTCCAAATCAAAGATTTTCCTGCAAACTTTTATGTAACTAAATGGGTAGAACTTACTGAAACAGAATTAAATTACATCAAACGAAAAAAAGTATCCGAAAACTGGTACCCTGATGAGCTTTCACCTTTTCAATTACCTGATTTATTAGTAGCAGAAGGTAGTTTTGTTTTGAGATACAACGAAAAAATAGTCGGCTGGATTATAATACATAAAATTGGTGAGCAACAAGTGCAAGTTACGTCTTATTTTGTTGATAAAGATTATAGAGGGACAAAAGCTAGTATTGCTTTAATTGTTCAAGCTGTTGAAAAAATTGTTAAGCAAAATTTATCAAAGGAGTTTATTTTTATGGTTTCTGCTGATAACAAGGAAATGTTGAGCTTATCTAAAAAAATCGCAGGCGAGCACAACACAGGAGCTTTCACAGAGGTATGGGTAGGGCAGAAATGGTTGCAAGGTCAGATATGATAAATGAGCCGAGCTACCGAAAAATACACCGCCAAGCCAATGAGGTCATTAGCCGTAGTGATGAAAGGTCCTGCGGCTAATGCAGGATTAAAGCCTAAACGATTTAGCACCAGAGGCGTAAGCGTACCTGTGAAAGAAGCGAGCAAAATCACCGAAAACAAAGCCGCCGATACTACGATGGCTACTTTTATTTCATAACCAAAAATTAGGCAAAACAAAAGCACCAAAATTCCTAAAATCGTACCATTCAAAAGAGCGATTAAAAGCACCTTAAAAAGCCTCTGAAAAGTGCTTAATTCAAAAACAGATTTGTGAGCCAAACTTTGTAAAATCACCGAAGAAGACTGAATACCTACATTTCCCCCTGTACCTGCAATCAGTGTAGTGAAATTGGCGAGTACAGATACTAATAAAATCACAGGTTGCCCAAGCATATCCGTAACCGAGGCGGCAAGCATTCCTCCTGCCATTCCGATAATAAGCCAAGGCAAACGAGCCTTTACGGATTGCCATACACTATCATCTTCTTCGGTATCCCCCGAAAGCCCCGACATAGCTTGTCTTTCGGCATCGGCTCTCTCCTGAATTACATCAACAATATCATCAATTGTAATACGTCCCAAGAGTTTTCCTTGCACATTCACCACAGGAATAGCTTCTAAATCATATTTTTGCATTATCTCAACAACCTCGTCTTGCGTACGATAACTTTCTACTGCTACAATATCTTCATCTTCGTAAATATCAGCAATGAGCGTATCATCGCTACTCAAAATAATTTTTTTCAGAGAAACTCTACCCTTCAAAATGTTTTTATCATCTACTACATAAATGGAATACACTTTTTCCACTTTTTCGGCCTGTCGGCGGATTTCTTCAATGCACTGCTTGATGTTCCAATTGATATTCGCCTTGATAAGCTCTTTTGCCATTAGTGCTCCCGCCGTGCCTTCCTCATAAGGTAAAAGATGAATGATGTTACGAGCTTTTTGGCGGTCTCGTAATGTGGCAATTACTTCCTCACGCACCTGAATATCCAACTCTTTGAGAATATCCACGGCATCATCAGAATCCATCAGATTGATGTACTCAGCCAGTTTTTCATAAGAAAGTTTTTTGAAAAAATCTTTGCGAATATCCTCGTCAAGTTCGCTTAAAACCTCCGAGGCTACTTCTACACTTAAATTTTCAAGCAAGAAATGAGCCTCTTCCTCTTGCAGTTCATACACCAAAGCGGCAATATCGGCAGGGTGCAATTCGTCCTCTATTTTGCTTTTGATAAAAGCAACATCAAGATTTTCAATGGCATTTTGTAGCTCCTCTAAAAGTTCTTTGCTGAGCGTAGAAGGGAGATTTTCTTGCATAGTGGTATATTTCAAAAGCAAGGCAATTTCTGAAAAAAAGTTTTCAGTAGCAAGAAAAAATAAATTGAGAATAAAATAATGAGGTAAAATCCTGCTGTTGGCTTGTGAGTAAATTTTGTATTGTTTTCGTAAGAATTTCAAATAAAACTCTTAAATTTGCTCAAAACACTTTATCTATGAAACATTTGCGTTTTTTATTCTGGATATTTGTAGGATTTGGGTTATTTTCTTGTCGCCCACGAACCGAGATTTATCAAGTAGGAACTGATATTCGGGATAGCGTGTATATTTATTCCAAAGAGTTGTACCTTTGGACAGATAATTTGCCCGATATTTTCACTTTTAAGCCCAAAAATTACGCCTCGCCCGAAGAGGTAATTCTATCAGTCAGAACGTTTAGTCCTGTAATTGGTGGCAAGCGTGCCGATAGATTTTCCTTCGTTTCTCGGAAAATAGACTGGGACAATGCCTCCGCAGGCAACCGAGTAGATTATGGTTGTGGGTATCGCTTCCTTACGCCCAATGATTTACGCATTTCTTTTGTATATGCCAATTCGGCGGCGGGTAAAAAAGGTATTCAGCGAGGTTGGCGTTTGCTAAAAGTGAATAATATCGTGCCTGATACTTCAGCAAGTACCATTAACCAACTCAATGAGGCTCTTTTTGCAAGCAATAGCGTAACCATTCAGTTTCAAAAACCCAACAATACCACAGAAACAATTACGCTTACGCCTGAAAATTATTCGGCTAACTTTGTTTTGCACAAGCAAGTCGTAAATACAAGCGGAAAAAAAATTGCCTATTTGGTACTAAATGGCTTTTTAGGAGCAAACAACGGCAAAGCTACCGAAACAGAACTCAACCAAACTTTTGATTTCTTTGCCAGTGCTGGTGCTGATGAATTAGTAGTAGATTTGCGTTACAATACAGGCGGTTATGTTTATTTGGCACATCATCTTTGCAATCTTATTGCTCCTGCCTCTGCCAATGGACAAATAATGCTTCAAGAACGTTGGAATGAACGCTACAAAAATTTTAATGCTACTACCAAATTCAACAATCCTACCCCTAAACTGAATTTGAGTAGAGTAGTGTTTATCACGACAGGTTCAACGGCTTCGGCAAGCGAGCTGGTTATCAATGCCTTAAAACCTTATATGGAAGTGAAAATTATCGGTAGAGCCACTTCGGGCAAACCTGTAGGCTTTCCTGTGGTACCTATCATTATGGATAAAAGCAATGCAGCGGCAAATTATGTAGTAGCTCCCGTAGCGTTTCAGTCCTTTAACGCTAATGGTTTTGGCGATTATTTTGATGGATTACAGCCCGATAAAATTCAAATTGATGATGTAAGCCGAAATTTTGGCGATACCCAAGAAGCCTGTTTGCAAGACGCTATCACGTATCTTACTACGGGCATTCTGCAAAGAACTATGAGTTCTGAAAAGATTTTACAACAACCCACTAATGCCAACCATAAACTTCAAAAAGAAGATTGGGGGGCATTCAAGTATATGCAATCCTTCAAATAATGTATGGGTTACGAAGATAAATGGAAATATAAATTACAAAATTTCAGCAAAGCAGTCGCTCTTTTGCAAGAAATAAAGTTTTTAGATGTTTCTAAACTATCCTTGTTAGAAAAGGAAGGCATTATTCAACGTTTTGAATTTACCATAGAACTTGCTTGGAAAACACTCAAAGAAAGAATGGAGTTTGAAGGAGTGATATTAGATAAAATTTCTCCTAAAATGGTTCTGAAAACGGCTTTCCATTACAAATATATTGATGCGATTGATGAGTGGCTCGCAATGATTGATTTTCGTAATGCTATTAGTCATACTTACAATTTTGCTCTTTCTGAACAAGTTATTGCAAATATTCAGAATAAATTTGTAGATTTACTTGCAGATTTGTTTGAAAAGCTAAAACAAGAATGATAGCGGGTATTAGTCAGAAACACTGGGATATTCTGCTGAAAATCTTTGAAAAATACCCCAATATCAAAGAAGTAATTCTTTATGGTTCAAGAGCCAAAGGCACACAAAATGAACGAAGCGATGTAGATTTAGTGCTTAAAAATAGTTGTGTTTCTTACAGAGAACTTGCAAAACTGATTGCGGAAATTAACGAGAGCAACTTTCCTTATTTGGTAGATATGCAGATTTTTGAACAAATTCAAAATCAAAGACTTTTGGAAGAAATTGAAATGTACGGAAAACCCATTTACCCAAAAAAGAATTAAATTTAACTTTTATGGAAGTCAATAAAGCAGATGTAGATTTTTTGCAAGATAAAATTACGGCAATTCGGTTTGAGCTTACGCCGTATATGCAATCACGAAACTTGGTATTCAATGCCGAGCAAATGTTGGAACTTTTGGTGGCTTTGCCCGTAGTGATAGGAGTAAATTTAGACCACCAGATAGATTTTTTTGAAGAAAGAGTACTTGACCACGCCGCCAAAGTGGCTTCGCAATTTTACAACGAACAACTCAACGAAGATACCCACGCTCTTTTCAAACGTATTGCCGAACCAGATAATACAATGAACGATAGTGTTTTCGTGCAAGATTTCAAACACGAAATGCGTTTTATGATTACCAGTTTTGCTACTTATCAGGAGCATTGGCTCAAAGCCTTGCAATATCTGTGGGAACTTGAACCTTTGCTCAAAAAGTACAATCCTTTTTTCAAACCGCTACGCAAAAGTTTTGTAGAAACAATGTATATGATTTTGCTTTCCAATAGCGGAGATGATAAAATTGAAACCGAACAGATGAATAAAGTTCTTGCCCAATTAGGTATTCAGGTTGATGATGCCGAATTTGAGCAAATCAAACAATCAGTAGCCAAATAAGACACAACCCCCTTTCACAATTTGAATTCTTTGCTTGCAAAAACTTCAAAATTTGACTTTTTTTGCAAGCAATTTTTTTACCTATGTATAAAAATCAGAAAGTAGTTGTTGTATTACCCGCTTACAATGCTTCCAAAACCTTGAAACAAACCTACGAGGAAATCCCCTTTGATTTGGTTGATGAAGTGGTTTTGGTTGATGATGCTAGTAAAGATAACACCGTGCAAGTAGCTCAAAATTTAGGTATTAAACATATTATCGTTCACGAAAAAAATAAAGGCTACGGCGGTAATCAGAAATCTTGCTATAAAAAGGCATTAGAACTCGGTGCTGATATTGTCATTATGCTCCACCCCGACTACCAATACACGCCCAAGCTACTGACAGCAATGATTTCTATTATCGGAAATGGCTTGTACCCTGTGGTATTTGGTTCTCGCATACTTGGCAAAGGTGCTTTGAAAGGCGGAATGCCTCTGTATAAATACATCGCCAACCGAATCCTTACTTTTACACAAAACTTGCTAATGAACCAAAAACTATCTGAATACCATACAGGATACAGAGCTTTTTCAGCAGAGGTACTCAAAAAATTAGATTTTTCGCACAACTCTGATGATTTTGTGTTTGACAACGAAATGATTGCCCAAATCTTTTGGCACAACTTTGAAATTGCCGAAGTTACTTGCCCCACAAAGTACTTCAAAGAGGCATCTTCAATCAATTTCCGCCGAAGTGTAAAATATGGCTTTGGCGTTTTGGGAGTTTCGCTCAAATATCGCCTATGCAAATGGGGACTGATGAAATGGAAAGTACTTCAAAACTAATTTTTATGAAAAACTTTTTGCTATTGAGTTGCCTGATTGCCGTCTTTCCATCTTTTGCCCAAAAAGGCAAACTTTTTATTATTGGCGGAGGCAAAAGACCGCCCGAACTTGTGCAAAGAATGTTGCAAGAAGCTACTCTTGATAAAGGAGGTTATGCGGTGATTATTCCTTTTGCCAGCAGTGAGCCTGACTCCGCTGTTTTTTATGCCAAACAGCAATTTTCAGAACGAAATATCAAAGTTTTTGCTATTCTACATAGCACTTTATCACAAAACGCTTTGGATAGTGTAAAAAACGCAAAACTTATCTATTTCACGGGAGGCGACCAAAATAAACTGATGAAAACTATTCGTACAACAGCTCTTTATCAAGCCATTTGGCAATGTTATGAGCAAGGGGGAATGATAGCAGGCACTTCGGCGGGGGCGGCTGTGATGAGTAAAAAAATGATTACAGGCAACGAAAAGCGTTATCCTGCTTATAGTCAGACTTTTCAGACTATTGAAGCAGAAAATATTGAGTTTGGCGAGGGAATGGGCTTTCTGGAAAAAACTATTATAGACCAACATTTCCTTGTGCGTAGCAGACACAATCGGCTTTTAAGTGCTGTTATTGAATTTCCTGAATACCTTTGTGTAGGTATAGACGAAGCTACTGCTATTTTGGTACAAAACAAAAATGCCGAAGTAGTAGGAGATTCACAAGTGATTGTTTTTGAAAATCCCAAAAAAAGCAAAATTAAGCAAGGTATAAAGCTCGGTGGAAAAAATTTGCGAGTTTCTGTGTATGTAGCAGGTGAAAAGTTCAAAATTCGCTGAAAGTACGTTTCCCAAGAGAAAAGCCACAATACCTTAAAAAAATTTCGGGTGTTTGTGGCTTTTTTCATTTTTTTTGCATAACTTGGTAGAAATAATTTTTACTCTCACCACATAAACACTCAATAAGATATGTTTGGCTGGTTAAAAAAAACTAAAAAAGAAGCAGAGGACGAAATCCCTGAGAAGGTTATAGAAGCAACCATCGCGGAAATGGAAGAAGCAATTCGTAAAGAAATTGCCTCACTGAACCTGCTTGCCAAGAATTACAAAGCTATTCAAGAAAAGGGCAACGAATTACAATATAAAGCCTATGAATTAGGCAAGGAAGCTCTCCGAGTGGTAAAACAGGGTAATAGCTTAGAAGCCAAAAATCTACTTACCCACAAAGCAGATTGCGAACTGCAGGTAAAAGAGTACCAAGAAATTGCCAAAGATATGGAAATCTCTATCCGTAAGTTGGAAAAGCAGGTTTCCAAAATGAAAGTGCAATTAGACCGTACTAAATCCAAAAAAGCCATTCTTGTGGCTGAATACGCCAACGCCCAAACCCAAAAAGAACTATCTCAAAAATTGCAAGAGCTTGATATTCACACTGATGTCTTTGAAACCTCTATTATTCAAACGCAAGTAGAAGCAGGTTTGCAAGAAGACCCTATCTTGAAAGAATTTGAAAGCTTAAACATCTCCGAGAAATCCATTGAAAACCTGCAAAAAGAAGCCGAAATAGAAGAACAAAAGATAAAAGAACAACAAGAAAAAAATAAACAAAAGTATTTAGAAACTCTCGTAGGTAAAGACTTTTTCAAATCTACCTCGCCAGAAGATAAGCAAAAGCCTCTTGCTGAAAATTTTGTCAAAGAAAATTTAACTCAAAAAAAGTCGCAACTTATACAAGAATTCTGGGAAAAACAGGCTGATAACAAAAATGAAACTCTTTTTGAGGGCTTTTTCGGCAAAGACGTAAGTAAAAAAAATCTATCCGAAGCTAATATTGATGATTTTTTTGACGAAAACAGCAATTTTTGCATAAATATTGATAGCTTTCTACAAAAAAGCAATCAAGCAAAAATTATTCAGGATTTTTTCAGCGAAAGTGAAGCCCAAGAACTGGCAGAGATTGAAAAAACATTACAAAATAACTATGAAACACCTAAACCCGATTTGCAAAAAAAATTTGATGATTTTTTCAAAGATAAAACAAGCAAAAGCGATAAGCAAAAGCAAATTGACGACTTTTTCAAAAATACTTAAAGTTTTTATTTTTTGTGTGGCAAGCATAATAAGTATGGTTGCCTGCCAAAAAACGCTTGAACCTGACGATAAACGATTGGGATATGTGTATTTCCCTCTGGAAATCGGCAGATACGTAATTTACAATGTAGAAGAACTCACTTACCGAGTACCCAATAACGGCATACCCCAAAGAAGAGTTTATCAACTCAAAGAAATAGTTGCAGATACCTTTACAAACCTTTCGGGAGAAAAGCAGTTTGTTTTGGAGCGTTACACACGTACAAGTTTTGAAACTCCTTGGCAAATAGACTCAGTATGGAGTGCTTTGCGTACAGGTTCGCAGGCTATCAAATTTGAAAACAATGTTCCCTACGTCAAACTCGTATTTCCTACTGAAAATAATAAAACTTGGAACGGAAATGCTTACAACGATAAAGGAGAGCAAACTTACCGCATTACCGATTTTCGCAAACCTCAAACCTTTGGAGAGCTTTCTTTTCCCAACACACTCAAAGTAAATATGGGAAAAGACTCAAGTTTGGTTTCTCATATCCAGCGAGAAGAAATTTTTGCTGAGAATGTCGGCTTGATATACTTGTTTCGCAAAAATATTCGTTATTTTTCAGACCCTCCTAATTTAGGGTTGGGAAAAATAGAATCAGGAAAAATAGAAAAATTTACCATTGTTGATTATGGCAAAGAATAAAATTTTCGGATTTTGGGTGGTTTTTGTGTTGGTTTCGCACGCTTTCGCACAAGAAAAAAAGTTTTATTTCATTCCTTTCAAAGATAAAAACGGCACACCTTACCAAATTGATAATCCTTCCGCTTTTTTAAGTTCTAAAGCTGTTGAAAAAAAGAAAAAATGGAATATCGCCATTAACGATGAAGATTTGCCCGTTTCACCTTCTTATGTTAGCCAAGTAAAAAACACAGGAGCAACTTTACAATACGCAAGCAAGTGGCTCAATGGAGTAGTTGCTCTTTGTAATGAAACACAAATCAATCAGATAAAAACTATGCCTTTCGTAAAAACAGAAGGCATCAAAGTTATTAAACCCAAGCCTACTACCGAAAGCGAAAAACAAAAAAATAACAAACGCAGTTACAAATTTGCCGAAAATAAAGAAAGCACTTTTACCAAAAATTTTGGAGCCGAAAGCAAAGATTATGGCTATTCTTTTACACAAATTCAGCAAATTGGAGCAGATGTGATGCATCGCAAAGGATTTTTTGGCGAAGGTATCGTGATAGCAGTTTTTGATTCAGGCTTTGCAGACGCCGACAAACAGACATATTTCCGACATCTCTTTGAAAACGGACAAATTCTTGGCACTTACGACTTTGTAATGAATGAGCCTTCCGTTTTTGAAGATGATAGCCACGGTAGAATGGTTCTTTCCTGCATTGCCGCTTGGCAAAAGGGAGAAATCATCGGCACAGCCCCCAAAGCAAAATTTTATTTGTTTCGTACCGAAGATGCTTCCAGTGAGTACCAAATAGAAGAATACAATTGGCTCGCCGCCGCTGAAAAAGCCGATAGTTTAGGCGTTGATATTATCAGTTCTTCGTTGGGCTATAATAAATTTGATGATACCTCTACCAGTTACAATTTGCAAAATATGGATGGTAAAACAGCCATTTCTACTATTGCCGCCGAAAAAGCCGCTCAAAAGGGTATAATAGTGGTTAGCAGTGCGGGAAACGAAGGCGGAAGCAGTTGGAACAAAATCACCGCTCCTGCTGATGCCTCCTCTATATTAAGCATTGGGGCAGTAACTAACCGAGGAACTATTGCTTTTTTTAGCTCACAAGGCTATACCGAAGATGGCAGAGTAAAACCCGATGTCCTTGCTATGGGTAGTAGTACGGTGGTAGGTGCAAGTGATAGCCAAACGACTACTTCCAGTGGAACTTCCTTTGCTTGCCCGCTTGCGGCGGGTTTGGTGGCAGGTTTTTGGCAGGCTAACCCGCAACTTTCACCCAAACAAGTGGTAGAATATATTAGGCGTTCAGGAAATCAATACGAAAAGCCTGACCCCGTGTATGGATACGGCATTATGAGCTTTGTGCGTGCCGATTACCTTGCCAAAAAAGAAACTACCTCCAATGGTATTATGACAGGACAAAATCCTGACGAAATTACTTTTTACCCCAATCCTGTCCGTAAAAATGCCACAGATACTATCCCTCGCATAGCCTGGGGAGCAAGTTATCAGGGAAAAAACATTGAAATTCAAATTTTTAGCTCAAAAGGCAAAAAGATTTTCAAAGCTACTGCTAAAAATGTAGATAAGGAAACATCTCTGCCCGATATAAGCAAACTGCCCGCAGGCGAATATATTCTGACTATTTCGCCCAATTACAGCAGTAAACCTTCTTGGAAAATTGTTTTGGAATAGCTATGCAAGAAAATTTGCACGTTACGTTTATTCAAAGTCATTTGCATTGGGAAAATATTACGGCAAATTTGGCAATGTTTGAAGAAAAAATTGCTTTTCTGCCACAAAGAACAGATATTATCATTTTGCCTGAAATGTTTAGCACGGGCTTTACGATGAACGCTTCACAACTTGCTGAATTTATGAACCAAAACACTTGCAAGTGGTTACAAAAACAAGCCGAGAAAATGCAAGCTGTGATGGTGGCAAGTGCTATCATCAAGGAAAATAGTCGTTTCTATAATCGTTTGCTTTGGGTAGAACCTTCGGGAAGTATAGATTTTTACGATAAAAGACACTTATTCAGCTTTGCAGGCGAAGATAAAGTTTTTACAGCAGGCACGAAAAGAATTATTAAAACTTGGAAGGGCTGGCATATATGCCCGCTGATTTGTTATGACTTACGTTTTCCTATTTGGAGCAGAAATGTAAATTTAGCATACGACTTGCTGATTTATGTAGCTAATTGGCCCAATCCTCGCTTGCGAGCTTGGGATATACTCTTGCAGGCAAGAGCCATTGAAAATCAAACCTACTGCATAGGCGTAAATAGAGCAGGGGTAGATGGAAACGGCTTACCCTATAACGGCAACTCTGCCGCCTATGACTTCAAAGGCGAAACGCTTGCAAAAGCAGAAAATGGCGAAGAAAAAGCCGTGCAAATTGTTTTAGAAAAAAATACTTTGCAAGAATATCGCCAAAAATTTACTGCTTATCTTGATGCAGATGCCTTTGAGATAGTAGAAACAAGGGACAGGAGTTTAGGATAAATGCAAAATGTTTTCCTTATTTTTACATATTCATACTGCTTGGCAAGCCTTACAGGGCAGAAAGTTAAGAGCTTTTTTGGCGGCTTTGGGTGTAACTTTTGCTGTGGCTTCAATGGTAGCTATTTTGGCAATTAGCAAAGGTTCACAGAAAGAATTGGAACAAGAAATGCAACTCATTGGGGCTAATACTATCATCATAACCCCCACAACAGAAAAGAAAAACTTTACTAAAAATTCTCGCGGTCTATGCCTACAAGATGCCGAAAACATTGCTCAAACTTATCCTAATTTAAGTTTCATTAGTCCTGAAATTCATCTAAAAACCTTTGCTTCTTCACAAAGCAAGTGGGTAAATACAGATTTGTACGGCGTAAAAAATGATTACTTTCAGATGCTCAAACTTTCTTGCCTGAAAGGAGGCTTCTTCAATACCTATCAAATTCAAAACTTATTGCCTGTGTGTGTAATCGGGGCATCTTTGGAAAAAAAACTTTTCGGAGGAACTTCGGCTTTGGGCAAATATATTCGCCTTGATGACCAGTGGTTCAAGGTAATTGGAGTGATTCAGACGCAATATAGCACCCAAAATCTTGCAGAAAATTTGGGTATTCATTCCACCAATCTTTCTGTGTATATTCCCATAGAAAGTCTTGTACATCGTTTCCCATATAAAAAATTCATTCAAGTTTCAGGTAATCTTACTCATCAGCTACACAGAATTGTAGTGCAAGTAAGTGAAAATAGCCAATTGCTTAAAACCGCTGAAAGTCTGCAAAGAACTTTCCTCCGCTTACACGCAGGGCAAAATGATGTAGAAATTATTGTACCTGAGCAAATTTTGAAAGAAAAGCAAAAAACTCAGCGTATGCTCACACAGCTATTAGGAGCAGTTACAGGTATAGCCTTGCTTATCGGAGGTATCGGAATAATGAATGTAATGCTTACTTCTGTATTAGAACGGCTGAAAGAAATCGGTATCCGAAAAGCCGTAGGAGCTAAACAAAGTGATATTCATTTACAATTTCTTTTTGAAAGTGTATTTATTTGTTTTTTGGGAGGGTTAGTGGGCTTGATTTTGGGTTATGTGCTTTCTTTTGTACTTCATCAGCAGATGCAAATCAGCATAGCATTTGATTTGCAAGGCACATTAATAGTAATGTTTGTTCCTATTGCCATAGGCATTATTTTTGGGTGGTATCCTGCTCGCAAAGCCGCTCTGCAAGTTCCCGCTGAATTGTTACATAACGAATAACCTTATTTGTATTTTGCATAGCGTCCTTTGTACCTTCTGCCATTATCGCGGTTATCACCAAATTTGCGGGCAATGCCAATATTATACACAAAACCGCTATACGTAAATAAGTCGGCTCGGCTACGTGTGCCATTCATTGTAAAGCCTAAACGCTCCTCATCAGGCGAAAGCGTGTAGGTACTTTCGTGTATGTTTTCTTGCTTAATACGAAAACGGCTGTATTTGTTTAGAATAAACAAATAGCCTACATCGGCACGAAGCATCCAGCCCGGTGAAATAGGGAGCGAAATGCTTAAACGTGGCTTTACTCCCGATGCCTGATTGCGTAAGTAAAAATTAAGATTTGCTCTTCTTTCGTAAATTGCATCAACCATAGCAATTTGGCGGGTATTTTCTGGAAAATTATATGAACCTATTTTGAATTGATTAAACAGCCATACGAAATCTACCACAGGACGAATGGTCAGCAATCTTTCGTTTTCGTAGTAAGTAAGCTCAAAATTCCAACCACCACCTACTTCTACACTTGTCAGAAATGGATTTGTAAAAATCCCATCAAAGCGAATTTCGCCAAAAAAACCTTTGGTAAAGCCTGCTTCTATGGCAAAATTAGCATTAAAAGCTATACTGCTTCCACCTTTGGTAGTTGCGGCAATGATGTTTTCTTGATTCAGAAACAAGGTGTCGGTATCGGGGTGGTCGTAATTGAGTGCAAAAAGCGTAGGCGTCATTACGAGTTGTTTTGCCCCCAAAGAAAGTTGCATTGCCCAATAAGGTCTTGGCTCTTGATAAGAGCGTTGGGGTAACCACTTGCGTTTGGGAAGTTGTGCTTCTACTTCAAGTCCGCAGTATATTCCGAGAAGTGTAATCAGAAGTTTGAAAATAGTTTTCATTTAGTTTCTATTTTGGCTCAAATGGCTTTTTTTATAGCCATAATTGAAGTAAAAAATCAATCCCAAAGCTAACCACACCACAAACCCAATCCAGTTGGCAATACCAATTTCAGACATTAAGTAAAAATTCACAAGCAAGCCTAAAACAGGTATCAGCGAAAGATTTTTTTGCCACGAAAGCCAACTCATCACCAAACTCACAACTAAAAATATCCATAAAGGCAAACGTTCAAAAAAAAGTTTCAAAGCTGTTTTTTCTTGCTCTGCTTTCAATGTTTCTTGCAATGTAGTAATTGCCATTTTTATTTCATTGGTTTCATTTTGAGCGAGTTCAGTTTGTTTTGCCGTAAGTTCTTTTTGCAAGGTTTCAATTCGGAAAGTGTTGCTAAAAGTGAAAAAATCTTTCATTGGCTCGGTATTCCAAAGCCAAGCCAGTGCAAAACCTACTACAAAAAGCACAGGCACAATAAATTTAGCATTGAAATAAGGTACTTTGAAGCGTGCTTTTTCAATTTGCTCTCTACCTTTGGCTGTATTTTGCAAAATCAGAACACCGCCACATACAAGTACGAAAGCAAAAAGTGTTCCGATACTTGTCAAATCTACCACAAAATCAATATTGATGAAAGGTGTAGGCAAAGCTACCAAAAGCCCTGCTATGATAGTGGCAAACGAAGGTGTATGAAAACGAGGGTGTATTTTGGCAAAAACAGGTGGCATAAGCCCATCACGACTCATAGTCATCCAGATTCGCGGTTGTCCGAGTTGAAAGACAAGTAAAACGCTTGTCATAGCAAAAACAGCACTTACCGCCACTATGCCTGAAAGAAAATCCATTTTGAGGAAATGAAACATATCGGCAAGAGGGTCTTCGGAATTGAGTTGTGTGTAGTTCATCACGCCTGTAAGCACCAAAGTAAGACTTACATACAAAATAGTGGAAATCACAACGGAAAGTATCATTGCTTTGGGCAAATCTCTTTGCGGATTTTTGCACTCTTCGGCAGTAGTAGAAATAGCATCAAAACCTATGTAAGAAAAGAAAATCGCCGCTATTCCCTGCAAAACCCCCTCTACCCCATTAGGAGCAAAAGGCGACCAATTTTTGGGACTTACATAAAACATTCCAACCAAAACCACTAATATCACCACTATAACTTTCACTGCTACCATTATATTGCTTGCAGTTTTAGACTCCTTGATGCCTATGTAAGCAAGTACAGAAACCAACACCACACTCAAAAAAGCGGGCAAGTCTAAAATAATTTTCAAGCCACCCATTTCAGGGGCATTTTTCCAAGCCAGATACCCTTCTCGCAAACTTGATGAAATCTTATCCAAAGGCACGCCTTGTGCAAGATCTTTGGAAACCTGCTCAAAAGCCTCCTTTGCTCCGCCATAATTAGTAGATAGGTAAGCAGGAAAATCAATCCCAAAACCCTGCAAAAATCCCGTAAAATACCCCGACCACGAAATAGCCACTACAATATTTCCGACGGAATACTCTAAAATCAAAGCCCAACCGATAATCCAAGCTACAAGTTCGCCAAAGGTTGCATACGAGTACGTATAAGCACTTCCACTCACAGGAATAAGTGAAGCAAATTGAGCATAGCACAAAGCCGAAAAAATACAGGCTACCGCTACAAATATGAAAAGCAATGAAACCGCCGGACCCCCATTGTAAGAGGCTTTACCAATGGTTGCGAAAATCCCCGCCCCAATAATAGCCGCAATTCCCAAAGAAGTAAGGTCTAAAAGTCCAAGTTCTTTGCTCAGACCGCCACCGTGTTCGCCTTCACCAAAACCTTGCTGAACATCTGAAAGTATCTGTTCAATGCTTTTTTTACGAAAAAGTTGTTTCATTAGACTTCCATTTTGGTGTAAAAATTTGAAAACCGAAAAATAAAAAATTCTACAATAGCCTGCTAAAAAAATGACAGAAAAACGCAAATTTACAAAACCCAAAATAAAACAAAAACCAAAAACAAGAGGCAAGAAGCAAGATTTTTAGGTGAAAGCAAAAAATATTAAACTTTGAAAAATAAATCTTAGCTGTGAATAATAGAGGCTATTCCTCAAAGAAATTTTCTCTGAAATTGATAAGAAAAACCTCTTTTTCTGCCCTCGTAATAGCTGTATAAAGCCATCGTAAAAATTCAACATTTATCATTTCGTCTGTCATAAAGCCTTGTTCTATAAATACAATTTTCCATTGCCCCCCTTGGGATTTGTGGCAAGTAATTGCATAGGCAAACTTTATTTGCAAGGCATTCAGATAAGGATTATCTTTCAGAAGTTCCAACTGATAGCGTTTGTTGCCTACATCTTTGTACTCTTCGGCTACTGCTTGGTGCAGTTTATCGTATTCTTCGGCGGAAAGCGAAGGACTTTCTGAATAAAGCGTATTCAAAATTACTTTTGCCTCAAAAGGTTCTCCTTCGTAATCTAAAAGTTCTAAAAGCATTGTAGCAAAACGAAAACCATATTTCTCTTCGGTATCTTCTATGCTACGAACTTTTACCATATCGCCATTTGCCAAAAAGCCATTGATGCCATTTTCGGCAAGTACAAAATAATTGTTCTTAACAATCATCAGATAATCGCCCGTTTCTATTTCACTTTCCATAAAGCGAATATTTCGACGAATGTAACGATTAAAATTATTGGCATTTTTATTGGAACGGCAAAGCACAATGCTTTCCTCTAATCCGTATTTTTTGTAAGCATATCGCAAGCCATCTTCCAATTTCTCGTAAGTCATTCGGTAAAAATCAGGATAGCCTTTGGTTTTTAGAGCCAATTGAAGGCTATTTTCGCGTAAAAGGTTGCGAATGTTGGTTGCATTATACAAAATGCCCGAATTTTCGGCTTGTCGCATTACTTGGGTAAATTCGCAGAAAAATACTTTCAACTTGTATTTTTTTTCCAAGAATTCTTTGTCTAATGCAACACTAGTATTTTCACCTACGGGGGGAAGTTGGGCTACATCACCTACCAAAATCAGTTTATTTCCTGCTTCGGGGCGAGAAAAAATAAAGGTTATCAAATCGTCCAAAAGGCTTTTTTTGCCTGTAACAGGCTTATCAGAAATCATTGAGGCTTCATCAACAATATAAATTGTATCTTCGGCAGTATTTTTGACGAGCTTAAATACAAACCTTCCCTGACGTGTATCTACCTGTTGGTAAATTTTTCGGTGAATGGTAGAAGCTCTTTTGCTTGCATAACGCCCCAATACTTTGGCGGCTCTACCCGTAGGAGCTAAAAGAGCTGTTTTGTAACCAAGTTGTGGAGCTATTTTAACAAAAGTGCTGACCATCAGAGTTTTACCTGTACCCGCATAACCACGCAAAAGAATAGTAGGCTTGATGTGGTCATTTTTCAAAAATTTTTCTAAAATGCTAACAAATTCTTGTTGCTGGGGTGTAAGTTCTATGGAAAGTGTTTGGGTGAATAACTTTTGAACTGACATAACAAAACTTCACAAAAGGTTAAAACGTTTTTCGCTGAAAGCTATTTATTTTTTGTTAATTTTGCCCCAATTTACACACCAAAATTGAATGAATATGAAGGCATTTTTAGGGTTTGGATTGTTATTCCTTTCATTTTTTTCTTTCGCACAAAGAGGCAATTTATGGGTAAAAAACTATCGCCTCAACTTCACCCCCCAAGTTACAGAAGTTGCTCAAGATAAACAAGGTATTCTGTATTTTGCCCATTCTGAAGGCATTCTGATGTATGATGGCTTTGTTTGGGAAAACTTACCGCTTTCATTTAGCCCGCATAGTATTGCCTTTGGTTCGGAAGGCGAGCTTTGGGTTGCAGGCAAAGGTTCTATCAGTAGGGGGATTTTAGATAAAGCCCGAAAATGGCAATTTGAGCCTATTGCTAATCAGGATTTTGAAAAAGAACTCGGCACTTTCAAAAGTATTTTTGTCCAAGAAAAGCAAGTGTATTTTTACGGCGATAAAGCACTCTGCAAGTGGAACGGTACAAGTTTAGAAACACTTTACTTGCAAGAAAATGGCGAAATGCAAGGCTGGTGCTTACTGAATGGTGAAGTTTTTTTGAATATTACTGAAAAAGGGCTTTGTAAATTGAATGGCAAAAACCTTATCCCTATACGCAACGATTTTAGCGAAAAATACATTCAGAACTTTGTTCCCCTTGATAAAAACCGACTCTTACTGGCTTGTGATGACAACCTTCTCTGGATTTTTGATGGCAAAACCTTTGATACGTATTCCAATTTTGCAAGCAACTACCTAAACGAAAACCTTTTAGAAAAAATTACCCAACTTTCCGAAAATGAATGGGTTATTTCTACGCTTGCAGGAGGTACGCTCATTTTAAGCAAGCAAGATAGAAGCATTCGCTACATCATTAACCAAGAAACGGGACTTGCAGATAACGAAATCTCTGCTGTTTTTGTAGATAACCAAAAAGATATTTGGCTTTGCCATACCGAAGGCATTTCCAAAGTTTCCACGCATTTGCCTGTGTATAGTTTTTCACATTACCCGACCCTTGAAGGCAAACCTACCACTATTTTTAAGCATAAAGATTTACTCTATGTAGGTACAAATGCGGGACTATTCTATTTGAGCCGAAGCAACAAAGATGATGTTTCGGGACAAGTAGCTCAAGAAAAACAACGCCAAATGCAAATTTTAGCTTGGGAACAAGCCCGCCAAAGAGCCCTAAAAAAGAAAAAAAGCTTGAAAAACCTTTTATCCCAAATTTCTATTCAGAAAAAAGATGAAAAGCCCAAGACAGAGACAAAAGTCGTTACTGTTGTGGTAGAAGCAAACGTCTATGACTATAATTACAGCAATTTTCTTTTAGAGCAAATTCCTTTCAATTTTCGTAAAATTTCAGGCATTGATAGCAAATGTAAGCAACTTATTGATTTTCAGGGGCATTTGCTCGCTCTCACAGGCACAGGACTATACGAAGTTACCTTCGGAATAGCCAAAAGCATTTTAGAAGATAAAACGATTCAATACATAGAAGTTTCTGAAACTAATCCAAATATCTTGTATGTGTGTAGTAGTAAAGGTTTTTTCTATCTGCTTAAAAATGGAGAGGGTTGGTCGCAACCGCAATGGATAAACGGCTTGCAGGGTTTTGTATTCAACTGCTCACAATACGAAAAGCATCTCTGGCTTGCAGGACAAGGCAAAATCTGGAAACTTGAACTATCACAGATGGGGATACCTACAAGAGTTAAGGCTAATTACACGCTTGAAAAAAACAGCAATATGCGTATGTATTCGCGTATTGTGCAAAAAAATCTTGTTTTCTTTTCCAATAAAATCGTTTTGGAAAAATCAGATTTCGCATTTGACCTGTTCTTTCCTTCTGAAAGATATAGCTCACTCCAATTAGGAGAAGCTAATTTATTCTTGAATCATAACAAGCAAATTTGGGCTTTTCAAGAACAAAACTGGCAAGAGTTAAATACTTCCCAAGCCAACCCTGCAACTCGCTTTCTTTCGGTACTTAACGAAGTACAAGATGTTTTTCAAGATGAAAATGGACATCTGTGGGTGGCTACTGCATCAGGCATTTTTTGGATAAATGCTTTGGAAGCTAAAAAAGAAGTGAAAGAGTCTAATCTTTTTGTCAGACAAATTGAAGGCAATGACAACCTTTTGAGTTTAGAAGATGCTATCATTCAAAGCGATAACGAAGGACAAAAAGTAAGCATCAGAGTTGCCTCACCTTTTTTTATTGGTGAAGAAAATACACAAATTCAGTATCGTTTGAGCGGTCTTGATGATAACGACGAGTGGTCGGAATGGCGAAACCAATCTCTAATTGAGTTTCCTTTCCTTCCAAATGGAAAATATGAACTGCAAGTACGCTCTCGGAACGCTATGGGCGTAGTAAGTAATGTGTATAGTTTTCCGTTTCTTGTGAAAGCTCCTTTTTGGCAAACTTGGTGGTTTTACCTTATACAAATTGGGGTAATGATAGGATTGCTTTTAGCGGCAGTTATTTACAATCAACGAGGAGCCGAATCACGAGTAGCATCAGTGATTACATTAGTAGCTATTATTACGGTGTTTGAGTTTATCATTTTACTTTTAGAGCCAGTGATTGATAATTTTGTAGGTGGCGTGTTTATTTTCAAACTCATAATGAATATTCTTTTGGCAGTTTCGCTAGTACCTTTGGAAAAGAAAGTCCGCACCTATTTGCAAAATAGCGAATATCTTGAAAAACTCGCTCGCAAATTGGGCTTCCGCAGACCTATCAGAGAGTATTTTAATGTAAATCAGTTGAAAGAACTTGCCAAAAATCGCAGGCAAGGATAAAATTTTTTACAAGTTGAGCCAGTAAGTGGCTTTTATTACTACAAAACGGCTTTTTACAGAAAAATCTTGTGGCAAGTAGTTATCGGTATAAACCAAAAACACATCTGAAACAGGCGCAAAACGCCATTGCAAACGCCCATTCAGATTTACATTTTCGGTTTGGGTATTGTATTGCAGAAAAATAGTAAGGAAAAGATTTGTAGTAAAAGAAACATCTGTACGCAAGTTCAGGAGTAGCAAATCAGCTGAATTGTAGCCTTCGGGCAAGCGTATGTGGCGGTAGTCGGCTTCCAAACTAATTTGCCCAAAAGGTTGATAGCGATAGCTAATAGAAGCATAAGGAGCAAGTTGTCTGCCATTGTAATACTCGCCCCCTTCAAAAGCAAAGCTATACACCAAGAGTTTGCGTCTATCGGAGCGATAGAATACATCAAAATAGTTGTTGGTAAATTCTGAACCCGTGGGTAAGCGATTGCCGCCTGTATTGGTGGGGTCAAAAGGAAAAAATAAACGAGTATAAGTGTTACGAAAAGACGTAGAGAAAAAAGCAGTATTTTGGAAAAGAATATTACCCGAAATGGAATTGCTCCTATCATTGAGTTGCCACTGCGTATCCCAATAGAAATTATTGTATTGCATAAATTGGATACGGACAATTTTTTTGCTCCACTTGCCCTTTGGGAAAAAATTGCGTGTAGCAAGAGGTTCAAAGCGGTACAAATCGTTACGAGGCACAAAGCCTATATCATTGATTTGATAGTTTTTGCCTACATACTCGTGATTCCAAGCTATGCTCCAATTAGGCGTAGTATAGTTGATAAAAGCGGCGTGAGCAAATTGGTCTTTCTGCGGATTGGGGCTGATTTGTTGATGGTAAAAAACTTTGCCATTCCAGCGATTATCAACCGAAAGAATGTTGTAATCTATCCCTACCAAACGATTGAAGTTCTGATTATTAAAGGAAAAATCGGAAAGTGTATCAGCAGTACGTTGGCGATTTACAAAAATACCTGCGATATTTGACCGCTTGAATACGGTTCTTTGTACCGCTGCCACGGTGAAATTATCCCCATAAATGCCTCTATCTTTTTGATTTGCGGTTTGCATATTCAAAAGACCGATACGCCAATACTCGTTGGTCTTACCGCTCAATCTTGCCCCATACAGAATTGGATTTTGTACTATGGTTTTGGAAGTGGTATCAAAACCAATACCAATACGGCGAGAAAAAAACGGACGAATACGACTAAATCCGAAGCGAGCAAATAAATCGGCGTTTTCAAGAAAAAACTGCCTGCGTTCAGGGAAAAAAATCTCAAATCTATCTAAATTCGTTACCTGCCTATCTACTTCTACCTGTGAAAAATCAGGGTTAATGGTAAGGTCTAAATTGAGCGAAGGGGTAACAGCAATTTTGGCATCTGCCCCCGCATTTGCCCCTATTTTTTTGTTTTGGGTAACATAATTTTCGCTAATATTGCCCGTAACGTAAGGAATAAAAACCACATTGGCTCCCGGGGAAGGCAGAGGCTCTTCAAATTTGAGCTTTCCTGCAAAACCTAAATTCGTTATTCGGAAATTCCTACCCACAGGCACCCAAGTAGAAATTTCATTTTCAGCACGACTGCTACGAGCAAAATTGATATTCCATTCACTTGTATTTTTTTTGTAACGCAAGGTTTTCAGAGGTATAGCCATTTCTACAATCCATTTATCCTCGTATTGCTTTACTTGCGAATACCATTTATTATCCCAATCGGAACTGGCACTGAATACCCCTCCATCAGAAATAAGCCCTTCATATTGTACGTTATAGGGGCTTACCAAGAATGCAAAGCCGTTGGTTTTATCTTGAAAAGTATCTATGAAAACAGCAAAATAATCGTTATCATCTTTACCAAAATCTCTACGCAAAGAAGTAACTACATACGTGCCTTGGGGCTGATAGCAGACCGCCGCAATGTAAAAGAAATTCTTATCAAAAGCAGTAAAAACTTCGGTTTGTAATTTGGCAAAGGAAGTATCGTAAGGGAAATTTTGAAAAAAGTTAGTAATTTTAGGACTTTGAAGCCAAGTATCTTCATTCAACTTGCCATCTAATTCAATACTTCCTTTTGCCCTGACCGCCTGCAACTGATAGGTAAATTGTTTTTGGGCAAATAATGAAAAACAACAAAAAATGACTAAAAAGATAGATAATACTATTTTCACAGAGAAAGTTTTTTTAGGAGCAAACGATGATAAATTGCATTATTTTCAAATCATTCCAAACCTCAATCATTCAAAGGAACGAAATTAGCGAAAAAAAGTTGCTTATAAAGGCAATTTTTTTTAATTTTGCACGTCTTTTTACAAAAATCAAAAAATTTTTATGAAAAAAGTTGTATTAAGTGTAATGTTAGCTACTTGTTTTAGCTTTTTTTCTTGCGAAAAGAATTCTAAAAATCAAGAAAATGGGAATAGCCAACCCAATACGACTGCTACAAATACACAAAATACCAACAATAGCCAAGAGCAACCCAAAGCCTCTATCAAATTTGAAGTTACAGAATACAATTTTGGGGAAATAAACGAAGGTGAAAAAGTAAAATATGCTTTCAAATTCACCAATGACGGCAAAAACCCTCTCATTATCCAAGATGCTAAACCCTCTTGTGGTTGTACGGTGCCTACTTATTCCAAAGAGCCTGTGGCTCCCGGCGGTTCTGGTGAAATTATTGCAGAGTTTGATAGCAACGGCAGACCCGGCGAAGTAAACAAAACCATTACCATTACAGCCAATACCGAACCTACAACTACTGTACTTTACTTGAAAGGTAAGGTAAAAGGTAAAAATCCTCAAATGCAAGATTTAAGTCAAATGAAAGGACCCGTTAAACAATAAAACCACTTTTGTTCGGCAAATTTTAGAACATCAGACATATAGTTTCCAAATATTCTTTTACCTAATACTTCATTACTCTAAACTCATTTATCAAACGCTATGTTAGAAACCTTATTTTTACAATCGCAAACAGGCTCACAGGGCGGTAGTTCAGCAATGAGCCTTATTTTTATGGTAGGTATTTTTGCGGTATTCTATTTCTTTATGATACGCCCCCAACAAAAACGTCAAAAAGAACAGATGAAATTTCGTGATGCGGTAAAACGTGGTGATAAAATCGTTACAATTGGAGGGCTTCACGGCAAAATTGCAGAAGTAAATAAAGATACTATTGTGCTGGAAATTGATAGAGGTGTGAAAGTAACTTTGGAAAAGAATGCTATTTCAATGGAAGGAACAAAACGCTACGAAAGCGATAACGCCAAAAATGTAAGCAAAAGCGAAGAAGTTGCTGAAAGCAACTAATGTTCAAGTTCTCTTTTCTTACTCAAATCCAATCATCAAACCTAAACTCAATGCTTGCAAGGAATCTCCGTAGCGGTATTTCCAAGCTATGCTGGGGGCAATGACAAGGTGCTTTTTGGTGCTAAAACGAAATTGAACACCCGCCTCTAAAATTGCTTTGAGTTCATTTTGGTTCAATATATCAGGGCGATATTCAAAAGAAGCGGGGTAAATATAGGGGCTAATTTTGTTATATTCTCCCCCAAAATGAAATTGTATGCCTTCGGGAATAATAACAGGCAAAATGATAAGCCCCAAAATATCTTGCGCCAAATTTCCTGAAATAAGTATAAATCCGCCTCCTCCCTGCACAATGGCGTGCGTCATTAAGCCACCTAATCCATAATGCAACATTAGTTTCTGGTCAGGATTGATACCAAACATCAAACGATTGTTCAAACTTACTTTTCTGCCAACAAAATACTGAAAAGCCAAACCATACATTGCACGTCTTGCAAATTGAGAATAATAGAAGTCTTGCGAAGCAACACCCCCCACAACAACCTTTCTTGGGCGGGAATAATCCTCCCCCTCTTCTTGGGCAAATGCTTGAAAAATTGATACAAAAGTAATGAAAAACAAAACTTTACGCATAGCGAAAACGATAATACATTTGATACAGCCAAGAAAGGTTGATTTTCTTTTCTGCAAGATACAGAATAGTTATTGTAAAGCAATTTTTATACCCAACTAAATTTTTGTTTTTCAAAAAGTTAGCATATTGCTCTACAAGTTCAAAATTTTCGCTAAAATAACACTGACGTAAATGGTAATGTGCATTACGAGCTAATGCCTGAAAATCAGCCTCGGTTTTACAATAAACATATGCCTTTTCCAAGACTTTTAGCGTAGATTGCAGTAAAATATTTTGCTTTTTCTGATAAAATCTTTGCGAAAGTGAATTTTGATGTTTGCGATAAAGTGTAGTAACTTCATCAAGATAGGCAAAATCATAATTTTGCGAAGCCCTTATCCACATATCAAAATCTTCGTAAGCCAAACTTTCGTCATAACCGCCCAATTCTTCCAACATACTTTTACGAAACATCATTGTAGGCGGACAGATAAAATATTTTTCCAAAACCGCCCTAAAAAAATTCTCTTGCGGAACTTTCACTTTGGCTCTACCCTGTCTATCAATTGGATAGTGATATTTCAAAAATTCTCCTTTTTCGTTAATAATTTGGGCATTGCTAAAAATCAAACCTACTTTTGTAGATAGCTTTTCAAAGAAATCTACTTGTCGCTCCAGACGATTGGCAAGCATTACATCGTCAAGGGCAAAATCTACAATATACTTGCCATCTGCAAGTGAGAGTGCTTGGTTGAAAGATGCACAATTTCCTTGATTTTTTTCGTGTAAAATACAGGCTTTTACTTTTTGGCAAGGATTTTGTTTAAGAAAATGGCGGATAATTTTAGGGCTATTGTCCGAACTGGCATCATCAACAATGATGAGTTCCCAATCCTGAAAACTTTGTTTCCATAAAGATTGTAAAGCAATTTCTATGAAAGGAGCGTGGTTGTAGCTTAAAGCAATTACCGAAACCAAAGGAGTATTCATAGAGAGAAAATAGCTTTTGGTCAAATGAAAAACCGCTTTCTTCAAAAACTAATTGCAATATTATTGGAATAAACTATATTTGGAACGTAATGTAAGTAAAGCTATGGAAACACAAATGTACTTAATGATTGGAATTGTAATGTTTGTAGCAGGGCTTTTTGTAGCACTGAGCCGAAAAAATGCTATTATGGTACTAGTAGGTATAGAGCTTATGCTCAATGCTTCTAATTTGAACCTACTTGCTTTCAGCTATTTGTATGAAAACCTACAAGGACAGCTATTTTCGCTGTTTGTGATTGTGATTGCCGCCGCCGAAATTAGCGTTGCACTGGCTATCATTATAAAATTGTATCAATACTTCAAAAATACTGATATAGATATGTTTCGGTCTCTGCACAGTTAAACACACCTGAACCTATGTTATTAACCTGCTCACAAGGCAGGTTTTTATGTTTTTAGAAACTCTATGTTTTCAACAATATTTGTTTTTTTGAAATATTTTTTCCAAACTCTTGAAAGTTATAAAAAACTATTTTAATCCCGATGTGCTTTCAGCGGAAGTTTCTGTCTGCAAAAATTCTTGTGAGCTGTCAGTTTTTGGGAAAAATTTTTTCTGGAATAAAATAATACTTACCACCCCCACAAAAATAGAACTATCTGCTATATTAAAAATCGGAAAAGCAAAGTATGTACCCCCCAGTAGAGGTATCCATTCGGGCAGAATACCCTGCCAAAAATCTGTAAAAATCATATCTATTACTTGCCCGTGCAGAAAGGCAAACGGAGCATCAGCGGGCAAGTTATTTTTAAGAAAAATCCCATAAAACATACTATCCAATACATTGCCTAATGCTCCTGCAATAATGAGTGTCATAGAAACCAATAGTCCCCAATGAGCCTGCCTATCAATTTGACGTTTGAGGTAAATGGAAATCGCTATTACCGCTACAATTCTGAACACTGAAAGCATAATTTTTCCATAAGGAGGAGGCAAAAGTATGCCAAATGCCATTCCAGGGTTTAGGGTATAATGAATTTTAAGCCATTTTAAGCCTATAACATTAAAAAGAACAAACTCCTCGCCAAGGTGCATATTGGCATATACCCAAAGTTTGGAACTTTGGTCTATAATTAACACAAATAAAGCTATCAAAATAAACTTAACATATCGCATAAGTCTGCTATTAAGACCGCAAAGGTAAATTTTTTTAGAACTTGGGGCAAAGAAGTTCACAAATTATTTATGCAAACAGACTTTTGAGTAGTTGTGAAATTTGAGCGATTTCAGATTAAAAAACGGGCTTGGTAAAAAATGCTCAAAAAACGACTTACTCCTGAAAAATATACTGCCAGACTAGGCGTAGAAGTAGAAGCAGAATAAATCGCTAAAAAATAACGGATATAGCAAAAAGGCTCCGCATATTTACGAAAATTAAAAACTTCCGTTACCTAACAATACGCATTCAAATAGTCGGAAAAATTCAAATTGTATTTTTCAGCTTGCTTACGTAGATTGATAAGTGCATAACGCATACGCCCTAGAGCTGTATTGATACTTACACAGGTCTTTTCGGCTATTTCTTGGAAACTCATTTCACCGTAATGCCTCATCATCAATACTTCTTTTTGGTTTTCAGGCAAGGTTTCAATAAGTTTGGCTAATTTTTCATTTACTTCCTGCCTGATTTTCTGCTTTTCAGCAGAATCTTCTGCAAAATTAAGATGATTGCAAATTTCTTTTCTATCTTCCACTTCTACCATTGTAGCTTTTTTGGACCTGCGAAAATAATCTATGGCAAGATTATGAGCAATACGGCAAGCCCAAGGCAAAAATTTTCCTTCTTCGCTATAATTACCATCTTGTACATTGCGAATAATTTTCATAAATGTATCTTGCAATAAATCTTCAGCCAAATTTTTTTCTTTCACAATATTGTAGATAGTGGCGTAAATTTTACTTTTATGTTTAGACCATAGCTTGTTGAAGGCTCTTTCATCATTATTTTTTGCATAAGAAGCGAGCAAAACACCATCGGTTAATACTGGATTTTTCATATTTTTACCAAATTTGATTTTGAACCAAGCACTTTTTGGCATATCTAATGGAAAAAATCATTCCAAAAATTAAAATTTTATGTATGCCCACCATAAAAGCCTCAAAATTTGCATAAAAAAGGCTTTTTTTTAGAAAAAAATTATTTGAACATTTGAAATAACAAGTAGGAATTTGTCCGAAATCGGACAAATTTTGTACGTGGGCGAACAAAATGCCAAATTTCAATTTCAGTATTTAGAAAATTCATAACTTTGCAGAAATTTCTTTAAGCAATCTTTTTTTAGTGTCCGATAGCTTTTTATGTGGATAGAAGTTTTCAAATCAAAAATTCATCGCGTACGCGTAACTCAAGCCGAATTGCATTATGTAGGAAGCATCACAATTGATGAAGCCCTAATGGAAGCGGCGAATATTATTGAAGGAGAAAAAGTACAAATTGTGAATATCAACAATGGCGAAAGACTGGAAACCTATGTTATCAGGGGAGAACGCAATTCGGGGGTAATTTGCCTGAATGGTCCTGCAGCTCGTAAAGTACAAGTAGGTGATATTATTATCATTATTGCCTATGCCCTAATGCCTTTTGAAGAAGCCAAGAAGTTCAAACCTACTATGATTTTTCCTGATGAAAATAACCGAATAGTGTAATGAAAAAAGTTTTGTTTGTTTGTTTAGGCAATATTTGCCGCTCCCCACTTGCCGAAGGAATTTTCAAGAAGCTAATAGAAGAGGCAGGTCTGCAAAATCAAATTTCAGTAGATTCAGCGGGTACTTCCTCTTACCATATTGGCGAGTTGCCCGATTACCGAACTTGCCAAGTAGCCGAAAAAAACGGCATTATCCTCACGCATAGAGCCAGACAAGTGCGAAAAGAAGATTTTTTGGAGTTTGACTACATTTTAGCTGCCGATAAATCTAACCTGCAACATTTACAGAACTTGCAAAAGCAAGTTTTGAATGGGAAAGCTAAAGTTTGCCTTATCAGAGATTGGGAAGGTAAAAATCTGGAAGTTCCCGACCCTTACTACGGTACAATGCGAGATTTTGAAGATGGATATGCTTTGCTTGAAAAGTCTTTGAAAAGTTTTTTAGACCACTTATTGAAAACTATACATCAAGAACAAGAATCTTTAAGAGCTTAAAACAAGTACATCTACCTATATTCACCTAAAATTAAAATGCTTATGTCGCCTGTATCTCGCTTTTTTGTTGGCTTGCTAATGTTTGCGGCAGGAATTTACATTTTGCTGAAATCTATTCACGTAAGCAACTCTTTTTCAATGTCTTATCGTTTTGGTTACGGCAATGTAGGCGTACCCGCAGGAGTATTGTTCTTAGGCTTTATTTTAGGAGTTGGTATGTTATTTTTCAATGCCAAAAGCCCCTTGGGCTGGATTGTAACATTGCTATCGGTAGGATTTCTAATAGTCGGGGTTATTATGAACTTACACGTATCGCTGGCGAGTATGGACGCATTCAATTTTTTGAGTATTTTGGTTTTGGTAGCAGGGGGAGGTGGATTGCTGTTTAGTTCTATGCGAAAGTCGTAAACATTCTCATAAGCCTATAAGTTTTTGAACACTTTTGCCTACTAAAATTGTTTTCTTAAAAAATTGGTTATGGATATACAGCTAGATAGCATAGAAGAGGCTCTGGAAGATTTGCGTCAGGGTAAGGTTGTAATTGTGGTTGATGATGAAAATCGTGAAAATGAGGGGGACTTTATTTGTGCCGCTGAAGCCATTACTCCTGAAATTGTCAATTTTATGGTCAAAGAGGCTCGCGGCTATTTGTGCGTAGCCCTCACCGAAAAAAGATGCGAAGAACTGAAATTAGACCTGATGGTAGGGCAAAACACAGACCCCCATAAAACAGCGTTCACCGTAACCGTAGACTTGCTCGGACACGGCAACACCACAGGCATCTCGGCACAAGATAGAGCCAGAACTATCAAGGCTTTGGTTGATGAAAACACTAAACCCGAAGATTTAGGCAGACCCGGACATATCAACCCCCTGAAAGCTCGTGAAGGTGGTGTTTTACGCCGTGCAGGGCATACCGAAGCCTCTGTGGATTTGGCTCGCTTGGCAGGTTTCAAGCCCGCAGGTGTTCTCATTGAAGTAATGAACGAAGACGGCTCAATGGCTCGCTTGCCACAACTTCGCCAAATTGCCGATAAATTCGGCTTAAAGCTCATTTCTATTGCAGATTTAATTGCCTACCGCCTCAAATATGATAGCCTCATTCATTGCGAAATTGGCGTACAACTCCCTTCGGTTTGGGGAGATTTTGACCTAGTGGCTTATCGCCAAATAGATACAGATGAAATTCATTTTGCTCTTGTAAAAGGTTCTTGGCAAAAAGATGAACCTGTGTTAGTGCGTGTGCATTCGTCTTGTGTTACAGGAGATATCTTTGGCTCTTGCCGTTGCGATTGCGGACCTCAACTACACAAAGCTATGCAAATGATTGAAGCAGAAGGGAAAGGAGTTGTTTTGTATATGAACCAAGAAGGGCGAGGCATAGGTATTATCAACAAACTCAAAGCCTATAAACTGCAAGAGCAAGGTTTAGATACTGTGCAAGCGAATCTGGCATTAGGTTTTCAGATGGATGCTCGCGATTATGGGGTTGGAGCTCAAATACTTCGTGATTTGGGCATTACGAAAATTCGTCTCATTTCCAATAATCCTAAAAAAAGAGCAGGACTCTTGGGCTACGGCTTGGAAATTATTGAAACCGTACCTATTGAAATTCAGCCTAACCCCCACAATCAAAAATATTTAGAAACCAAACGAGATAAAATGGGGCACGATATCTTAAAAAACAATCATTCAGATTGAATTTCCAGTTAGCCCAGCAAATCTTGCAAAGTATCTTTCAAGGTTGTAAATTGATACTGAAAGCCTGCTTTGAGGATTTTTTCATTAGAAACTCGATTGCCCCCAAGCACCATTTGAGCCATTTCGCCCACCATCAATTTGAGAGTAAAACTCGGAATATTTGGCAAAAAAAGTGGTTTTTTGAGTATTTGAGCAATTTTTTGAATAAGCTCTGTATTTGTGCAAGGGTCGTTGCCTACGGCATTGAAAACGCCTTGCAGGTTCTCATTTTCCAAAGCAAAAACAAACATTTGAGCAAGGTCTTTGATGTGTATCCAAGACATATATTGCTTTCCGCTTCCCAAAGCCGCTCCCAAGCCCCAACGAATAGGTTGTAAAAGTTTAGGCAAAGCTCCGCCCTCCTTGGCAAGCACAATGCCTATGCGTAAAATCGCTGTTCTGATACCTAAATCAGCAATTTTTTGTACTTCGGTTTCCCACTTTGCTGTAACATCTGCCAAAAAACCCGTGCCGTGAGGGCTGTTCTCGTCAAGCCACTGCTCACCTGTATCAAAGCCATAAATGCCAATCGCCGAAGCCGAAATAAATGATTTTACCGAATGTTGAGTTTGCTGTAAAGTTTCATAAAGTAACCTTGTAGAAAGCACCCTGCTTTCAAGGATTTCTTTCTTATAGCTTTCCGTCCAAGATTTATCGGCTACGCCTGCTCCTGCTAAATGAATAATTGCTTCTGCCTCTGTAATAGCCTCTTTTTCAATGCTTTTTTGATAAATATTCCATTCATATACCTTCACCGAAGGAATTTGCTGTTTCTTTCGGCTCAAATAAGCCACTGCATAGCCTTTGGCTAAAAGTAGTTCAGTAATTTTTTTGCCTACCAGTCCTGTGCCTCCTGTAATAAGAATATGCTTCATTGATTTGAAATTGAATTATTCCTCTATTCTAACCTCTAAAAACTTAAAATGTTTTCGCATAATTCTTTTTTAGCTTGTGCTTTCTTTTTTTGAAAAGTTCTAAAAGTTTGGGTACAAAGTCTTCTTGGGTACTAATAGCGAGATAATTTGCATTATTTTTGAGAGCAATTTCTTGTAGTTTCTGCTGAATACTCTCAAAACGAGGTTTTTGCAAAGCCTTGAAATCTCGTGAGTGTGTATTTACCCAGATAGTACGTTTGCTTTCTTTATCCCATACAGGAATAATGCCCATAGCAGGCAGGCGAATTTCTTGTTTATCAAAGAGCTGAAGCATCACAAGGTCGTGTTTTTGAGCAAGAGCTTTGAGGTGATGCTCATAATTTTCACCAATAAAATCAGAAATCAGAATTACTACGCTTTTCCGTTTGAGCATTTGAAGCGTGTAAATAATCATTTGGGCAAGGTCGGTTTGGGTAGATTGTGGTTTGAGCTTGAAAAGGTTGAAAATCATTTCGTAGGCGTATTTCTCACCTTTCTGAGGCTTCATATAACGCTCTTTCTGGCTGGAAAAGCAAATCAGCCCTATATCGTTTTTTTCTTTTGCCGCCGAAAGAGCCAGCACTCCTGCAATTTCATACGCCAAGTTTAATTTATTTTTCTGAAAACCAATTTCTTGTGATGCACTTACATCAAGCACAAAAAAAACCGTTTGTTCTTTTTCTTCTTGAAATTCTTTTACGAAAATTCCTTGTCCTTTGGCACTCACGTTCCAATCTATTCGGCGGACATCATCTCCATACAAGTAATCGCGTACATCAGAAAACTCCAAACCCGAACCTTTGAATATGGAATGAAAATCGCCTTGCATATAGGTATTCACCGCTTTTCGGATTTGAATTTCATATTTGCGAAGTTTGCTTAAAATTTCCTGCATTGTTGGCAAAGTTTTAGCAATGTGCTAATTTAGCGACAATATTTTGAATATAACCAATCCTATGAAAAATTGTGCGAAGAATGATTGTAAAGTGAGCAAATTTTCATTGCTCATTTTACTAATTGGGTGTGCTTTGGGAGTAATTGCCTGCCAAAGTGAAAAAAAACAATCGCCTCCGCCTCTCTCACCCGAGAAAATGATACAAGTGCTTATTGATATTCACATTGCCGAGTCACAAGTTCCAAATTTGGTAAGCACCCCTGATTCGTCATATTTTCTCAATAAGGCTTTTGAAAGAAAAGTATTTCAAAAACACAAAATTGATTCAGCCGCTTATTATCAGAGCTATGCCTACTACCTTGAAAATATAGCTGAATTTGAGAAAATGTACGCCATAGTAGTAGATAGCTTGGTTTATCGGGAAAGCACTCACAACTTAGGCAAACCTTTGGATACAGCTCAAAAGAAAAACACCTCACAACCAACCCCTACTAAACCTCGCATAGATAGTTCAGGATTAGAACTGAAAAAGAAACTCCGAAAAAAGCTTCTGCAAAACAGAATAAACGAACTATAATTTTGATTTTCAGAGTATTGAAAAGTTTTATTTAGATTTTTTCAAAATAATTGTATTATTGTTGCAACATTTTTTATTTTTTTGCGTTAATAATGTAAAAGGCTACGACAAAAATTGCCGTAGCTTTTGCAGAAGTTGTTTTTTCATAATTTTGGTTAGGGAAAGACCTTACAATTTTTGTAAGGTTTTTCTATTTTGTAAGTTAAACCAACTGAAAGCAATAAAAGCAGAAATCGTGCCAATCCAAGAACCAACCAAAACATCTATCAAAAAATGTTGTTGCAGATACATTCTTGAAAAGCCAACGGCTATAGCGGCAAGTATTGCCATAATTTGCCAAGCAGGGTGTTTGTGAAAAAAGGCTATCAAGGCAAAAGCCGAGAAAGCCGCAGCCGTATGCCCCGAAGGGAAACTCATATACGAATGCGTTTCCACCCCATTTACAAAATTGAGTGAGGCGATGTCTTGAAAAAAAATTTTAGGGCGGGGTTCATTTTCAAAAATTAAATTTTTAAGTGCTTGCACGATGGTTATATGCAAACTTATGGCTATGAGCATAGTCCAAAATTTCAGGATTTGTCTTTTGTAAAGAAATATAAGCCCCATAAGCACATACACACCTGCCTCGCCCAAATAAGTGATCTTAGGGAATAGCCAATCCCCAAAAGCCGTATGCCATTCATTGATAGCCAAGTGAATTTTACTTTTAGGAAATAATAAAAGACAAATTCCTGCTACCACCCAAAATACCAAAGCACCACCCCAAAAATAAGGTTTATCTGTAGTGATTTGCCACCTGAAAGGCTTTTTTGAATTTTCCATTTGTTTTTTTGCAAAAGTATTAGCAATTTGCTTGCCCAAAGTAAAGTAAAATTTAGCTTTCTACCTAAAAAACTTATTGCAATGATACGCAACGATTGGACAAAAGAGGAAATTTCAGAAATTTATCATAAACCTGTATTAGACCTCATCTACCAAGCCGCAACCATTCATAGGCAATATCACGAACCTAACGAGGTGCAAGTTTGTACCTTACTTTCTATCAAAACGGGGGGTTGCCCCGAAGATTGTGCCTATTGCCCGCAGGCGGCACGTTATCACACAGATATAAAAGTAGAAAAACTTTTAGATGTACAAACCGTGTTGCAAAAAGCCCAAGAAGCCAAAGAGGCAGGCAGTACGCGTTTTTGTATGGGAGCGGCTTGGCGTGAAGTCCGCAACAACCGCGATTTTGATAAAGTACTGGAAATGGTGAAAGGAGTGGCTCAAATGGGTTTGGAGGTTTGCTGTACATTAGGTATGCTTACCGAAGAACAAGCCATTAAACTCAAAGAAGCAGGCTTATACGCCTATAACCACAATTTGGATACCAGTGAAGAGTTCTATGATGAAATTATTTCTACACGTACCTACCAAGACCGCCTCAATACCATTGCAAATGCTAACAAAGCAAAAATCTCCGTTTGTTCGGGCGGAATTATTGGAATGGGAGAAACCATAGAAGATAGAATTGGTATGCTTCACACGCTTGCCACCTTGCCCGAACACCCCGAGTCAGTGCCTGTCAATGCCCTTGTACCCGTGGCAGGTACGCCTTTGGAAAATCAGCCCAAAGTTTCGGTATGGGAAATGGTACGAATGATTGCCACCGCCCGAATCTTAATGCCCAAAGCAATGGTACGTCTTTCAGCGGGTAGAGTGCGTATGAGCGTAGAAGAACAGGCTTTATGCTTTTTGGCAGGGGCAAATTCTATTTTTGCAGGCGATAAACTGCTCACTACCCCCAACCCCGATTACATTTCTGACCAAGAAATGTTTCAGGTACTTAACCTCAAACCTCGTCAAGCCTACAAAAACGAACTTACAGAAAGTTTGAATGTCTGATTTTTAAGGTTTTATGCTTATTCGTATAGTCAGAATGTACTTTCAGGCAGATAAGGTGCGAGAATTTTTAGATGTTTTTGAAAATTCCAAGCACCTTATCCGCCGTTTTGAAGGTTGCAAACACTTGGAACTCTGGCAAGACGCAAACTCCCCCAATGTTTTTTGCACTTACAGCCATTGGGAAAGCGAAGCACATTTGGAAAATTATCGCAATTCGGAGCTTTTTCGTACTACTTGGGCAAAAACCAAACCTCTTTTTGAAAAAAAACCTTATGCCTTTTCTGTAAAACTCAATCAAGTCGTTTCAAATCTTCAATGATTTGATGAGGATTGATAGCATTGAATACAAAACTTCCTGCAACCAGTACATCTGCCCCAATCTGAACAAGCTCTCGGGCATTGGCACTATTTACACCTCCATCAATTTCAATAAGTGCGTGAGCATTTTTGCTATCAATGAGATTTCGTAAGGCTTTTACCTTTTCAAAAGTACTTTCAATGAACATTTGCCCACCAAAACCCGGATTTACCGACATCAGACAAACCAAATCAATTTCCTGAATAATAGGTTCTAACAAACTTACGGCTGTATGTGGATTGATAGCGACCCCTGCCTTACACCCTAAACTCTTGATTTGCTGAATATTACGATGCAAATGCGGACAAGCCTCTAAATGCACCGAAATCACCGAAGCCCCTAAATCTTTGAACTCTTTTGCATAACGTTCAGGTTTTTCTATCATCAGATGGAAATCCAATGGTTTTTTAGCATATTTCCGAATAGCTTTGCAAACAGGCATACCGAAAGAAATATTCGGTACAAATAAGCCGTCCATAATATCCAAGTGTATCCAATCGGCTTGGCTGGCATTGAGCATTTCAATTTCTCTTTGCAAATTAGCAAAGTCTGCCGCCAAAATAGAAGGTGCTACAATCGGCGTTTTCATTCTGCTTTGAGTAATTTGGTTACAAAATCAAAAGAATTACTAATGAGGTATTTCAAAGTTTGCTTATCATTGGTATTCAATCTCTTACGAATAAGTAAAGCACATTGTCCGTGTATGTAAGACCAAAAAACAAACGCTACTACTTTATAGTCTTCTCCTTTGATTTGCTTGGCAATCAAACAGGCTTCTACAATTTCTTCTATGGTTTTATAAAGTTGATGCCCCCTTTTCCAAGCGGTACTTTCATCTTTGAAGGCTTGTAAATGAGCATTGTCAATAAACATTAGGTCATAATATTGCGGATTATCAAAAGCAAAATTCAAATACACTTTACCTACGGCAAGCAGACGCTCAAAAGGCTGAACAATCGTTTTGGTAGCCTCCAATTTTTCATAGAGCAAGTCAAAAGCTTTGTTTTGTAATTGTATGAAAATATCGTTTTTGTCTTTGAAATATAGATAAATGGTAGCGGGGCTATATTCAATGGCATCGGAAATCGTACGAATACTTGTGCCATCGTAGCCTTTCTCCAAGAAAATCTGATAGGCAGTTTCCAAGATTTTATTCCTGATAGCCTCTTTTTCTCTTTGCTTACGCTCTGAAATTCCCATATAAGCATATATTTTAGTTTGCCAAATTACAAATTCGCCTTGAAATAAAAAATGAAATTTGATAGCTTACAAAAAAAATTTCAAATCATAATAAAAACTTGAATTTGCTATGTATATTTGCAAGATTTTGTAAAAAATCTATTCAAAATTTTGAGTTCAATGCAAAGCAAAAAAATACACTTCATAGCGATTGGCGGTAGTGTAATGCACAATTTGGCTCTTACATTACAAAAGCAAGGCTATCAAATAACTGGTTCTGACGATGAAATCTATGAGCCTTCACGCTCTCGTTTAGAAAAAGCAGGCTTATTGCCTGCTGAAATGGGCTGGTTTCCTGAAAAAATTGATAAATCCTTAGAGGCTATTATTGTGGGTATGCACGCCCGCAAAGATAACCCCGAACTCATCAAAGCTCGTGAGTTAGAAATTCCTATCTATTCTTATGCCGAATACGTGTATTTGCATAGCATAGACAAGCACCGCGTAGTAATTGCTGGCAGTCACGGAAAAACCACTATTACCGCAATGGTAATGCACGTACTCAAATATCACGGGAGAAATTTTGATTATCTTGTAGGAGCAATGGTTGATGGTTTTGAATACACCGTCAAACTTACCGAAGATGCTCCTCTCATCATTATTGAAGGAGATGAATATCCCGCAGGACCCACCGCTCCCAAACCTAAATTTTCTTACTACAAGCATCATATTGGCTTGGTAAGCGGCGTAGCCTGGGATCATATCAATATTTACGAAACCGAAAACGACTACGTGAGACAATTTGAAAAATTTGCTGATGCTACTCCCAAAGGCGGAGCAATTATTTATGATAGTGATGATTATTTGGGCAATTTCTTGTGCGAAAAAGAACGCCCTGATGTTGCCAATATTCCTTACCAAACACACCCATACAAAGTAAAAAATGGACAAACTTTCTTGATTTCCAAAGAAGGTAAAGAAATCCCCGTGCTTGTTTTTGGCGAGCATAATATGAAAAACATCAGCGGTGCGAAAGCCGTCTGCGAAAGGCTTTTCATTAGCGAAAGTAAATTTTATGAGGCTATCCAAAGTTTCAAGGGAGCATCTAACCGATTAGAAACCCTCGCAAAAAACGATAACACACACATCTTCAAAGATTTTGCCCACGCTCCCTCCAAAGTGAAAGCCACTACCAAAGCCGTTAAAAGTCTTTACCCCGAACGCAAACTAATCGCTTGCCTAGAATTGCATACTTTTAGTAGTTTGAACAAGAATTTTTTGCCTCAATACAAAGGCTCACTCAAATATGCCGATTTGCCTGTGGTGTATTTCAATCCAAAAGTCGTAGAACATAAGAAACTACCTGCTATCAGTGCAGATGATATTAAATCTGCTTTTGATATGCCTAATTTGGAAGTTTTTGAAGATAGTAGAAAGTTTGCCGATTTTCTCAAATCTCAAAATTATGCAAATACCTCACTGCTTTTAATGAGTTCGGGCAATTTTGATAACTTGCCGCTCAAACAAATTGCAGAGGAATTGATTTTTCAATAAAAACCTCTATTCAAAAGCTGTAATTCATTGAAACTGGTTTCGCTTCCAAACAATAAAAGATACTCCCAAATATGAATTTAGCCCTCAAAAAACCTTTGGTTTTTTTTGACTTAGAAACCACAGGAACGAATTTTGCCAAAGATAGAATTGTAGAATATGCCTTTTTGAAAGTTTTTCCGAATGGCACTTCTGAGTGGCGAGTACAAAAAATAAACCCTGAAATGCCTATACCACCTGAAAGTAGTGTTTTTCACGGCATCTATGACGAAGATATTAAAGACGCTCCCACTTTCAAACAAGTAGCCAAAGAGCTTGCTAATTTTTTAGATGGCTCGGATTTTGCAGGCTTTAATATTCTCGGCTTTGATATTCCTTTGTTGGTAGAAGAATTTTTACGAGCAGGAATAGATTTTTCTTTGAAAAACAGACGCTTTATTGATGCTCAAAAAATTTTCCACCTGATGGAGCCTCGTGATTTGAGTGCCGCCTATAAATTTTATTGTGGAAAAACTTTGGAAAATGCCCATACCGCCCAAGCTGATGTACAAGCTACTTTTGAAGTTTTACAAGCTCAAATTGATTTGTACGCAGGTAGAAAAATCATTGATAAAAAAACTGGGCAAGAATTTGAGCCTGTTCGCAATGATATGGACATACTTCACGAGCTTACTGCTAAAAAAATTGTAGACTTTGCAGGAACGATGATTTACAACAACGAAGGCAAGGAAGTTTTCAATATTGGCAAGCATAAAGGGAAACTGGTCGAAGAAGTTCTCAAAAATGAACCTAATTACTACGACTGGTTTCAGAAAGCAGATTTTTCATTGGACTCCAAAAGAAAACTTACAGAAATTAAATTGAGAATGTTTTACAAATAAATTAACGTAATCTTATTCTTTGCCCTGCTCTTAATTTGGTATTGATAGGAATACGATTGACTACTGCCAAATAATTTACGCTCAAACCATATTTCTTAGCTATACTTTGCAGAGTTTCCCCTGCTTTTACGATGTGAAAATATTCACGCCGCACAATGGTATTGATATGCCGAAAATGAGCAGGTGTAAGGGCAAAATACTTGGAACGTACAAAAGGCACATCTGACTTTGTATTTACTTCAAAAATAAGCAAAGGATTGAAAGCGTTTCCTGCATACAACACTTCTAAATGCAGGTGTGGTCCTGTACTCCAACCTGTTGAGCCACCTAACCCTAATAATTCCCCAGCTTTTACGACTTGTCCTACTTGTACGCTCAATTTGCTCATATGAGCATAGAGCGTTTCTAATCCGTTGATGTGGCGAACTACCACGTGATAGCCATAGCCATAGCCTGCGGTGGCGATGCGTACAATTCCATCAAAAACGCTATATATGGGCGTTCCTGTACGCAAATTGAGGTCTATTCCCTGATGCATACGCCCCCAACGATAGCCAAAAGGAGAAGTAAGCAGAAGGTCATCAAGAGGTTTTGCCCAGTATTGTCCTTTTACTTCGTCATATAAAGTCAGATGTATCGTATCTTTGAATGTAGAAGCATCTCGGCGATAAGGATTGATATGTACCGAACTCCAAGTTTTGTAGTATTCAGCAGATTTTACCCAAACGCAATCTATTTGCAAATATTCTGAAACACGCACTACTGAAATTTCAGCAGTGTCATCATCAAAAAGAGGTTCGGCGGGTGGCTTGGGCTCACGTATCGGATTGAACGGAATAGCTTCTTTTTTCAGTGTATCCAAATTTTCTACTACACTCTTTTGTAATGTATCTTTTTTAATCTCTTGCTTGACTTGCTGTTTTTGTTTCTGGTTCTGATTGCGAATTTGCAACTTATTTTGCTTGTATTTTTGTTCTTTCTTGGGCGTTTGAGCAAAAAGTAAATAGGCTATACTAAACAAAAATAATGTAAATATCCAACGCATTAGTTAGTGTTTTTGTTTTGCTTGCAAAGATAGGAAAAAAAGCTCAATTATTGTTTAGAAAATTTCTAAATAACTAAAAAAACGCTTAAAACTATTTTCCAAAAGGCATTTTTTTGTAGATTTGTTTGTTTTTTTCGTATCATCAAAAAAAGTAATTTGCTATGGCTTTTGATTTTGAAATGATTAAATCGGTGTATGCTCGTATGCCCGAACGTGTAGAGGCGGCTCGCAAAGTGCTTGGTCGTCCTATGACACTAGCAGAAAAAATTTTGTATGCTCATCTTTACGAAAACCCTGTTAAGCAGGCTTTTGAACGTGGAAAATCCTATGTAGATTTCGCCCCCGACCGCGTAGCTATGCAAGATGCTACCGCCCAAATGGCTCTCTTACAATTTATGACCGCAGGTAGAGATAAAGTAGCCGTACCTTCTACGGTTCATTGCGACCACCTCATTCAGGCAAAAATTGGGGCAAAAGCCGATTTAGAAGAGGCTATGAGCAAGAATAAAGAAGTTTATGATTTCTTGGCATCGGTTTCCAATAAATATGGTATTGGCTTCTGGAAACCCGGTGCAGGCATTATTCACCAAGTAGTGCTTGAAAATTATGCCTTTCCCGGCGGTATGATGATAGGAACAGACTCTCACACCCCTAATGCAGGAGGTTTGGGTATGATTGCCATTGGAGTAGGTGGTGCTGATGCCGTTGATGTAATGGCAGGTATGCCTTGGGAGCTCAAAATGCCTAAACTCATTGGCGTAAAACTCACGGGTAAAATGAATGGCTGGACTTCCGCCAAAGATGTCATCTTGAAAGTAGCGGGGATTCTGACTGTAAAAGGAGGAACTGATGCCATTGTAGAATATTTTGGTGAAGGAGCTGATTCCCTTTCTTGTACTGGAAAAGGCACTATTTGTAATATGGGTGCTGAAATTGGAGCAACTACTTCTATTTTTGCCTATGATGATAAAATGAAAGCCTATCTGCAATCCACAGGTAGAGCAGATGTTGCCGCCGAAGCTGATAAAATCCGTGAATACCTTCGCCCCGACCCCGAAGTGTATGCTAACCCTGAAAAATATTATGACCAAATCATAGAAATCAATCTTTCAGAGCTTGAGCCGCATATCAATGGTCCTTTCACTCCTGATTTGGCTTGGCCTCTCTCTAAATTTGCCCAAGCAGTCAAAGAAAACAACTGGCCTGCTAAATTGGAAGTTGGGCTGATTGGTTCTTGTACCAACTCTTCTTACGAAGACCTCACACGTGCCGCCTCACTTGCCAAGCAAGCCGTAGATAAAAAACTCAAAGTCAAAGCTGAATTTACCATAACGCCTGGCTCTGAACAAGTCCGTTATACTGCTGAAAGAGACGGCATTTTAGATACATTCAGTAAAATAGGAGGAGTAGTTCTAGCCAACGCTTGTGGTCCTTGCATTGGGCAGTGGTCAAGACATATTGATGACCCCAATCGCAAAAATTCTATCATCACCTCTTTCAACCGCAATTTCAAGGCTCGTAACGATGGCTACGCCTCTACGCACGCTTTTGTAGCTTCTCCTGAGATTGTAACCGCTTTTGCGATTGCAGGGGATTTGACCTTCAATCCCATTACTGATACACTTACCAATGAAAACGGCGAACAGGTAAAACTTGATGAACCCCAAGGTATTGAGCTACCTACCAAGGGGTTTGCCGTAGAAGATGCAGGTTACGTGCCTCCTGCCGAAGATGGTAGCAAAGTACAAGTAATTGTTTCTCCTACTTCCGAAAGATTGCAATTGCTTCAACCGTTCCCTGCCTGGGAAGGCACCGACTTGAAAGGCTTAAAACTGCTCATCAAAGTCAAAGGCAAATGCACTACCGACCATATCTCAATGGCAGGTCCTTGGCTCAAATATCGTGGGCATTTGGATAATATTTCCAATAACCTGCTCATCGGGGCTGTTAATGCCTTCAATGGAGAAGCTAACAAAGTAAAAAACCAGCTCACAGGGCAATATGATGAAGTTCCCAAAGTACAAAGAGCTTACAAAGCCGCAGGCATTGGCTCTATTGTAGTAGGAGATGAAAACTACGGAGAAGGTTCATCACGCGAGCACGCCGCTATGGAGCCTCGTCATTTGGGCGTAAGGGCTATTTTGGTAAAATCCTTTGCTCGTATTCACGAAACCAACCTCAAAAAGCAAGGTATGCTTGCTCTTACTTTTGAAAACCCCGCCGACTACGACAAAATCCAAGAAGACGATACCATTGATATTTTGGGACTCACTACCTTTACCGAAGGCGTACCGCTTACTATCGTACTTCATCATAAGGACGGCTCCAAAGAAGAAATCAAAGCCAAGCATAGCTACAATGCCCAACAAATTGAATGGTTCAAAGCAGGTTCTGCCTTGAACCTAATGGGAAAATTGATGGCTAAAAAATAAACATAATTTACTCAAGTACGCACTGGCTTTCTAGTGCGTACTTTGTTGTAAAATTTCTGTATAAACCCTCTGATACTCATTTACTCCCTTCTCCAAGTCGAAATAATCTTTGGCAATAGCCCGCAAGCTATCCGCTGATTTTTGTAATAGCTTGGGAATATGAGCTACTGCTTTTTGCATACTTTCAGGACTTAAATCTTGTAAAAGATAGCCATAATTGTATTTTTCAAACAAAAATTCATTATCGCCAATATCGTTCGTAATGATAGGTACGCCCATTGCTAAAATTTCTGCCATTTTCGTTGCCGAAGAACCTTTTTTAGAATAACTATCTTTGATGAAAAAAACCGAAATATCACTTTGAGCAATCAAAGTGGGGACTTCGTGCCGTTCGGCTTTGCAAATTTTTATTTGTGAAAGAGGCAATTCCAATTTTTCAGCTTCTTGCAAAATAAATTGCGGATTTTCGCCTGTAATAAATAAAAAATGAGCTTTGGGATAGTTTTGTAAAAGTGTTTTATAGAAAACCAGCATTTCTCGGAGCAAATACCACGTCCCGATAGAGCCTAAATACGAAATGGTAAGTGCTTGTTCTTTGGAACTATTTATTTTTTCATTTTGGCAAAATAAATCGGTATCTACACAACAAGGAATTACAGATATGGGCGTTTTTTCAAAGCCTTTCCAAGAAAGAATTTCATTTTTCGCATTATGCGTAAGCGAAATGGTATAGGCGGCTTTTTGTAAGAAATCTTTTTCCTTTTTCTTAAAAAATTGATAAATCTTTTTGTAAAAGGGGTTTTTGATGTTCCAGATGTTGCCGTCTAATCTTTCATCAGCCCAAAAGCCTCGCATATCAAACAAAAATGGTACTTGAAATTTGTCTGTAAATCTTTCACCAATCAGGGCTGTAAGATAACTTCTGCAATGTACTAAATGAAATACTTGCCTTTTGTGCAAATTGAGTGCTTTCTGATACATCACCCACAAATCCCAAATTGAGGAAAATACAGGCGGTTTTTTATGATAAAAAATAGGCATCCACGTAATTGGCAAATCCTTGATTTGATTTTCTATTAGTTGTTTTTTAGCATTAAAATTTTCTTTTTTTTCAGCAGAAATAATTGTAAAATGATAGCTAAAATTCTTGCTCAAACCTATTATATAAGGCAAAACTTGCGATTGTCCCAAAGGGTCTGTCAATCCATCATAAGAAAGGTATAAAATATTTTCATTCATTGCTTTGAAAATTAAAGAAAACTTTGCTACTTTGTGAAGCAAAGTCCAAAATTAAACAAATTTCGGCATTGGAGTTATTTTTTGTGAGTGAATGTGTGTGTGTAGGCTATCATTCCGAAAAAGCCTACTGGCTCGTAGAGTTTCAAGAAAACGATACCTGCGGCGAAATATATCGCCGTATAATGGACGATATTATTTCCTTTTTGAACTTTCGCCCTGCTAGCAAAATTATTATAGACCAAAGTAAAAAAAGTTTTTTCCGAGCCGAAGACGTATTGTGGGCTTGGCAATCTTGGCTTCCACTTTTTAGCAAATGTTTAGGGCAAAATGGTAAAATGGCTATGATTTTACCCGCTTCTAAATTTACTTTCATAGAAAAAACCTCATTACGCATCATTCCCTTTCAAAATAAAGTTTTCACGACACGCAAAGAGGCTGAAAGTTGGCTTTTGGCTTAAAGTTTTGGCACCTGAAAGCCCTTTTGTTCAAGCATTTGTACGCTCAAATTCCATAATTTTTGAGCCGTTTCCATATTTTTAGATTGATACGAGGAACTTGCTCGCTGTTTGTTTTTGAAATATTCGCCTGTAACTTGCAAGTTAGGTTCTGTGGCTAAATACAAGGTAGTTTCTGCACCTTTTTCGGGGCTTTTCGCTACCAAAGGTATAAGCCAACGCAAAAAAAATGGCAAATCCTCAAAAATATCGGTGGCAATGAAACCGGGCATCAGAGCATTGACGCTAATTTGGCTACTTTTGAGCTTTTCTGCCAAAATTCTTGTAAAAAGAATATTAGCAAGTTTGGACTGCTTATAGGCATTTAAGCCATTGTAATTTTTACGAAGCTCTACATCTGTAAAATGTATATCGCCTTGGTGCAAATCAGAAGCCACATTGATAACACGTGCAGGAGCAGATTTTTGAAGCAAATCTATGAGCAAGAGGGTAAGATAAAAATGAGCTAAATGATTGACTGCAAAAGTTTGTTCAAATCCGTCCTTCGTGAGGGTGAAAGTATTTTTCCAAACCCCTGCATTGTTGATAAGCACGTGTAATGCCGAAAATTGTTTTTTTACATTTTCAGCGAAAATCTTTATACTTTGCAAATCTGCCAAATCACATTCAAAAAGATGAATTTGTGATTGTGGGAATTTAGCCAAAATTTCTTGCTTTATTTTTTCGCCTTTTTCAAGGTTGCGAACAGGTAAAATAAGTGTGAAACTCTTTTGGGCAAGTCCGAAGGCAGTAGCTTTGCCTATGCCCGAAGTTGCTCCTGTAAGCAGTACAATTTGTTCTGACATCGGATTAAAGAATTTGTTCTGCGTGTTCTTTGGTTTTTACTTTATCAATGATTTTTTCAATAATTCCTTCGCTATTGATGATGAAAGTGATACGCACTGTTCCCATATATTTTTTGCCGTACATACTTTTTTCCTGCCAAACACCATATGCTTCTACTACTTTGCGGTCGGTGTCAGCAACAAGCGGAAAAGGCAAATTATATTTGGTAATAAATTTTTGATGCGATTTTTCGTCATCAATGCTTACGCCAATTACTTGGAAATTGTTTTGCGAAAGTTTTTCGTAATTATCACGCAAGTTACAAGCCTGAGCAGTACAACCCGAAGTATCATCTTTGGGATAAAAATAAAGAACCACTTTTTTACCCTTACCTAAAAAATCTTTCAAAGCAATGGGATTTCCATTTTGGTCTTTTGCATCAAAAAGAGGGGCTTTATCTCCTACCTTTAATGTAGCCATAGAAAAAAAAGGGTTGAAGTTAGAAGTTTAACACAAAAACCAACTATCCGTCAAATTGTTTGGCAAACAAAAAAGCCCTACACGTGTAGGGCAATTATTTTTAAGAAAGAGGATGCAATTCGAAAGGTAAGGCAATAATATCTTTGAAATCTTTGCCTGCATCTTGCATATCTTCATCTTTGGGGTCGTAATACCATTGAATAGAAACGAGTTTGCCCTTTTCTTTGAAACTTTCAAGTTTTTTGAAAACATCTAAAATAAGTTTGGAGGAAGCTGTATTGAAGTACTCCAACTTAAAGATTGCCTGAATATTGCTAATATTACTTTTTTGTTTGCACTGCTCTAACCAATCCAAAATAGTATTGTAAAAAGCAGGTGCGTTTTCAGGAATGGAGCGTCCTGACATTTCAAAAACGCCTGTGAGCGTATCAAAATTAACTTTGGGGGTTCTGTTGGTGGGTTCTATCACTAAACTTTCCATAATGCAAGCAGATTTTAATCATTGTACAAAATATGTGGTAACTGATAAGTTTTGGGTACTTGAATAATAACCTCGTAGTCGTTTTGTAAGTTTTTAGGTTTTACTTGGCAAGCCAAACGCTCATTAGCAAGCAGGCGTTTTTGAGCAACAAATTTTTTTTCAACTTCTGTGTAATCGGCAAGATATTCATTTCCTTGCAAGACTACCATTTTGCAAGTAGTGCATCTACCTTTTGCACCGCACGCCTGCATCCAATCTATGGCATTTTCACCAAGCGATTGCAAAATAGTATTTTTTTCGGAAATACAAATCGTTTTGCCTTGTAAATTTTTTATGGTTAAACGCATAAACACTCAAAAAGTTGTAAAAAATTCAAAATTGCTCCAAAAGCAAGTTACAGCCCCTTTGTTCGGCATTATCGGCTCTGCCCAGTACCATAAACTGATTTCCGTTTAATAAAGTTCCTACATCTTGGGTAGCCAGAAAGGCACAACTTTCAATATTCGCCAAATCAATTACATTGATAAGCCCCCGCGTGGGCGTGTATGTGAGGGGGTCGTTATTTTCTCGCAAAAAAATTCTCATTGTAGTAGGCATATCAAATACGCCTTCTCCTGTGGAATAAGCCTGCGAAAGTAGCTCTGTCATTCCGTATTCCGAGTGAATTTTCCCAACTCCAAAGGCTTTTTGAAGTATCTGATGAACCTCTGCACGTGTCATTTCAGGGCGTCTGCCTTTCATTCCTCCCGTTTCCATTACAAGAACTTGCGATAAATCATTTCCCTTATATTTTTCAGCAAAATCTAAAAGAGCATAAGTTACCCCTAAAAGCAAAATTTTTCGTCCATCTTTGTTCTTTTTCAAAAACTCAATGGTCTGAAAAAGTGTTTCAAAATTATGGAGGTAAAAAGCATTGTAAGGGGAAGCAGATTTTTCCATAAATTGCTTTACCATAAATATCAAAGAGGAATTTTCCCGCTCCAAGTAAGAGGGTAGAAGGGCTAAAATATGATAGTTTTCAAGTTTTCCGTATCGTTTTTCAAAAATTTGAATGCTATTTTGGGTATAAAAAAAGGTGTCGGTAAGTAGATGCTTACTTCTAAAACTTTGGGTTGTTCCACTACTTTCAAATACAACTTTTGGATTTTTAGTAATGCTTCTGATTTCGTAATATTTGAAAAATTCAATTGGTAGGCACGGAATTTGCTCAATTTTTTGTATATTGTGAGGATTTTCGTAAAAAAACGAAACCCAACGAGCAAAGATAGGGTTATTTTTGAGCTGAAAATCATATACCAAGAAAGCTATCTCCTCAAAATCGCTTTCTTGCATAGCAAGAACAAGGTTTTTTAGAATAAGGGGTAAATCTTTTTTCATAACACAAATGTAGAGAATTATGCAAGTTTCGGCAAAAAATATCTTAGGTTACTTTCTACTGCTTGCCATTGGCTTGAACGCTTGTATTTTCAAAAAGCCTGAATTTCCTTTTGAACCAAGCATCAGCTTTCGGGCAATGAGTAAAAAAAGCCTTTTAGACGGCAATGGACAAGTAATTGAAGACTCCATTTTCTTGGATATTGATTTCAAAGATGGTAATGGCGATATAGGTCTATCGGCAGGAGATACCACAGGGCAATTTGCTCGTCGCCGTCCCGATAAAAGTTTTAACCCTTACTACTACAATTTTTACTGCACCATTTATCGCCGTAATAAATTTACAGGAGTGTATGAACGCTTGCCACTACCCAAGTTCATAGACCCTGTTACCAACACTGAATTTGAAAGCAATATTCACGGCAGAGTGCCACCGCTTCTTGATAAAGAAAAACAAGCTCCTATTGAAGGCACCATTCGCTATAACATTGGCGGGCTTTTCTATGACGTAATTGGCATCAATAAAAAAGATAGTATCCGCTTTGAAGTATTCATTTACGATAGAGCTTTGAACCAAAGCAATGTAATCACTACGCCCGCTATTTTGGTAAATGAGTAAAAAGTTTCGTTTTTATTTGGTAGTTTGAAGTTTTTATACTAATATTGCAGTCCGAAACTGAAAAGGAGAGGTGCCTGAGTGGTTAAAGGAGCAGTTTGCTAAACTGTCGTCGGGAAACCGACGCGTGGGTTCGAATCCCATCCTCTCCTCAAATTTTTTTAGCAAGAGTTGCTAAGAAATTTCGGGGTGTAGCGTAGCCCGGTTATCGCGCCTGCTTTGGGAGCAGGAGGTCGCAAGTTCGAATCTTGCCACCCCGACAAAAAGCCTCAAAACTACCATTTTGGGGCTTTTTTGCTTTTTACAAAAAATTTCTTTCATTTCATTAAACCTTTGCCCTATAAGCACATCTAACCAAGCAAAGGATTGAACAATCCTCGTTTCAATGGAAGATAAAGAGCTATTAGAAAAGTTTAAAAAAGCAGAAAGCCAAAATTATGCGTTCAATTTGCTTGTAAGAAAGTATCAACAGAAAATTTATTGGCACATTCGGAAAATGGTGATAGATCACGATGACGCCGATGACCTTACACAAGAAACTTTCGTGAAAGTCTGGCAAAATCTGCATCATTTTCAAGGAAATTCACAACTTTATACTTGGATTTATCGGATAGCTACCAATGAATGTTTGAACTTCCTACGCAAAAAGAAGCAAAGATTTTTTTTGCCTATTGCTGATGTAAGCAAAGAACTCTTACGAAAACTTGAAACCGATGCCTATGTTTCGGGAGATGAAGTGGCAATTAAACTACAAAAAGCCTTACTCAAACTCCCCGAAAAACAACGATTGGTTTTCAATATGAAATACTTTGATGATTTGAGCTATGAAGAAATTTCGGAAATTTTAGGAACAAGCGTTGGAGCTTTGAAGGCTTCGTATCATCACGCCGTAAAAAAAATAGAGGACGAAATGAAAATGAGCGTATGAGAACCCACAATGAAAAACCCGTTAAACTACCCTTTGAAACTCCTCCGAACTATTTTGAGGAGTTTGAAAATCGCTTGGAAAAACGCCTGAAAGGGGAATATGAGCCCAAAGGCATACACAAAAATTTGCCTTTTGGTTTGCCTGAAAGCTATTTTGAGCTACTACCTCAAAAAATTATGCAGAAAATTCAAAATCTGCGACGAGCTTGGGCTTGGTATGAAACCCCCTTTGGCATTTGGACTATACGTTTGGGAGTAGCAACTATGATAATTTTTGCGATTGTTTTGATTTTCCCCAAAACCGACAACTCAACAGCAGTTGCCGAATTGAAAAAAAATCTTCAAACAATAAATAAAAAGGAATTAGAACTTTATTTGTTTGCCAACTATCAAAACCATTTAGAAGCAGAACTTTTTGATAAAGATATTCAACTACCTGAAATGCATCAGTATCAGCCTGATAGTTTGCAAATTAGAAAAAAAGATTTGGAAGAAGTATTACCTGATGAACATATAGAAGAAATTTTACAACAAGAACTTGAAAATTCAGAAGTTTTATGAAAAAATATTGGATTGTGCTTTGGCTTGTAAGTTGTAGTTTCAATCTTTTGGCACAAGAAAGATTGCGTGAGCGTTTTCTACAACAGAAAAAAGAGTTTGTTATCAAACGTGTTGAATTGAACGCCGAACAGCAAAAGAAATTTCCTGCCTTGTATGAAGAATATATCTTCAAGCAGGCAGAAGTGCAAAAACAAATCCGACAGCTTAAAATTGAAACCTCAATGCTTTCATTATCCGATACAGAAATCAATGCGGATATTGATAAAATGCTTAAACTCAAACAACAAGAATTAGATTTGCAAAAAGAATATATCTCCAAATTTCGTGGGATACTCAATCCAAGGCAAATGATAGCAATGTTCCGAGCCGAAAGAGAGTTTTTAAGAATAGCTTTACGAGCTTTAAGAGATGATTAAAAATAGTTTAATCTATCAAGGCAATCAGCTCGCTCAACATCATTGCCGTTGCTCCCCACACAATTTTGCCTGCTACATCAAAATAAGGAGTTTCAAAGTTGTATTGTGGCGTAGAAATAATTGTTTTTTTGATGGTAGCAGGATTTTTTAGCTTTTCAATGTTTGTAAAAAAAATTTCTGCCACTTCCGTTGGATTAGGTTCTAAAATAGGCTTTTTTTCCACATACGCCACCGTCGGATACACCATAAAATTACTTGCAAAAATGAAAAGTGGAGAGATTTGTCCTACAATTTTCACCTGACTTGTATCTAAATTTACTTCTTCTTGTGCTTCGCGAAGAGCCGTCTGAATAAAATCTTTGTCAGTTTCATCTTTTTTACCCCCCGGAAAAGCCGCTTGCCCACTATGCACCCCCTTTTCGTGCTCAGGACGCAAAATAAGTGGCAAGCCCAGTGTATTGTTTTCAGGATACAAAAGTATCAGCACTGCCCCCTCACGAGTTTGGGCATTGGGTTTTAGCTCAAAATATCTATCTTTGAACCTATCCGAAACCATACGAATTTGAGCTTCTTTTCCGGGCAAATTGCCACTTGCAATGCGTTTGGCTAATTTTTCAATTTCAGTAAAAAACATAACTCAACACTGCTAAACATTTTCGTATAAAACTTGTTTTCAAGGAAAAAAAGTTTGTTATGACACAAAAAAATTATCTTGTAATAGGAGGAAATTCGGGAATAGGACTGGCTATCGTTCAAAATTTACTTGCCGAAAATCATCAAGTATGGGTAGCTTCTCGCCATAAAAGCACAGAACTCGGAAATATTTCGCATATTACTTGGGACGTTCAAGAACCTGCGGGCAATCGTTTTGAAAATTTGCCTACCCTGCACGGCTTGGTATATTGCCCAGGTACTATCCATTTGAAGCCTTTTCATCGCATTACAAGGGAAGAATTTTTACAAGATTTGCAAATTAACGTTTTGGGAGCGGTAGATATATTGCAGGCAGTTTACAAACAGCTTAAAGGCTCGCAAAATGCCAGTGTTGTGCTTTTTAGCACGGTTGCCTCTACGCTTGGAATGAATTTTCATAGCTCCATCGCTACTGCCAAAAGTGCTTTAGAAGGGCTTGCTAAATCGCTTGCCGCCGAATGGGCAAACCAAAATATCCGTGTAAATGTTTTAGCTCCTTCGCTTACTGATACACCTTTGGCAAGCAAACTACTTTCTGATGAAAGCAAACGTGATGCCGCCGCCAAAAGACACCCGCTCGGACGTTTTGGCACCGCCCAAGATATTGCTCAAATGGCTTGCTTTCTGCTTTCGGATAAAGCCTCTTGGGTTACAGGGCAAATCATAGGCGTAGATGGCGGTATGGGAACGCTCAAACCCTGATTAGTCGGTTTGGGATAATTTGGGATTATTTTGGTGGCGTTCTTTATCGCGTTTGGTTTTCTTTTGCAAGTTTCTTTGTAAGGCTTCGGTAAGATTAACCCCTGTTTGATTGGCAAGGCAAATAAGCACAAAAAGAACATCAGCCATTTCATCGGCTAAATCGTAGGTTTCACCTTCTTTGAAAGACTGCTCACCATAAAGTCTTGCCATAATGCGAGCTACCTCGCCCACTTCTTCCATAAGAATAGCCGTGTTGGTAAGCACGTTGTAATAGCGTACTCCTACGGTTTTTATCCACTCATCTACGATTTGCTGTGCTTCGGATAAAGTCATAATTTCTACACTAAACAAGGTTCTTTTACTTCCATTAAGCCTTTTTCGTTGATACGGGTGAGTTGAACTCTCTGTAACTCATTGATAAGCAAAGGGTCATAAGGAGCAACCACACGAATATAATTTTCTGTAAAGCCTTCCATCAAGCCGTCTTGAATATCTTTTTCAAAAAGTACGGTAGCTTCTCTGCCAAGGTTTTGCTCATAAAAATAACGCCTTTTCTTTTCTGAAAGTATATGAAGCATTTGAGAGCGTTCGTTACGCACTTTCATCGGAACACTTTCAGGGATTTGCAAAGCCGCTGTATTAGCTCTTTCGGAATAGGTGAAAACGTGCAAGTAAGAAACGTCTAAATCATTGAGAAAATGATAAGTTTCCAAGAAATCGGCTTCGGTTTCCGAAGGAAATCCCACAATTACATCAACGCCAATGGCACAATGAGGCATCAGCGACTTAATTTTACGCACCCTTTCGGCATATAGCTCACGCATATAACGCCTGTGCATCAGGCGTAAAATTTTATTACTCCCCGACTGCAAAGGAATATGAAAATGAGGTACAAAACGCTTGGATTGAGCTACAAACTCAATAATTTCATTAGTGAGCAAATTAGGCTCAATGCTTGAAATGCGAAAACGCTCAATGCCTTCTACCTCGTCCAGTACTTTAATCAAATCCACAAAACGCTCTTGACGTTTGCCTTCAATGATACCAAAATCGCCAATATTTACCCCTGTAAGCACCACTTCTTTTACTTCGGTTTGGGCAATCTCTCGGGCTTGTGCTACAATATGGGCAATGGTATCGCTACGGCTTTTGCCACGTGCGAGTGGAATAGTACAAAAGGCACAATTGTAGTTACAGCCGTCTTGAACTTTCAGAAATGTACGGGTTCTATCGCCATAAGAATAGGCACTGCAATACATTTGAGCCACCTCACGAATATCGGAATGAAAAACTTGGGCTTTTTCTTTGCGTTCAAAAGTGCCAAGCAAATCTAATAGCTGAAATTTCTCCGAAGCCCCCAGAACAGCATCTACGCCTTCAATGCTTGCAATTTCTTGCGGTTTGAGCTGTGCATAACAACCCACAATTGCTACGAAAGCATTAGGCGAAATTTTACGAGCTTCTTTGACTACTTTTCTGCACTTTTTATCAGCATTATCCGTAACCGAACACGTATTGATAACAAAAATATCAGGGTTTTCGGTAAAATCTACCCGCAAAAAGCCCCTTTGCTCAAAACTTCGGGCAATAGACGAAGTTTCAGCGAAATTCAGTTTGCAACCCAATGTGTAAAAAGCTACCCGTTTCATAGTAAAATCTCTATTTTGTGCCTGTGCTTCCAAAGCCCCCTTCTCCCCTTTCAGTTTCGTCTAAAATGCTTACTTCTTGCCAAGTGATTTTTTCATAACGAGCAACGACCATTTGGGCAAGCCTTTCGCCGTCTTCAATGGTGTAAGGCTCGTTAGAAAGATTGATCATAGGCAATTTTATTTCGCCTGTATAGTCGGAATCAATTGTTCCTACTGCATTGACAAGGGTAATACCTTTTTTGATAGAAAGCCCACTGCGAGGGCGTATTTGAGCCTCATACCCTTCGGGCAACTGAATAAAAATCCCCGTAGGAACAAGAAAACGCTCCAAAGGTTTTAGTGTAATAGGATTTTCAAGATTTGCTCTCAAATCCATTCCCGCCGAACCATCAGTTGCATAAGAGGGTAAAGCGTGCTTGGAGCGATTTACAATTTTTACAAACAACATAAAAACCATTTTTTTGCAAAGATAAACAATTTATGAGGAGTTTTTAATGAAAGCAAAAAGGTTTTTTCTGAAAAATACCTCAAATGAGGTATCAAACTCTTTTAGGTTTTAGTTAGTTTTGAAGAAAACAATTAAATTATGCCTATTCGTATTGCGATTGTTGATGACAATTATCAACTTTTAGATAATTTGAAGGAGCGTCTGCAAGAATTTGAAAACTTAGAACTTATTTTCGTAGCTTTCAATGGTAAAGACTGCTTAAACCAGCTCGAAAAATTGCCTGTATCTCGTTTGCCTCAGGTGATTTTAATGGATATTGAAATGGATAAAATGAACGGAATAGAGGCAACTCAACAGATAAAAAATCGCTTTTCAAGTGTTGAAGTGCTGATGCTTACGGCTTTTGATGATGATGAAAAAATTTTTGAAGCTATCAAGGCGGGGGCAAGTGGCTATTTGCTCAAAGATGAAACCAAAGAGAAAATTTATGAAGCCATTGAAATTGTAGCAGGTGGAGGCTCGTTACTTTCGCCTTCTATTGCCCGAAAAGCCTTGAAGTTTTTTTCTTTGCTTCCCTCTCAAAAAAGTACTTCCCAAAACCCTTCTGATACTCCCCTTACCAGCCGCGAAATGGAAATTTTGAAAATGGTGATTGAAGGAATTACTTATGCAGAAATCGCTGAAAAACTTTGCATTAGCTATGGCACTGTACGCACACACGTCAAAAATATTTTTGAAAAATTGCAAGTACATAACAAACAAGAAGCTACCAAAATAGCTATCCGCAAGAAATGGTTTTTGAGTTTTTGATAGCGGAAAGAAAAGCTTTTAGTAGCGTGGAAAGTTTTTTTATATTTTGATTTGTGGTCATTATTAAACTCTCAACTCATTTTAATTTTGGCAAAATCTAAAACTTAACAATTTCTTAATATCACGTGAATTATAAGTCTAACTTATTGTTTTCAAGGGATTTAAATAAAAAAACTTAGGGTAATTGAAAAAATGATTAACTTTGAGTTGTACTTTTTAAATATTTAATCATATGAGTCAATTACCTCTA
>NZ_NKXO01000011.1 GCF_002843425.1 Raineya orbicola
GTCAATTTGTGGTCTGGAATTATTGCCTACAAATTCCTAGATAAAAAGCCCACTATTAGAGATTTTCAAGAAAAAAATCTACTTACAAATTTTGAACTTTTTCAAGATATTGCCGCTTAACTCACGTTATTTAAAGCTTATTTAGGTTTTTCAAAAACTCTTCTCGATAGGTATTGCCAATGGGGAGCGTTTTTTCTCCAATCAGAACATTTTGATTTTCTTCAATGCTTTTCACTTTTTGCATATTCACAATATAAGACCTGTGGATACGCTTGAAATACTTGTAGGCACTTAATTTTTCCTCAAAGTATTTCATTGTAGCATATACCACATATTGCCGTTTGTCTTCGGTATGTATTAGTACATAATCGGAAAGAGCTTCAATGAATAAAATTTCATTGAGCGGCAGGCGTATTAGTTTTCCTGAAACCTTTACAAAAATTTCAGAAGCACCGCTATCGCTACTGATGTTTTCTTTCTCCTCAACCTCTAAAAATTGTATGGCTTTCTGTATAGCTTTCAAAAAACGAGGGTATTCGGGGGGTTTTACAATATAATCTATGGCATCAAGTTCAAAGGCTTGGAGAGCAAACTCGGTTTTAGACGTAATAAGAATAGTAGCAGGTTGTTTTTTGAGCATTTTCAGCAAATCAAGCCCACTCATTTCGGGCATATCAATATCCAAAAGCAAAATATCTATGTTGTTTTTTTGTAAAAAGTGATAAGCCTCAATCGGATTGGCAAAAATTGCCAATAGTTCCAAATTAGGAGTTTTTTGGATATAATTTTTGAGTAGTGTAAGTTGTATGGAACTATCATCAACAGCGATGCACGAAAATTTTTTCATAAAATAAAATTTTAGTGTTTTGAGGTTATTCTATTACCCGTACCGCGGTTACGATAAGTGGCTTCCAATATTTTGAAAAAAGTTGGCTTTCCATAACACCTTTGGAAGTAGAAGCGTGAATAAAAATAACATCTTTGCCCGCCTCTTTTACAGCACTTACCACGCCCACGTGTGTAATTTTATTACTCGCTTTCACCGATTCTTTGAAAAACACTAAATCTCCTTTTTGTAAATTTTGTAAAGATACTTTTTTGCCTGCTTGGGTTTGGTCGCCTGCTATGCGAGGCAATTTGATGCCCACACTCTCGTAAGCCCTGCTTGTAAGTCCTGAACAATCAATGCCTTTTTTGTCGTTTCCCGCATATTTGTAAGGTGTTCCTAAATATTCCTTGGCTGTCTGAACTACTTTATCAACTTTCCAAGCGTTTTCTGGCTGATTGTTGTTTAAGCTATTACTGCTTTGTAAAACCTTTTTCTGCGAAATACAGGCTGAAAACAGAATAGCCCAAACCCATACAAATGTAATAAATGATTTTTTATTCATAAGTTTTATTTGAAAATTTTTTCAAGTTTTAGATTTAAGTTAATGTTTGGGCAATTATATTTCTCAGTTTATATTTGTCTAACCTCCTGTGCTTACAAGCTCATTTAACATTAAAGAATTAGTAAAAATCAATTCAACCGATAAGGTACAACGAGCTTAAATTCAGGAATGATGACGGTGAGTTTCTTGCCGTCCATCTGACGCTGCATAGTGTAGCTACCTCGCATTTTACCAATTTCCGATTTCAAATTACAGCCCGAAACATATTCATAAATATCCCCTGGTTCCAGAATAGGTTGCTTCCCTACTACACCTTCTCCTTTTACCTCCGTAACTGTACCACAAGAATCATAAATTATCCAATGCCGTGTGAGCAGTTGAATAGTATGATTACTTCCATTTTCAATACGAACCTTATAAGTGAAGGCAAAATGCAATTGCTTTGCATTGGAATATTCGGGGTGATATAAAGTCTGTACACTTACTTTTACCCCGTCTGTAATTTGGGTAACCATAAAAACAGCGTTGTATGTATCAAAATTACAAAAATCTTGGAACATCTCACCAAAATTCTAAATTTTTTTGTGGAAAATTCAAGTGGCTTTCATCTCAATAACAAAAATATGTTCCACTTCAAAATTTTTGTCTTATGAAAGCCATTTTGAAATTTTCCGCTTTTGGGGTTGCCGCTCTTGCTTCAGTTTGGGCAGGCGTTGAAACAAATCGGCTTTTTACGAGCTATTCTGATGAAAATCAGCACCCGAAAGGTTGCGTTTATAGAACCATTATGGGCGAGGAAAGTTCGGAGGGAGAAGCTATCTACAAAACCCCTGAAAATGTAAAAAGTTCTCTCAAAAAAGGGCTAACTTGGGTAGTACAAGCCCAACAAAATAATGGTGGCTGGGGAGCAGGTTTGCATAGCCGCCAAGATATAGTAAATCCTCACGCCGTAAAAACTGACCCTGCCACTACTGCAATGGTACTAATGGCACTACTTCGCAACGGGCATACCTTCTCTCAAGGCGAATATAAAGAAAATGCTAAAAAAGCTCTGGAATATTTGCTCAATGCCGTAGAAAACGCCTCACCTCAATCTTACAACATTACCACAGAAACAGGTACGCAAATTCAAACCAAATTAGGACAAAACATTGATGTAGTGCTTACCGCCCAGTGTCTTGCCAATTCATTGGATTACTTGCAAAATGACAAAAAACTTCAAGAACGTACCCAAAAAGCTCTACAAGTCTGTACTCAAAAAATACAAATGGCACAAAACACTGACGGCAGTATTCGTGGTGCGGGTTGGGCAGGTGTTTTACAATCTTCTTTTGCTACCAATGCATTAGAAACTGCCCAGAAAAAAGGCATCAAGGTTGATGATGAAGCACTACGCAAAGCACGCGACTATCAGAAAAAGAATTACAATGCCCAAACAGGCGAAGTAAATACCGATATGGGAGCAGGTATTGTGTTATATTCAGTTTCGGGTTCTACACGTTCAGCGGCGAAAGAAGCTCGCGAAGCCGAAGACAAACTTACAAAAGCTCGCAAGGAAGGCAAAATTTCTCAAAATGCTCCTGCCACAGAAGAAAATTTAGAAAAAGCGGGCTTTTCACGTTCCGAAGCCAAAAGATATGCCAATGCTTATCAAACTTATCAAAAAGCCAAAGAAGTTGCCCAAGACGATAATGTAATGGTAGGTTTTGGGAATAATGGTGGAGAAGAGTTTTTGAGCTATTTGCAAACAGGCGAATCTTTGATTATTGCCAAAGATAATACTTGGAAAAAATGGTATAACAATATTTCAGGCAGGCTCGTCAAAATTCAAGAGGAAAATGGAAGTTGGCGAGGGCATCACTGCATCACAAGTCCTGTTTTTTGTACTGCTACTTGCTTGCTGATACTTTCAATAGAAAACGATTTGCAAAAATTAGAAGATTTAGGCAAATAAAAATAGTTTTATCCAAACATAGAGACGCAAAAATTTGCGTCTCTATGCTCTATTCTCCAACCAAACGCTCAATTGTTTCTAAAATTTCTTTGATTTTAGGGCTACCTAACATATATTGAATATTTTTCCCTTCTCTTTTGCTTGCAAGCACGCCGCTATTTCGCATATTTGCCAAATGATGCGAAGTAAGCGACTGCTCTAAATCCAAAGTTTCACAAATATCAGAAACAGTCATTTTGGGGTTTTGTAGCAATAAAAGTACAATATTCATTCGGATAGGGTGAGCCATCGCCTTCAAAAAAGCCGTAACCTTTTTATTGGGAATGGTAGGAGTAGTTTTTGTTTTTTTCGCCATAACTACTTAATTTTCAGTGGTGTTCTTTTTTTTAATAAAAGTTTCGCAAGTTTTTGATTTTTTTCAAGTATTACAAGGTAATTTTTTTCATTTGTCTAACTTTCTTACAATTACATTATGGTAAAGCCCAAAAAACATTTAGGACAACACTTCTTAAAAGACCTTACAATAGCTCAAAAAATAGCCGACCTTTTACAAAGCCCAGCAGAAATACCAGTTTTAGAGATTGGAGCAGGTACGGGGGTTCTGACACAATTTCTGTTGAACAAGCCAAATCCCCTTTATATTATTGAAATTGATAGCGAATCTATTCGGTACTTAAAAGAACATTTTGCAACAATAGCCACTCAAAACCGACTTTGGGAAGGTGATTTCTTGACTATGGACTTACACTCCAATTTTTTTTCAAATATAGCAATTATCGGTAATTTTCCCTACAATATTTCTTCACAAATTTTTTTCAAAATTCTTGAAAATCGCAAGCAGGTTGTAGAAGTGGTGGGTATGCTACAAAAAGAAGTAGCCGAACGGCTTGCCTCACCACCGGGTAGCAAGGAATACGGCATTTTGAGTGTACTTTTGCAGGCTTACTACGAAGTAAAATATCATTTTACGGTATCAGAAAATGTGTTCCAACCTCCTCCCAAAGTAAAGTCAGGCGTTATTCGCTTACAAAGAAATTCTACCCAAATATTACCTTGTAATGAATTACTCTTTTTTGAAGTAGTAAAAACCGCCTTTAACCAAAGACGCAAAACCCTGCGAAATGCTTTGCAAAAATTTATCAGAACAGAAAGTTTTAAGAATGAAAGTATGCTTCAAAAACGTGCAGAGCAACTTTCTGTATCAGATTTTGTTTTTCTTACGCAAAAAATTCAAGAGCAATCATAATTTTTTGCATATTTGCATAAATAGTTCTGTAATTTTTAATGTTTCTCAATTGAACGATAAACCCTTTTTAACCTATGATTAAAGCCGAAGATTTGCAAGAATTGCTTGCCGAAATTGGTAGTGCTAAATTTGAAAAAGAATTTTTAGCCCAAAGAAAAGTATTTCTGTGGGGAGCAGTACACGACGAGTCGGCAAAATATGTAGTAGATAGATTGCTCTATTTGGAGGCGAAAGATCCCGGTAAAGAAATTACTTTCTATATCAATAGCCCAGGCGGAGTTGTTACATCAGGAATGATTATCTACGACACAATGCAAATGATTAGCTCGCCTGTAAGTACCGTTTGCATCGGGCTTGCTGCCTCAATGGGTTCTATTTTGCTTTCAGGTGGTAAAAAAGGCAGAAGATTCATTTATCCAAGTGGTAGAGTAATGATACATCAGCCTGCTATTGGAGGCTATATTCAGGGGCAAGCCAGCGATATTGCTATCACTGCCAAAGAAATCTTGAAAACCAAAGAGTTAGGTGCTAAAATTTTAGCCGAAAACTGCGGTAAAAGCGTTGAGCAAATAATGAAAGACTTTGACCGCGACTACTGGATGAATGCCGAAGAATCCGTAGCCTATGGTATTGTTGATGAAATTGTAACAAAAATCTAAAAAGAAATGAGGGCTTCATTATTTTGAAGCCCTCAATCTTTGTTTTTTTTATCAGCTCTAAAAATCACGAAATCAAATTTTACAATTCCTAAAATTGCTTAGCTCTTATTCTGCTTTTGCACAATCATTTTAGATGTTTCAGTATTTTGAGATGTTTTGATGAATGTTTTGGGTTTGGCAATATAGGGGGCTATCACCAATGCCACAATAGAAGTAAGTTTAATAAGGATATTCATAGAAGGTCCTGAAGTATCTTTGAAAGGGTCGCCTACTGTATCACCTGTTACGGAAGCCTTATGAGGCTCTGATTTTTTGTAATAGGTTTGTCCGTCTATTACTACACCTTTCTCAAAAGATTTTTTAGCATTATCCCAAGCCCCTCCTGCATTAGACTGGAACATTGCCATCAGTACTCCTGAAACGGTAATACCTGCAAGCAATCCACCAAGTACCTCTGCCCCAAACACAAAACCTGTAACCGCAGGCACTATCAAGGCAATAGCTCCGGGCAAAAGCATTTCACGAATGGCGGCACGAGTAGAAATAGCCACGCACTTTTCGTATTCGGGACGAGCTTTGCCTTCCATAATTCCTTTAATTTCACGGAACTGACGGCGAACTTCATTCACCATATCCATAGCGGCTTTTCCAACAGCATTGATAGCCAAAGAGGAGAAAATGAAAGGTATCATTCCTCCTACAAAAAGCCCTGCAAGTACTTTGGCGTTAGAAATATCAATTACTTCAATGCCTGCCGTACCCATAAACGCCGCAAACAAAGCAAGCGAAGTAAGTGCCGCTGAAGCTATTGCAAAGCCTTTTCCTACGGCGGCAGTAGTGTTTCCTACGGCATCAAGCACATCTGTTTTCTTACGTACATTTTCTTCCAACCCTGCCATTTCGGCAATTCCTCCTGCATTATCGGCAATAGGTCCAAAGGCATCAATAGCCAATTGCATAGCGGTAGTTGCCATCATACCCGCAGCGGCAATCGCCACGCCATACAAACCTGCAAAATAATAAGAACTCACAATACCCGCCGCAAGAATAATAATCGGTAATGCAGTGGATTCCATACCTACCGCCAAGCCTCCAATAACATTGGTTGCGTGTCCTGTGCCTGATTTTTTAATGATAGATAACACAGGTCTTCTGCCCATTGAAGTATAATATTCGGTAATCCAACTCATCAAAGCCCCTACCAAAAGCCCTATGGCAACCGACCAAAATACACCCATTGATGTAAATACTTCGCCACGAATACTCATTTGTGCAGGCATTACCAATTGTATCACAAAGAAAGAAGCAATAGCAGTAAGCACAATAGAAGCCCAGTTGCCTATGTTCAATGCACCTTGCACATTACCATCTTCTTTGCTTATTCTTACGAAAAGCATTCCAACAATAGAAAAAATAATTCCAATACCAGCAATCAGCATAGGAAGTAAAATAGGGGCAATACCTCCTACGGCATCAGCTGATTTAATCTCTCTGCCCAAAACCATAGTGGCAAGGATAGTAGCCACATACGAGCCAAACAAATCAGCACCCATACCCGCAACATCACCCACATTATCACCCACATTATCAGCAATAGTTGCAGGATTACGAGGGTCGTCTTCGGGGATACCTGCTTCTACTTTACCTACAAGGTCTGCTCCTACGTCAGCGGCTTTGGTATAAATCCCCCCTCCTACACGTGCAAAAAGGGCAATACTTTCCGCTCCAAGCGAAAAGCCCGTAAGTACTTCCAAAGCAATTTCCATTGATTCTCCATTGACATTGCCATCTTTTACGAAAAGAGCCATAAACAAAATAAACAAGCTACCCAAACCTAACACTGCCAAGCCTGCAACACCTGTTCCCATTACAGAACCTCCTGTAAAAGATACTTTCAAGGCTTGTGCCAAACTGCTACGAGCCGCCTGTGCAGTACGAACATTGGCTTTAGTAGCTATTCGCATACCTATAAAACCTGCAATAGCAGAAAATACTGCTCCTACCACAAATGCAAAAACAATTAGCGGGTGCGATTTTTCATTGGTTTGAGAAAGAAAAAATAAAAGCAAACCTGTAATTACTACAAAATACGCAAGCACTTTGTACTCGGCTTTCAAGAAAGCCATAGCTCCACGAGCAATGTTCCCTGCAATTTCTTGCATCTTCTCTTCACCTGCGTCTTGCTTACTCACCCAAGCTGATTTGAGGTAGGTAAAAAGTAACCCTACAACACCTAAAATGGGTACTACATACAATAGGAAAGATAAATTCATACGCTTTTTGGTTTTTATGAGGTTGAAAAATACAAATATACACTTCAAAAAGGAGTGCAAATATAAGTTTTGCTGGAAAATGTTTTACAATTTTTTTTGGAAAAATGTAACATTTTCATTCTTTTTTCGTTTGTTTTTCCTGAAAAATGAATTATTTTTGTGAAAGTCTTTTGGGTTTCACGCTTAAAATTTTGAGCATTATGGGCAACAAACCCTTTACAAACCCCTCGGTAGAGGAGGATATTCTACTTGATGAACTTGAACTCCGAGAACACGAATTAGTTGTATTTAACGATGATGTCAATACTTTTGACCACGTCATCAGAACACTGATTGAAATTTGCAAGCACACCCCCGAACAAGCCGAGCAATGCACTTGGATTATTCACTACAAAGGCAAATGCACCGTAAAATTTGGCTCTTTTGATGAGCTTGTTCCTATGCGTCAGGGAATTTGTGATAGAGGTATTTCAGCAGAAATCTTTTAGATTGGTTTCAAAACATAAAATATTAAGCGACCGCATCGGCAGTGTTCGGTCGCTTATGTATTTTTTAGCACAAGTATTTATACCAAAGTTTTAGTCTTGATTTTATCTCCGTGCCACCTATCTACGAGTAAATCTTCAATTTTTCCGCCCGGTGGCAAATCTATAATGGGGAAATCGTTATTTCCACCAATACCACCATCATCATCAGAATCAGGTGGATAAGGGTTTCTACGAAGGTTACGAAGCATTATTACCGTCATTATGGCAAAAATGACAGAGAAGAATATTAAATAAACAAATACGCCCAACATAAGCCGAAATTTTACGAAAGATAAGAAAATTTCAACAAAAAAGCAAATAAAAATAAGCAAAAACATTACCAAAAATGAATTTTGGTGAAATATTTTCTAAAAAAATAACAAGTAAATCAAAATAAGTGTTTGGCTGAATTAAGATTAAATTTTCACCAACTTTTTAGAGGTTCGTATTTGCTCGGTTTCAAGCGTATAGACATACGTACCTGCACGCAAGAAACTTAGATTGGCAATAAAAGAGTGCCTGCCTTCGGATACAAATTCATTCATTAATATTGCAATGAGATTGCCTTTCATATCCTGCAACTTAACCCTCACAAAAGAAGGCGTATTGATGTAAAAGCCAAAGTTAGCTTCCGCTTTCACGGGATTAGGATACACATCTTCCAAGCGATAGCGTTCATTCAAAAAATTATCCAAAGAGGTCAGACTTTTGTTGAAAAGCGGTATGGTAAGCGAAGGATTAAAATTAGGAAAAATAATAGGTATTTTAGAGGGTTCTACTTCAAACCAATCTTGCAGAATGGTATTGAAAACAGCTCTATAATCTGTAAAATCGCCTATGGCATCGGAAAGATTACCGCTACTTTGTGCTTTACGCAAATCCGTATTTTTACCAATCACACCTGGGTTAATTTTATTACCAAAAACAAACATTGGTGCTACAGTGCCGTGGTCGCTACCATAGCTGGCATTAGATTTTGCCCTTCTTCCAAATTCAGACATTGTAACAGTAACTATTCTACCTTCAAGCCCCCGCAAACGCAAATCTTCCTGAAATGCCTTCATTGTAGCAAAAATATGGTAAGTAAGAGCGGCGTGAGCCCCAAGAGAGTTATCGTAGCGTTCTACTTGATTGATATGCGTATCAAAACCACCTATTCGCACCAAATACACTTTGGTCATACAGCCCCCCGCAATTAGGCGAGCTATGATTTTGAAAGGTGTTGCCAAAGGATTGTTCAAAAAGCCATTAGGAGCGGCAAGCGGATAGCGTTCAGGGTAATTGACTTGCGTATTTCCGCCTCTATCATAACACTCTTTGAGGCGTTTAGCATAGTCGTAAGTACTATCTTCAATACCTAAAATCCAATTGAGTTCATTGGCATATAGCGAACCATTAAGCGAAGTGGGTGGAAAGCCCCTATCATCAATTTGTTTCAAAATCTCTTCATCGTAGCCGGGCAAGGTGCTTACCAAGCCAAAAAAAGTATTCGGACTTGGAATAGAAATTGCCGTAGGAATGGTATCTTCGGTATGAAAGCCCAAAGAAACATCACCCCCGCTGAACTCTAAACCCAAAGGGTCTAACATATCATTATTGGGGAAATCATCGGGAAACTTGGGATTTACCCCGCCTGCTCCTTCAAATTCAAGTTCCAAATATCTACCTATCCAACCCGATGTGATTCTATCATTCGCTCCTACTCCACCAAACCAAATATCACGCCCTTTGAAATGAGAACCATTCATATTTTCGTAACCCACATTTTGTACGATATTTACCTTACCCATATCGTACAATTGTTTCAAAGGAAGCATATCGGGGTGCAAGCCGAGTTGTTGTTCATCGGGGAGCAGGTTATCCAGCTTGATATACTTACGAGAGCCTGTATCGGAAATGGCTATATTAGGGCGTAAATTGTAGTATTCAGCATACTGATTGATAGGAATGGTCTGATTTAAGCCATCATTACCGCCGTGCAGTTGCAAAAGAATGAGAATTCTATCGTTTTTGCTGGCTTTGGCAAGAGCCTGAATTTGGGGCAAGCCATAAAGTTGCTTAAAAAAAGTACCCTCCAAAAAGAATGTTCCTGCGGTAGCCAGCGAGGCATTGCGTATAAATTCACGGCGTTTCATAAGCAAATGTTTTTGTTTGAATAAAGTTAAAAAAGCTGATATTCAGGAGTTTGTAGTATAGCTCCTAAAAGAGCCTTCAAAGGACCGCGAGCATTACTTTCAATAATAGCGGGGTTAGCACTATTCCACCCAAATACCCAAGCATTGAAACGAGCATCGGGGTCATTAGGATTCACCCCTGCAATATCGCGTATGTGGTAGAAAGCAAAATAATTCATTCGCTTTTCTGTTATTTCCGAATTTTCTTGATACAAAGGCAAGAACTCGCGAGCAACGTGGCGAGCAAGATCTTTGGCTACGCTAATACCTCCTACCACCGTCGGTGTGGTTGCTATGGTGTTGGTAATGCCACTCAAAGCCGTATTTTTTGCCCAAGCATACACATCAACCCCAAAACCTAAATTTCCCTCAAATAAATCTCTGACGAATTTGTAGCGATTAGCCAAATTGTTCGTAGTAATCCAATTTCTCTGATAATTGGGGGCTTGATGATAAGGTTCGTAACCTGCCACATCATAAGGCTCAAGAAAATCTAAGCCCATTTCCATCAGCACGCCTGTCATCATACTCATTTTTTCGTAAAATCCTGCGTAGTTGCTATCGTGAGTAGGAATTTGCGAAGCGAGCATACTACGGAAATAACGCATCAAACCCAAAGTTACTTCCAGAGGCGATTTTATCATTGCTCCAAACTTGTCATCAAATTGTCCATTGTTGGAGCTTGTTCCAAACTCAAAGAAATGTTCGCTGGCGAAAAGCCTACGCATTACCCCTGATATTCTAAAACCTTCACTCTGCATTTGAAAAGCCAAAGGCACAATAATATTAGTTTCTACGGCAGGCGTAATTTCGTGATGCACAAAGAAACGATACAACCTTCTGACAAAATATTTGGCGGCAAGCGAAATATTATCGGTATCACGTTTATTGAAAATGGCATTGATGAGCTGTACAACTTCGTCCAAAGCACTGGCGGCGGTTGGTTGCCCTGTGGGTGTAAGTAAGGCAGGGTTCGGTATGATATTCACTCCTAAAACCTGCTTGATAGTATTATCGTGTAGGAAAGCTTCTCCAAACTGATTTACCCGCACAACACCCGTAGGCAAGCCCGTGTCGGGGTCTATGGTAGCCGTATTGATGTTAGAGGCAGGATTAAAAAAATCATCAGTTTTCCAGCCTGTTAGTGCCTTTGCGGCTTCCCTGATGTCATTTTCAGTATAATTGGTATAATCGCCAGCACCACGCGTTTCTCCTTTGCCCAAAGTAAAGAGTTCAAGCAGTTCTCTTGCGAAATTTTCATTTGGAAGTCCTTTTTCGTTGGTTCTGCCGTCCAAGAAAATAAGCATTGAGTTATCCAAAGAGGCTTTAAGAATAAGCTGATGATAGCGATTGAAATTTGGGTTAGTGTTAGTGAAATCATTGAAAAGATAACGGCGAAAAAGTTGGTTTTGATAATATAAAAAACGACTATTCCCTACTACCCCTCTTTTAGTTGTGATAATGGTATGCAAAAAAAACGTTAATTTTTCGAAGGCTGTATTATCTTCATACATTTTACCGAGCCACCAAATACGAAAAGCCTCTTCTTGCTTAAAATCTTCTTCATTGGCTTGGGGTTTATTGGCGGGGTTAGTCCAGTCGGCACCTGTAAAACTACGAGGGGGCGTGGGCATCGTGAAGCTCAAAAGCTGATTAAGAGCTGTGTTGATATTTATTCCTTGAAAAGTATTCACATCAGCCTTACTATATCCAAAAGTAAGTCTTCGCAAAAGATGCTTGGCTCGGTTTTCGCCCAAATTGCCAGTAATAGGGTCTAATGCAGGCATATCAATTTCAGTTTTAGCCTTTTACTATAACTACGACAATTTGGGCAAAAAGTTTCAGTAAAAAAAAGAATAATCTTACATTGTGTTTGTATTCTTGTTTTTCAAATTTTTATCCAATATCTCCCAATTGTGGGCGGATAAGAATTTCTTCTACTACACTTTGTGGCGAAAGTTGAAAGCAAGTCCAGAGAGCATCGGCAACATCTTGGGGCTTCATAAATCGTTCGGGAGGCAAATCTACCCCCGCCCAACTATCGGTAAGTGTAGCCCCGGGCAAAATAGCCGTAACCCGAATATTATGCGTTTTGAGTTCGGCACGAAGCACTTTGGTCATTCCGTAGAGGGCAAATTTTGAGATGCAGTACGAACCGCCATTGGTATAGGCTGTAATGCTTGCCGTTGAGCAAATCGTGAAAATATGTCCTTGCTGACGGTTCATCATCATTGGTAATAATGCCCTTGTCAAGTGATAGGCACTATACAAATTGGTTTCTATCATTGCCTCCAAAGTGCCTTCTGTTTCGTTGTGGATTTGTCCGGGCAGAAAAAAGCCTGTGTTATTCACCAAAACATCAATTTGAGCAGTTTTGCTTTTCACAAATTCGGCAAATTTCTTCACTTCTGCTTGGTTTGATAAATCGGCAGGAATAGCGTGCAAAGGAATATTGGGGAATTTTTGAGAAATTTCGCTTACGAGTGCCTGTACATTTTCGGATTTGCGAGAGCAAGTAAAAATTTGAAAACCATTTTGAGCGAATTTTTCTAAAACTGCTTTCCCAATGCCTTTGGTGCCTCCTGTAACTACAAGGGTGGGTTTTGATTTTTCCATTCTTTTTGCCATTTTTCTACAAAACTAATGATTTGAGGAAAAAACTCCTCAAACTCTTGCTCATAAAGCATATAATTTTCACGCAAACATTCCGTAGCATTGAGCAAATTTGAAGGGAACTTCGTACGCTGGCTCATTCCTTCAAAAACTCTTTCTATGCCTTTCAAACTCTGATAATGATAAAGCCAATTTTGCTTTTGCATATATGGAAACATATATTGAATTTTAGGTGGCAAAAGCGAAAAGTTTTCTTGCACTTGTCCATAAAAATTTTGTGTAAAAGTGTGCAAATCTTGTAAATGATATTTTTGCCAATTTTTCGCAAGAAAATGGTCGTAAAATATATCAATTGCTACCGAAGCGTATTTTCCTTGTGTGGAATACAAACGCTCAATGCCCTGTAAAACAAGCGAATGTTCGTCTGTGAAACTATCAATAGCTCTATGCAAATGAATGCCTTTTTGAATTTCAGGCTCATACTCTTCCCACTGATTGCCTTTGATGGCATCGGCAATAAAATTTCCTATCCGAATTTTCTCCGACTCGCCTGAAAGAAAAATATGGGCTAAAAAATTCACTGCGAATATGTTTTTAGAGTTTTTTCATTAGTTTTTTGCTAATTTGCGAAGCTATCAAGATTTCTACTATCGCAAGATTGGGTAGCCAACTCATTACTGAAAGCATCACATAAATTTCGGTGCTATTCCAACTATCAAGCAGTTTGAAATAGCCTATTGCAAACATATACAAACGCAAAGTGATAGCCGAGAAAGTCAGAGCGTAGCTACGCAACATAAAATTGGCGTGTTCTATCCATTTTCTTTGTAAGGCTTTGCGATATGCTTGCCACGTAAAAATCCACCAAATAATCGTTAGAATGGTGAAACTAACTTTTGAAACTAAATTACCATTGGCATAAAAAGACATCACCAAACCCGCAGGGGCAGAAACAAACAAAATTACTGCTACATACAATTTTCCAATATTTCTGTGCCAAACGGCATTTTCAAACATCAAGTTTCGTGAAAATTGTGTCGCCCCTGCCAGTAGTACCAAAGGCGAAGTAAAAATATGAGCATAAAAAACACTCATATACAAATACCTTTGCCAAGCCTCTCGCTTAAATAAAATTTCATATTTAGTAAGCAGAAAGTCTATTTGTAACTCCCAAGAAGTATAAGGCAAAGTAATCAGGAGCATTCGGTAGGTGAAATAAAACACACAAAAAGTGGCAAAAATTTTCAGCCAAGCCCACTTTTCTTTCCAAAGCAAAGGGAACAGCACAACACAAGCCACTATCACCAAAAGCCAATATACACTAAAAAACTGACTTTGTGTAATGGTTGCCCATTCGTGCTTAAAATAATAAAAAATTAGGTTCATTGAGCGTATTTTGCAGAAATAACTGCAAATTTTATGCTGAATTTTCTTACGTGGCGGGGGCTTCGCCTTTGGCGAAGCCCCCGCCACGTAACTTAACTTTCAAAAACTCTTGACAGCCAAATACTCACCGAAGCCCCAAAAGCAATTCCTGAAAGAAAAGTTGTCCAAGTGAAGTTTTTTACTCGTAAAATCTGCGTAAAGATGAAAGCTACTATCAAGAAAATAAATATTATCAGGACTTGCCCAACTTCAATGCCTACATTGAAAGCAAAAAGTGGCAAAGCGATACCCGATTTTTCAGCACTTGAGCCAAACCACTCGGCACGATTGCTCGTAAGAAGTTCGCTCAACTGATTAGAAAACGCCGCTCCGTGTACCAAACCAAAAATAGCCGCCACCAAATATTTTACAAACATTTTGGTTTGCACTTGGGCTTGACTCACGTTCATAAGTGCTGTTAGCATTATACTGAACGGAATAAGCCAGTTTTCAACCAAAGTGCTATCAATGCGGATAATTTTCAGGGTTACTAAAATAAGTGTAACAGTATGCCCAATAGTAAAAGCCGTAGCAAGTAGAACTACTTTTTTCCAATCGCTAAAAAAATAAGAAGCACAAAGGGCTATCAGGAATAAAATATGGTCTTGGGCATCAATGCCTACAATGTGATGAAAACCTGTACTAAACCAAATTTGAAAAGTATCCATTGAAAACAAAATTAGGAGCTATTCGCTCCCAATCTATCATTTTAATCTTGAATTTCCAACTTTTTAATTTTTTTCACTACACCAGTACAATGAGTTTGGTGGCAACTGATACAAGTCTGCACTACCACTTTATAGAGCTGAATGCGTTTTTTTTTATCTTTTTCTTCATAAAATCTGTTCAAATTATCCATAAAGGCTTTTGCCATATCAGGATAATTTTCCTGTTTGGTATCATTATCGGTGGGGGTTGCATTGTGCAAATAGGCAAATTTTTCTTTCAAATCAGTAGGTAATTCGCCTTTTAGAACCAACTTTTTTATGCTATCCATATCATCATACATTTCACGCATAAGCACGGCAAGTTCGCTACCTCCATTAGGGTAGAGCGTGCTATCGGTGTATTTAGCATAATTCAGTTTAGGTTTGGGCGTGATGGAAAGATTTTGTGTTGCCTTATTTTCTGTTTGAGTTACCTTCTGTGTATTTTCCTGCTGTTTTTGACAACACATTAAGAAAGCCCCCCAAATGAACACAAGCCCAAACAAAAAAATATTTTTTTGCATAAAAGTCTGATTTCTTTATTCACTCTCCCTGCTTGCATTATTTTTTCAGCAGGCAGGGAGAAATGAGGAATTATTTTATAATTACACCTTTTGCCTCAAAAGTGATTTCTTCTTTGGGTTGTGTAATAGCTTCTATTTCTTTTTTAGATTTGCCTGCATCTTCGGCATAATGGCGAAGCGTAGCCACATCAATCACTTCTTTCATCGCTACTCCTTCAATAATTGCAGTTTTACCTGCGGCATTTTTAGGCACAAAAAAGCCGTAATCCTTGAACTTGATACGCATAGACGAGCCATTGCCCAAGTCCATTTTCATCCAACAACCTTTCTTCTGACAAACTTCCTCAATTTTCCCTTTTAATTTCACATTGAGATTTTGTTTGTCTTTCATCAAAGCAGGCAGTTGTTTTACCTCTACGGCACCCGTTTCAGAGATTTTTTCACCAAAATACTTTTGAGCCGAAACCCAAGAAAATATTCCAAATAATACAGCTGTGAGCAATAATTTTTTCATCGTTTTTGAAGTTTTAATTTTCACCTGCAAAGTAACGTAAAAATTTTTTCAAAAATTTCAAAATTTATTGTTTTTCCTACAATTTTTATTCATTCTAAAACCAAATTTTACTTGCTTTTTTTCTTTTTGGTATCACCGCTCCGAAAAGCAGTTGCCCCTACAAGCGAAACCATCAGTAAAATAATACTTTTTGCTCCAAATTCCCGTAAAAGATACCCAGCAATTGTGAGTTTTTGATAGCTTTCAAGCAATTTTTGGTAATCTTGGGGTGTTTTTACTCTTTTGAGCCAAGTTTCTTTGTTTTCAGTAAGTTCTTTGAGCCATTCATTTTTATATGAAAGCAAAATGTTCTCGCTAATAGCGTACCCCACCACAATTGTTAAAGCAAAAGCTACAAACATCGCAAAACTCACCAAAGCCCCTAAAACCAAACCTTCCTGAAATTGTAAAATCCCCTGATTGACTTTTAGTTTGTAATAAAGCATTGCCCAAGCAGGGAAACCTACAAAAAACACCCAAGCAAAACCCATAGGCAAGCTATTCAGCGGACTTTTGTAAAATATTAGTATCAGTGCCGTGAAAAGAATTATACTACCACTGCTCACCAAAGCGGTAGCCCGAAGCGTCTGAAAGAATTTTGCTCGCATACCTTTTTTTGCCCAAAAATCTATATTTTGAGTGATATTGCCAAAAAAAAACGATGCCCTCATTTGAAAGTGAAGGCATCGGTAAGGGACAAAATACATTTTGGAGAAAGTTTATTGTACTTTTTTCTTGGTAAGCAATCCGCCTGCTCCTGTGTGTATCAAAGCTCCTTCTGCTCCTTGGTTCAATTCTGCGGCATTGGCTTCATCGGTATCAATGTGCATTTCCAACTTAAACTTATCCGAGACACGTATCAGTACATTGCCAAAAGTAAGGCTTCGCTCCTGATTTTCTACGCGTACCTCAACGATGTCCTTATCTTTTACGCCAAAATACTCGGCATCATCAGGGTGCATATGAATGTGCCTCCAAGCACAAATGACCCCTTCTTTGAGTTCCAATTGCCCCGCAGGACCAATCAACAATAGCCCCGGTGAGCCTTCGGTATGTCCTGATTCGCGAATAGGTGCATCTATGCCCAAAAAGAACTCATCTGTACGAGAAATTTCTACTTGGTCTTTGGGACGAGTAGGACCCAAAATTCGCACTTTTTCAATTTTATTTTTCGGACCTACCAGCGTAACCATTTCATTGCAGGCAAATTGACCGGGTTGTGAAAGTGGCTTCTGCACCGTCAGTTGATAGCCTTTTCCAAAAAGAATTTCCACACTTTCTTGGGTAAGATGAACGTGGCGAGCCGAAACAGCAATAGGAATACTGCGTGGCGGTTGCCCTTTGAACTTACTTTCTCTAATAACTTTGGCAGTTTGCTCAGCAATAGAAAGTTGTTCATCTGTCTTTACTACCAAAATTTTACACTTGCTATTAGACGCCGAAATATCTTCTACCCAATCTACTCCCACAAATTTGAGCATTTTATTTTTTTGCTCATCAAGAATTGCTCTCAAAAAACCCAGTTTTTGCACAACTTTATAGCGAAGTGAAGCACTATTTTCGCCTATACCTGCTGTAAAAATAATGGCATCTACGCCTCCCATCACCGCCGCATAAGCCCCAATGTATTTACGAAGTCTGTGCACAAACATATCAATAGCAAGTTGGGCATCAATATCACCTTCGGCGGCACGCTCTTCAAGGTCTCGCATATCATTGGTGCCTGCAATACCTTTTAAGCCACTTTCTTTATTAAGCATATCGCTGATTTCCTGCCAAGTTTTTCCTTCTTTCTCCATTAGATATGTAACCACACCAGCATCAATATCGCCACTACGCGTACCCATTACCAAACCTTCCAAGGGGGTCATTCCCATACTTGTTTCTACGGATTGCCCATACTCAATGGCACAAACACTTGCTCCATTACCCAAATGGCACGAAATTAGGCGTAGGTCGTGCAAATCAGTTTCCAAAAATTTAGCGGCTTGTTCAGCAACGTATTGATGGCTTGTGCCGTGAAAGCCATAACGCTCTATATCGTGCTTTTGTATCAGATTTTTGGGCAAAGCGTAATTTTTAGCCCTTGGAGGAATCGTACTATGGTAGGCGGTGTCAAAAACAGCCACGTGAGGGACGTCAGGAAAATATTTTTTGGCAATTCTTACACCCAAAAGATTGATAGGATTGTGTAAAGGAGCTAAACTGAACAAACCTTCTATTTGTTTTTCAACTTCTTCTGTAATAACGACAGGCTCATCAAAAATTTTACCGCCGTGTACAATTCTATGCCCCACCCCTTTCAACTGGCTTTTATCAATCTTTTCTAAAAGCAGTGGAAAGGCAAAGGCGAGTGCATTTTCGTGTCCGCTTCCTTGGCAGGTAAGCACTTCGGTACTTCCCGAAAACTTAACTTTGGGTTCGGGTTCGGAAATTCTATCTACACTCATTACAGCAATTCTTTTGCCCGAAGTTACATCAATTACTTCAGCTTTTACAGAAGAGCTACCACAATTAACAACCAAAATTTGCATAAAAATACAGGGTTTAAGTGGAAAAATCTACCCAACAAGTTTAGAAAAAAAATACATTTTCTACAAATGACTTACATCAATTCTTTGTAAAATTTTTATGATTTTCGGCAGAAATAAGCAAGGGCTTCGTTTGTCAGTGAAGCCCTTGTCCAAAAATCTTGCAGAAATTCAACTACTCCCAAACTACCATTTTATCACTGCTCATTGCTTTGGCAAGTAAAGGAGCGTACCTATCTTCCAAAATATTACGTTTTATTTTGAGCGTAGGCGTAAGCATACCATTATCTACCGTCCAAGCCTCTTTGGTAATGATAATTTTGCTGATACGTGCATAGTTCGGAAGCCCTGCATTTACCTCCTTACAGCTATGCTCTAAACTTTTGCTAACTTCATCTTTGCTGGCTTTCAGACCAATTTCAGAAAGTACTACCAAAGCCACAGGTTGGTCAAGTGTGCGACCTGTAACACAAATCTGCTCTATAAAATGATTGGTAGCAAATCCCCATTCAATAGGGGCAGGAACAATAAACTCTCCCTTGGTAGTTTTGAAAGTATCTTTCACTCTACCCGTAATTTTCAAGAAACCTTGGTCATCAAGTTCTCCTACGTCGCCTGTGTGTAGCCAACCTTCGCTATCAATAACTTCGGCAGTTTTTTCAGGGTCTTTGTAATAGCCTTTCATAATCCAAGGGGCTCGCATCTGAATTTCACCATTTTGGGGGTCTATGCGGAGTTCTACACCGGGAAAAGGCTGTCCTACGGTACCTATTTTCATATTATCCTCACGCATAATCGTACAAGCGGCGTGGTTTTCTGTCATTCCATAAACTTCCTGAATTCTGATATCTAATTTATGAAACCACTTCAAAGTTTCAGCGGGCATAGGGGCGGCACCTGTTACAATCATTCGGGCACGAGAAAGTCCAAGTTTCTTTTTAATTTTCTTTTTTACCAGACTTGAAATTATCGGCAAACTTAAAAGAAAATTGAGCTTTTTTTGGGGCATTTTCGCCAAAATACCCATCTGAAACTTTATCCAAATTCTTGGAACTGCCAAGAAATGCGTTGGTTGAGCATCTTCTAAATTTTTACCAAAAGTATCAATGGACTCTACAAAAGAAACCGTGCCTCCACACTGAATGCTAAATGCCTCTACGATACATCTTTCTGCAATATGACAAAGTGGTAAATAGGAGAAAAATTGGTTGTCGTTGTGATTGAGATGTAGAAACTGAATATTTGTTTCCATAGCCATAGCCGTATTAAGGTGCGTAATCATTGCACCTTTGGGCGTACCTGTGGTTCCAGAGGTGTAAATAATGGTAAAAACCTCATCTAAATCAGGTTTTACGTTTTCTTGTAAAGGTTCAATTTTAGGGGCAATGCTTTCCCATTGCAGAAGTTCTTTGGCGGGGCTATCGGGCAGAGCAATTGTTTTCACATTAGCAGGGATACCCTCTTTCATTCCTTGCCAATTATCCAATTTCCCTACAAATAAAATTTTACATTCACTATGCACAAGCACCTGATTGAGTTGCTCGGCATTGAGAGTAGGGAAAAAAGGCACAGAAATACAATCTGCCATTGCGATTGCCAAATCCGTAATTATCCAATAACTATGATTTTTGGAAACCAAACCAATATGGCTTTTAGCAGGTACTTGCTCACGTATCCAAGTGGCAATTTTACGAGCCTCTCTGCCCGCTTCGGCGAAAGTAAAGGTCTTCCACGTATCGCCATAGGGCTGTCGGAGAAAAACTTTGTCGGGCATTGTTTTTTCCCAGTGATAAAACTTCTCTATCATTGTTTTGAGCGTGCTACGCTCAGGGAATTTAGTGGGAATAGAAAATGATTTGTAATTTTGTGTGAGTGTTGCCATAAGATTAAAATTTTGTGAATAAGCATACATTTTTTTAGGCTATAAACGCTTTAATATAAAAAGTGTTTGCAAATTTTCAAAATCCTGAAAGGAATTTTTACGAGTCATATGTTTAAATTTCAGCCCTAAATTACGAATTTGAAAAAAACTAATTTATCTTTGCAAGAAAGAGAAAAAAACACTAACTTTCTACGAAACTTGATAATCTTTTCGCTATGAATGTCAATGAACTTATCAGGCAATACGAGGCAATGCTTCACGAAAAACGCTCTGCACGTTTTTCTGAAGAAGAATACGAAGATATCATAGCTTTCTATGCTGAAAAAGGGAAATACCACGAAGCCCTCAAAGCCACTCGTTTAGCCTTGCAAGAATATCCCTTCTCTACCGAATTTCAACTCCAACAAGCACAAATGATGCTTTTGGTTGGTGAATATGAAGAGGCTATGGAAATTATTGAAAACTTAGAAAATCTTTTTCCACAAGATTTAGAAACCTTGATGATAAAAGCCAATGCTTTATGTTTTTTGGGAAAATATGAAGATGCCGTGAAAATTTTAGATGATTTGACCGAAAAGCACCCCGAGGCTATTGATGAAATTCATTTCATCACAGGACTTATCGCTCAAAATAGTGGCGATTACAATAAGGCTATCAAATTACTACAAAAAGTTATTTTGCATAATCCCCAGCACCCTCACGCTACAATTGAGCTAATTTATTTACTCAAAAGCCTGAATAGATTGCAAGAAGGCGTTGATTTTTTTCAGAAAATCATTGATGAAAATCCTTACAATGCTTCGGCTTGGTATCACGTAGGCGAATTTTACGAAGAAATGCACAAATTTGCTGACGCTCTGCAAGCCTATGAATATGCCACACTTATCAGAGAAGACTTTGCCGATGCCTATTTTGGAATGGGTGTTTGTTATATGAATCTGGGTAGTTTTTTAGAAGCCCGACAAATGTTCTTGAAAGTTTTAGAATTAGACCAAGCTGATGCTGACTTGTATTGCCATTTAGCCGCTACTTACGAAAAAACAGAAAACTATCATCAAGCTACTGAATACTATCGTAAAGCCATAAAATTAAATTCCCACTGGCACGAGGCTTGGTATGGAGTAGGTTGTTGTTTGTATGCACAAGAAAAATGGATAGAAGCCCTAAATGTTTTCAAAAAAGCCATAGAATTAGATAACAATAATCCTACTTATTGGCTTGCTCTTGCCGATACTGAATACAATTTTGGTAATACATTCTCTGCTCTTGAAGCCTATCAAACTGCCGCCGAATTAGACCCCTCCCAAGCCGATGTTTGGCTCAACTGGTCTATGGTTTTTTATGAGCAAGGTGATTATCACAAAGCTCTCGCCACTATTGAAGAAGGATTGGCAGAAACTCCTGATGAACCGCAACTCATTTATCGTCAAATAGCTTATATGCTCTCTATGGGCAGATACAAGGAAGCCTTGCAAAGTTTGGAAGTCGCTTTAAGCACTCATTACGAGCATCATACCCTTTTGTATGAGTTTTTTGAGGATTTAGAGGTACAAAAAGCCTTGTTTAGGCTAATTCAACAATACAAAGAGTAAAAAGAAAAGACCTGCAACAAGTTAATTTTGCAGGTCTTTTGACTATGTTTATGGGGAAATTTTCTAAACAGCTTTGGTATCTTTTACTGAAAAAGTAAGCACTTCACCCTCACCCGAATAGTCTGCAATGAGTGTGTCGCCTTGCTCCATTTCATTTTTGAGAATTTCTTCAGCGATAGGGTCTTCAAGATATTTCTGTATGGCTCTTCCCAAAGGTCTTGCTCCATATTGCGGGTCATAGCCTTTTTCGGCAAGAAAATCTTTGGCTTTTTCAGTAACTTCAATGTTGTAGCCTAATGCCTCTATACGAGCAAATACTTTTTTGAGCATCAAATCAATGATTTGGTGTAAATGATGCTTTTCAAGCGAGTTGAAAATAATCACATCATCAAGACGATTGAGAAACTCAGGAGAAAAGGCTTTCCGCAAAGCATTTTGGATAGTAGCTTTCATCGCATCGTCCATATTTTCGGTACGAGCTTTGGTAGCAAAACCAATACCTGTTCCGAAATCTTTCAAATCTCTCACACCGATATTAGAGGTCATTATGATTATGGTATTTTTGAAATCCACTCTTCTACCCAAGCCATCGGTAAGGATACCATCATCAAGCACTTGAAGCAATATATTGAAAACATCAGGGTGGGCTTTTTCAATTTCATCAAGCAATACTACACTATAAGGCTTGCGTCTGATTTTTTCGGTTAGCTGTCCGCCTTCTTCGTAACCTACATAACCGGGAGGAGCCCCCACAAGGCGAGAAACGGAGAACTTTTCCATATACTCGCTCATATCAATACGCACCAAAGCATCTTCCCTATCAAAGAGATATGTAGCAAGCACTTTGGCAAGTTCAGTTTTCCCTACCCCCGTAGGTCCCAAGAATACAAATGAACCAATAGGTTTTTTGGGGTCTTTCAGCCCTACACGCGTACGTTGGATAGCCTTAACGAGTTTTTCAATGGCTTGGTCTTGTCCAATGACTTTACCTTTGAGGGCTTCGCCCATTTGTAAAATTTTCGCACTTTCGCTTTGAGCAACCCTTTGCACGGGAATTCCTGTAACCATTGCCACTACTTCTGCGACATTTTCGGCAGTTACGGTGTAACGTTTCTTTTTAGTTTCTTCTTCCCAAGCAAGTTTTGCACGCTCTAACTGGTCTTGCAGGCGTTTTTCTTTATCACGTAATTGAGCGGCTTCTTCATATTTTTGACTTTTTACGACGAGTGTTTTTTCCTTCTTGATATTTTCAATCTGCTCTTCTAATCTTAAAATATCATCAGGCACTTGGATATTATTGATATGCACTCTTGCCCCTGCTTCGTCCATTATATCAATGGCTTTATCAGGCAAAAATCTATCAGAAATGTAGCGGTCAGAAAGTTTTACGCAAGCCTCTATGGCTTCTTTGGTATAATAAACGTGGTGATGGTCTTCGTATTTATCCTTGATATTGTGTAAAATTTCAATGGTTTCATCGGGTGTAGTTGCCTCTACCATTACCACTTGAAAACGGCGAGCTAAAGCTCCGTCTTTTTCAATATATTGGCGATATTCGTCCAAAGTCGTAGCCCCAATACATTGAATATCACCACGAGCCAGTGCAGGTTTGAACATATTAGAGGCGTCCAACGAGCCACTTGCCCCCCCTGCTCCTACAATAGTATGCAATTCATCAATGAACAAAATTACATCAGGCGACTTTTCAAGCTCATTCATTACGGCTTTCATACGCTCTTCAAATTGCCCGCGATATTTAGTTCCCGCCACGAGTGAAGCCAAATCAAGTGTAACAACTCTTTTATTAAAAAGTACACGAGAAACCTTTTTCTGCACAATTTTCAAAGCCAAGCCTTCTGCAATAGCTGTTTTACCAACTCCGGGCTCACCAATCAGGATAGGATTATTTTTCTTGCGACGAGAAAGAATTTGAGCTACCCGTTCAATTTCTTTCTCTCTGCCAATGATAGGGTCTAATTTGCCACTTTCAGCCATTTTGGTTAAATCCCTACCAAAATTATCCAGAACAGGTGTTGAGCTTTTAGATTTTTCTTTACCCTCACGAATACCTCCGCTTCCGCTTCCAAAAATTCTACCTTGGTCATCATCAGCATCATCAGTATCAGGACCTGCGTGTGGAATGGTATAATCTTCATCTTCCAAGGCTCTCTTCACATTTTCATAAGTAACATTAAACCTTGCAAGTATTTGAGAGCCGAGATTATCTTCTTCTCTAAGAATAGAAAGCAAGAGATGCTCTGTGCCAATCACATTGCTTTTGAAAATACGTGCTTCCAGATAGGTTACTTTCAAAGCCTTTTCCGACTGCTTGGTTAGCGATATATTAGCAATATTTTTTACATCGTGAGTGGCTGTACCTTTGATAGTTTGCTCAATTACATATTTGAGTTCATCAAGCGAAACGCCAAGTTGTTTGAGTACCTTGACGGCTTTGCTGTCTTCTTCTTTCAATAAGCCCAGAATAATATGTTCTGTGCCTATGTAGTTGTGTCCTAAACGCAAAGCCTCTTCTTTGCTATGCGAAATAACCTCTTTTACTTGGTTAGAAAATTTTGCTTCCATTGGCTACAAATGCTTTTCAGTTTCTTAAACAATTCTATTCTGTTATTTGTTCGGGATACTTTGTTCTATGATTAAGGAACTTTGCTTACCCTCACAGAAAATTAAGTCTATCACACTTAGATTCTCCTCAAATTTATTGCCAAACACTTGCAAATAAGGATAAGGTTTGTAAAAATCTTTGATTTTATCTGTTTTTTTAGGGTGTATTACTGAACGTAAATCCTGCCAATCAGGACTTAAATCTACATATTTTTCAGAGAAAAACCAAATTTTTTGCCAACCTAAAATTTTTAGACAATTTGTCATTAAGTTTATATTCAAATCTAACAAAAAGGCAGGCTTTTGGTACAAAATATTTTGAAAACTCTCTGCAAAATATTCAAAAAAGGGTGCTTTCCCATACGCCGAAGCAATACTACGCCAATGTACATCTACCCAGTTTTCACTATAATCTATGCGTATATCTTTGAAAACTTGCTTACCCAAGTGTTTTATGGGTACGCTCAAAAGCATTTTTCCCTGCGAAGTATTGATATAGCACCTATTACGATAGCTCTGTTTCTCATAATATTCAAAAATCTCTAATTCAATTTGCTCTGCCTTTCGCCAAGCACAAAAATATGCTATGCTTGGTAGATATTGAGGTTCTATAATTATATGCATCAGAACGAATTAAAAAGCAAATAACGAATATTTTTTGGTATAAGCAAAGAAAAACGAAATTTTACACCAAAGATTTTTCAAGAATTATAAATTTTCTGTGATTTACGAGATTTGTTTCTGTTTTTTCAAAAATTTGCTATGACAAAAATCACCCCAAAATTATCTATCATAAAACAAACAAAATTGTATTTTTTTCAAAAAAAACCAAAAAAAATTCGGCTCTTACAAATAAATTTATTATTTTTGCAGATAAAAATTCTTAAAACAAGAACGCAATGAGAAAAATTTTACTACTTTTCTTGCTTATTAGTTTTGGAAATTACATTGCCCAAGCTACCCACATTGTAGGGGGAGAGTTACAAATGACTTTTCTTTCAGGTACCACTTACCGAATGACTTTGAATATGTACTGGGACAGAGTTTCCGTAGTAAAAGACCCAAATATTAATATCGGCTTTTATCGCAAGTCTAACAATACACGTATTCAAATCTTAAATCTACCGCTTGTGCAAGAAACTGACCTTCAATTTCCTGTGGATACTTGCACTAATCAAATTCTTTTACGCTTTACCAAACTTGTTTATGAAGCACAAGTAACACTTAACCCTGCGAACTATTCTGACCCACAAGGCTATTATGTAACTTGGGAAAGATGTTGCCGAAACAATGCTATCACCAATATCGTAGCCCCAGGCAACGCCGCTAATTCCTTCTATTTAGAGTTTCCTGCTATTATTCAAGGGGGTAATCCTTTTATCAACAACAGCCCTGTGTTTCCTACACCGCAAACGAGCTATTTATGCTTAAACAATAGCTTCACTTTCCCTTTCGGAGCTACTGACCCCGATGGCGACCAACTCGTATATTCAATGGTTACGCCCTACAATGGCATTGCTTCTAACTTTAATGCAAACCCAACCCCTCCTGCAACTTATAGCCCTTATCCTCCCCCTGAAATTACTTGGGCAACAGGCTATTCTGCTACAAATGCAATTCCCAGCAATGTAGGACAGCCCCTCACCGTAAACCCTACAACAGGTCTGCTTTCGGGCAACCCAGGCAGAACAGGATTATTTGTTTTTTCAGTACGTTGTGAAGAGTACCGAGGTGGTGTAAAAATCGGAGAAGTCCGCAGAGACTATCAGATTTTAGTAAAAAATTGCCAAGAACTAAATCCTAATCCCGAAATACGCTTACAATTGCAAGACAATAGCATATACAGCGAAAATACCTTATACGAATTAGATGCCAACAAAGGTTTATGCCTAAACTTACAACTTTTTGACACTCCCAACCAGAATATCCGTTTAACTTATTTGCCTCTTAATGCCAACGCTCAAAGACTAACACAAAATAATTACCGACCTTTCCGAAATGCTAATAATCAGCCTGTTGGTGGTGTTAGTATCAATAGTTCAGGCATTGGTGTAGTGCGTTTCTGTTGGCGAGAATGTTTGTATAGCTTCCGAGGAGATGAAATCTTTGAGTTCGGTATCGTTGCTGATGACCAAGGTTGTCCTGTAAAAGGACTTGATACACTTTTTGTAAAGTTCAAAGTCAAGCCCCGTTTCAATAATCCACCTTCACTTTCTATTATTTCGGCTACACCCAATTTTAATGTTCCCACGCTTACAGCAAATCCTTATTTGCCCGCAGGGCAAGAGGTAAAAGTTACCTTCCAAGCCTTCGACCGAGATAATGATTCCCTTAAAATCTTTGCTGTAGGCAGAAATTTCAATATAGATAGCCTTGATATTACTTTTACACCCAAAGAAGGCAAAGGACGCTTTACCACTGATTTCATTTGGAAACCTGATTGCAGATTTATCAATATCAATGGACAGAATGATGAATATTTAGTGGATATTTTCCTTGTGGAAAAAAATAACTCCTGCGATATTGCCGATGCTCAAATGACTATCAAAATAAAAGTTCGTGATGATTTTTCTAATGTAGATGGATTTTCCCCTGCAAACATCTTCACTCCTAATGGTGATGGCATAAACGATTACTTTGAAATGGAAAATTTGCCCGCAGTCGCAGATTTCAATAGGTTTTTACCTGCTGATAATTGTTTATACAAATACAATGGCATTAAAATTTACAACCGCTGGGGAAAGCCCGTATTTGAAAGCAAACAACGTGATTTCAAATGGGACGGCGGCAACCTTCCCACAGGAGCATACTTCTACGTAATAGATTACACCTCACGAATTTTCAAAGGAACAGTAACGATAATGAAGTAAAATTTCTTTCTCACCCATATTACAGAGCCTTTGCCTACAAGCAAGGGCTTTTGTTTTTTTAGCATATCTGCTTAAACCATTAACATTTACCAAACAAAAATTTCACTTTCTTACCTCCTGTTTCCTGCCTCTTACATCATAACAATTCCCCCTCTTTTTACGTATAGCTTGCAAAAAATTTGTTAGATTTGCAAAATTTCTTTATTTTTCGCTTTTCATTCAACCTTGCAAGTTTATGGATAAATATTCGTATATCGCCAATGCACACGGCAATTACGTAGATGAATTGTACCGTGCTTACAAAGCTGACCCTACTTCTATTGATGAATCTTGGCAAAAATTCTTTGAAGGATTTGAGTTTGCTGAAAACTACAATGGTAATGGCTACGCCTCCGAAGGTTTAAGCCCCGAAATGGCGGCAAAAGAGGCAGGCGTTTCTCGTCTGATTTTTGCTTATAGAAGCAGGGCTCATTTACGCTCAAAAACCAACCCCGTCCGCCAACGCAAATCCCGCAATCCTTGGCTTGATTTAGAGCTTTTTGGTTTGAGTGAGGCTGATTTAGATACGGTTTTCCAAGCTGGCAATGAGCTGGGAATAGGTCCTGCTACTTTACGAAAAATTATTGATACGCTCAAATACATCTACGAAGGTACTATCGGCTTTGAATTTACGTACATACGCGAACCCGAAGTGTTTAATTGGCTTCGTGATAAATTTGAAAAAGATGCCCTTGCTTTCAACCCTTCTATTGAGTTCAAAAAAAGAATTTTACACAAACTCAACGAAGCTGTTGTTTTTGAAAACTTTTTGCATACCAAATTTTTAGGGCAAAAACGCTTTTCTTTGGAAGGTGGCGATAGTGTTATTCCCGGACTTGATGCCCTTATCAATAAAAGTGCCGAATTGGGGGTAAAGGAAGTAGTTATCGGAATGGCACACCGAGGCAGGCTCAATGTGCTTGCCAACATTATGGGCAAAACCTACGAGCAAATTTTCAGCGAGTTTGAAGGAAAATCCAGCCCCGACCTCACAATGGGCGATGGCGATGTGAAATACCATATGGGCTTTGCCAGCGAAATTACTACTCCCGAAGGTAATACCGTAAGTTTGCGTTTAGCTCCTAATCCTTCACATTTGGAGGTAGTAAGTTCTGTTGTGCAAGGTTATTGCCGAGCCCAAATTGATGAGGAACTTTTTGATGAAAAGTATATTTTACCCATAATGATACACGGCGACGCCGCTATTGCAGGACAAGGATTGGTATACGAAGTAGTACAAATGGCAAAATTAGATGCCTATAAAGTTGGCGGAACCGTACACGTAGTAATCAATAACCAAGTAGGTTTTACAACTGATTTTGACGAAGCTCGTTCCAGTATCTATTGCACAGATATTGCCAAACTCATTGATGCTCCTGTTCTGCACGTCAATGGTGATGACCCCGAAGCAGTTGTTTTCTGTTTCCAACTTGCCGCAGAGTTTCGTCAGAAATTTCAGCGTGATATTTTTATTGATTTGGTTTGCTATCGCAGGCACGGACACAACGAAACAGATGAACCTCGCTTCACTCAGCCCAAGCTCTACAATGTAATTGCCAAACACCCCTCGCCACGCGAAGTTTATGCTCAAAAACTTGCCTCTTTGGGTAGCATTGACGCAAAACTGATTGAAGAAATGGATAAAGAACTTCGGCAGATGTTGCAAGTTCGCTTGGACGAAGTAAAACAAAAACCTTTACCTTACCACTATACACAACTTGAAAAAGATTGGCAAAAATTGCGTAAAGCTCGCCCCGAAGATTTTGATGCTTCACCCAAAACTGCCATTTCTTGGGAAATGATTGAAAAAGTAGGAAAGGCACTCACCACAATCCCCGAAGGGTTCAAAACTATCAAGCAAATTGATAAACTTCTGCAAGATAGAAAAAAAATGTTTTTTGAAGAAAAACGCTTGGATTGGGCTTGTGGCGAACTTTTAGCTTATGGCTCTTTGCTTTTAGAGGAAAAAATTGTTCGTATGAGCGGGCAAGATGTAAGACGAGGAACTTTTTCCCATCGCCAAGCCGTATTGCGTGATGCTGAAACCAATGAGCCTTATTTCCTTTTAGACCATATCGTACCTAACCAAAAACAGCCTTTCCGTATCTATAACTCACATCTTTCGGAGTTTGGGGTAATGGGATTTGAGTTTGGTTACTCTATGGCAAACCCCAATGCCTTGGTTATTTGGGAGGCTCAATTCGGTGATTTTGCCAATGGCGCCCAAGTAATTATTGACCAATTCCTTTCTGCTACCGAAAGCAAATGGAATCAGCAAAATGCTTTGGTGCTTTTGCTTCCTCACGGCTACGAAGGGCAAGGTCCTGAACATAGCTCGGCTCGTTGGGAGCGTTTCTTGCAACTTTGTGCCGAATACAATATGGTAGTAGGTAATTTTACAACCTCTGCCAATCTGTTCCACGCTTTGCGTAGGCAACTGGCTTGGGAGTTTCGCAAGCCTTTGGTGGTAATGTCGCCAAAATCATTGCTTCGTGCCGAAGAAGTTTATTCTCCTATTGAGGATTTCATCAATGGTTCTTTCCAAGAAGTACTTGATGATAACTACGCAGACCCTAAAAAAGTGAAAAAAGTACTTCTTTGCAGTGGTAAAATCGCCGTTGATTTGTACCGCTATCAGCAAAAAAATGAACGCAAAGATGTGGCAATAGTACGTTTAGAACAACTCTATCCTTTCCCTCAAAAGCAATTAGAAAAAGTTTTGAGCAAATACAAAAAAGCCAAGCAAGTTTGGGTGCAAGAAGAGCCGCTCAATATGGGTGCATACAGCTTTATGCTGATGCATTACGATAGAAATTTAGAGGTAATTTCTCGTAAAGCCAGTGCCTCTCCTGCTACTGGTTACAACAAAATTCACGAAAAAGAACAGCAAGAAATTATCCAAAAAGCATTTGAGGCATAATTTTTGCAAAATTGCTTGATGTAACCCGCAAGCGACAGCATCATTGGAAGTGGTGTTGTCGCTTTTCAAAATTTTTCACGTATGCTAAACAAACTTTTATTCACTTTCTTTTTTGTTTGTTTTGGGGCAAAATCAATTTTTGCTCAAATCAAAATTTATCCTATCACCCAAAAACAACAACAACCAACAAATACTTTACAAAGAACCGCCCCTTTGAATTTGCCTTTTTTTGATGATTTCCTTGGTAAAGAAATTGATAACAACCTTTGGCAAAATGCAGGGGCAAGTGTTACCAATGGCATTGCCAAAAATCCTAAAAGCAGAGGCGTTGTAACTTTGGATAGCTACAAACAAAACGGAAAAGCCTACAATATTACTTCGCCTATTGCCGAAGGCTACTCCGATACGCTTACTTCTCGCCCCATTGATTTAAGTGGCTATTCTCCTGCAAGCAATGTATTTTTGAGTTTTTTTGTGCAAGAACAAGGTCTCGGCGAACAGCCCGATAACAGCGATTTTTTGCTCTTACAAGCCAAAGATATAAACAACAATTGGCTCAATATTTGGCAGAAAAATGGCAATTCTACCCCAACAAACGAGTTTGAGCAAGTAATTTTTCCGCTTACCAACCCTAATTTTTTTCACGTTGATTTTCAGTTTCGCTTTTTGCGTTATGGTAGAATTTCAGGAAATTTTGATGTTTGGCATATAGATTATGTGTATCTAAATCACAGCCGAAACCCTGCTGATACTTGCTATCCTGATATTGCTACACGTCAGAGCATAGGCGGGTATCTGAAAAAACTTTCTGCAATGCCTCTCAAACATTTCAAAGAACACCCTAATCCTGCTTCACTTCTTGCAGATACTTTATTTTTCAGAGTAAAAAATTTGAGTTGTAATTTCAGGGTCATCAACTACACTGCCGAACTCAACGACCAAATAAGCAATAGCAACCTTTTAGCGAGTTTGCCCATTACTGCTCCTGTTTCAAATCCTTTCATCATTTTTCCTGATGATGATTTTGTTCTCAAAGTAAAACCACAAAATTTTTCCTTGCCACCTTCGGCTACTAAACTCCAATTAGAAACCAAACTAACTATCAATGTAAGCGATGGAAATACGGTTATTCCTCCCATAGATTTTAGAAACAATGATACTATTCGGCAAGTAACAATTTTGGATAATTATTATGCCTACGACGATGGCGAAGCCGAATATGTAGCGGGGGTTAATCAGCGTTTGGGTAGAATTGCAGTTCGGTTCGTTTTGCCCCAAGAAGCCCAACTTTCTGATGTAGATATTTGCTTTTTGCCTTTCATCAAAGATATGAGCAATCAGACTTTTGTACTTTCTGTTTGGAAAAAAGTAAGCGGTAGAACGCAAGAAGTGCTTTTCCAAAAGGCTTTCCCTATCAAATACCCCAGCCAACCGAATGGTTTCGTTCGCTTTCCTGTGGATAGTTTTCAGACTCTTTATGTAAAAGATACCATTTTCGTGGGCATACAACAAACTACTGATGATTTGCTTGCTATCGGTTTTGATGCCAATAACAATTCTTTTGATGAAGTTTTTTACAACATTGCAGGCATTTGGGAGCAAGAAAGCAACATCAGGGGCAGTTTGATGATTCGTCCTGTATTCAGAAATGATGCTATCACGGCTTTGAATGAAAGCCCTGAAAGTTTTATTCAAATTTTTCCCAACCCTGCTCAAAATTACGTTCAAATTACAGGAATTTCTCCCCTTCGTGTAGAACTCTACGACTTACAAAGCCGAAAGCAAAATTTTTCTTGGGATAAAACTACCCAACAATTACATTTCAATCTTGCCAAAGGTCTGTATTTGCTCAAAATACAAGACCCGAAAGGAAAATGGTGGCAGAAAAAATTAGTTGTAAATAACTAATTGAGCATTTTGAAAAGTTATGCTCAAAAAAAATAAAATTTTTTGGTTACCTTTCAGCGTTTTGCTGTATCTACGTACAAATGAGAGATGAGGAAATTTTAGAGCGTATCCGTAAAGGTGATGAAACTGCTCTACAATATCTTTACAAGAACAATTACCGAACTATTCTTCGCTTGGTTGTCAAAAACAACGGCACAGAAAGCGAGGCAAAAGATGTTTTTCAAGATGCTCTCATTTTGCTTTGGGAAAATGTCAGAAAAACTGATTTTACACTGACCTCAAAACTGAGTACGTACTTATACAGCATTTGCCACAATTTGTGGCTTAAAGAGTTAAAGAAAAAAACGAGATTTTCGGATAAAGACATACCCGAAGCAACTATCACGGAAACCCATAGCTGGGAGCGTGAAGAGAGAATTAAAATTATGCAATCTTGCATACAAAAATTAGGTGAATTGTGCCGAAAAATATTGCAGTATTACTATTTTGATGAACTTTCTATGCAAGATATTGCCGAAAAGTTGGGGTTAGCCAATGCCGAATCGGCGAAAAGTAAAAAATATAAGTGCAAAAAAGAATTAGACGAAATAATTAAAACACATTTTTCCACCAAAGATTTATTGGATTGAGTTATGAAGGACACTAAATTTTATGAAATGGATTTTATTGAGGCTTATGTGAAAGGGAAAGTGTCGGAAGCCGAAAACCAAATTATGCAAAAACTTATTTCCCAAGATGCCCAGTTGGCATCAGAAGTTGAATTGCAAAAAGATTTGCAAGAAGCATTGGCACGTACTCGCAGAGCCGAACTCAAACAATTGCTTCAAAACACCCCTGTTCCTACTTCTACTTTTGCACCTACTATCTCGCAATGGATTGCAGCTAGTTTTGGCATAGTAGGTTTGGTAGCAATGATTTGGTTTTTTGTGAAATATTGGGGTAGTGAAAAAACTAACCAAAAGCAGGCTGTTGTTTTGAAAACTCAAAATGAAACCTTGAAAAAAGACGAATCTAAACAAGTTGTTGAAAACACCACTACAACTACTGAAAACTTTGCAAGCCAAAATACTCAAAAACTTACAATTGAAAACAATCAAAAGCTAAACGAAAGCAAAAAAGCAGAAAAAAACAAAGATTTTACCAAAGAAATTTTCTATCAATATGATGGCAAGAACGTTCTACAAATCTTTGGGGACTTTAGCTATGAAATTTTAGAAAATATCCCTACCAAAGATGGTGAAAAGAATTTCATATTTGTTCAAAACAAATTCTATGAATTAGTGCCTACTCCCGAAGATGAAGTGAGAAACTTAAAAGAAAATGAAGTTAAAAATCCTGATTTGATACGTTTACTTTCCGAAAGGTTAAAAAACAAATAGCAAAGTAGTCCGCTCAGTAGCGGACTTTTTTATGCTCTCACCGAGAAATCTTAGCTATATTCCTCAAAAATCCATACTTGCAAATGTAGAGAAAGATTTTTAGTTTTGCGGTGTATTCCGTCCTTGCAAAAAATTATATGACCTCTTTTCCTTCCAAACTTATTGAAGATGCCGTGAGTGAGATAGCCAAGTTGCCGGGCATTGGTAGAAAATCAGCTTTTCGGATAGTTTTACATCTTTTGAAACAAGAAACTTCTTTTACTGAAAACTTAACATCAGCTCTTACACGTTTGCGTAATCAAATTCGTTACTGCTCACGCTGTTTCAATATTTCTGATGAAGAAGTTTGTTCTATTTGTACAAGCTCTCAACGCGATACAAGCGTTATTTGTGTAGTAGAAAATTTCAAAGATTTGCTCGCTGTTGAAAATACAGGGCAATTTAGGGGCTTGTATCACGTTTTGGGCGGGCTGATAGCACCCATTGAAAATATCACACCCGACAAGCTCAAAATTCAAGAGCTTATTCAAAGAGTTGAGAATGAAAACATTTCGGAAATTATTTTAGCTCTCTCGGCAAGTATAGAGGGCGATACCACTGCTTTTTACATCACCAAACAGCTCAAACATCTTACTCATCTGAAAATCACATCTTTAGCTCGCGGCTTACCTATTGGTAGCGAATTAGAATATGCCGATGAAATCACATTAGGCAGAAGCATTCAAGCAAGAGTAGCTTATGGCATATAATAGGTGAAAAATGTTTTTAGACATACAATACTAATTTTTTTCAATGAAAAACACGCACCCTCTTTTCAATCTGATTATTATTACCTTGGTAGTTTTCGGAGCTTCGGTAGTAGCTCAATTTGTGGGCATACTCACAGCCTCATTGGTAGTAGGCAAAGATTTGGTTGAAGTTACAAATATTTTACTTGAAAAATCCAGCAATTTTCCCCAACAACGAGAAATTCTGTGGATTATACAGGCTTTTTCTTTGCTTGCAGGTTTAGGCGGTGGAGCTTTCTTGTATCAATCGTGGGTAGCACGTGGCAGTTTTTCAGATTTGAACCTTAATCCAAAAATAGATAGACCTGCTTTGCTTTGGGTAATAGCTGTTTTCTTTTTTGTTTTACCGCTCATTGCTCAAATTATGCAGTGGAACAAGGAAATTCATTTCGGAATTTTTGATGAGTCTATCCGCCAAACCGAAGCAGAGTTAGAGCTACTTACCCAAAAACTTACTCAAATGCACGATTTCGGTGATTTTCTTATAGTGCTTTTGATAATTGCCATTATACCCGCCTTTGCTGAAGAGTTTTTATTTCGTGGGCTTGTGCAAAATGAATTTCTGCGTTGGTTCAAAAATCCGCACTTGGCGGTTTGGGTTACAGGAGCAATTTTTTCAGCTATTCATTTTCAGTTTTTGGGCTTTTTCCCCAGAATGATTTTAGGGGCATTGCTGGGATATGTGTATGTATGGTCGGGAAATATTTTCTATCCAATGCTTGGGCATTTTGTAAATAATGGCGTACAAGTGCTTGCCTTGTACTTAGCTCAAAGAAACCTTGTCAGCGAAGAAATAGGCAAAGATGATTATCAATTCCCGTTTCTGGTAACTCTTTCTTTTGGACTACTTTTTGCTATTTCTTTACATTTTTTCTATAAAAGGCAAAAAGCAAATGCTCAAACTTTTGAAACTTAACCCTTTGAACCCCCACTTAACCATTCCCAAGTTTTTTGCAAGCCAATTTTCAAGGGAGTGATAGTGTAACCTAATTCTTTTTGAGCTTTTTGGCTACTCACTTGCCAATCGTACAAATATTTTTTCACAAATGGCGGTGTAATGAGCGGTGCAGAACCTATCAGGCGGGTTTTTAGCATTTGCAAATGAGCAAAACCACTCATAACAGGTACAGGCAAAGGCATAAGCCAACGTTTCTTCCCTGTAATTTCTGCAAAAGTTTCAAAAAGCTCTTCATAACTAACATTTTCGCCTCCTAAAATGTATCTTTCTCCATTTTTACCTTTCTGCATTGCAAGCAAATGCCCTTGTACAACATCATCAATAAAAACATAATTGCCAATTTTTTTACCATTGCCGGGCAAAATTCGCCACTTGCCTTGTGCATATTTTTCTAAAAGCATTGTTACGGCATTGCTTTGAGAACGTTGCCCTCCGCCATACACACGCGTAGGATTGACCGTAACCACTTCTACTCCTTTATCCAAGAACTTTTGGACTTCTTTTTCTGCTTGGGCTTTGGTTTTTTCATATTCGGTGCTTAATGGGACACGCAAAGGGGTATTTTCGGTAATCATTTCGCCATTGAGCGAAGCACCTAAAACCCCCGCCGTAGAGGTCAGCACAATGCGTTTTAATCTCAATTTAATTGCCGTTTGAACGATATTTAATGTACCTTGCACATTCATTTCGTAAAAGCTATGCGGATTTTTATCCCAGACTTTCGCCTGTGCCGCCAAATGATACGCCTGCTCACATTCCTGCATAGCCTTTTGGATTTTTTCTGCCTCCAGTAGGTCTCCCTGAAAAGGAAACACATTCGGCAAGTTACTAAACATCTCTTTGGCTTTGGAAATAGAACGCACCAAAATATGCACCTCATTTTGAGGATTTTCGGCTAATTTCTTAACCAACTGCTCACCTACAAAGCCTGTAGCTCCTGTTACAAAAATTTTCATATTATTTCCCGATACAAAATTTTGAAAAAATGTAATCCAGTAAGTCTTCGCTTGTTACTTCGCCAATAATTTCCCCCAAATACCGAATAGCCTCACGAATATCCGCCGCCAGCAAATCGGTTGTAATCGCTGTTTCAATATCAGCCAAAACTTTTTGCAAGGACTGATACGTTTTGGCAAGGGCATCGTAATGTCTTACATTGCTGATAACAATATCCGAATGACTTATTTTTTGCTTCTTGACAAGCTCAATGAGGTTTTTTTTCAGTTTTTCTATCCCTTTTTGTTCTTTGGCAGAAATACACAAGGCATTAAGTGTTTTTTCCAATTCAGCAATTTTTTCAGCAGAAAGTTTATCTGTTTTGTTGAATAAAATAAAATAAGGCTTTTGCAGATTTTGCAGTTCTTTTTGCAAAAAGTCAAGATTTTCGCTCATTTCTGAGCTATCCACAAGGTATAAAATCAGAGAGGCTTCCTGCATTTTTTGCTTGGCACGCTCTACGCCAATGGCTTCAATAGTATCTTGCGTTTCACGCAAACCCGCTGTATCAATGAAACGAAAACGAATGCCGTCCAAAACGATTTCATCTTCAATAATATCGCGTGTTGTGCCTGCAATATCCGAAACTATAGCTTTTTCCTCTTGCAAAAGCGTATTGAGCAAAGTAGATTTTCCTGCATTAGGCTTGCCCACAATAGCCGTTGGAATGCCATTTTTCAGCACATTCCCCCAAGCAAAAGATTGCAAAAGCTCATTTACGTATTGCGTAACATTTTGAAGAAAACTTTTTAGCTCTGCTCGGTTGGCAAATTCTACATCTTCTTCGGCAAAGTCAAGCTCTAATTCCACAAGTGCCGCAAAACGAATAAGCTCACTACGTAACTCTTTGATTTTCTGCGAAAATCCACCCCGCATCTGTTTCATAGCGACCTGATGAGAGGCTTGTGAGGTAGAAGCTATCAAATCGGCAACGGCTTCGGCTTGGGCAAGGTCAAATCTACCATTCAAGAAAGCCCTTTTGGTAAATTCGCCTGCCTCTGCCATTCTTGCCCCTTTGGAAAGCAAGCGTTTTAAGATTTGCTCTACAATATAAGGCGAACCGTGGCAAGAAATTTCAGTGCTATTTTCTTTGGTAAAGGAATTAGGCTCGTGGAAAACACTCACTAATACCTCATCAATAATTTCACCTTTTTCACTTCTGATTGTTCCAAAATGAATGGTATGCGAAGGAACTTGGGTTAAATCTTTGCCTGAAAAAATTTCATTGGTAATTTCTATGGCATTTTTTCCTGAAACCCGAATTACTGCAATAGCACCTACCCCCGCAGGGCTTGCAGGAGCTACAATCGTATCGCTAAGTGTATGTGTAAGCATTCGTTTTTGGGGCAAATTTACGCAAATTTCAATTTTTCTTTACGCGTAAGGTAGAAAAAACGTCCTGTAAGGAGTACCGCCGAAGTAATAAGCCCCAAAGTAAGCCCCAACCATATTCCCTTTACGCCCAAATCGGTATATTTGCCCAAATAAAAGCTCGCAGGAATGCCCACTATCCAGTAAGCAAAAAGGGTTATCATTGTAGGAATATTGACATCTCCTATGCCTCGCAAAATACCAACCCCTACGGCTTGCACACCATCAGCAAGCAGGTAAAATATGAATATGAAAAGCAGCCCTTTCGCTATTTCCATAACTGCAAGGCTGTTGTTTTTGTAAAGAGCAATGATATTTTCGCCAAATCCTTGCAAAATCAGAGAACAAAAAAGCATAAGAAGGCTTACCAAAAGTATGGAAGCCATACCCGAACGCATTACCCGCTCACGACTACCAATGCCCAAAGCTCCCCCAACCGAAATAGCCCCCGCAAACGAAACCCCCGCCGCAATCATATACGTAATGGTAGCTATGCTCAAAATAATGCCGTGAGCGGCAAGAGCCTCCACCGCCAACCAACCCGATGCCACCGTACAAAATACAAACACGCCTGTTTCAAAAAAGTACTGCAAACCGCTTGGAATACCTAATTTTAAAATTTGTGAAGTTTGCGTTTTGGTAGAGTTTCCTGCGAGAATATTAGGCAAAAAGGAAAGAAAAAAATTAGATTCCAGCACATACACTATCATCAAGCAAGCCATTACTACCCGTGCAATCAGCGTAGAAAGCCCCGAACCATACAAACCCATTTCAGCAAAGCCTAATCTGCCATAAATAAGCACCCAATTAAAAAAAACATTCACCAAAAGTCCCACTACCGTGATTACCATTGCGGGCATTGTTACGCCCAAACCATCGCTAAAATGCTTCACAGCCAAAAAAAACATCATCGGAAACATTGAAAAAGCTATTACTTGCAAATAGCTCTTTGCCAAACTTTCTACGTTCTCTTTTTGCCCAAACCAGTGAAAGTTCCAACTAATAACAAGCAGTAAAAGGGTAAGCAAAAAGCCTAAACTAATAGAAAGTTTCATTCCTGCAAAAAGATATAATCCACACTCCTGACCTCTACCCGAACTTTTGGCTTTAGCCACGAGTGGCGAAATAGTTGCAAAAACCCCTATTCCCAAACAAGCCACCAATATAAAAATGATATTAGCAATCGCCGCTGCTGCCAAAGGGGCATCATCACGCAGTTTTCCGACCATAATATTATCCGTTACGCCCATAAGCACACTGCTGATTTGTGCCACAATAATCGGTGAACTAAGCCGTAACATCTTTACAATCTCTCGCCAATACAAGCGAATAAAAAAGCGAATACGCATAAAAGCGAAGGTTTAAGCCTCTGATTAGATTGAGTTGCTACTTTGTTGGTTTAATGAGTTTTTGAAAATTTTTACAAGTTGGTAAATTTGTAAGTTTTTTTACAAAATTGCAAAAATTTAGCCGTATTTTGGTCAAAATATACTAAATTATACGTTTGGTTCTGAAAGATACTACCTGCAATTTGCCCGCTCTGCGAATCAGTAAATTCAGGGTTTGTTCTTTGGCATCTATAAGTTCATAAACTTGCGAAATATTAAGCAAAGAAGTAAAATGATTGTTGATAGCCAAAATTTCATCACCAACTTGCAAACCTGCTCTATGGGCTTCGGAAAGCGGGTGAATAGCCACAATTTTATATTCTCGGTAAAACTTTCCCTGTGAAATTAGTTCCAAACCCGAAAAACCTATATCAAAACCTTTATTATATTTCAGGTTAGGCGAAAAAATGCAAAACTGCTGTGGGTAGTTTAGTGTAACATCAAAACGCTCTAAAATGCCCATTCCAATACTACCATTACGACTTACCCCCTCATCACGAAAAGCTACCAAAGAGCTATCAGGGAAGGTTGTAAGTACGTTGAGCCAAGAGAATTTCCCGATTTGCAGTTGTTTAATTCGTGCTATTTTACCCAAAACTACTCCATTAACAGCCACTCCCAAATTACTTTGAATGTGCTTTTTGGGTAGCTCAATTCCCTTTCGGGTACCTATATCCAAAGAAACCGAATGCCCTGCTCCTGTATCTATGAGCAATCGCAAAGGAATAGTATCGTTGCTTTCATTTACGTAGGAAGCCCAAATGTAAGGTTTCTGGCGTTGCAAAGTAATTTTATGAATTTGCGAAGGTTTGCATTTCGGCAAAATTTTTTCTGTAAAATATTGCGGCTCGTAGATAAGCAGTTCTTTTCTGATATAATCAATTTTTACCACCAAGTTTCTGAAAAAATCATAACCCACAATCCCGCAAATACGCATACCTGCATAGGTAGAAATATAGTGTAAGGTCTGTGAGCAAACCAAAACATTTTGCTGGGAAGCTACTAAACTTCCTATCTGTAAGTGCTGTTTGGGAACAAGGTAACTTGTAATAATTTCTCCAATACCCCCACCTTTTACAATCACCTTTCGCAGATTTGAGGTATCCGCTTGCATAGTTTGCAAAAAGGTGCTATCAATAAAAATGGTAGTCCCCACTCCTGTATCTAATACAAAATTAAGCGTATCGGCTTTTTCGTTGAGAAATAAAGGTACAACAATGAGATTGTTGGCAAGTTGAAAAGAGATACGAGTAAATTTTCGGTTGAGTTTAGCAAATTTGAATCCACTGCTCATCTCTTGCGAAAAAGCAGTAAAAAACAAAAAATAAAATACAATCCCAATAGCTTTATGAAAGTACATTGGAAAATTTTTATACTTAACGCCTGTAATTCTTTCTTGTTAAAAAATGTATTTTTCTACGAAAAAATTACATTTTAGCAATAATTTTTTAGCTTTGCAAACGTTTTCTATAAAACCAAAACTTTATCTATATGCTACGCAAAAAACTTATTTTCTCTGCGTTAGGTTTGCTTGTGGCTTTTTGGGCTATGGGGCAAGCCAAATTGGTGCAGAAGGTAACCAAAAAAGGAAATGAAATCGTTATCCCTTACGAAAAGTACGTATTGCCTAATGGGCTGACACTCATTATCCACGAAGACCATTCAGACCCTATCGTACACGTAGATGTAACGTATCACGTAGGTTCGGCACGGGAAGAAATCAAGAAATCGGGGTTTGCTCACTTCTTTGAGCATATGATGTTCCAGGGTTCGGATAATGTTGCTGATGAAGAACATTTCAAAATTGTTACCGAAGCAGGAGGCACACTCAACGGAACTACCAATCGCGACCGCACCAACTACTTTGAAACTCTGCCTGCCAATCAGTTGGAAGTAGCTCTTTGGCTAGAAGCCGACCGTATGGGTTTCTTGCTGGATGCCGTTACACAGAAAAAGTTTGAAGTTCAAAGAGCCACCGTAAAAAATGAACGTGGGCAAAACTACGATAACCGACCCTACGGATTAGTACAGGAAAATGTTGCAAAAAATCTTTATCCTTACGGACACCCCTACTCTTGGCTTACTATTGGCTATGTAGAAGATTTGGATAGAGTTGATGTGAATGACCTCAAAAATTTCTTTTTGCGTTGGTATGGACCTAACAACGCCGTTCTGACCGTGGCAGGTGATGTAAATCCAAAAGAAGTGGTAAAATTAGTAGAAAAATATTTCGGTTCTATCCCTCGCGGACCCGAAGTAAAAAATATGCCTCCAATGCTTGCCAAGTTAGACAAAGACCGCTACGTTTCTTTTGAAGATAATTACATTCGCTTTCCCCTTTTAGCTATGGTTTTCCCTGTACCTCAAGCCTATTCTGCTGATGAAACTGCTTTGGATTGCCTTGCTGAAATTCTTGGACAAGGGAAAAATTCTATTCTTTACCAAAAAATGGTAAAAACCCAACAAGCTCTGCAAGCCTCTACATTCAATAGCACCAGCGAACTTGCAGGCGAATTTTCTTTTCAGGTTATACCTTCGCAAGGCAAAAATTTAGCCGAAATGGAAAAAATGCTTCGTGAAGCTATCGCCGAATTTGAAAAAAGAGGCGTAACTGACGATGATGTCAAAAAATTTGTTGCTAAACAAGAAGCAAATTTCGTCAATCGTCTTTCAAGCGTTTCAGGAAAAGCAAGTTTGCTCGCCGCTTATCAAACTTTTACGGGTAATGCCAATTACATTACAGAAGAGCTTAAAAGAATTCGTAGTTTGAAAAAAGAAGATGTTATTCGTGTTTATAACCAGTACATCAAAGGCAAACCCGCTGTTATTTTAAGCTACTACCCCAAAGGACAAAGAAACCTCATTGCCGCAGAAGATAATTATACCATTGATAAATCGGGCTATGTAGCTCCTGATTACGGCTATGCAGGGCTGAAATACAACAAACCCAAAGATAATTTTGACAGAAGCAAAAAACCTGCTCCCGGTCCTAATCCGGTGGTGAAAGTTCCCAAAGTATGGCGTTCTGAACTCAATAGCGGTATTCAAATTTTAGGAACACAAAACAACGAAATCCCTACGGTTACATTGCTTTTGAGCCTGAAAAAGGGCGGTCATCTGAATTTGTATCCTGAAAAAGCAGGTACTGCTGACCTTTTGGAGGATATGATGAACGAAGGCACTGAAAACTACACCGCCGAACAATTCAGCCAAGAACTTGAAAAACTCGGTAGTTCTATTTCAGTAGGCGTAGGTGATGAAGGTTTGGAATTTAGGGTACAATGTCTCAAAAAGAATTTAGACAAAACGCTGAAACTTTTTGAAGAGCGTCTCTATCGCTCCAAATTTACCAATGAAGATTTTGAGCGTATCAAAAAACAAAATTTACAAGCTCTCAAAAATCGCCAAACACAAGCCACTTTTATCGCCTCTGATGTATATGGCAAACTTTTGCACGGCTTCAAAGAAATTAGAGCTTACGACAACGCAGGAACTATTGAAACCTACGAAAAAATCACTCTTGATGATGTTCGCTATTTACACGAAATGGCAAACCTGAAACCGGGTAAAGTGAGTGGAAATTTGGTTATCGTAGGCGATATTACCGACAAAGAGATTTTGCCTAAACTGGCATTCTTGGGAAAAGTTGGCAAAGGCACACCCGCCGATGATACGCCTGAGGCTCGTCAAGGTTTCCGCTTCAAATATACTCCCGAGCCTATTCAGCCTATTGCCAAAACGCAAATTTACCTTATTGATAAGCCCAAATCGGCTCAATCTGAAATTCGTATTGGCTACGTAACACCTGCTGTTAAGTTTGATGCTTTGGGCGAATCGTACAAAATCAGTTTGATGAACTATATTTTGGGCGGGGCTTTCAATAGCCGTATCAATCTGAATTTGCGTGAAGATAAGGGCTGGACTTATGGAGCAAGGTCTTCGTTTATAGCAGGCGACTACGATATGCGATACACAGCCAGCGGCGGTATCAAAATTCAAGCTACCGATAGTGCCGTATTTGAGTTTATGAAAGAAATTCGTAATTACGCCGAAAGTGGTATTACTGAAAAAGAACTTGCCTTCACCAAATCCTCTATCGGGCAATCAGAGGCTTTGCGTTATGAAACTTCTTTCCAAAAAGCCTCTTTCTTAAATCGTATTCTTACTTACAATCTGCCTACAAACTTTACTGAAAAACAAAATGAAATCTTGAAAAACATCAGTAAATCGGAAATTGATGCGTTGGCAAAAAAATATTTGCCTTACAACAATATGGCTATTGTGGTAGTAGGCGATAAAAACGTTGTTGGCAAAGGACTGATGCGTTTGGGCTATCAGATTACAGAATTAGATGTAAATGGTAAAGTTTTGGTAGAAGACCTCGCCAAAGCAGAAGCCGAAAAAGCTCGCTTGGAAGCTGAAAAAGCCAAAGCAGAAGCCGAAAAAGCTCGCTTAGAAGCTGAAAAGGCAAAAGCCGAAGCCGAGGCGGCGGCTCAAAAAGGTAAAAAGAAAAAGAAAGACCGCAAGAAAAAGAAAGCCAAAGATGCTGAAGCTACGCAGTAAAATTCAATGCCCACATTTTACCGATGTGGGCATTTTTTATACAATTTGCGAGAGCTTTTATTTCTAAGTCCTATTCAAGTTGAGCCATTTCTGAACTCTTACATATTTCTCCTATATTGTCCGCCTACTTCGTACAAGGCTTTTGACATTTGCCCTAAACTGCAATATTTTGCTGTTTCCATAAGAGCCTCAAAAATATTACCATTTTCCACCGAAACTTTTTGCAAATATTTGAGCATTTCAGGGGCTTTTTGGGCATTTCGCTTGTGGAAAGCATCACGCATAGCTATTTGATATTCTTTTTCTTCGGTAGTAGAGCGTATCACTTCGGCGGGTACAATGGTTGGTGAGCCATTGGGGTCTAAAAAAGTATTTACCCCAATAATAGGCAATTCGCCTGTGTGTTTTTTCATTTCGTAATACATACTTTCCTCTTGTACCTTGCTACGCTGATACATTCGCTCCATTGCACCCAGTACCCCACCACGCTCCGAAATAGCTCTAAACTCATTCAAAACAGCTTGCTCTACAAGGTCAGTGAGTTCTTCTATAATAAAAGAACCCTGTAAAGGATTTTCATTTTTAGCAAGCCCTAATTCGTGGTTAATAATCATCTGAATTGCCATAGCACGCCTTACACTCTCTTCGGTAGGTGTAGTGATGGCTTCGTCGTAAGCGTTGGTGTGCAGGGAGTTACAATTATCGTAAATAGCATACAAAGCCTGCAAAGTAGTGCGAATATCGTTGAAAGCAATCTCTTGTGCGTGCAAGCTACGTCCTGAAGTTTGAATATGATATTTGAGTTTCTGACTTCTTTCGTTGCCTCCGTATTTGTATTTGATAGCCTTCGCCCAAATGCGTCTTGCTACACGTCCTAAAACCGAATACTCGGGGTCCATACCATTGGAGAAAAAGAAAGAGAAATTGGGGGCAAAGTCATCAATGTGCATTCCACGACTTAAATAATACTCTACAAAAGTAAAGCCATTAGAAAGCGTGAGAGCCAATTGCGTGATAGGATTAGCTCCTGCTTCGGCAATATGATAACCCGAAATAGAAACCGAATAAAAATTGCGTACTTTGTGGTCAATGAAATACTGCTGAATATCGCCCATCATTCGCAAGGCAAATTCTGTGGAAAAAATGCAAGTATTTTGGGCTTGGTCTTCTTTGAGAATATCGGCTTGCACCGTTCCACGTACTACGGAAAGCGTTTCAGCTTTTATTTTTTCATAAACTTCTTTGGGTAAGACTTGGTCGCCCGCTACACCTAAAAGCATCAGCCCCAAGCCATCGTTTCCTTCGGGTAGAACGCCGTTGTAGGTAGGACGAGGTACATTAAGGTTTTTATAGATTTCATCAATTTTTGCCTGTACTTCTGCTTCCAAGCCGTTCTTTTTGATATAAAGTTCGCACTGCTGATCTATGGCAGTATTCATAAAAAAAGCGAGAATCATCGGGGCAGGTCCGTTGATAGTCATTGAAACCGATGTGGCAGGGTGGCAAAGATTAAAACCTGAATATAACTTTTTGGCGTCATCAAGCGTGCAGACACTCACGCCTGAATTGCCAATTTTGCCATAAATATCGGGGCGGTGGTCAGGGTTTTCGCCGTAAAGTGTTACGCTATCAAAGGCGGTAGAAAGCCTTTTCGCAGGCAAGCCTTTGGAAACGTAATGAAAACGCTTGTTAGTCCTTTCAGGACCGCCCTCGCCTGCAAACATACGTGTAGGGTCTTCGCCTTCACGTTTGAGCGGAAATACCCCGCTGGCATAAGGGAAAAAGCCGGGTGCATTTTCGGTTAGCAACCATTTGAGAATATCGCCCCAATCTTCGTATTTGGGCAAAGCTACTTTTGGCACTTTCGTCCCTGAAAGTGAAGTATGATACAAGTCTTGCTCTATGATTTTATCGCGTACCTGAAACTGATATTTTTCGGCTTTGTAACGTTTTTTGGTAGCCTCCCAATCTTTGAGCATCGCCTTACATTCAGGGTCTAATTTTTTTTCAAGCTCATTGTATTTGTTGATGAGGTCTTTGAGGTAATCAGGCTCACCTTGAATATGCTCAATCACATACACCAAATCTTCACTTTGCTCCTTGATTTCAATCACCTTTTTGCCAATTTCAGCACGAAGCATATCAATCGTGCCTTTGAGTTGGTACATCTGACGAGCAATAGCAGTTTGCTCTCTTACGAACTTATCATAATTTTCGCTAGTTTCGCAGATTTCAGCTAAATAACGTACCCTTTCAGGCGGAATAATATAGACTTTTTCCGACATTTTCTCAGTAATTTCAAAGTCGGATTGTAAAGCCGTAACGCCTGTTTTCTCTACAATTTTATCCATTATGTTTCGGTACAAAACATTGGTGCCTGGGTCGTTGAATTGGCTTGCAATAGTTCCGAAAATAGGTAATTTTTCATCAGGTGTATCCCAAAGTCCTTTGTTTCGTTTATATTGCTTACGCACATCACGCAGGGCGTCCAAAGAGCCACGTTTATCAAATTTATTGATGGCAATTACATCAGCAAAATCCAGCATATCAATTTTTTCAAGCTGTGTGGCGGCACCATATTCGGAAGTCATTACATACAAAGAAACATCAGAGTGTTCTACAATTTCTGTATCCGATTGCCCAATACCCGATGTTTCTACGATAATCATATCAAAACCTGCAAATTTGCAAATATCAATAGCATCTTGCACGTATCTGCTCAAAGCCAAATTGCTCTGACGTGTAGCAAGGCTTCGCATATACACGCGTGGGTGATGAATAGAGTTCATACGGATACGGTCGCCAAGCAAAGCCCCCCCTGATTTGCGTTTAGAAGGGTCTACGGAAATTACGGCTATGGTTTTATCCTCAAAATCCAATACAAAACGCCTTACGATTTCATCAATCATAGACGATTTACCAGCCCCGCCTGTACCTGTGATACCCAAAACAGGAATTTTTTTAGATTGCCCTTTCAGAATTTGGTCTTTAATTTCTTGATAAGTTTCAGGGAAATTTTCTGCCACTGAAATAAGTCTGCCAATAGCTAAATGACTTTTTTCACTTGCCATTTGCAAAAGCGTTTGTAAATCTTCTTGGGGCTGAGCGGCGGCAGAAGCGACATTTCCTCCACTACTCGTAGTTTTATACAGATTAAAAGTAGAAAAATCGCATTTTTGAAGCACATCGTTAATCATACCTTGCAAGCCCATAGCTCTGCCGTCGTCGGGGTGATAGATACGAGTAATGCCGTAAGCGTGTAATTCCTCAATTTCAGAGGGCAAAATAGTACCTCCACCTCCTCCGAAAATGCGTATATGTCCCGCTCCTTTTTGTTTGAGCAAATCGTAAGCATATTTGAAAAACTCCACGTGTCCGCCTTGATAGCTCGTAATAGCAATGGCTTGGGCATCTTCTTGGATAGCACAATCTACAATTTCGGCTACGGAGCGGTTGTGTCCTAAATGAATCACCTCGGCTCCTGTGCTTTGCATAATGCGTCTCATTATATTGATAGCGGCATCGTGTCCATCAAAAAGTGAAGCCGCCGTAACAATACGGATATGATTTTTAGGCTTATAAGGGGCAACTTGTTGCATAATTTTCAGATTTGCGTGAATTTTCAAGAAACCATTGTAGCAAATATAACAAAATTTAGAGGATTTTGTACGAAAACCAGAAAAGTTTTTCTACGAATTTTTTAGTAAGATTTCTTTTTCAAAATGAAAAGGTAGAAGGTCTTTTACTGCAAAAATTTTTATGATACTTGTTCCTGTGTAAAGCAAGACTTCTATATTTTTACCTTGTTTTTCCTCAAACTCCATCATTACTTGCCTGCAAGCACCACAAGGCGAAACATACTGCCATACAGCCTCTTTGAATCGTGCCATAATCATTATTTTTTCTATCTGTACATCAGGAAACTGCACCCCTGCCCGAAAAAGTGCTACTCTTTCGGCACACAAGCCCGAAGGATACGCCGCATTTTCCTGATTTATGCCCTCTACAAACTCGCCATTTGTTAAGTATAAACACGCAGACACCCAAAAATTAGAATAAGGAGCATAGGCTTTTTCGTTGATAGCTTTCGCTTTGGCAAGCAAAATGCGTTCTATTTCCGAAAGTTCTGCTTCATTTTCATAAACCTCATACCGAAAACTAAATTCTCTCGTTTTGCTCATTTTACCTAAAAAGTTAAATTTGCTCTTGAAGTAACTAAATTTTTGTCAATTTATTACAAAAAATCTGAAAATGCTCACTATTTGGCAAGCAACCCCCAAAGATTTGCCTACTCTATTGTATCTTGCCCAAGAAACTTTCCGTGAAAAATGGATACCCATTGATGGCAAAGAACTTGTAGAAGCCTACATTCAGCAAAATATGCAAATTTCTCATTTTCAGAATGCTCTGCTAAATCCTGATATTTCTTTTTGGATAGCCTTTTGGGAAGAAAAACCCTGCGGATACCTCAAAATTATTCGTAACGCAATTCCTGACAAATACATACATTTGGGAAAAAATTTTCTGCAAATTGAAAAATTATATCTTTTTGCTTTTGCCCACAGGCTAAAAATCGGCTCGGAACTAATGAAAATTGCCCTGCAAGTTGCTCAAAATGAAAATTTTGATGTACTTTGGCTCGGTGTATGGAGTAAAAACGAGCAAGCTATTCGTTTTTATGAAAAATTTGGCTTTCAGAAAATCGGTGATTGGATTTTTATAATGGGCGATAAAATTTGCGAAGATGAATGGATTATGGCAAAAGTTCTACCAAGATTGCAATAATTTTCCTTATGGATATTGAAGAACTACGCAATTACTGCCTTGCCAAAAAATGCGTAACCGAAGAATTCCCTTTTGATGAAGTAACTTTGGTCTTCAAGGTTTATGGAAAAATGTTTGCTCTTTGCAATATTGCCGAAGAGATATTATCCGTAAATCTCAAGTGCGAGCCAAGCAAAGCTCTTACCTTACGAGAAGAGTACGATTTCGTTTTGCCTGGTTATCATATGAATAAAAAACATTGGAACACTATAATACTGAAAGCAGGTATTCCGAAAAAGCTCCTTTGGCAATGGATTGATGACTCCTACGATTTGGTAGTTGCACAATTACCCAAAAAAGTTAAGACAGAAATACTTGGCTATACAGGGTCGTAAGCCCATTTGAGGTAGATAGCTCCCCAAGTAAAGCCTCCCCCAAAAGCGGCAAAGATAAGGTTTTGCCCTTTACGAAGTTGGCTTTCGTAATCGGTAAGGCACAAAGGAATGGTGGCATTGGTAGTATTGCCGTATTTGTGAATATTAAGCATTACTTTTTCGGCAGGAAGCCCCATTCTTTGATAAGTGGAATCAATGATGCGTTTGTTGGCTTGGTGCGGCACTAGCCAATCTATATCAGACGATTGTAAGTTGTTTCTTTCCATTACATTGAGGCAAGCCTCTGCCATACCTTGTACGGCATGTTTGAAAACTATTGCCCCTTCTTGATAAACAAAATGCTCACGTTTTTCTACGGTTTCGTGGGTAGGCGGTCTGCGACTACCGCCTGCTTTCTGGTGCAAATGTACCCAACCTGCCCCATCAGAACGCATCCAAGCATCAATAATGCCCAAATACTCGGTGGTAGGTTCAAGCAAAACAGCTCCTGCTCCATCTCCAAAAATAATACAAGTGGCTCTATCTGTATAATCAATAATAGAAGACATCTTATCCGCCCCTACTACAATCACTTTTTTGTAAGTGCCTGTCTCTATGAATTTAGATGCTGTATGCAAAGCGTAAATAAAACCCGAGCAAGCCGCCATTACATCGTAATGAAAGGCTTTTTTGATGCCTACTTCGTTAGCAATGAGATTGGCAGTAGCGGGAAAAACAAAGTCAGCAGTAGCCGTAGCACAGATAAGTAATTCTATTTCATCGGGGTGAGTGCCTGTTTTTTCTAAAAGAGCCTGAACTGCTTTTGCCCCCATATAAGAAGTTCCTAATCCTTCGCCTTTCAAGATGTGTCTTTCTTTGATACCTGTTCTTTCTGTTATCCACGCATCAGTGGTATCTACCATTTTTTCTAAATCTTGATTGGTGAGTACATCATCAGGAACATAAGTAGCAATTCCTGTAATAGCGGCTCTTATTTGCATAGCATACGTGTATTAAGCGTGAAAAGCATTTTTGATTTTCAAATGAACCCGGCTTTCTGCCATTTTTTTGGCTATGCCTATCATATTCTGAATAGCCAAAGCCGAAGAGATGCCGTGTCCAATCACCACATTTCCATTCAAGCCCAAAATAGGACTTCCACCAATGGCTTCGTAATTGAGTTGATTGAGGAAACTATCGTTGATTTGTTGTTTTTGAGCAATATCATAAAAAGATTCTGCCATTTTGAGAATAACATTACCCACAAAACCATCACAAACTATTACATCAGCCTTATCAAAGAAAATATCTCTACCTTCTACGTTGCCTGTAAAATTCAGCTGTTTGTTTTCTTTGATAAGATTGTAGGCTTCTTTTACTTGCAAATTACCTTTCCCTTCCTCTTCGCCTACATTCATCAGAGCTACACGAGGACTGGCTATCTGCAAAACATTTTCGGCGTAGATTTTTCCCAAAATAGCAAATTGTGCAAGTACTTCGGGTTTGCAGTCGGTATTAGCTCCAACATCTAAAATAACTGCTGTTTTGCCATTCAGTTGGGGTACGTGACTAATAATGGGCGGACGAAAAACTCCTTCAATAGCCTTAACACTAAACAATGCCCCTACCATCATCGCTCCCGTATTTCCTGCACCGCAAAAGGCATCTACTTTTTGATTTTGCAAGAGATAAAAACCTACCGCAATGCTGGATTTTTGCTTCTGTTGCAGGGCTTTGGTGGGGTGTTCGCCCATTTCAATTACCTCATCGGCGTGAATAATTTGCAGATTATTAGATGCAATACCATACCCATTTAGCAAGGCTTGAACTTCATCTTGCTTGCCTATTAGCAGGATTTGAGCATCTGAAAACTTTTTTGCCGCCAGTACAGCACCTTCTACGGTAGCTTGGGGGGCAAAATCGCCTCCCATTGCATCAATGGCAATTTTCATAAGGCTACTTTAAGCATTAAAGGTGAAAAAATTTACACTTTTTCGTAGCCTTCAATCATCAATTTGCCATTATAGTATAAATTGCCATCTACAACGTAAGCACGGTGCATTACGTGAACTTCACCTGTTTCTTGGCAGGTAGTAAGAGGCACAGCCGTAATTTTGTAGTGTGTTCTACGCTTATCTCGGCGAGTTTTTGATATTTTTCGCTTAGGATGTGGCATAGTCGTAAGATTTTGGGTTTATGATTTTTTATTCTCTAAAAGTTTTTTAAGTTCTGCCCAACGAGGGTCTATTTCTGCGTTTTTCTCTTCTGTTTCTTTTTTTAATTCTTTTTCTTCACTGCTATACACCAACTTGATATCCCCTTCGTTACTTTTTTCTTGGTAACGTGGGTGAAGTTTTTTCATTGGTACGGCGAGCATAATTAGCTCGTAGATGTATTGAGCAACATTGATTTGCGGCGTACCTTTGGCAATAAGTTCAAACTCATCATCAAGTACTTCGTTGTGGTCGGAAAACTGCAAGACTTGTTTGCCCTGTGTTTGAAAAGGATATGAAAATATATCCAAACTTCTATCGCATACAAGCTCCAGATTCCCCTGAATATCAAAATCCAACTGCAATAAAGCATCGGATTTCCGCAGTTTCATTTTTACCTCAAAGTTGCCGTTCTGCACCAAAGACTCTTCAAAAAACTCAAAAAAAGCTCTGTTCCCACTCCAAGTATAATGATAATCCTTATTTTGAAGTTTGGCAATTTCAACGGTATATTCCTGCAAAATACCCACCTTTCTCTAATTAAGGACGCAAAATTAGAGATTTTTCGGCAAAGTAAAAAACTTTTTTGAAAATTTTTATTTTTTCTCTTCTTCCTTTTTCTCCTCGGCTTGTTTCTTTTCTTTCTCTTCGCTACCTGTCATTTTGTTCCATACGCCAGCAACAAAATTTTTGGCTTTACCAAGAGCTTCTCCTGCCTCTTCTGCCAAGTCTTCTAATTTTTCTTTGGCATCTTCGGCAAAATCTCCCAATTTCTCTTTCGCACCCTCAGCCCAATCACCCAGTTTTTCCATAAAACCTTCCTGTTGAGCTTCCTTTTTGAATACTTCTAAAGCCTTTTTGGCTTGCTCTTCTGTAATGCCTGCCTCAGCAACGAGCTTTTTTACTAATTCTTCCATAAAAAAAGGATTATTTTTCAGGCGAAAGCTACAAAAAAAAATAACTTATCCTCTAATTTTTTGTAAAAACTTATCAAAAATTTTAATTTCAAGCTCATATTGCAAACATTCAAATCTAAACTTTATGCCCCGAGTCCTTGCCATAGATTATGGTTCAAAACGTGTAGGGCTTGCCGTTACAGATAACGAGCAAATCATTGCTACCGCTTTGGAAACCGTATCCACAAGCGAAATCTTTGATTTTTTAGAAAAGTATTTGCAAAAAGAACCCGTTGAGGCTTTTGTGATTGGCAAACCCAATGCCTCCATTCAAAACGAAAGAACACTTGCCATAGAGGGTTTTGTTAGCAAAGTACAAAGCAAATTTCCTCAAATACCGATTTTTTTTGTAGATGAAAGTTTCACAAGCAAAATGGCTATGCAAACAATGCTTTCTGCAGGCAGTAAAAAGAAAGACCGCCGCAAAGAATCAGGCAATTTGGATAAAATCAGTGCAACCATTATTTTGCAAGATTTCTTAGAACAACGCAAACTAACGCGATAACAAAAATATTGTCAGCACGAAAGTTGTCATACTTGTAACAAGACTAATCACAGGTGAAGCATCACTAATCGCTTCCAAGAAAGTTTTACGAATAGGCTCTACATAAATAATATCATCGGGCTGAAGTTGCAGATTTACTCTTCTCATTCCTTCCACAGTAGAAAGGTCTATCACAAAAACATTCGGGTTTTTCAAATCGCCACGTATCAGGCGAATATTGGTAGCACGCGTATCGTTGGGCATACCTCCTGTCTGGGCTAAAATTTCCACAAGTGTAGTGTTTTCATTGAGCAATGGCACTACTTCACCTTTTGCCCCCTTAAAAACAATCACCCTTTTATTGAGAAATTGCGTTCGGACAAAGCAATTTTTGTATAAAACCGCATATTTTACAGAAAGTAAGCTATCGGCTTGGCGAGCCGTAAGTCCTTCCAAAGGCACTGCTCCCACCACAGGCAGATATACGCTTCCATCTACTTGTACGGTATAGGCTGTAAAATTTACAGGATTATTGAGGGTTTGCTGTTGCTGCTGTTGGTTTAGTAAATTAGGGTTGCCAATGCCCGTACTGGGGTCGGGCGGATTTACACCTTCCAAAGCTCCAATATACTGAATAAGTTGCCCTTGGTTGCTATAAAGGCGAAAAACCAATCTATCAAAAGGTTTAATGCGGTAATTATCTTCGGCATTCATTTTGGCGAGTAGTACTTTATCGTAAATAAGGTCGCCATTTGCCTTGAACATAATATTTTGATTATAAAGCCGACAAGACGTTAGGATAACTGCCAAAAGTAGTAACGGAAAAACTCTCATAACTTCATAAAAAAGCCAACAAACTCATTTTCAGAATTTGTTGGCAATTTAAGAATTTAAGTGAAAAGATTTTACTTTTTCTCGTTTTTATTGCTGAAAAAACTGCTCATAAATTTGGAGCCAATATCCATAACATCATCTAATACACTGCCGTCCCTATCTAAAAATTTTTGGATAAAGCTCATTTCTTGCTGGGGAACTTGTTGTGTTGTGGTATTTACGATATTAATTACTCCTTTTACATCTAAGCCTTGTTGTTTTTTCTGCTGTCCCAAGAATTCCAACACTATGGGAGCAACGGCGGCAAGAATATTGCCTACGGTTTCCATACCTACGCCCGCACTTTTACTGATTTGATTTTGGGCATTTTGTTGAGTATTACCTAACACGTGTCCCAAAATTTTCATTCCGTCTTGGATAATATTTTGAGAATTGCTGGTCAGTGCAGAAGTAATATTATTCAGAAGGTTTCCATCGTGTTTTTCAAGAGCTTTATCCAAAGATTTTGCCCCTTCTTCTTGCTGAACGTTTTTGTTCAAACCGCCAAGAATCATAGGTAAGCCCATTGCAACTACCTTTTGCACAGCCTCTTCATTTACACCAAATTGTTGAGCCATATTTTTGAGCGTATCGCCCTGCAACAGCCCTGTTAAGCTTTGAAATAGATTTTCCATTAGATTTCTTGATTTTCTTTGCCAAACTTCCACAAAATAGAAATTTTAAATGAAAAAACCAAAACATATCAAAAAAATTGAAAGTGCGAGAGGATTTCTTGGAGAGAAACAAAATTGCAATTTGCAGATTTACAATTTTTTCCTAACTTTGCCCTCCCAATCAGCTCTGAAAGTTAAATTGAATAGGTTATGTTGTATCCCGAACACAAAAATTTACATTACGCCGAAGTAGCCCAAGAGGTACTTAAATTTTGGAAAGAAAATAAAATTTTTGAAAAATCCATTTCTCAACGAGAAAAAGCTACCGAATTTGTTTTCTATGAAGGTCCTCCTTCGGCAAATGGCACGCCCGGTATTCATCACGTAATGGCTCGCACCATTAAAGATATTTTTTGCCGCTATAAAACCCTCAAAGGTTTTCGTGTAGAACGCAAAGGTGGTTGGGATACGCACGGCTTGCCCGTAGAATTACAAGTAGAAAAATCTTTAGGCATTACCAAAGAAGACATTGGTATAAAGATTTCCATTGAAGAGTACAACCAAAAGTGCCGTGAAACCGTAATGATGTACACTGACCAATGGAATGACCTTACCGAAAAAATGGGCTATTGGGTAGATTTAGAAAATCCTTACATTACTTATGAAAATAATTACATTGAAACACTTTGGTATTTACTCAAAAAACTTTACGAAAAAGGCTTGCTTTACAAAGGCTACACGGTTCAGCCTTATTCGCCTGCGGCAGGTACGGGTTTAAGTTCTCACGAACTCAACTACCCTGGCACTTACCAAGATGTCTCTGATACATCTATCGTTGCTCAATTCAAAGTTATTCTGAATGAAAAATCTGCATTCTTATTTGAAGACGAAAATGAAGATGTAAGAATTTTAGCTTGGACAACCACCCCTTGGACACTCCCTTCCAATTGTGCTTTGGCTGTGGGCGAAGAAATTACCTATGTCAAAATTAAAACCTTTAACCCTTACACGCACAAACCCATTTCAGTGATTTTAGCCAAAGATTTATTGCCTAAATATTTTTCTGATAAAGCCAAAGAACTCAAACTTTCCGACTACAAAGCAGGTGATAAACTCATTCCTTTTGAAATTGCGAAAGAATTTCAGGGCAAACACCTTCTGGAAATTCGCTACGAGCAACTTATGCCTTATGTAAGCAATGAAGAATTACAGAAAAATGCTTTCCGTGTTATTGCAGGCGATTTCGTTACTACCGAAGATGGTACAGGCGTAGTGCATACGGCTTCGGTATTTGGTGCTGATGACTTCCGTGTTTGTAAAGCCAATGGCGTGCCTTCGGTGTTGGTGCTTGATGAAAACGGCAAACCTTCGCCCCTTGTGGATAAAAAAGGAAAATTTGTAAAAGAGGTAGGCAAACATTTAGCCGAAGGTATCAAAAAGTATAATATCAAAACGCATAAAGAGTTCGGAGAAAATGATTTTTACGTAAAAAATTATCTTTCCGAAGATGAAAAGCAAGAAAATTACAAATCCACTGATGTAATTATTTCAATCATTCTTAAAGAAGAAAATAAAGCCTTCAAAGTAGAAAAGTATTTGCACAGCTATCCGCACTGCTGGCGTACAGGCAAGCCTGTTTTGTACTATCCTTTGGATAGCTGGTTTATCCGTACTACGGCTCTCAAAGAGCGAATGGTGGAACTTAATAAAACTATTAACTGGAAGCCCGAAAGTACAGGAACAGGACGTTTTGGCAGTTGGTTGGAAAACTTAGTGGACTGGAACTTATCACGCTCACGCTACTGGGGAACGCCGCTACCCATTTGGCGAACCGAAGACGGCAGTGAAGAAAAATGTATTGGCTCGCTTGCTGAATTAAAAGCAGAAATAGAAAAAGCCAATCAAATTTTAGGCTTGCAACAACCCACAGAACTACCTGATTTACACCGCCCTTATGTAGATAGAATTATTTTAGTTTCGGAAAAAGGCGATAAAATGTATCGTGAGCCAGATTTGATTGATGTTTGGTTTGATAGCGGTGCTATGCCTTATGCTCAGTGGCATTATCCTTTTTCTTCTCTCTCTTTGGGAGAAGGGCAAGGGGTGAAGCAATTCCCCGCCGATTTTATTTCCGAAGGCGTTGACCAAACTCGTGGCTGGTTTTTTACCCTTCACGCTCTTGCCGTGATGCTTTTTGATAGCGTTGCTTTCAAAAATGTAGTTTCCACAGGTTTGGTTTTGGATAAGAATGGCGAAAAAATGTCCAAATCCAAGGGGAATGTTATCAATCCTTTTGAAACCCTTGAAAAATACGGTGCCGATACAGTGCGTTGGTATATGGTGGAAAATGCCAACCCTTGGGATAACTTAAAATTTGATTTAGATGGTGTCATTGAAGTAAGAAACAAGTTTTTCGGTACTTTACACAATACTTACAATTTCTTTGCTCTTTATGCCAATCTGGATAAATTTATTCCTAAAAAACAAAATTTTGAACTCCCTCAAAATGCCTCTGAACTTGATAAATGGATTATTTCCAAACTTCAAACCACTATTTTAGAAGTAGAAAAGGCTTACGAAGACTATGAGCCTACAAAAGCCGCTCGTGCTATCAGCGATTTTGTTACAGAACACCTTTCTAATTGGTATGTACGACTTTCTCGGAAGCGTTTTTGGGTAGGTGAAATGACTGCCGACAAGCAAGCCGCCTACGAAACACTTTTTGAGTGTTTGAAAGTAGTTTCGCAAATGATGTCGCCCATTGCTCCTTTTTACGCCGATTTCTTGTATAGAAATCTGACAAGTCCTTTGCACTTGGGCAATGAGGTTTCTGTGCATCTAACAAACTGGCAAAAAGCGAATGAAAATCTCATAGATAAAGATTTAGAGCAAAAAATGGAATTGGCTCAGCACATCTGTTCGCTCACACACGCTTTGCGTAAAAAAGAAAAAATCAAGGTGCGTCAGCCTTTGAGCCGTATCCTTATTCCTGTGCTAAATCCAAAGCTCAAAGAGCAAATCAATGAGGTAACCGAACTTATCAAGACCGAAGTTAATATTAAGACTATTGAATTTGTTGATGACACTTCGGGGGTGCTTGTGAAGAAAATCAAACCGAATTTCAAGCGTTTGGGCGAAATTTACAAGGCTAAAATGAAGGAAGTTGCGAGCATTATTCAAAATTTTAGCCAAGCCGATATAAACCGCTTGGAGCGTGAAGGACTTTACGAAGCTCAAATTTCTGATGGCTTTATTACGCTCACAATGGAAGATGTAATCATTGAAGCAAGCGAAATAGCGGGCTGGTCGGTACTCAGTGAAAAGGGGCTTACGATAGCTCTGGACATTACGGTTACAGAAGAATTGCGTTACGAAGGCATTGCTCGCGAAATGGTCAATCGTTTGCAAAATCTACGAAAGGAAAAAAATTTAGAAGTAGCTGATAAAATTCAAGTACTTATTGAACGCAGTACCGCTGAAATTGATACAGCCCTTGAAAAACACAAAGACTATATCGCAGGCGAAGTACAAGCTGTTGCTTTCGGTTTAGCCTCCACTCTCAATGGCAGTGCTGATGAAGTAGAAATTGATGAATTAAAAGTAAAAGTAGTAGTAAGTAAAGCATAATTGTTTGTAAAACATTGAAAATCAATATATTTTTGAAAAATTTACAAGCAAATAAATAGGTTTTTTTGGTGGTTTCAAATGTTTTGCATAAAATAGCAAGTCAAACTTTTGCATAAAATTTATGAAATGTACGCTTATACTGGATAAAAGTGGCTCAATGACCATACGCGACCAAAAAAATGGACGTTCTCGCTGGGAGGCTTGCAAGGAAGCTATCACAGCTCTTGCCTACAAAGCCGAACAAAAAGACCCCGAAGGAATGACTTTGTATATGTTTGCGGGGCGTTTCAAAAAATATGAAAAAGTAACCGCTGCCAAAGTTACAGAAATCTATGAAGAAAATGAACCCGGAGGTGGTACAGAATTAGGCGAGGTATTGGAAGATTTATTCAAGCAAATATCTGAACGAAAAGCCAAAGGCAGTACCGAACCTGAATTGGTATTAGTTGTTACTGATGGCGAGCCTGATAATCGTGAAACGGTTGCTCAAGCAATAGCCAAAATGTCGCACAAAATTAAGGATAGGAGCGAACTGGCTATCTCTTTTATTCAAGTAGGTACTGACCCTGCCGCTACTGATTTTCTTAAAACTCTCGACGACGACCTCACCAAAGCAGGTGCGGCTCTGGATATTGTAGATACCGTTACTTTGGAAGAAATGGAAGAGTATTCTCTCTCGCAAATCTTTGAAAAAGCCTTTGCTGATTAAAGCAAGCATTTTAGTAAAGCGACAGCATTGTATGATGTTGTCGCTTACGTGAGCTAATATTTGAGATTGGCTAATTTCTGTGGGTTTTTCAAAATAATTTTTCCTTCCTGAATTTCAATCAAGCCTTCTTGCTTGAAATCGCTCAATGTACGAATAAGTGATTCGGTTGCTGTACCTACTACCGAAGCCAAATTATCACGAGAAATGTACATTCCCGCCTGATTTTTGTATTTTTCGTTAAGCATTACCAAAGTTTCGGCAATACGCTTGCGTAAAGAATTGTACGCCATTGAGGTTAGGAATTTTTCTTTCTCGGCTACTGCCCCTGCAAGCATACGTATAAACTTTTGTGCAACACTTTGTTTTTTATGCAAAATGGTCAGAAATTCATTTTTAGGAATAGCTACTAAATCACTCTCCTCCAATGTTTCGGCGGTATCAGTGTGCAGTGTATCTTCTAATACAGGAATATAGCCAAAAAATTCTCCTTCGCCAAAAATAGCCGTAATAAACTCTTTTCCATCAGCAGTGGTTTGGTAAGTCTTTATTTTACCTTTCTGCACATAGTACAATTTGTTTGCCTCATTGCCTTCGGCATAAATAATTTGCTTTTTCTTAAAATGAAAAATTTTTCTATCCGAAACAAGCGATTGCAATTCGGCATCAGCTTTGGCTTCGTTCCAGAAAGCCTCAAACTCAGCTTCGGTAGTAGTATTTTTTTTCAGATTTTCATTACGCTTCAAGCGGCTTTCTACTGCTCCCAAAAGCTCTGCTTCCGAAAAGGGCTTGGTCAGATAATCATCTGCTCCCATTTCCATACCTTTGCGAATATCAGAGCGTTCTGTTTTGGCGGTAAGAAATATAAATGGAATAGGAGAAAGTTCGGAGTTGTGCATAAAAATTTGCAAAACGCCATACCCGTCCATTACGGGCATCATAATATCGCAAATTACCAAATCGGGCTTTTCGGCAAGAGCTTTCTCAACTCCTACTTTTCCATTTTCAGCAGTTTGCACCCGATAGCCCGCTAATTCTAACATTTCTGCAGTATTTTCACGAATTTCTTCGTTATCTTCTATCAAAAGAATGGTTTTAGTAGCCATAGCGAAAGGGTTGGTGTAAAACTATGCAATGATAAAAAAAATCACTGAAAAAGGCAAAATTAAAGTTAAAGAGAATATTTTATTTCCTTTTCTTGTTTCCTGCCTCTTGTCAGTATCGCCTTATTAGTTGCAAAACATTTTCCACGTGGTAAGTATGCGGAAACATATCCACAGGTTGTACAGCAGTGATTTCGTATTTTTCAGCGAGTATTGCCACATCACGAGCTTGAGTGGCAGGATTGCAACTTACATAAACAATTTTTGTTGGAGCAAGTTTCAAGATAGTTCTTACTACATTTTCGTGCATACCTGCACGGGGCGGGTCGGTGATAATTACATCAGGTTTGCCGTGCTTTTGTACAAAATTTTCGTTGAGCAAGTCTTTTATATCTCCTGCAAAAAATTCAGTATTGCTTATTTTGTTAATATCTGAATTTATTTTGGCATCTTCAATGGCTTCGGGTACATACTCAATGCCTACTACCTTTTTTGCTTTGTTTGCTATGAAATTGGCAATTGTGCCTGTGCCTGTGTAAAGGTCATAAACCACTTCATTGCCTTGCAGTTCGGCGAAATCTCTTGCTACACAATACAAACGATAGGCTTGCTCTGAATTCGTTTGATAGAATGATTTTGGACTAATACGAAATTGTAAATCCTCCATTGTAGCCGTAATATAAGGCTTTCCTGCAAAAAATTGAATTTCTAAATCGTGGTAGCTGTCATTCTTTTTCTGATTGATAGCATATTGCAAAGAAGTAATTTGTGGAAAAGAGTTCTGCAAAAACTGCATTGTTTGCTCAATAGCAGGCTGATTGTTTTCTGCAAAAATCACAAGTACCAACCATTCGCCAGTATTAGTGTTGCGAATTACCAAGTTTCGCAAGAAACCTCTGTGATTTTTCAGGTCGTAGAAGCTAAAATTTTGCTTTCGGGCAAAATCTTTCAAACGATTGCGAATTTGGTTAGATAGTTCCTCTTGCAAATAGCACGTTTCAATGTCAATGATTTTATCAAAGCGTTCGGGAATATGAAAACCCAAAGCATTCTTTTCAAAAACTTGCCCTGTGGCAATTTCTTCAGCCGAAAGCCAACGATTGTTGGAAAAAGTAAATTCTAATTTGTTCCGATAAAATTGCGTTTTTTGCGAAGCTATGATAGGTTTTACTTCGGGAAAAGCTACCTTTGCAATGCGTTCAAGAGCATCTACGACTTCTTGTTGTTTTTGTTCTAATTGTTTTTCATATTGCAGATGTTGCCATTTGCACCCCCCACAAACACCATAATGCCTGCAAAAAGGCTCTTGCCGAAAGGGCGAAGCCTCGTGAATACGAACAGCACGGGCAAGCCAATAATTTGATTTTTTCTTGAAAACTTCAAGGTCGGCGATGTCTTGCGGAGCAACATTTCCTTCAACTAAAATCACCCTATCCTGATAATGAGCTAAACAACGACCTTCGGCAATAGGTTTTTCTATGAAAACTTTTTCAAGCAGTATTTTTTCTTGTTTCTTCTTTCGCATAAATATTCTGCTCAATTTCTTTCAAAAAGCAATCTTTCGCCTTTTTTGCTTTCATCAAATTTGCCCTGATGATACACCAAATGCCCCGAAACTATGGTACTTTCTACCGAAGTTTGGAAAGTATAGCCCTCCAAAGGCGACCAAGCACATTTATAGAGCAGATTTTGGCGTTTTACGTGGCAAGGTTTATCTAAATCTACCACTACCAAATCTGCCCAGTAACCTTCCCGAATAAAGCCCCTCTTTTCAATCTGAAAGCAAACGGCTACATTATGACTCATTTTTTCCACGATTTTCTCCAAAGAAATTTTGCCTTGCTTGTAAAACTCTAACATCATTTGCAAAGAAAATTGTATGAGCGGCAAACCCGAAGGGGCTTGCCAGTAATTTTGAGATTTTTCGTCCCAAGTATGAGGGGCGTGGTCGGTGGCAATTACATCAAAATTATCATTAAGCAGGGCTTGCCAGAGAGCCTCCTGATGAAAAACTTCCTTGATAGCAGGATTACATTTAATTTGATGCCCCAAACGTTCATAATCTTGCTTATTGAACCACAAGTGATGAACACAAACCTCCGAAGTAATACGCTTTTGAGGCAAAGGAATATCGTTTCGGAATAGTGCTACTTCATCGGCAGTGGTAATGTGCAAGACGTGCAGACGAGTATTATATTTTTTAGCAAGTTCTACGGCAAATTTTGAGGATTTCAAACAAGCCTCAACATTGCGAATTTCGGGGTGGCAAGCGGCAGGGACATTATCGCCATACTTGTTTTTGTAAATTTCGCTTTGCTTGCGGATAGTCTCTTCATCTTCGCAGTGCGTAGCTATCAGCATAGGACTTTGACTGAAAACCGCCTCCAAAGTTTTAGGATTATCCACAAGCATATTCCCCGTAGAGCTACCCATAAATATTTTTACACCACACACATTGCGAGGATTGGTTTTGAGGATTTCTTCCAAATTATCGTTGGAAGTTCCCATATAAAAAGAATAATTGGCAAGAGATGTCTGACGAGCAATTTCGTATTTTTGAGCCAAAAGTTCCTGTGTAAGAGCATTCGGAACGGTATTAGGCATTTCCATAAAACTGGTAGTGCCTCCTGCCACAGCGGCTTTGGCTTCGGTGTAGATAGTGGCTTTGTGCGTAAGCCCAGGCTCACGAAAATGTACTTGGTCATCAATTACACCGGGCAAGACAGCTTTTCCTGCTACGTCAATTACTTTGTTTGCTACGTCGGCAGAAATTTGCGGAGCAATTTTTTCAATAAAACCCTCTCTGATAAGAATATCCGCTGAAAAAATCTTACCCTCGTTGATAATTTGGCAGTTGGTAAGTAGGAGGCTCATAGTATTTTTGGGCAAAGTTAAGGACTTTTTGTGCAAAGTTATCCATTTTTGATGAGTTGTTTTTTGAGACGATAACGCTCTTTGGCAAGAGATTTGAGAAAAGCCAAATCTTTATCCAAACTCTCCTCCATTATTGTTCCATAGATAGCCCTATCAATATTTTGCAGGCTTTCGGCAAGTTTTTCTCTTTGTAGCACCTCAACAATTTCACTGGACGTAAAAGAGCTATAAGGTTCTCCTTCAATTTGTTCTAAATGCTTTTTCCAAAGTATAAAGGCTTGCTCAATATCTTTTAGTCTCTTTCGGGTGCGAATTTTAAGCATTTCTTTTTCAAAGTTATCTTCAAAAAGTACTTGTTTGCGTTTGAGATTAAGCAGAAGGATTTGTTTTTTTATCCAATCGCCAAAAAAAAGCCAAACAATAGCCAAAATAAAGAATGAAGTAACCAACCCCAAGACCCAAGCCTGGAAATTTAGTTTAGTAGGCAGAGAAGCATATTGCGTGTTTGCTTTTAGAGTAATAGTATCCAAACGATTGGAAAGAATATACTGCTTCAAGAAAATAGAATCTATGTTAGAAAAAATTGAAACGGAATCGCCATTGGGTTGTATGTAAAAGGCAGGCAAACGCAATTTTTGTACAGGTTCTATTTCAAAACTTTTTAGCCAAAAAATAGCACTGTCTTTGCTAAGCGAGCCTTGAGTTTGAGTAGGGAAAAAATCCTTTTTATGCCATTCAAAAGGGCTATATTGGTAGGTTGTATCAGGAAAAAGCACCTGCCAATGTTTAGGGTATTCAAAGGAAAAAGCCACAGGAACAGGTTTCCCTAAAAATAAAGTATCTACTAAAAATTTAAGTTTAGGCTTGTAGGCAATACTATCTTGTTGAGCAAAGCCCAAAGTGGCAAAACAAATATATGCCCAAAAGAAAGTGATAGCTTTTATCATCTTGTAAATTTGAAAGGTTGCATAGTTTTACGTTCTGCCCATTCTTTGCCTTTACGTGTTTCGGCAAATTGCCTGCTGGCGTTCGCCGAAATCTTGAAGCCGATAACGAGCTGGTCATCAAGTTGGCGTTCTGCACCTTTCCATTCTTCCATTGTTTTGTTCAAGTGCAGATGTTGAGCCTTAAAATTGGGCATTTTAGAGAGTTCTATAAATAATTTTTTAAGATTGCTACCCAAAAACTTTCTACCTTTTGCACCACCAAATTGGTCTGCATAACCATCAGTAGCTAAATAAACGTAGGTATCTACTTCACCTAATTTGATAACTCGGTTATGAAAATGCTCCTGATTGGCTTTTCTTACTCCCCCTATTCCCATTCTATCGCCGGGAATTTCTTCCAACTCTCCATTTCTGATAAGATACAGCGAGTTATTTGCTCCTGCAAACTCTAAAATGTTATGCAATTCGTGAAAAACTACTATTGCAATATCCATTCCATCTCGGGCACTTTCTTCGGCTAAATCATCTTGTTTGAGAGCAAATTTGATTTCTTCGTGAAGTTGGTTCAGAATTTCTGCGGGACGTGTAACCCCTCTTTCCAAAATAATCTGATTGAGCAAAGTATTGCCAATCATACTCATAAAAGCTCCGGGAACGCCGTGTCCTGTACAATCAACCACAGCTACGATGGCTTTGTTATCTTTTTCGGCAAACCAATAAAAATCACCACTTACAATATCACGAGGCTTAAAGTAAATAAAGGCTTCGGGAAACACACGCGTAAGTTGCGTTTTAGAAGGCAAAATAGCTTGCTGAATACGTTGAGCGTAATGAATACTATCTGTAATTTGCTTGTTTTGTTCATAAAGTTCTTGGGTACGAGCGGCAACTAATTGCTCCAATTTTTCATTTTGTTGCTCCATCATTTCTCTACGTTCTCGCTCTTGTTCTTTTTCCAAACGTTCTTTTTCCAAGGCTCTTTGTGCTATTTCTTTGCGAAGTGTATTGATTTTATCAGCAAGAGCCAAAGAAAGCAAAATCACCTCCATCGCCGAACCTATCTGAATAGAGTAAGTTGTAATAAAACTCGTTGGGGCAAGTCCTAAACCTCGCAAAGCTACTAAAATAGCTCCAATCAGATACACAATCCAAGCTATTACAAAAAAGCGTGCGGGACGAAAACCCGCCTTGAGCGAAGAAAAACCTCCATACAAAAGAGCTAAACAACTTGGTAAAACAAGAAATGTGGCTACCCTTAAAACGATACGTTGCGTGAGCACAAAAGATAAAATGAGACCTATCAGAGCGATGGCTATGAGTATCAGTAGAATTTTATCTAAAACTTTTTGTTTGGTAGATGTACTCAAAAAATCTCTTGAAAAGGCAATTCCCGCGATAATAAGCAAACTTGCCGCCATTGGCATATTAAAATGATTGAAACCGGGCAAATTTCCCCATAAAAACTGAAAGCCAATACCATTGAAAGCAAGTTGAAAAAGCAAAATCGCTAAAATATTGAAAATATAAAGCAAGTAGTTCCTTTCTCTGAGCACACTGTAAATAAATAAATTGTAAAGCAACATCACAATCATTATCCCATAGTAAATGCCAAAAACCCACATCGAAAGGCTTTCAGCTTGGATAAATTTATCAGGTTGCCATACGTAAATAGGAAAAGAAACAGTGCTATCATTCTTGATACGCATCAGTACATTGTAAGTACTAAAAGCGGGCAATTTAACTTGGAAAACAAAATTTCTGGTCTGCAAATCTCTTTGTCTAAACGGCAGCCAATCGCCTGTTTGTAATTCTTTTACTACTTCGCCATTTTCATTAAAAACATAAAAACGAACTTCGTCTAATACGGCATAATCTATTTCTATAAAAATCTCCTTTTCACGATTATGAGGGTTTTGAAGTTGAAATTTTGCAAAAAAAGCCGCTTTACTATAACCATAGTTTGGGCTTTCCTCATTAGGAGGCAAAAATTTATCAGTATTTTGCAAGACCTCTTTGCTGGTCATAAAAGCTGTACTATCTTTGAAAACTCGCAAATACTTCTTTCCTACTTGTATTTTTTCAAATTTTTCGGGAATAACCACAGGTTCTTGGGCGAATAACAGCAAGCAGTGCAAAAGGAAGCCAAATAAAAGCCCTATTTTTTTCATTGTGTTCAAAAGGTTATGGTTGGTTTTTAGCAACAAGTTGTTAATTTCGCATAAAAAAAATTATTACGCAAGCTTTTTGTAGTTTTTTTAATAATTCAACAAGAGTCCCTTTTTTTACATCAATGAAGCATCATTTTGGTTTTGTAAAACAAAAAAATCTAATATCTATCTGTAAAGGGAAAATAAGATTTTTGAGCAAATTATTTACAAAATTTTGCAGACTTGCACTTTTTTTGTACATTAACATTTCAGAAAAGCTATCTATTTATGTTTTTTGCGAAATTTTTGCCTTTTGTTTTTTACTGGATACTTGTATGTGTAAATTTTACTTTTGCTCAAAAAAAAGCCCAACCCAATGCCTCCGAACAAATACAGCAATGGATAGAGCAAGGCGAAGCCGAATGGGAAGTATCTAATTATCAAGACGCTGTAGGTTGGTTCAATAAAGCTATTAAAGCTGATTCAAGCAGAGCAGATGCTTATTTCAAAAGAGCAAAATCTTGGGTTCAACTGAAAAAATATGAAAATGCCCTTAATGATTTGCTTACCGCAGATAGTTTGGGCTACAAAGATAACGAACACGACTTGTACTTGGGTGTCAGTTGGTTTGGCTTACAACGTTATGATAAAGCCTTAAATCATCTTGAAAAATTTGAAGAAACAGCCCCCAAAGATAGCCTACAAGCCTCTTTGTATGTGTATTTAGCGGAAAGTTACAAAGAATTAGGCAAGAAAAAAGATGCTTCCAGAGCATACCAAAAAGCCCTTGAACTCAAACCTGATGATGCTGATATTTATTTCCTGCGAGCCAATTTTTGGTCTATGCAAGAGGCTTGGAGAGAAGCCTTAGAAGATATAAAAAAAACGCTTGCTCTAAATCCTCGTTTTTGGAAAGCCTACAAGCTAAAAGCAGAAATTTTATTCAAACAAGGCAAAGACCAAGCCAGCACCGAAGCGTGGCAAGTATATTTTTCCAAACAACCTGATAAGAAAAAAATCTCCGCCCAAGATTACAGCCTATACGCTTACAGCCTTGCTCAGCTTAAACAATATGCCAAAGCAATAGAAGCTATTAGTAAAGCAATAAGTTTAGATAAAGATAACCCTGAATGGTATTTTGAGAGAGCCACTTATTATACTTTGCAGAAAAATCTTTCCAAAGCCCTACAAGATACCGAAAAAGCTATAGAGTTAGACGGCGAAGACCTCTCTTATTTTCGTCAGCGGGCATTTTTGTATTATGAACTCAAAAAATACGAGGAATCTCTTTCTGATTACACCTTTTTAGCACAACAAGATGATAAAAACCCCGAATATCATTACCGAGTGGCAGAACTCAAATTTTTGCTCAAAAAAACACCCCAAGAATATCACCAAGATGTGCTTGCGGCGTACCAGTTGGGGTATCCCAAAGAAAAAATGCTTCCCGAGTTGCAACCCTATACACAAAAAAAACTCGGCAAATCTAAAAGAAAACGCTTTTTGTGGATTTTCTGATACAATTTTTCTACACAACTCAAAAAAAGCCACTGCTCAACGCAATGGCTTCGGGTATTATTGGGGTTAAAATTTAGAACAGACTTTTGTTTAGGTCAAACTCTTCTAAATAATCAGCGACACGTCTGACAAACATTCCCCCCAAAGCACCATCTACTACGCGATGGTCGTAAGAATGCGAAAGGAACATTTTATGCCTTACGCCAATGGTATCACCAAAAGGGGTTTCTATTACGGCAGGAATTTTGCGTATTGCACCCAATGCCAAAATACCCACTTGGGGTTGCATAATAATAGGTGTGCCAAGAACATTACCAAAAGAACCTACATTTGAAACGGTATAAGTACCACCCGCAAGTTCATCGGGTTTGAGTTTATTATCTCTGGCTCGGCGAGCTAAATCATTGATTTTTTTGGTAAGTCCTACTAAATTGAGTTGGTCAGCATTGTGAATTACAGGCACAATCAAATTACCATTAGGCAAAGCTACCGCCATTCCAATATTGATTTGCTTGCGTTTGATAATTTTATCACCATCAACGGAAATATTCATCATCGGATAATCTTTCAAAGCCTTCACAATGGCTTCTACAAACATTGGCATAAAAGTCAAGGCTTCGCCTTCTCGCTGTAACATTTCATCTTTAACCTTTCTACGCCAATACACCAAATTGGTTACATCAGCTTCCACAAAAGACGTAACGTGAGGAGCCGTATGCTTGGACTCTACCATTCTTTGGGCAATGATTTTCCGCATTCTATCCATTTCTACAATTTCATCACCCTCGTAAATAGGCACAGGCGTAGAAGTTTTTTTCGTTTCCACGGGCTTTATTTCTTGCACAGGTTCGCTTATTTTTACCTCTACGATAGGTTTAGTTTCAATGATAGATTCTTTTTTAACTTCGCTAACTTGCGGCTGTGGGGTTGTTTTTTGCAGTTTTTTAGCTTCAACATAGGCGAGAATATCATTTTTAGTAACTCTACCCTCTTGCCCTGTCCCTTGAATAGCCTCTAATTCAGCCATTGAAATACCCTCTTCTTTGGCAATGCTCAACACCAAAGGTGAATAAAAACGCCCTTCACCACTTACAGGTTGAGCCTGTATTTTTTCAGAAATTTCTGCAATCTGGTTGGCAATCACCTCTATTTCGGGGCTTGGTATAGGTTCGGAAGAGCCTCCACCTGTGTCAATGATAGCAATAGGCTTGCCCACCTGCACTACGTCCCCCTCCTTCACAAGAATTTCTTTCAATACCCCTGCATGGGTAGAGGGGATTTCCGTATCAACTTTATCGGTGGCTACTTCCAAAATGGACTCGTCTTGTTCAACTTTATCACCAACTTTTTTGAGCCAGTTCAGGATAGTTCCTTCCATTACGCTTTCGCCCATTTTGGGCATCAGAAGTTCTACAAGAGCCATAATTTTTGATTTTTTCTTTTTGCACGGCAATTTACAAATTAAACAGAATTTGCCAAATAAAAAAGCACAAATACCCGTAAAGATATTTGTGCTAAGCCCAATAGCGGCATTTATCAGTTTCTCTTTTCACCCTTCAAAGAAACATTCTTGAAAGGATACCCATTATTAGCTCTATCTACATCTGCCATTCTTTCGGTAGGGTCTATTTCAATTTTTTCAATACCATCAAGGTTGGCAGGAATTTTGAAGGTATATTCAGGGTACGTCCAACCCCAATCTGAAAGTAGAATGAGAGGAATGTTGTTTATGTTTTCTTTCTTTTCACCTCGCATTAAATCCAGAGGTATGTTGTAAATTTCTTTTTTGCCATCTTTGTAAGTAACCCAAACATCTATTGGCATAATCATTTCACCTTTTCGTTCCAAAATTACTTCTGTTTCGCTTCCAATTTTATTAACAGCTTTTATGCCATAATCAATAGTTTTAGTGGTGTAAATCCAATATTCTTTGTACCAATCTAATTCCAAACCCGAAACTTGCTCCATCACGCGTATAAAATCGTTTGGATTGGGGTGTTTGAACTTCCAAGTATTGAAATATTCTAACATTCCTTTATCAAAAGCCTCTTTTCCGATGATATAGCTCAATTGATTTAAGAAAATAGAGCCAATTGAATAACTACTCACACTGTAAGCTCTATTAGTACGATAGTGGTCGGCGTGAGTGCTTAAAGGCTCATTTTGTCCTGCTTTTACAAGTGCAAAATAACTGCGATAGCTATCAATGTGTGGATTTTCTTTGTTGATACCAACAATTTCAGCCATTATATAATCTTCGGCAAAGGTGGTAAAACCTTCGTCCATCCAAGGGTACAGACTTTCATTAGTTCCTAAAATACCATAAAACCAATTGTGAGCGGCTTCGTGAACAGCAACCCCTACCAGTCCTGCCATTTCTTTGTGTCTGCCCAAAATAAGTGTTGCCATAGGATATTCCATTCCGCCATCGCCCCCTTGAATAAATGAAAATTGCTCGTAAGGATATTTCCCAAATTTTTCATTCATAATTCTAAAAAAGCGAACCATATAGTTGGGTAATTCTCTCCATTTTTCTACAATTTGTGGCTCATTTTTGTAGAAAAAGTGTATTTCGGGCAAATCGGCTTCTTTGCGAATGGTATGCAAAAATTCGGGGTCTGCCGCCCAAACAAAATCGTGAACATTGCTGGCTTTGAATTGCCAAGTGAGTTTGGGAGAATTAGGGCGTTTCACGGGCTTGCCCTTGGTATCATAACCTTTGCCTATTTCCTGCGGATTTTGCAGAATGCCCGTTGCCGCAACCATATATGAAGAATCTACGCTAATTTTTACGTCAAAATCACCAAAAATCCCATAAAACTCCCTACCGATGTAAGGGTGAGCGTGCCAGCCCTGATAATCGTATTGAGCCATTTTCGGATACCATTGAGCCATTGAATAGCGTACTCCTTCGGCATTATCTCTGCCTGTACGGCGAATTTGAATAGGCACTTGTGCCTCAAATTCCATTTCAAAGATTGTTTGCGATTTGGGAGCAATAGGTTTGGCGAGTTCTACTTCTAAAATCGTGCCTTCTACTTTGTACTGTAAGGGTTTGCCATCTTGTTTGAGCGAAAGAACTTTCTGGTAACCAATTTCATTTTCTTTGAGCTTAAAAATTCTATCACGCACACGCCCATCAGGGTCGGCAATGGTACGAGAGCGAACATCCATCAGGCTATTAGGCTGAAAAGCATTGAAATACAAGTGATAAAAAACCTTTTGAAGCACATCAGGCGAGTTATTGAAATACACCAGTTTCTGCTTGCCTTTGAAACGATTGGTTTGCACGTCCATATCAATTTCCATTGTGTATTGGACGCGTTGCTGCCAGCGGTCAGGTTGAGCAAATGCCCCTAAACCAATAAAAACTACAATAAGCAGTAATAAGAAACTTTTGTTCATCTCTGTAAGTGAGTTTAGGTATTTAGAAACGCAAATATAACAAAAAAATTATGTTCGTGTTTTATTGAAAAACACATCAAAGTTTTTTGAAACATAACGGTTGCTGAATTTTTTATTTTCCATCAAAAAAAACAAAAAGCAGTCTGTACTAATCAAACTGCTTTCGTGGAATTTTGCTAAAAAACTTACTTGTCTTTGGCAGAGGTTTCGGAAACTTCTTCTTCGAGGTTCTTTTTTACTTCTTTGGTAGCATCTTTGAACTCACGAATACCACGACCTAACCCACGAGCTAATTCAGGGATTTTCTTTGCTCCAAAGAGAAGTAGCAAGGCAAACACTATGAGAAAAATTTCTGTGGGCTGTAATCCTAAAAACAAAAGACTTGCTTGCATAAGAGAGCGATTTAATTTCGGCAAAGTTAAGGATTTTTCGTAAATTATGCAAAAAATGTTCTTTTATTTCGGAGCAAAGGCAATTTGTTTGCCTAATTTTTCTTTACTCATTGTAAAAATTTCTTTAACACGTAAGCAAGGATAAAACTGGTAAGCCTTGTTGGCAAAAGCCACTGAATCAATGAAATTTTCTTGGAAATAAGCCTTTACGGCTTCATTATAGTAAAAAATACCTATTAAGTTTTCCAAAGAAATAGTAGAAAGATTGACAAAATCTGTAATTTGAGGAAGGTTTTCTCTCCTTGAAAGCATACCTTCTGAAAAAAAGGCAGTAGTTTCAATCATAAAAATCTCCCCTTCTTCTCCTACAACACATAAGAAAACGTGATTATCTGTTTCGTAAAGTTGGTAAGAAAATCCTGTTTTTTCAAGAAAATAGGCAAATACTGCTACCCCTCCTACGCAATTGTAAGTGCCGGTCTGAAAAATATGCCCCCAAGAGGCATTTTTATCGTAAGTTTTTAGGTATTTTTGATGTAAAAAATGAAACAAATATTTCAAAAAAGCCTTTTCATCTTTGAAACGTTGGCGTTTGCAATGGAGTTTTTGAGCATCTTTTTCCAACTTTTTTTGCCAATTTGTTACTTGCTCGTTAGAACTAAAATTACAAGAAAATGCCCATAGCTGTTTCCACGATAACTCCTGCGAAAAAGCCTCCATAAAAATAGCTACATAAAGCAATATGCCTATCAAGAATCTCAATGTTAATTTAATGTTAAATAATTGTTTGATAAATTTAACAAAAAATTAACAAATATAAAAGTAGAAAATGTGAATTTTGCTTACATTTGTTTTTTTTAGCAAACTCATATCAACTATGAAGCACCTGCTTCCTTGTGGCAATCAGCTGTACTACGAACTACACGGCAATACCAATGCAGAAATTACACTTTTGTTTTTAGGAGGGCTTTCACAATCTACAATGGCTTGGCAGGCTTATTTGCCCGCATTTTCTGAAAATTATAGAGTTTTACTCGTAGATTTAATGTTTCAGGGGCAATCGGATAACCCTTCCCAATTTAGAACTTTTAAGGAACACGCCGAAGATGTAAATCATCTCTTGGAGAGCTTACAATGCAAAAAAGTTGTTCCTGTTGGTATCTCTTATGGTGGGGCGGTGGTTATGCGTCTGATGTATTATTTTCCTCAAAATATTTACAAGGCAGTTTTAATGGCAACTTTCGCCCATAAAACACCTTTTTTTGATGCTATCGGAGATGCTTGGCAGAGTGCTTTGCAAGCAGGAGGATACCCTTTAATGCTTGATGTGATGCTCCCTTTTGTACTGGGGCAACATTATTTCCAAAATCCGCTTATTCCTATTGAAACACTTAAACAAATGCGTATTAGCAATGATTTAAGCATTGACAGGCTCGCTAAACTAATGACTGCCACCGCTATCAGCGAAGATTTTCGCCCAAATTTACAGGAAATTCAAATTCCAACCCTTGTAATTTGCGGGCAAGAAGACATTTTATGCACTCCCGAAATGCACCAAGCAATTGTAAAAGCTATGCCCTTTGCTATTTATCAGGAAATACCTAAGGTAGGACACACACTCAATTTAGAAGCTATTCCACAAACGATTGAGCTTATCAGAACGTTTGTGCGAAAATAACCGCTTATCTCAATAAATGTGATTTAGAAGTGTTTCGCCAACCTGCTTGGCTCTCATAATTTACAAAGTAGATTTTTAAATCTGCTTGGCTCTCGTAATCTACAAAGTAGATTTTTTTATTTGCCTGACTTTCGTACTTTACAAAAAACCACTTGCCATCTTTATTCGCTTGACTTTCGTATTGCACCTTATATACCTTCAAATCCGCTTGGCTTTGGTATTTGGTAACGAATACTTTAATATCTGCCTGCGATGCATATTTGGTTTCATACACTTTTTGTGCCTGTGCTATACCAAGTAAAGCACAAACAAAAATCAAAGTTAGCACAACTTTTTTCATAAACTTTCGTTTTCTGCAAGCAAAATAAAATTTTATTTTTTCAAAAACAAGCTATTATGTAATTTTTATGTAATTTTTTTGCTTTTTCTAATCTTTTTCTCTATCATTGTACGCAAAAACGTTTATTGAACAATGGCAAAACTAAAAAACATAATCAAACAACTGACAAAACAAGATTTTGATGTAATTTTCAATAGCTTGATGGAAAGCAATGCTGAAAAATCAGCATACTTACTTCAAATGCTTTATCAAGAAAAAATGTCTGACTCACAAATTATGGAACGCTTAGATGTGAATAGCAATGCATATTACACGTTGCGTTCGCGTCTGAATCAGAAAATAGAGGAGTATCTGCTTGAACAAGTAGAAAACCCCCGTGCCGATTTGCTTAAAAAAGTGGCAAATATCCCTGAAATTGTTTTTACCAAAAAAAGAACGATTGTTGTAGCTACACTCAAAAAATTGGAAAAAGAATTATTAGATTACGACCTTTCCAATGAACTAACCATTGTCTATAAAACACTCAAACGCTTACACGCTCACACTTCCGATTATTTCACTTACTCTCAGCTCTACAACAAACACGTTGCCTATATGCTTTCGGTAGATAAAGCCGAAACGCTTATCACTGAGTATTTTCGTAAGTTTGGTAGTTTTTTCTTTTCAGGTAATGAAACCGAAAAATTAGAACTTACACTCATTCACAAAGAGCTTCAGTCTATTCGCAATCTTTATGATTCGCACCGTTTATTTGTATATCAGAGTTGTGTGGGTATTTTTCATCTGCTTTTTGTGGAAGGCAAAGACTCAATGGACGAAGAAGCCATTGAAAACACCATTGCCAAAGTAGAGAAAATCTTTGGAATGTATCCTATGGATACCACTTATCACCACTTAAAAATTGTATTTGAGTTCCTTAAACTTGAATACTACAACAGCTACAAATTGTATCGCAAAGCCGAAGATTATTATGATGAAGTAAATGACTCTATTAGTACCCTTCTTTCCAATTATACCATTTACACTTTCCCTGCACGTTTCTTATATACTAAAATTGAAAGAGCTTTACGTTTAGGCTTGCAGAAAGAGCTTTACAACGAAAATTTACATATTTTTGAAGATATAGAAATGGACAGCGAAGATATTCCTAATTATGTGAGTTATGTAGTATATCGGGCTTTGGGTTGCCATTATGCCGAAAAACACGAGGAAGCGGCTCGCTTGCTCAATAACTTGCTCAATGATGTTTCTATCAAGAAATACCCCTTGGCTCTCATTGAAGTGAAGTTGATTTTAGCTTTGCAATATGCTATTAACCGAGAAAACGAACTTCTTACCCAACTACTTGGCAGTGTACAAAGGCAAATCCGTATGCTTGGCAAACAGCAATGTGCCGCTGCGGCTTTGTTTATTAAAGTTATTAAGCTCATCATCAATCAAAGCAAATCCGATAGGTCTAACAAGGCTCGTGCCTTGATGGATAAGATTAGCCAAATTCCACGAATGGGCTTTGCCCCCACCAAGTACCTTGCCATTGATGAAAAACATTTCAAGTAAAGAATGATTGTTGCAGAAAATATATTCAAAAGCTACGGCAAACTGGAAGTGCTGAAAGGCGTTAGCTTGCAAATACAGAAAGGTGAAATTCTAACTATTGTAGGAGCATCGGGTGCAGGAAAAAGCACCCTTTTGCACATTTTAGGAACACTGGATAAAGCCGACTCGGGCAGAATAAGTATTGCAGGTGAGGAAATTCAGAAACTCTCTGACAAAAAGTTAGCTCAGTTTCGGAATGAAAAAATTGGCTTTGTATTTCAGTTTCATAATCTTTTGCCCGAATTTTCGGCACTTGAAAACGTGGCTCTACCTGCTTTACTTGCAGGCAAAAAGAGCCAAGAAGCCTATCAGCAAGCCGAAAAGTTACTCACAATGCTCGGATTAGCAGAAAGAATAAAACATCTGCCAAGCGAGCTTTCAGGCGGAGAGTGCCAAAGAGTAGCCGTTGCTCGTGCTTTAATCAACCAACCGCAAGTTATTTTTGCTGATGAACCCAGCGGCAACTTAGACAGCCACAATGCCGAAGAACTTTATCGTATTTTTTTTCAAATCCGTGAGCAATTTCAAACAACCTTCGTGATTGTTACACATAGCCAAACACTCGCTCAAATGGCTGATAGGAAACTCTTGATAAAAGACGGACAAATACAGCTTTGAAAAAAGAATAAAAACAAAATTTTGCTAAAAACGTTTAACACCCAAAAAGCCAATGCTTATGATTCGCTACACCGTAGAAGATCAAATTGCCACTATTGCGTTCAATATGGAAAATGCTCCAATGAACGTATTAAACGAAGAATCCATAAAAGCCTTTGATGAAGCTATTGATAAGGCTATCAGTGATACCAACGTGAAAGGTATCATTGTTACTTCTGATAAAAAAGAATTCGTAGCAGGTGCCGACCTGAATATGCTACTCAAAAATGCTTCTTTGGAGCAAAGCTATGCTATGATAAGCTATTTGCATAAAGTTTTTAGAAAATATGAATCCTGTAAAAAGCCCGTAGTAGCGGCTATCAATGGAACGGCTTTGGGAGGCGGTTATGAGTTATGTTTGGCTTGCCATTATCGGATTGCCTTGAATGATACTAAAATTCAGATAGGTTTGCCCGAAGTGCTTATTGGGCTTTTCCCCGGTGGTGGTGGAACACAGCGTTTGCCTCGTATGATAGGCATTGAAAAAGCCTTACCCTTGCTTTTGGAAGGTAAAAAACTTAATCCTGAACGAGCTTTGAAGGAAGGACTCATCAATGAGCTTGCAGAAAGTAAAGAAGAACTTTTACAAAAAGCTAAAAACTGGATTTTAGCCAATCCACGTGCCTTACAACCTTGGGACGAAATTGATAAAAAAGGCAATGTAGTGGGTATGCAGAATTACAAAGTTCCCGGTGGTAATGTTCAATCCCCCAAAGGGGTGCAAACTTTCATTGCAGGAACAGCTCTTTTGCAAGGCAAAACACAAGGCAATTATCCTGCTCCGCAAGCCATAATGGAATGTGTATATGAAGGTCTGCAAGTTTCCATTGATGACGGCTTAATGATTGAAGCCAAGCATTTTGCACGCATCAGCCAAACTCCTGAGGCTAAAAATATGATTAGAACCCTCTTTTTTGCAATGAATGAAGCCAACAAAGGAGCGGCTCGCCCCAAAGATATTCCTACTGCCGATGTAAAAAAAGTAGGTATTTTAGGGGCAGGTATGATGGGAGCAGGCATTGCGTATGTAAGTGCAATAGCAGGCATTGAGGTTGTGTTGAAAGACACAAGTGTAGAAAATGCTGAAAAAGGCAAGGATTACTCACGTAATTTGCTCAAAAAAGAGATAGAAAGAGGCAGATATTCCCAAGCACAAGCCGAGGAGATTTTGGCACGCATTCATACTACCGCCGAAGCCAAAGATATGCAGGGTTGTGATTTAGTAATTGAAGCAGTCTTTGAAAATCGTGAGCTTAAAAATCAGGTTACCCAAGAAACGGAAATCTTTTTGAATGAGAAAGCTATTTTTGCCTCCAATACATCTACTTTACCCATTACAGGGCTTGCTGAAGCCTCCAAACGTCCTGAAAATTTTATCGGCTTGCACTTCTTTTCGCCTGTGGATAAAATGATGCTTGTAGAGATTATTATGGGCAAAAAAACTTCGCCTTATGCTTTAGCCGTAAGTATTGATTATGTGAAAAAAATTAAAAAAACACCCATTGTAGTGAATGATAGCCGAGGGTTTTATACTTCAAGGGTATTTGGCACTTATACCGCCGAAAGTATCACAATGCTTTCCGAAGGAATTTCACCTGCTCTCATTGAAGCCGCAGGAAAAGCCGCAGGTATGCCTGTCGGCGGACTTGATGTTTCTGATGCCGTTGCTTTGGATTTGATGTATAAAATCTACCTGCAAACTGAAAAAGATACAGGAATTAAGGTTACTGATACCCCTGACGGCAGAGTAGTGAAGAAATTTGTGGAAGAACTTGGTAGAGTGGGTAAAAAAGCAAAAAAAGGCTTTTACGAATACCCCGAAGATGAACCCAAACGTCTTTGGAGTGGCTTAAAAGATATTTTCCCACCTGCACCCATTCAGCCTGATATTGAGGAGCTAAAAAAACGTATTTTGTACCGACAAGTGATTGAAACCGTGAAATGTTTTGAGGAAAATGTGGTTACAACGCTTCGCGATGCTGATGTTGGTTCTATTTTGGCTTGGGGTTTTCCACCTTACACAGGAGGGGCTTTGTCGTTTATTGATTATGTCGGTGTAGAAAATTTCGTAAAAGAAGCCGATAGACTTGCCAATACTTACGGTGAGCGTTTCCGACCTACGGCTCGCCTGCGAGAAATCGCCCAAAGTGGTAAATCTTTCAGAGAGTTTTATCAATAATTTGAAAAACTCCCGAATGTTTATTCGGGAGTTTTATTTTCTCAAAACTTTTTCCCAAAGTTTTTTTACATCTTCTTTGGCAAGTTGTGAAAGTTTTTTGTCATTTTCGGCTTGTACGTCTTTTTTGATTTGAGCCCCTAAACTTTCTACCGAAGGTACTCGCAAAATATGTAAAATAGGGTATGGGGCTATACCAGTAAGTTGTTGAGGCGAATCAGTAGGAATACCCTCAAATCGCATTAGTGGGTGAAAAGATACAATCTGATATTTCTGTATCCAAGCATTGAGAATAATCATCTCTTCGCAAAATTGCATAAAAGCCTGAAATAATTCTATTTTACCCAAAGCAGGCAAAATAACAAGTGTAGTTTCTGTAGTTGGGTTTTTCTCTAAAAACTCTATTTCTCGGGCAAAAATCTCCAAAAAACCCTTCATCGTTTTTGCCTCTCCTATCACAAAACGAACTGCATTTTTCTCATAAGGAACTTTCGCAAAAGGGCAAAGATTAAGTCCTATGATAAATGTTTCTACCCAATTACGAGTGATTTGCAGAATTTCTTTTTTTTCCTTTGCTGATAGCATTGCTTTGTAATGATGTTTCGGCGGGGGCTTCGCTTTCAGCGAAGCCCCCGCCGAACTTATTTTATTTAGCAGGTAAAATTTTCCCTTCACACTCACCAAAGCCAATTCTCACACCATCTTTTTCAGCAAAACCCCGAATAATCACCGTATCGCCATCTTCAATAAATTTTCGCTCCGAGCCATCGGCAAGTTTAAGCGGTTTGGTGCCTTTCCAAGTAAGTTCCAACATAGAGCCATAAGAATTAGGCTCTTTTCCGCTAATTGTGCCCGAAGCACACATATCCCCCACGCGTACATTACAGCCATTGATAGTATGATGAGCCAGTTGTTGGCACATATTCCAATACATATACTTGAAATTACTTTGACAAATAAGCGTTTCTTTTTTAGCATTGTCAGGTTTCAAATATACTTCCAAATTGATATCGTAACTTTTTTTACCCTTAAACTTCAAATAGTCAAGCACTTCTGGTTTTTGTTTGGGCGAGGCTACACGAAAAGGTTCAAGGGCATCAAGGGTTACAATCCAAGGAGAAATGGTGGAGGCGAAATTTTTGGCTAAAAAGGGACCCAAGGGGACGTATTCCCATTGTTGTATATCTCTTGCCGACCAGTCGTTAAAAAGCACAAGTCCAAAGATATAATCTTCGGCTTCGGCAGTGCTGATACTTTCGCCAAGCTCAGTTTCTTTACCAATAATAAAAGCGACTTCCAGTTCAAAATCCAAAAGTTTAGTAGGCGTGAAATAAGGCTTTTCGGCATCAGCAGGTTTTACCTGTCCTTTGGGACGATGAATAGGCGTACCTGAAACTACAATAGAAGAAGCTCTTCCGTGATAACCCACAGGCAAATGTAACCAATTGGGCAAAAGTGCATTTTTAGGGTCTCGGAACATTGAGCCAACATTGGTGGCGTGTTCTTTACTGGAATAAAAGTCAGTATAATCGCCAATATGCACAGGCAAGTGCATTTGCACGTCTTTAATGTTGTAAAAAGCTAATTTTTGTGTTTCTTTGTCTTTTTGCAGAGTGTCGTTTTCTTTCTGAAAAAGTGAAGAAAGCAAATCGCGTGTTTTACGCCAAAAAGGTTTGCCCAAAGCAATAAAATCATTGAGCGTTTCGGCGTGAAAAACAGAAGCATCAGGCAAACGCAAGTTATTCAGGTAACCTTGTTCTACAAGCACGCTTAAATCAATCACCGTATCACCTATACGCGTACAAGCTCGCGGCGTGCCTCCTTGATACGAAAAAATACCAAAAGGAATATTCTGAATCGGAAAATCACTATTTTTAGGCACTTGTATCCAAGAAGTTAAAGAAGGATTATTGGCTTTGATAGTAGGCATATTTTTGATATTTAACGTGAATTATAAGTCTAACTTATTGTTTTCAAGGGATTTAAATAAAAAAACTTAGGGTAATTGAAAAAATGATTAACTTTGAGTTGTACTTTTTAAATATTTAATCATATGAGTCAATTACCTCT
>NZ_NKXO01000012.1 GCF_002843425.1 Raineya orbicola
ACCAATTCAAGGCTTTAATCATACGCTATGAAACCAGAGTAGATACGTGGGTAAATTTGTTAATTTTATCCTTTATGGTCATTTTTATCCGAAGAATTATCAAAAAAAATAAATCCTAAACAACCTCTAAATTAAAAAAAGGAAAATAAAGAAAGCTCAAAAAGAAACTTTATGTTATTTTCTTTGGTTTGGAGGGGCTATTTATCTTGAAAAGAAATTCCCTTGTAAATTGTATTCAGGGGCAATTCAACTCCTAATTTTTCAAGCCTGATGCTTTCGTTCAGATTTTCAAAGAAGCGGAAAATCCAGAAATCGCCGTTTCGTTCAAAGAGTTCTACTCGTGTTTTTTTGGAAAAGATAAGCAAATAATATTGCAAAGCAGGGATTTTGAAGTACCACGCTTTTTTATCTTGCATATCATAGCTTTGCGTACTTTCGGAAAGCACTTCGGCAATGAGCGAGGGGTATTTGATGAAAGTTTGCTCATCATCGCTAATATCTTCGGAGTGGCAAGTGAGTAAAATATCAGGATATACGTAGTAAGCGTTGGGGGCAAGCTCTAATTTAACATTTTCGGAAAAAACTTCACATTTTTGCTCTGCAAGTATTTCTTGCAAATAGCTCCATAGATTTCTTACGATTTTGTTATGCCGTAAAGTAGTACCTGCCATAGCAAACACTTCGCCGTAGTAATACAGAAAACGTTCTCCTGTTTCTTTTTCAAGGGTTTCGTATTCGGTGAAGGTGTAATGTTGTTTTTTTTCTTGGAGTTGCATATTGTTAGAAGTTAATACCTTTGTAAATTACGTTCAAAGGGAGTTTAAGGTTTAATTTTTCAAGGTTAATGTTATCGGTTAGATTTTCAAAGAAGCGGAAAATCCAGAAATCGCCGTTTCGTTCAAAGACTTCTACCCGAGGTTTTTTGGGAAAAATAAGCAAATAGTACTGCAAAGTAGGGATTTTGAAATACCACGCTTTTTTATCTTGCATATCATAGCTTTGTGTACTTTCGGAAAGCACTTCGGCAATGAGCGAGGGGTATTTGATGAAAGTTTGCTCATCATCGCTAATATCTTCGGAGTGGCAAGTGAGTAAAATATCAGGATATACGTAGTAAGCGTTGGGGGCAAGTTCTAATTTTACGTTTTCGGAAAAAACTTCACATTTTTGCTCTGCAAGTATTTCTTGCAAATAGCTCCATAGATTTCTTACGATTTTGTTATGCCGTAAAGTAGTACCAGCCATAGCGAATACTTCGCCGTGGTAGTACAGGAAACGTTCTCCTGTTTCTTGTTCTAACGTTTCGTATTCGGTGAAGGTGTAATGTTGTTTTTTTTCTTGGAGTTGCATATTGTTAGAAGTTAATACCTTTGTAAATTACGTTCAAAGGGAGTTTAAGGTTTAATTTTTCAAGGTTAATGTTATCGGTTAGATTTTCAAAGAAGCGGAAAATCCAGAAATCGCCGTTTCGTTCAAAGACTTCTACTCGAGGTTTTTTGGGAAAAATAAGCAAATAATACTGCAAAGTAGGGATTTTGAAATACCACGCTTTTTTATCTTGCATATCATAGCTTTGCGTACTTTCGGAAAGCACTTCGGCAATGAGCGAGGGGTATTTGATGAAAGTTTGCTCATCATCGCTAATATCTTCGGAGTGGCAAGTAAGTAAAATATCAGGATATACGTAGTAAGCGTTGGGGACAAGTTCTAATTTTACGTTTTCTGCGAAAACCTTGCATCTGTTTCTAAAAGTATCTTTCAAATAGTATGCAGTTTCAAGAACAATATCATTATGTCTTTTGGTAGTACCAGCCATAGCGAATACTTCGCCGTGGTAGTACAGGAAACGTTCTCCTGTTTCTTGTTCTAACGTTTCATATTCGGTGAAGGTGTAATGTTGTTTTTTTTCTTGGAGTTGCATATGGCTTTGATTTTGGTAAATTTACCCAAATTCTATAAAATTTGCAAGGCAATAAAGAACAAAATCTCACAGAAATATAAAGCAATAGCCACCGAATTAGTTTGAAAAGATTTTGAAAGAGTAAAAATCGTATGCAATATCAAGGCAGTTCCTGCCCAGCCTGCGTAGTTTTGTAAAGGTACGATGCCCCCTGCCCAATCCCAAAAATCAAAACGAATGGCAACGGGTTCTATGAGTACATCTAAACCCACCGTAAGCAATGTAGCAAGCAATATGTGTAACATCGGCGAAATTTTGAACAAACTCACTACCGCCTGACTCGTATAGATTACAATAAGCCAATTGACGGCAATTAGTAGGGGAACACCCCAAATTTTATAGCCCAAAGTGGTTTCGTACCAGTAATTTCCAAAAATAATTTGCGTCTGTACGCCCACGACTTCTATGCCAAAACCTGCAAGCATTACAAAAAGACAAGTTATGATAAACTTTTTTGTCCAATTTTGGTGAAAATGTAGCACCAGAGCTAAGTTAGCAAGCAAATTGAAAGGAACGAGCGAAAGAAAAACATTGCGAGTAAGTTCCCAAGAAAGACCCACAATGCCTGCCAAATGCATAGCTACGAGCAGAAAAATAGCGTTTATTTCTATGAAATTAATCGTCGAAAATGGATTTGAGAGGTTCTTCTTGATTGTTTTCATCAATTTCTAAAACTTGAATACTTACGCCATTATCTTTTTCCGTAGAGCCTTGTATTTGCACACGTTTTTTATCAATTTTTTTACTTATCAGAAAGTTCTGCACGGCTTTGGCTCTTTTTTCAGCTAAAACCAAATTTTGGGAATCTTGTTTATTTCCTTGTGCAAAAGCAATGATTTTGATAGCTACGTCAGGATTGTTTTCCATAGTTTTCTGCAAAACCTCCAATTCTGCGAAGCTATTTTTAGTAGGTTTATCGCTATTTTTCTCAAATAAAATTTGTGTGAGGTATAATTCATTTTTTCGTAAAGGTTTAAGACGAAAAAGCTTGAAAGTACGGTCTTTTTTATCGGCAACTTTTATGATTTCTGCATCACCAAAATAACCTTTTGTCCATACGGAAACCTCATACGAACCTTTATCCAAATTTTTTTCAAATTTTCCATCAGTATCTTGGTTGAATATTACTTTCTTGGCAGTAGTATTCACAATTCGCATAAAAACGGGGATTTTAGTTTGCGAAAAATCGTCAATTGCTTTTAAGATTGTAATACTTTTACGTTCGGGGTAGAGGTCAATTTCCAAAGTATCTCCTTCGGGGTGGCTCGCAATTTGTTCGGGAATAAGGGTGATTTCGGTGGTTTCAAAACCTTGCTTACTCACCGTGATTTGATAGTGCAAACGTTTATTGAAAAAATGCCTTGTGTTGCCATTTACATCTGTAAAATATACAGCAGTTTTTTGTTCGGTATTGATTTTAATTTCGGTGAGTGGTACAGGTTCGTTATTAGTTTCGTTGCGTGTGAGAATAATCATTTCATTGAAGCTACTCAATGGTTTTCGGGCAATTACTTCATAAATATCATCTTTGCCGGGTCCATCGCCTCGGTTAGAGGAAAGGAAGCCTCTTTTCGTTTTCGGATTGAAGAAAAATCCAAAATCATCTTTAGTAGAATTGATAGGGTAACCTAAATTTACCGGTGCAAGTAACTTGCCTCCTACGTTTTCTGCTATAAAAATATCTAAGCCGCCCAGTCCGCCGTGTCCGTTAGAAGCAAAATACAAATTTCCTTTGCTATCCACATAGGGAAAAACTTCGTGCCCGCGTGTGTTGAAAGTTTCGCCGAGATTTTGAGGTTCGCTCCACTTGTCGTTTTCAAAGCGAGAAACCCACAAATCCATTCCGCCGTGTCCGCCTGTTCTATCAGAAACAAAATAAAGTGTTTTGCCATCGGGGCTGAGAGCGGGGTGCATCGTAGAAAAATCAGCAGAATTGTGGGGAAATTCTTTTTCTTTGCCCCAAGTCCCATTTGCTTGTTTGTAGGCAAAAAAGAGTTTTAGTCTATTGAATTTGCTTGTGGAAGCAGGTGTTTTGGCATCAGCGGTGGGTTTAGACTTTTTTTGGCTGTTGCGGGTGTAAATAATGGTATCGCCTTTGGCTGAAAATACCGCAGGACCCTCGTGGTAGTTTGTTTTTTGTGAAAGAGGAAAAGGCTTTACTTTCTTTTTTTCATACATAAAAAGTTCCACAAAAGGAGAATTGTCCCACTGAAATTGTGTCCGCGAACGATAGTTTCGGTTTGAGGCAAAAACAATATTATTGCCACAATATACGGGTGAAAAATCAGATTCCGTGGAATTGAAGGGGGCTAAACGAATTTCATAATTCAAAGAGTCCTTGTAGAAATCTTGCAGATTTTGATAGGCAAGTGAAAAAGCCAAAGCCCTGCTATCATCTTTTACTTGCTTGGCATAGGCATTGTACCAAAGTTGGGCTTCGGCGTGCTTGTTGTTGCTGGCGAGGGCTTGGGCGTAATAAATTTTATCTTCGGGGTCTGTAATGGGTGAATGTACCACTTTGGCATACCAAATTTCTGCATTTTCGGTATCTTGCAATTTACGGTAGCAGTGGGCAATTTTTTCTTTGATAATAATATTGGCTGTGTCGTTTTGAAAGGCTTTCTGATATAACTCTAATGCTTTTGCATATTGCATTTTTTTGTAAGCCTTCTGAGCCTCTTCAAAGTTTTTATCTGCTTTGGGTTGTGCCCAAAGTCCAAAGCTCAACAGAAATAAAGTAAGGCTGATAAAATTTTTCATTGTTACTAAGTTCAATTTGAGTTTTGAGCTAAAATTACATATTTTTGGATAAATTTAAGCAATTTTTTGTTGAAAAGTTTTTTTATTTTGACAAAATTGCTATTTTCACAAACAAAATATAATTTTTCTAATGCAATTTCAATATTCTATTGTTCAAGAACTTTACGGCAACGATTACCGCATAGCTCGTGAGGTAATTCAGGAAATTAGGCAGTTAGGCTCGGCAGTAGAACAAGATTTGCTTGCTATTCTTGATGATGCCTTCCAAAATGCTGACTACTACGAAACTTTGCCTTCGGACGAAGGCAGATTTGCACCTTTGCACGCTGTTTTGTTATTGCGTGAAATTAGAAGCGGTAAAGTATGTAAGAAAATTTTGCAAATGCTTCAAGGTGATATTTGGGATATTGATCGCCTCTTTCACCCCGATTTTCTCACCGAAGAAATTTGGACGTATATTTGCCATTTAGGTCATCAAGACCTTGATGCCTGCAAAAGCATACTTTTTGAAGGTAATGCAGATGTGTATGCTCGTACAGCTATTTCTACGGGGCTTGCTCAAATGGCTTTGCATTATCCTGAAAAGAGAGAGAGTATCAAGAAAATTTACAAAAAGATTTTAGATTTTATTTTGGCGGAAGAGAGCCTTGAAATTTTAGCAGATGAGGAGGGTATTTTTGGCGATGAGCCTGATTTTGAAGCAGATATTGAGTTTATTTCTAATTTCGCTTGCGACCTCTTGGACGCTGATTTCAAAGAGTTTCAGACAGAATTGGATAGTCTTTTTGAAAACGGCTTGATTGATGAGGAAATTTTAGAGGAAACAAATGCTGTATTCAAGAAAAATCCACTTTCCTACAAAAGCATTGAAGAGTTTTATTTAGAAATGGAAAAATCCGCTCAAAGTGCTTTGGAAGAAGTTGATGAAGAGGAAAATGATGAACCCAAAATCAAAAAAATGAAGGAATAATTTGCAAGAAACAAAACTTTTGCTTACCTTTGCAGTCCTTAAATGGTCGAATGGCCGAGTGGCTAGGCAGAGGTCTGCAAAACCTTTTACAGCGGTTCGAATCCGCTTTCGACCTCTTAAACCCTAAGAGTTTTCTTGGGGTTTTTGTTTTTTATACTCTGCATTTAATTTTACACAATTTACTAAAATGACTTTCCAAGAAGCTACTGATTTTCTCTTACAAAAATTGCCTATTTTTCAAAATATTGGCGGGCAAGCCTACAAAAGTGGGTTAGAACGCATACAATTGCTTTGTAATGTACTGAAAAATCCTGAAAAGAAATTCAAATCAATTCATATTGCAGGTACCAACGGAAAAGGTAGTACTTCGCATTTTTTAGCATCTATTTTGCAAGAAGCAGGGTACAAGGTAGGACTAACTACTTCGCCACATCTTAAATCTTTCACAGAACGCATCAAAATCAACGGAAAAGAAATAGAACAAATCGCTCTTGCTGATTTTGTGAGTAAATATCAAAACCTTATAGAGCAAACGCAAGCCTCATTTTTTGAGGCTATGATTGCACTTGCTTTTTGGTATTTTGCAGAAAATCAAGTAGATATTGCTGTGGTAGAAACAGGTATGGGGGGAAGGTTAGACGCTACGAACATCATTTTACCTGAAATTTCCGTTATTACAACCATAGGCTATGACCATCAGCAGTGGCTTGGAAATACGCTTGCTCAAATTGCGTCTGAAAAAGCAGGCATTATTAAACGCCAAACACCCATAGTGATTAGTGAAAAACACCCCGAAACCATTTCTGTTTTCATACAAAAAGCTCAACAAGAAAATGCTCCTATTTATTTTGCACAGGAAAATTTTATTTTGTTGGAAAGCCATTTACAAATGCCTTTTTTAGAGCTTATTTACCAGAATACACGTACAGAGCAAATTTTAGATTTACAATCGGGTCTGCTTGGCAATTATCAGAAAAAAAACTTAGTAGGAGTACTTAAAACCATTGAGATTTTGCGGGAAAAAGGCTATCAAGTTTCAGAAAAAGCTCTCAAAGACGGCATAAAAAATGTTATTTCAAACACAGATTTACGGGGTAGGTGGCAAATATTGCAAGAAAATCCTCTGACCATTGCTGATATTGCTCACAATGAACAAGGAATCAGGGAAGTCGTAGAGCAAATCAATCAGACACCTCATCAAGATTTGCATTTGGTTTTGGGTTTTGTGAGTGATAAAGATGTAGAAAAATTGCTGTCTATTTTTCCGAAAAAAGCCTCATTTTATTTCTGCCAACCGAATATTCAGCGGGCTATGCCTGTGGAGAAGATTAGTTATTTTGCTGATAAAATATCTTTGAAATACAAAGTTTTTAATAGTGTAGTTGATGCTTATATTTTTGCACAAAAACAAGCACAGAAAGACGATTTGATTTTTGTAGGAGGAAGTACCTTTGTAGTTGCAGAAATTTGAATTTTTTGATTATTTTTAGGACGAACAGCGTAGAAGTTTAAGAGGGGTTTCTCAAAATATTTAGGTCTTAAATTTTTACTTATCTTTACGAAACTATTAGAATTTTATGTCCAAAGTGCAATATATCTATCGCGATGAGCATTTTCAAAATTCTGAACCTACTAAATTTCAGGAAATAGATTTGGCTGATGATGAAATGCTTATCAACTTTGGTCCTCAACACCCTTCTACACACGGGGTTTTGCGTTTGGAAGTAATTACAGATGGAGAGCTTGTAAAAAAAGTTGTGCCTCATATTGGTTATTTACATAGATGTTTTGAAAAGCACGCCGAAGCCTTACCCTACAATCAAATTATTCCCTACACCGACAGAATGGACTATGTAGCGGCAATGAATAATGAATGGGCTTTTGTAATGGGGGTTGAGCGTATGCTTGGCATTGAAAAAGATTTGCCCAAGCGTGTAGAATACATCAGGGTTCTGGTGGCAGAACTGAATCGGCTTGCTTCACATTTTATTGCCATTGGTACGTATGCTATTGATATTGGTGCTTTTACGCCTTTTTTGTGGATGATGCGAGATAGAGAGCATATCTTGCGTATGTTAGAATGGACTTGTGGTGCGAGATTGCTCTACAATTATATCTGGATAGGGGGGCTTTTTTACGACTTACCTATTGGTTTTGAGGAAAAATGCCAAGAGTTTATCCATTACCTTTTGCCTAAATTGCAAGAAACCGAAACCGTGCTTTTAGAGAATAAAATTTTTATTCAAAGAACTGCCAATGTGGGGGTATTGCCCTTGCAGGTGGCTATCAATTATGGTGTTTCGGGACCTATTTTGCGGGCTTCGGGGCTAAAATACGATTTGCGAAAAATAGATGCTTATTCCGTATATTCGGAAATAGATTTTGATGTACCCATAGGGCAGGGTATTGTAGGAAGTGTGGGCGATTGTTGGGATAGAACCTGGGTGCGTATGCAAGAATGTAAAGAAAGTGTGAAAATTATTCAGCAATGTCTGCAAAAACTTACTACTGACTGCAAACGAGGTAAAGAATTTGACCCACAGGCGCTTGTTCCCAAGAAAATTCGTCCCAAGGCAATGGACTTTTATATCCGAGCAGAAAACCCCAAAGGAGAACTTGGTTTTTTCTTTCGCAGTGATGGTAAAACAGATATTCCATTTCGTTGCAAAGCTCGTGGAGCTTCCTTTTGCAACCTTTCTGTACTGCCTGCACTTACTGAAAATGTACTCATTGCCGATTTAATAGCTATCGTTGGCTCACTAGACTTTGTAATGGGTGAAGTGGATAGATGAATGATGATGATGAGACATTAGAATATTTAGACATAAGGCATTTTGTTTGCTCTATTTTGATATTTCAACTATGTTTGATATTCAGTTAGGGAGGAAAAATTAACTTTTTAACCGAAACTATTTGTTTGCTCACGTAAATTTTCGTAATTTTTCACGGAAACAATTTCTGCTTTGTTCAAAAAAATTTACATAGCGAGTATTTTTTTGCTCTTTGGGCTTACAAGTTGTTGGAAAGAGAAACAGCATTTTGTAGCCCGAAAGGGGGTTTTAGACCTTTCTAACGAAAAAAAAATAGAACTCTTACGATTGAAAGGAGAGTTTTTTTTTGCTTGGCAGAAAGAATTTTCACCCAAAGAAATTTTGCGAAGCCAAACCTTTTTGCCCCTTCCTACCGAGTGGAACAAAAAGGGCTATCCACCGCAGGGCTTTGCTACATACAGCCTACTTATCAAATTGCCTCGTGGGAGTAAAGATTTAGGTTTGGAACTGCCTAATGTAGCTACGGCATATCGCTTGTGGTTCAATGATTCGCTTTATACAAGTATGGGTAATTTTGCTACCTCGGCAGATAGTTCGGTGGCTTCCTATCAGAAAAATATTATCAAGATACCCAATCAATTTCTTGTAAATAACACCCTACAAATTACACTTCAAATCAGCAATTATGAGCATTTTCGTGGGGGGATTTATTATCCAATGTATTTAGGTGCCTGGCAAGAGGTATATCGGAAGAATAAAAAAATACACGACTTTGAGCTTTTCATAATGGGGGCTTTGGTATTTATGGCGGTATTTCATAGTATTTTGTACTTTTTCCTTTCTCGACGCCAAAGCAATCACGATTCGCTTTACTTGGCTATTATATGTTTGTTGGTAGTTTTAAGAACTTCTTTGTTGAGTGTTGGTTCGCAGTATTGGCGTGAAATTTTCCCCAATAGTAGTTTTGAACTAATGATGAGAACCGAGTTTTTTTCGGCTTATGCTTTACCACTTGCTATTTTGCTTTTTCTTGATGCTCTTTTACCTGGGGTTTTGAGCCGAAAAGCATTTCGCATAGCTGTAATTATGGCTGTTGCGATGCTTTTACTAGCTTTTTTACCTATTCCTACTTATTTGCATACAATTCTTATTTACTACTTGGTGATTTATGCTTTGTATATTTTAGAAATTTATGCTTGCATAAAAGCCAAGCGAAAAGGAGTAAAAGAAGCATATTTGATTCTACTAGCTTTTCTTATGCCTCTGGTTTTCAGTTTTTTAGAAATATTGCATCATCAGGGTATTATTTTATTCAATTATGCCAACATTACTTCGTTGGGAATGCTTTTGTTTTTGTTTTTTCAATCTTTTGTAATTTCTTATCGTATTGCTCGTGCATATGCTCGTGCAGCTTATTTGAGTAAAAATTTAGAAAGGGAAGTTCTGAAAAGAACTCGCGAATTAGAGGAGCAGAAAGAAGAACTCACCCAAAGTAATGCAGCATTGGAAAATGCTAAAAATGAAATTGAACGTACAAGAGAAAATATTTTATCCAGTATTCGCTATGCTCAACGAATCCAGAATGCGATTTTGCCCAGTGAAAAGTATATGAGCAAATTTTTGAAAGAGCATTTTATATTTTATCAGCCTCGTGATGTAGTGAGTGGAGACTTCTATTGGTTTCAGGGAGATGAGAATTGTTTTTACATTGCTGTTGCCGATTGTACAGGACACGGCGTGCCAGGAGCTATTATGGCTACTATGGCAAACATCAGTTTGGATTATGCTTTTTTTAGAAAGGAGCATCAAAACTTGGGCGAGCTACTTACTATTTTTGATAGGGGGCTTGTCAAATTGCTTCATAAAAATGTTCAGCCTGATGAAGAACCAACCCAAGATGGGCTTGTAATAGCTTTTTGTAAAATCAATATGAAAACGCTTGAGCTACAATATGTTTCAGCAAGTACGCCTGTGTATATCGTAAGAAACGATGTACTTATAGAGCTATCCTTTGATAGGCACATCATTGGAGGAATGAGCAGAGAAGCAAAAGATTTCGTAGAGCAGAGCTTTCAGTTAGAAAAAGGTGATATGTTGTACCTATTTTCTGATGGCTATCAAGATCAATTCGGGGGTGAAAAAAAGAAAAAACTTGGCTACCGAAAATTCAAGGAACTATTGCAGAAAGCCGCTTTGATGAAAATAGATGAACAAAAAATTTTCTTGGAAAAAGAATTTAACGAATGGAAAGGCAATTTTAGTCAGATTGATGACGTGCTGGTTATAGGGATAAAAATTGAATAGAGTATAACAAAATTTCTAAAAAAGCGTTATCTTAACAGGCTTTTTGAATTTTTATGGAAACTACTACCTACACCGAAGCCGAAAAGCATAAAATATTCAATGAGGAACTTATCCCCCATTTGGATTCTATGTATAATTTTGCTTTTCGGCTTACCCTTGATGAAGATGATGCCAACGATCTTGTCCAAGATACTTATCTGAAAGCCTTTCGTTTCATAGACTCCTTTGAAAAAGGAACTAATGCCAAGGCTTGGTTGTTTAGAATATTAAAAAATAGTTTCATCAACGATTTTCGCAGAAAAAGCAAACAACCATCAAAAGTTGATTATCAGGAAGTTGAAACTTATTACAATTCCGAAGAGTTTGAGCCAGAAATTGAAGCTACTACCGACTTACGCAATGAAACCGTCCAAGAACTTATAGGTGATGAAGTAGCTAATGCAATCAACTCATTGGACGTAGATTTTAGAATAGCTATCATTCTTTGCGATATAGAAGGATTTACTTACGAAGAAATGGCAAAAATTCTGGATATTCCAATAGGTACGGTGCGTTCTCGTTTGCATAGAGCCCGTGGTTTATTGCGAGAAAAACTCACTGATTACGCTAAAAAACTCGGTTATTTGCAAAAATCTTGAAATATGAAGCCGCAAGAAACTACACCTAAATCACAACCTTGTACTTGTTGCTGTATAGAAACGCTCTATACTATTTTGGATAGTGAAAATGTTGTAGAAATTACACCTCAGTTGGTAAGTAAAATTGAAAAATGCCTGCCCTGCTACGAAGAGCACGATTTAGAAAAATCTATCAAAGAATTATTGCAAAGTCGTTTGCAGAAAATTTCTCCCCCCCAAGTTCTTTTAGATACTATCAGGGCTAAAATAGAAATTATCAATAGATTGGCTCAATAATTAGGCTGTTTCGCAAAGAAAATGTTTGTTTTCGTTAAATGTTTTGCCTCCTAATTATGGTTGAAAAATCCTTTGACGAAAAGAATAAAACCCCTCAATTTCTTTTTGAAGTAGGTAGTAGTTTTGAAAACAAGAACTTCAAAATTTCCTATTTTTTGCAAAAGCGATTTTGTTAAAAAAACACTTTTTTTTCTTGTCTTTTTGCTCTGAAAAGCATATATTTTCGCATTTAACACAAAATTTACGAAAATTTTATGATGTATAGCAAAGAGCAAATTACGAGAATGTTATTTTTGGACATTGAAACAGCACGAGCTACCCAAAATTTTCAGGAACTTTCCGAAGGAATGCAAAAAATGTGGGAATATAAGTCCCAGAACCTTGAACCCAAAGAAGCTACCGCCGAGGAAAAATACTACGAAAGAGCCGCTATCTATGCAGAATTTGGAAGAATTGTGTGTATTAGTTGTGGTTTTATCTATGAAAAAAATGAGCAGTTGTATTTCAGGGTAAAATCTTTTTTTGGCGAAAATGAAAAGCAAATTCTTACAGAGTTCAAAGAGTTTTTAGATAAAAAAGCAGGCAAAATAGATGGCTACGGTAACTTGATTGATAAAAATGGTAAAAGAATTTTTGATACCAATGGTAATAAGTTGAGTAACGAATGGCTTTTTCATTATTTAGTAGCTCATAATGGAAAAGAATTTGATTTTCCTTATTTGTGTCGTAGGTATATGGTCAATCAGTTGGCTTTGCCCGAAGCCCTTGAAATTCGTGGAAAAAAACCTTGGGATATTCAGCACCTTATAGATACAATGGAACTATGGCGTTTTGGAGATATAAAGAATTTTACAAAATTAGAACTGCTTTGTCATCTATTTGAAATACCAACCCCCAAAGACGATATAGACGGTAGTATGGTGAGCAGGGTTTTTTGGGAAGAGAAAAATTTTGATAGAATTGCTAAATATTGTGAAAAAGATGTTGTCGCAACCGCCCAATTGATGCTTAAATTTAACTTGTTTGACATTTTTCCGCAAGAAAATGTTGTTTATTCCGAGAAAAATGCTTATGCCAATACAATTACGATAAATTAGAATTATGCAAAATTTATTTGAAAATTTGTCTGATAACGTATTATTTCTCTACAAAGGCATTTTTTCGTATCCCGTGATTGTAGAAATCAGTCATCATATACGAAATGATTTGATGTTAGATGAGAAACTGCGTGAAAAGCTATTTGCCATTTTTGTAGAACTTGCTCAAAATGTAAATTCTTATTCGCAACAACGCACCAAGGTTTCTATTATCAACAAAGAAGTTGGCATTGGAGTTTTTTACATCACGGAGCATAAAAATTACGTAAAAATTACTACACTCAACCAAGTGGATAATGAGCAATTGCAAAGGCTACAAGATAGAGTTCATAAAATCAATTTATTAGACAGAAAAGGTTTGCGAAACCTAAAAATGAGTTTTCGTGATGAAGCTATCCAAGACCACGCTAATAGCGGAAATGTAGGATTGGTGGAAGTAGCTCTAAAAACTGCAAACCCTATTCTTTTAGATACTATTCATTTTCAAAATGCTCAATATGCTCTCATTACTGCTCAAATTAACAAAAAAACAGATTGAGTTATGGAAGATTTGATTATCAGAGGTGAAAAAAAAACCTACTTTACGCCTGACGTAAATTTTTCGGCTTCTACGGGAATTTGTACTATTTCTGGCGAATCGTATCAGGAAGAGACTTTTGAGTTTTTCAATAGACTTATTGCTTGGTTAGAAGAATATATTGTAAAAATACGCAAACCTATTGAAATGAATTACAAACTTACTTATTTCAATACTTCTTCGGCAAGAGCTATTCAGGAAATGGTGATTATGCTCAAAAAGTATAAAGACCAAGGGGGAAATGTAACTATCAACTGGTATTATGTAGATGAAGAAGATAGCACTTATGAAGAAGCCGAAGATATGCAAGCACAAGTAGGTATCAGGTTCAATATGATAAAAATGGAAGGGAACGATTAGCTTCTATTTTTCCAATTTTCAAAAATTGCCTGTAAGAATGGTTTCCAAGGCATAGCATTCATTATTTGTACATCTTCGTACCAATTGCTTTCTTCGTCTAAAAATCTAAAAATTCGCTGGATAGGGTGTTTGGCAAAAAGTATGCTAAACACTCTTTCGCTACTCATTCGGTTATGCTCTATTACATTAAGCAAAGCACTATCATACAGATGATACAGGGGTTTTTCTTTGGGTAAAATAGCTTTACCGCTTTTGGCGAGATTTTCTGCAATGAAATGCGTTTGTCTTTGTATTCTATCAAAGGCAAAGCCCGTACTGGCTTTTGCCGCTCCTGCTCGCGTGCCGATAGGGATAATTCTTTGAGATTTTTGGCTTAAAAATGGCTCGTCAAACATAGGAATAACCCCAAATTCAGTTTCACTGATTTCATAGTTTTGCAAGCCTAAAATATTTTCGGTATAGTTTTGCAATTCTGTTAAATATTCTTGCGAGCCAAGTAAATGATTGGAAAACACGGTGAATTCTACCAGAGCCTCTTGCGAGCTAAAAGGTAGCACATAACCAAATCGGACTTCACGCTCTTTTTGAGGTACGCGAAAATCCATATAATACATTTTATCCGCTTCAAATTTTGTTTCTTGTGTTTTCAGAAACCAGCCTTTGAAATGCTGAAACCAATAAAAATACCCTTTTTTACGTTCAAAGTTTTGGGGCAATTGCCAAAGCCCATTGAAAACATACCTTGCTTTTATTTCGCCTTGGGAAGTCTGTAAAATAACTTCATCGCTATTTTCTTGCATCTGATATATTTCTGCTTGCAGAAATTCAAAATCGCTATTTTTTTGGATAAAATTTTGTGTGTAAAGATAAAAATCAATGCCACGTATCATTTTGTAGTGATACGGTGCAATGTCTAAAGTTTTTTCCAAAAAACGGCTGAAAAAAGCTATTTTTTGCCATTTGCGAAAAATAATCTCTTCGAAAGGGGAGGTTTTTTTTTGCCAAAAACACCAAGTTCTATCGTTCTGATTTTTGAGGTTCTTATCTATGAGAAGTATTTTTTGATTTCGTAAAGAAGTTTGAGCCAAATAAAATGCCAAACTCAATCCTGCCGCTCCTGTGCCTGCAATCACGTATGGGTAAGTCATAAATTTTGAGTTAAAGTTTTGTTTTTCAAAGAATTTGTTTTAACTTTGGTGCAAATAAAAGACTTTTTTCTCTCTTAAAGCATATTTGAGGTATTTTGTTTGTCTGAAAATATAATTTCTGGGTTTTACATTTTGAACAAAACTTAATTTTTTTCTAAATGCCCTTTTTGAAGTATTTTTTGAGCATTCTATTGTTGCTTGCGGTACTTTCCACAAGTGGGCAGTCTTTGGTAATGAGTGGAAACGAAATTTTTGAACAAGAAAGTATTCCTCGCAAAAGCAAAGAAAAGGACAAAAATACTGAAAAGAAATATGTAAAAAATAAAGGGGAAGTTAAAATTCCTATTCTCAAAAAAGAAAACAATGGCACTCCTACGAATACCCCAAACAAGGAAAATAAACTAACTGAAAACGATAAAAAGCCTAAAATCAATACTACTTCGCAAGAAAATCCACGGGAAAGCAATACTTTAATGGAGGTTTTTTTCTTTATTGTCAAACTTTTTGTCAATCTCTTGCAAGTATGGGCTTAACTGATAAGGATTTGAAGGCTAAAAAAATTTGTTTTTTTGTGATTATTTACGTTCAGAAAGTTCAGCGTTGAGTTCAAGATTATTTGCTATTTTTGTATCTCACATCAGTTTTCTAAAAATCCTGTTTCTTGCTTCTTTTTTCTTGTTTCTATATGAGTATCTTTGGTTAAGCTCTAAACATCTAAGAGCAAATACAAGATTTTGCTTATCTTTGCGTTGAATGTGTATATTTTCTACTATCTATGCTACTGCTTACTCGTCTGATTTGGGAAAGTTTTTCTTTTGCACTGCAAGCTCTACGGGCTAATCTTTTGCGTACTGTTTTATCGCTTTTGGGAGTAACGATAGGGATTTTTGCTATTATTACCATTTTTACAGTGGTAGATTCTTTGGAGCGAAGCATCAGGCAAAGTTTGGCTTTTTTGGGTGATAAAGTGATTTACGTACAAAAATGGCCTTGGATTTTCGGACCTGATTATCCTTGGTGGCGATACATCAACCGCCCTGTGGCAAATTTAGAGGAAATGAAGTTTTTAGAGGAAAATCTAAAAACAGCTTCAGGGGTAGCTCTATATGTGGTACGTCCTAATGCAACTGCCAAATACTTGGGCAATAGTATGGAAGGGGTGAGCGTGATAGGGGCAACGTATGGCTATTCCAAGGTTTCGGAGGTAAAGATTCGTGAAGGGCGATATTTTTCACAAAAAGAAGTAGAGGCAGGCAGAAATATAGTGCTGATTGGTGATGAAGTAGCCAAAAAACTTTTTACAGGGCAAAACCCTTTGGGAAAGGAAATTCGTGTCAAAGGACAAAAATTTACCATTATCGGAGTAATGGAAAGAGAAGGAGAGAATTTCTTGGGAGCTCCTCGTCGGGATATTCAGTGTATTATTCCGTATGGTGCTTTTACGAGAATGTATAAAATTAGCATTTTTGGTATTCAGCCAACAATTTCTTTGAAAGGTTTTGATGAAGACAAAGACCTGATGAATCTTGAAGCAGAAACTCGTAGTTTGATGCGAATTAAAAGGGGCTTAAAGCCCAAAGATGAAGATAATTTTGCTCTTAATCGCCCTGAAATGATTGCCCGTGAGGTAAGTAGCATTTTTGGTGTTATTAGTTTTGCAGGGGCAATTATCGGTTCTTTTGCGATACTGGTTGGGGTTTTTGGTATTGCCAATATTATGTTTGTTTCAGTAAAAGAGCGGACGCACATTATTGGCATACAAAAGGCTTTGGGGGCAAAAAACTATTTTATTCTTTTTCAATTCCTTTTTGAAGCTATATTTTTGAGCCTAATAGGTGGGGCAATTGGCATAGGTCTGGTATTCTTGATAACACTTATCCCCCAAGAATCCCTTGAACTGCAAATGAGCCTAAAAAATATACTTGTTGGTTTTAGTGTTTCGGCTATGGCGGGGCTTATTGCGGGTATTATTCCTGCTTGGAATGCCTCTACATTAGACCCCGTGGAAGCCATCAGAAGCAAGTAGTCTTTTGTTGTATTATCCTTTTTTTTGAACTTTTTGAAAAAAAGGTATAAAATTTGCTTTTTCTTGAAAAAGTCTTATTTTTGAGCAATTTATGTTTCAGAAAATTTTAGGCTTATGTCGCATTTAGATTATATCAGAACCGTAGAAGACGCTTTCAAGAAACTGGGAATTAACCCCAACGATGCTAAAGCCCCTATTCAAGGAGCTTGGATATTCAAACGTGGCTCAGCTACAATTCGAGTGATGCTTAACTCTACACCCACTTCCGAAGGAGAGCAAAAAACCCTTGCTATGATGGCTCATATTTCAGAAATGCCTCGCCGCAAACAAAGGCAATTCTTCCGCCGCCTGCTGGAAATGAATAGCTCTTTTATTACCGAAAGATTTGAAATTTTTGATAACGAAATTTATCTAACCGCTTCACGTTATTTAGAAGGTTTAGATTCAGATGAAGTAGTAGATATGATGAAAGAAATCAGCGAAACAGCGGATTTCGTAGATGATAGAATAAAAAAAGAATTCGCCGATGCCTTCGGACCGCCTCAACCTAAAAGTAAAAAATAAATCCATTAAAATTCTCTAAAATCTGAGAACTATGAGAAAATTATGTTTATTATTCCTTCTTGCTTGTGCAAATTTACTTTTGGCACAAGATTTCAAAGTGCTGCACAGCTACGGAAATAACACCCTTAAAACGACCAAGAAAAAAATTTTCATTGGTACTTCCCTTAAAAATTCTGATGTTATTGTAGTGGGTGAAAATAGCTATATCAATCTGATGCACGAAAAAACAGGCAAAACCCTTGAAATTAAGCAAAAAGGAGAGTATTTGTTAGGCAACTTCAAAGTTCCTGCACAAGGTTCTTCTACGTTTGCCAAGTACGGAAGTTTTGTGCTTGGTGAAATGACCAAAGCTGAAAAGCAAGACATCAACAAAAATCATCGTAAATATATGGCTATGACAGGAGCAGTTTCTCGTGAGAGGAAATCTATTAGTATAGACAAAGCTATACCCCTGGTTGTTCCTCCAGAAAGCGAAAACTCTTATCTGTTCGGCAATAGTACAACAATTGTTTGGGTAGGTGAGGAAGGTAAAAAATACTATGTGCGAATAAAAACACTTGGCGGCGAAACAGTAGCTCTTTTAGAAGTTACCCAGCCAAAGTTTACTTTTAATTTTAGCTTGCTCAAAAAAAATAAAGACGGATTGGCGAATTATGAAGTGCTTGTATATGAAGCCGAAAATGAGAATGTAAAAGGCAGTTTTAACATTAGTCTTTTGGAAGCTCGCAACAGAAGCAACATAGAGAAAGAAATTAAAGACTTTCGCCCCGAAACAGCAATGGATTACTTGATACTGGCTCGTTTCTTTGAGGAGAATAAGCTACTATTTGATGCTCTTTCTTGCTACGAAAAAGCCCTTGAAATGCAAAATGATGAGTTTATCAAAACAACCTATATGGAGTTTTTGGTAAGAAACAGAATGGGATACACATACGCAGAAAACCAAGAGAAAAAATAAAATGGGACAGCTAAATGTTTTCGGTGAGCCACTCAAAATTTGTAGCGAAAAGCCACTTACAGGATATTTTCGCGATGGTTGTTGCAATACCGATGAAACTGATGTTGGCTCACACACGGTTTGTGCAGTGGTTACGGAAGATTTTTTGATATTTTCTTTGGAGCAAGGCAATGACCTTATTACGCCTGCTCCTTGGTATCAGTTTGAAGGTTTGAAACCCGGTGATAGATGGTGTTTGTGTGCTTCTCGTTGGTTAGAAGCTTATCGGGCTGGTAAAGCTCCCCTTGTAGATTTAGAGGCGACCAACGAAAAATGTCTTGAAATAATACCAATGAAAATACTTTTGCAATTTGCAGTGAGAGAAAATGCTTAGCTACTTAAAATTTTCTGCGTAGCTTCCCACAGATTTTCTGCATAAAAATCTACTTGTAATTCGCTGGTATAAGAACCTACTTTAATCGTTTTGATACCTAATTTTTGAGCAGGAATGAGGTCTCGGTCATTATCGCCTACCATATACGAAAGGGAAGGAGCAACATTGTAACGTGCTATCGCTCTTTCAAAAAGCAGACTTTCAGGCTTACGGCTTAATGAATTCGTATAATATCTATTGTAAGGCGAATAATACAAATCGTCTATCAAGTTTCCACATTTTTCTTGCAGAAAATAATGGCATCGCCAAACATCTTGAGCCGTATAAGTTCCTCGGGCTATGCCCCCCTGATTAGTAATAATAACCAAATAAAAACCTGCTTCTTTGAGCAATTTCAAAGCCTCACAAACTCTGTATTCTAAGATAAAATCCTCAATCTTGTAAGTATATTCACCTCTTTCTACATTCAAAACACCGTCTCTATCCAGAAAAACTGCTTTATTCATAGCTGAAAAAAATTATCTTGCAAAATTATCAAAAAAACTGAATTTTTCAAGAAATATTTTTGTTAAAAAAACAAAATCAAGACAATTATGGAATATCACATTCAAGTAGAAAACATCAAATGCGGTGGTTGTATAAATAGTATCAAAAAAGCCGTTTCATCTATTGCAGGCGTTGAAAAAGTAGAAGTAAATAAGGAAACAGAAACCGTTAGCGTTTTGGGGGGCGAAAATCTGCAAGCACAACTTGTAGAAAAACTTGCAGAACTTGGCTATCCCGAAAAAGGCAATAATAACCTTTGGCTCAAAGCCAAATCTTTTGTGAGTTGTGCTGTGGGGAGAATTAATAAAGAGGATTAGCAGAAAGATAGTTTCTCCTACTTTTCAGACCTTGCAAGCCATAAACTTGTAAGGTTTTATTTTTTTTCGTGTATTTGGAAAAATACTTTATTTTTGCAAGCGTTAATACAATAGTTGTACTCAAATTTGAAAGAAATGCGTTTTATACCTTCTTTTTTTCGAAAAAAAGACCCCAACAAGCCTAAAAAATCAAAACTTCGTGAATGGATAGATGCGATTGTTTTTGCTGTAGTCGTGGCTACTTTCTTGCGTTGGCTCTTGTTAGAAGCCTATACCATTCCGACCCCTTCAATGGAAGGCTCACTACTTACAGGAGATTTCTTGTTTGTTAGTAAATTACACTACGGAGCAAGAACGCCTAAAACGCCTTTGCAAGTGCCTCTTACTCACCAAAAAATATTTTTTACCAATATTCCTTCATATCTGGATTGGATACAACTGCCTCAATATCGCTTACCTCATTTTTCAGAAGTAAAAAATGGTGATGTTGTGGTTTTCAACTATCCCGGCTTTGAGGAAAAACAACCTCGCCACCCCGTAGATTTGCGTACCAACTACATTAAACGTTGTATTGCGATTGCAGGTGATACCCTTGAAATTCGCAATGCTGATGTGTATGTAAATGGCAAACGCTTTCCCGACCACGAAAAGACACAGTTCTCGTACAGTATTGAAGTAAAAGACGAAATACCACAAGAGGATTTAGAAGAATTGGGTTTATTTGTAGGTGATGATATTGAAAATCCTGATATTGAGTATTTACCCGCCCAAAATCGTTACGTAGGTTTTTTGAATGCAAAAACTGCCGAAGCAATTAGCAAATTGCCCCAAGTAAAAAAAGTAGAAAAAATTATTATGCCCGCGGGTAAAAAAGAAGAGGCAGGGCAGACGATTCTAAATGATAAAGGCAAAGGAGAAACTATTTTTGGCGAAAATGTGTATCCTGTATTTCCGCATAGTGCCAAATTCAATTGGAACAGAGATAATTTCGGACCGCTTTGGGTGCCTAAAAAAGGGGCAACTATTCCTATCAATGAAACTACCCTTGCTCTTTATGGCTTTACTATTCAAGAGTTTGAAGGCTATGATAAAGACGAGTTAGAAATCACCAACAATAATGAGCTAATTATTGATAAAAAGCCTGTTAAGACTTATACTTTCAAGCAAGATTATTACTTTATGATGGGCGATAACCGCCACAACTCACTGGATTCTCGTTATTGGGGTTTTGTTCCCGCCGACCATATCGTAGGAAAAGCCCTATTTATTTGGATGTCTTGGGAAAGCCGTGCCAAGTGGTATAAAAAAATTCGCTGGGGTAGATTGTTTAACGGAATTGATTAGTAAAAGATAAAAATCAGGAAGCAAGAAATAGGTTTTTCAAAGAATTGAGCCGAACCGCTACATATCGTTTCATAGCTCAACGCATAGCCAGCCCACAAATGCAAAAAAATGTGGGCTTGGGTTTTTCTGTGCTTGTTAGTAAAATGGCAGTCGTAAGTGTAGCTATTACGATAGTGGTGATTTTACTTTCTTTTGCTGTCCTTTTAGGTTTCAAAAATGCTATCAAAAGCAAAATATTTAGTTTCACAGGGCATATACGTATTGTAAAAACCAGCAACAATCAATCTTTCGAAGAACCTGCTGTGCCTATTCAGACAGAAATTTATCAGAAAAGAAAAAATGTTCCCTTTATTGAACATTTACAAGTGTATGCTCAAAAACCGGGCGTTATAAAGGTGAAAGAAAATGTACAAGGGGTGGTCTTGAAGGGTGTTGGTGAAGATTATCGCAAAGAAGATTTCTTAGAAAATCTGCAAGAAGGGCGTTGGCTTAATTTCAAAAATGGTACGGAAAGTAAGGAAACGCTTATCAGCCGAAGCATAGCTCGCAAACTCAATTTGAAATTAGGTGATTCGCTTATCGTAATTTTTGTGCAAGAACCGCCTCGTTTCCGCAAACTTGCTGTTGTAGGCATTTACGAAACAGGTGTAGGTATTTTTGATGAAAAATTTTTAATAACTGACCTGAAAACCATTCAGAAAGTCAATAATTGGGGTGATAGTTTGGTAAGTGGTTATGAAATCTTTTTGAAAGATTTTGATAAGCTCATTGAAAATTCACGAGAGTTAGAAAACCTGCTTCCTTATGATTTGAGCCAACAGCCTGTTACTGCCAAACATTTTGATACCTTTGAATGGCTGGAACTGCTGGATAACAACGTTGTGATTATTTTAGTCATTATTTTAGCAGTTACGGCATTTAATATTATTTCAGTATTGCTGATAATGATGATGGAACGAACGAATATGATTGGCATTTTGAAGGCTTTGGGGGCAGAAAACAAACAAATTGAACGCATTTTTTTCCTGCACGCTTTGCATATCGTGGTAAAAGGTTTTTTATGGGGAAATTTGCTTGCTTATTTGCTATATCTGATTGAGCATTACGGAAAACTTATTCCTTTGGACACCCAAAATTATTTGGTTAGCTACGTACCTGTACAATGGAATTGGCTCGTTTGGATATTAGCCAACATAGGAACTTTCTTACTCATTAGCCTTGTAATGTGGCTTCCTATACGTTTTGTGGTGAAAATACCTCCTATCAAAGCAATTCGTTTTGTATAAAAATTCTTTCAAGTAAGTTGAATAATTCCAGACCCCTCTGTTTTCAGTATGGTAAAACGGGCAAACAATTCTTCTTTGTACCAAGCTAATTTTTTTGTGAGTTGAATTACACGCTTGTGTTCAGGACTTTTATAGGCATAGTTGTTCATAGCTTCTAAATTTTCCCAAATGCTAAAAGTAGCTTGCTGAATTAGGGGTAGTTCGCCAATGCCTACCGAAAAAATAAGTCCTTCACGGCTTCGCATATTTTTACTTACGGGGCGGACCATACGCCAAAAGTGCCAAATTCTGTTCCATTTGATAGTAGCTCGTGTGATAACCGCTATTTTATCTTGATAGTTTACTTGCTTTTTTTGAGGAACAAAAGGCTCTATGCCGTCCCACTTGCCGTGAGCATTGAGCGTTTCAAGAAATAAAGTTTGATATTGGGAGGCTTTTTCTTTGAGTTTTAAGAAAATGCTTGAAAATTGGAAAAATCGCTGACATTCCTCTTCATTATTCCATACGCATAGCAAGCCATACAAACTAAAATTAGGGAAAATACTGAAACCACTTTGCCCTCCACTGCCGAGCATTTTTACGAAAGATAGCTCTTTGATTTGTTTGAGTAAATTAGGTAGCCTACCCATTTGCACAAATGCCCACCAAAGATTTTTTAAGCCCTTGTAACGAAAGAATGTAAGTGTAACTACTTGCTTATTATTCATAAATTGCAAAAGATTTACGAATAAACCATTTTTAGAGTAATTTTGTTAGGCGTTGGCATAATAGAAAATTGGACTATTGAAGTATTAAAACTAAAACTCCCTGAAAAAGGCAAGAATATTATCTACCTCGTAATCCCAATATTTGTAATCGTGGGCATACTGGGCAGGCAAATTGAGTTTTACTTTCAGATGAGGGTGATTTTTGCGTAAAGCCTCGTAAAAAATTTGCGTTTGTGAGTAGGGGCAGACTTTATCTTGCTTGCCGTGTCCTAAATAGATAGGGGTTTTCCATTTTTTTATTTGAAAAACAATATTCTCTTCTTCTTGCCAACGCTTCGGAAATTGCTGATACGCTCCCAAATAGCCAATATGTACTTTATCTTGTGGAATTTTGCTTTGCTCATAATCTCCTGAAAGTGCCGCAACCGCTGTGAAAAGTTCAGGTTTCTCTAATGCCACTACCGCTACACCTCGCCCCCCTGTGGAAAGTCCTACGGCAAAATTTTTCTGTGTAGGAAGCAGTAAGCAATATTTTTCTTGCAAAAACCGAAACACACTATCTGTGAGCCAATATTTTTGAGGTTCTTTTCGCCAGTCAGCTCGCGTTTCGGGGTAAAGTTTGCTCATATAATTGCTTTTTCCCATTTCGGGCATAATAAGAATGTACCCTTCGGCAAGGGCTTTCTTGCAAAGCAAACTTTTCTTGCACCAATCATCTTTGGGAAAAGCAAAACCCTGTAAAATCAGCAAATTACCTTTGATGGGTGTTTTTTTATCAGGCAAAGCAATATCTACTAGCCCACCTGCAATTTTCAAAGTCTGAAAACTTTGCAAGCTATCGCAGATGGGTTTATACTCGTTTATGGACTTATTATGAAAAATTTTGACCTCATTGATTTGTGATTTTTGAGGCTCTTGGTTGTTTTTTTCGCTACAAGCCCAAACCAGCAAAGAAAACCAAATCCATTTTTGCATACAAGTTTTGTTTATCTTTCAAAAGCCCCTATATCAGGCGGATTTTTGCGAGTTTTGCCTAAAATATCGGTTGTTATGGAAGTAGCTATTCCCTTTCCTATGGCGGGAGAAGTTGAAGGCAAGCGGTAATCAAATCGGCGAGGACTACGAAAAAGCGAATCAGCAGGAACATTCAACAAATTATTATTTACGTTCAGAACATCTCGGAAAGTTTGCGTTCTGAAAATATTGTTTGCGGCAGAAAGATTGATATTTTCGCCTGCAAAAAGAATTTCATCTCGCAAATTGCCCCAAAAAATATTATTGAACAAACGCACTTGCATTTCTCCTGCTCCTGTTTCATTGAAAAACACACTACCCGCCTCCTCCTGACGATTGAAGAAAAATTCATAATTAGCAAGCGTGCAATGTACCAATTCATACTCTCCGCCATTCGCCGCCTGAAAAAGTCGTAAAATAGCGTTATTGAGCAAGCAATTTCGCATAAAAATTTTAGCATTCACCCCTGCCAAAGTTGCTTCGGAGGCACTCTGCAAAGTTGCCCCTTCCAAAAGCACTTCCGAACTATCTACAAAAACAGCCACTTTTGCATTGGTAATTTTTGCAAAGCGAATTTGGTTATTAGTACTACTTTTTCGCAAACGCAAGCCCTGCCAAGCTCCTAAAAGGTTTTCAAAACCTGCTTCTCTGCGAAAATAACGAAAAACCGCATTGCTATCTGCTTTACCATTCACTTTTAATGAGCCTTTAATTTCCATTTTAGCATCGTTAAAAGCATAAATTTTTGTTGCGGGTTGTATAGTGAGCGTACAACCCAAAGGTACTTCTACATTCCCTTTGAGCAGGTAAGGTCTTTGTTTTGTCCAAATAGCATTGCAGGGCAAAACACCTGAAACTACATTGACATTTTCCGCCCAAGTGAGCAATTTTACATTTTGGGTTTGGTTCGTTAGCTCAAACATTAAAGAGTCATAAGCCTGATAAATTTCATCTTGATTGCGATTGCGTATGCGTGCCGAAATAATCACAAGCAGGCTATCTCTACCTAAAATGCTGACATTTTCAAAAATTTCACTTTTTTGAGCATTGATAATAATTTCGTAGTCATCGTTATTGCCACCGCCCAAAAAAATTTTTCGGATTTGTACTGCCTGTGAGTTAGGGTTATAGACTTTCAGTCTTTTGCTTGCCACAGGTACTCCTGCTACAATGGTATCAAAAATAATAGCGTCATCAGAAAAAACCAATGAGGCAGGATTATCTGTAAAAATTTCATTACGAGGTTTGCAAGCAAATAAAATAAGCCCACAAATGCTCCAAAAAAGCACCTTTTGCACCAGCCCGCAAAAAAAACTATTCACGTTACTAAACAAATGTTTCGGCTTTCTGTGCATTTTTGAGGGTTTTATTTTGAGATTTCAATTTGTTTATCAGAGCAATTATCAAGCCAACTACAATTATTAACGAACCACCCCAAAGCAAATTGATTTGAGGTTGTTCTATGGCTTTCATAATGATGTAATCTTTTTCGCCCACATCAGCCGAAAAAACCATTTCACCTTTTTGCGTATCAATATTTCGGAAAGTAATTCGGGCACCAATTTCAGGCAAAATATCAGCTACATTTGCCATTTGGCTTGTCGCCTGATTGACAACCAAAATAGGTTCTGCTGTGTGAATTTGTCCATTTTTGCCTAAAATTTTAATAACCGCCTTCACGGCAAGCTCATCTTGGGTGAGTTTTTGGGCGTCAATTTCGCGAATTGGCTCAACATTTTCCAAAATAGCAACAAAATCATTCAGCAGGAAAGTATCTTTGAGACGTACTCGCATTTCTTCGGTTTCGGTGTATTCCCTGCCTTTGCTGGGGTCGGGATAAATGCTACTTACGTGTGTGTAAAGGTCTTTGGAAAGCATTTTGTAAATATCAGGCGAAGCTACCATTTCCCCCTGCCTGATGCCATTCATTTGCACTCTTGGAAATAAATTAAACACTTTGCCACTTTCTTTGTGGCGATATTCTACTCGGTAATAGATATTTTCGGGACGTGTGCGAATAGTATCCCCTTTTTTGAAGTATAATTTGCCGTTGTAAAAAATATCCCTCACAACTACCAATTTTTCGGGTTTATCTATCAAACTTCTTACATATTTTTGGTTGATGTAGCCAGGGTAACCTTTGGCTTCAATGTACATTCCCTTGTAAGTGAGTTGATAATTTCGCATATCTGTTGGTTCTTCCAACCAAAGCAAAACGTTTTTTTTATTAAACTCTTCGGGGGCATCTTTGCTAAATACTAACCCCGAATTGTTATCGGAAATAATCTTGGAATAGCCCGCCGAGTACATTATGCCTAAAATCATTACAGCAAAACCGATATGAGCCACTGCTCCTCCCGAAAGCGAAGGCTTTTTACGAAAAACATCAATGATTAAGATTGAATTTGACAAAATAGAAAACCAGGAAGCAAAAATTACTAAAAAACTCAACGCATATTTGATATAAATAACGCCTGCTTTTTTCCAATCTTTGCCGAAGTTTTGAAGTTCTTTTTGCCAAGTTTCGTTAGGTTCTAAAAGCAAAATGAAAATCGCCGAAACTATCAGCGTAAGTAAAAGCGGAAAAGATAAAGTTTGATAGAACTTTTTAGTTTTTGCTCCTCTACGCCACCAATAATATTGCCCCCAAGCCGAAGCAATTGCAATAACCACCGCTAAAAAACCTTGCGAAATGCCATATAAGTCCATAGGATTAGTGGGCGGTGCTTGTCCCCAAACGGGGCGGGAAGTGAAAAATATCACAATAAACGCCGCAAGGCTCAAAAGCATTGCACTCGTAAATGTCCAAAATTCAGGGCTGTAAGTGGTGATTTCTTTGGCATCGGCAGGTATTTTTTTCCAATTCTTTATCATTATCCAAGCAGGAAGCACTACAAAAACAAGCATCAGAAAGACGAGTTGCCCACTTAAACCTAAATCGGTAAAAGAATGAACAGAAGCATCGCCCAGCACTCCGCTACGCGTGAGAAAAGTAGAGTAAAGCACTAAAAAGAAAGTTACGGCAAGCAAAATAATGGAGCTTTTCAGCGAACTGCTACTATTTTTGGCAGTAAGCATTGTGTGCAGTGCGGCAACAAGCGTAAGCCAAGGTACATAGACAGCATTTTCTACGGGGTCCCAGTTCCAGTAGCCTCCGAAATTAAGCGTTTCATAAGCCCAATAAGCCCCCATCATTATGCCCAAACCCAAAATAGCAATGCTTACGAGCGTCCAGGGCAAAGCAGGTTTTATCCACTCACGAATTTGATTTCTTTGCAAACCCGCCAATGCAAAGGCAAAAGGCACAAAAGTTATTGCAAAACCTAAAAAAATAGTAGGCGGGTGAATTACCATCCAGTAATTTTGCAAAAGTGGCGAAAGTCCGCCGCCATCAGCAGGAATGAAATTAGGGTTGTAAGTTTGGCGAAAAGCGGGGTTATAGACAGGTAAATCCAGAACCTCACGCGTAAGTACAAAAGGCGAACTACCAACTTTGAAAGTATCGGCAAACACTACTCCTAAAATCATTGAAGTCAGCAGTACTTGTAAAAGGCTAAATTGCCACATCACACCGCTTTCCCAAGATTTTAACTTTGGCAATAAAAGCAAAGCAATCAGAACGTTCCAGAAAATCCAAATCAGAAAGCTGCCTTCTTGCCCTTCCCAAAAACAGGCAATCATATATTGTACAGGCAAGCTATTAGAGGAATGGTCGTAGGCATAGAAATATTCATACATCTGATTATACACAATGGCAAAAAGTGTAATCACTACTCCCGTAACAGCCACACTATGTACCCAAAAAGCCCTCCGAGCAAAAATTAACCACGACTTTTGCTGAAAATCATCATATTTTTTGTACTGAGCCAAAATATAGCCAATGGTAGCAAGAATAGCACTTGCAAAAGAAATTAACACCAAAAGATGTCCAAGGTTGCCAATCCATAGATTAGGTTCTCGCATAAAATTATCTCTCAATTTGGTTCTGTGTAAAAAAGTTCTCTCTATTAACGATTTCTACAAGTAATGAGTTTGTTGTGTTTCGTAAAATTTACAAATTCTCTCAAAAAACCGAAATTTGCCTGTAAGTCCATTTTTTTTCAGGAGGTTCTTTTTGCCAAGCGAAAGAAAGTCCGATTTCGTGCAAACCGCCCACTCCTTTCAAGGAAAGTGGCAATCCGTAAGTGTAAGCCAGCCGAAAGCCATTTAATTTGAAAGCCGTTTGAAAATTGAGTGTAGTATTTTGCGTTTGCAAAGGAATATTTCTGCCCAAAATGCCCGCTTGAAAGTAGTCAGTTTCAAAAAAAAGACCCAAATCAAGCAGATGTAAGTTATTTTGAAAATTGTAAAACGCAACAGGCGAAAGATGATAATTTTCTGTTTCGTTGAGTGGGATTTTTATTCCTAAATGTCCTGAAATACGCAAAGGCACACGAAATTCATTTCCTAAAAATTCTCTTTGGGGCTGATTGAGATGAAAAGCCGAAAAACCTATCCAAGCATATTCATTATAGGCTAAAAAACCTGTGGAAACATCAAGAAAATCAATACTTTGAGAAGGAATTTGAGGCTCTTGGGTGGGGTTTCCGCTTAAACCTGTTTGCGTGAGTTGGTCGCCGTAAATTAAATGAAAGGTGTTCAGATTTTTATTTCCATAGCCTAAACTCACTGCCATTCGGATACGCCAATATTCGCCTGCGGGCAAAAGATATGCATAAGCAAGATTTACTTGTAAATTTCTAAAATTTCCGCCTGAAGCTACACCGATGCGGTCAGTTTTTAGAAAAAAGCCCAAAGCATTGCGTTCATCATCAAAGCTATGGTCGTAACTGATGAAATTAGTTACCAGCCCGCCTGTAAGGGTTGGGTAATGCACCGCATACAAAAAATCTGCCCTGCCCGCAACACTCGTACCCGTAAAAGCAGGATTTACAAACAAACGCCCTGAGCCATACTGATTTGGAAAAATATCTTGTGAAAAAGTTTTCCAAGAAAAGCAGTAACAGATAAGCAGAAAGAAAATTTTTACTAACAACTTCATCAGAACATTGGTTCAACCAAATTGCAAGGCAAAATTAGCAACAATTTTCAAACCAAAATTGCATTTTTTCGCTTTTTTAATTACCTTTTATGCCTGAAACGTATTCAACAGAAAATATGGCTCTATGAAAAAACATTTTACTTTTCTCTTTGTAGCTTTTCTTTTAGGCTTTTGCGTATATGCACAGGTGCGTTACACGCCATCGCAAGTTGTTTTTAAGTTGAAGCAAAACAGCTATTTAGATACCGATTTGTTGCACTCGCTTTCGGTGCGTCCTGCGGAGCGAGTTTTCCCTAATCATCAAGCCCCCAAAGAAGGCGAGGTGGGTCGTTGTGGTTTGCCCAAAGTAGATTTGAGCCGAATTTACTATTTGTACCTGAAAGACGGCGTAAGTGTAGAAAGTGCTTTGCAGGTTTTGCGTTCTCATAAATCTATTGAATATGCAGAGCCTTTACGCTTGGCAGACCCTCTGCTTGTACCCAATGACCCTGGGGCTAATACGCCAAGTTCTACCCCCGCCGACTATCATCAGTACTATCTGAATGTTATCAAGGCTTATGATGCTTGGGACGTTCAAACGGGCAACCCTTCCTCTATTATTGGCGTAATTGATTGGGGATTTCGCACTACTCATCAAGATTTGATAGCTAACCTGCACCCCGATTATATTGATTTAGGCAACAACGACTACAACCTGAACTTACCACATTCATTCAGCTATCACGGCGGGGCAGTAGCAGGAATTGCCGCCGCTACTCCCAATAACGCAATGGGGATTGCAGGGGTAGGGTATAACTGCCGCTACTTGCCTGTAAAGGCTGTCAATGATGCCCTTACGGTGCTTCGCTTTGCCGAATCGGTAGTGTATTTAGCTGATAGAAATGTGAAAGTTATCAATATGTCTTTTGGCTATGTGGGCGAGCCTGATGAATTTTGGGAAGATGTGGTAAATTATGCGGTTATCAATAAAGATGTGGCAATGGTCGCCGCCGCAGGCAACAATGGCGATACAGGACGATTTTGGCCCGCTTCTTACAAAAATGTAGTTTCGGTAACAGGTTCTACCTCAAATGATTTACGTTGGGGCGGAAGTAATTACAACTACGAAGTTGATATTACTGCTCCAAGTGAATTTACGCATACTACTTACTACAATTGCTGTGCATATAGCGGTATTTTCAATAATGACCATTCCTACATTCCTGCGGTAAGTTACAATATGAGCGGAACTTCTTTTGCCGCTCCGCAAGTTGCCGCCGCTATTGCTTTGCTTCGCACGCAATACCCCAGCTTAGACGCTATCCAAGCTATGGCAAGGGTAGTAGCTACTTCTGATAACATTGATGCCCTCAACCCTTCGTTTGCAGGACTTATCGGCAAAGGACGACTCAATGTACATAGAGCCGTCAGTGAAACGAATGTAAAAGCCCTGCGAATTGAAAACTATAACTTTGTAAATAATGCCTTCCCCTTTGCAGGAGCAAATGCTCAATTGGTAGTCAATTTCAAAAATTTGCTTTCACCTACTTCTAACTTGCAAGTAAATGTAGTTTCGCTTTCGCCACTTGTAAGCATCAGCAGTGGCAGTTTCAGTTTGGGAGCAATGAATACTAATGAAATCAAAAACAATCAAACTTCGCCTTTTATCTTGCAAATTTCCCCCAGCACCCCCTACAATACTGAAATTGTCTTACGTTTTGATTTTCAAGATGGTGCTTTCACAAGTTATGAGTATCTCAAAATTATCATCAACCCCGACTACCTGCATTTAGATATCAATAAACTCACGCTTCACGTAGGCAGTCGAGGCAAAATCGCCGAGTACAAATACCCTTATCGCAAAAGTGTAGGCTATACTACCTCCCAATACAACACCATTGCCACCGCAGGCGGTCTGATTATTGCCAGTCATACAGATAGTATTGTGAATTCTGTGCCTCAATACATTTCAGGCGACCCGCTCATTACTGAATTTGACGTTAATGGCTCTTTTACCCACAACAAAACAGCTACCTATCAAGAAATTATTGCAAATTTCAAAGATAATGTCTCCTACCGACCCAAATTGCGTATTACCAAGAAAGCATACGCCTACAAAGATAGCCCCAAAGATAAGTTTATCATCGTAGAATACGACATCACCAACGACTCTACCCGAACCATTCCTAATTTGTACGCAGGTGTTTTTACAGATTTTGACCTTTTAGAGTATGCCCGAAATCGGGCAGATTGGGACAATGCTCGTAAAATGGGCTATGCCTATCACTACCTCAACGGAATGTACGCAGGCATAAGACTACTTACCACAGAAACGCCTAATTATTATGCTTTCAATAACAACGGTAGCAGTGGCTCTATCAACTTGTACAATGGTTTCACCAAAGCCGAAAAATTTACAGCCATTTCCAATGGACTTTTGCGTACGCAAGCAGGTATGAGTGGGCTGGGAACTGATGTTTCTATGGCGGTAGGGGCTACCATATCCAATTTAGCCCCTAATGCTATGCGTAAAATTGCTTTTGCTTACGTGGCGGGCGATAATTTGGCAGAACTCCAAGCCAACGCCGATGAAGCCTTGAATACTTTCGTACAACTCAATACAACGCCTTTGCCTGATATTGCGAGCAACTTTGTAGTATGTAGTGGCAAAAATTTGATATTAGCCCCTACGAATGGCTCGGTATTTGATTTTTACGATAGTTTTCCACTTACTACGCCTATTCATACGGGTAGCAGTCTGACACTGACAAACATCACTACTAACCGAACTATTTACATCGTAGGACGAGACCGCTATTATCCCAGTCCTGTGAAGGTGGTAAATATTACGGTAGCTCCTATACATCAGGCGGTTATTATTGCTACGCTCTACGGCGGAACTACTTGGCTTTTTGAGGATTACAGCGGTAACGTAAGCTCTTCTGAATGGAACTTTGGCGATGGCAATACTGCCACAGGCAACCCCGTAGTGCATACCTTTGCACAAACAGGCAATTACCAAGTAACACTCAAAAGTACCAGCTTGCAAGGTTGTGAAAGCATTACTTCTAAAAATATTGGGGTAGTGTTATCGTTAGATAGTTTCAGTTCTCAAACCTTGCAGATTTATCCTAATCCTGCTTATGAAGAGGTTTTTGTGAAAGGAGCAGAAAATTTCTCTTGGGAACTTATGAATGTATTTGGTGATATTCTGCAAAGGGGTACTCATCAGATACGTCTTCGCAGAGAAATTGTGAATGGTTTGTATTATTTGAAAATTGCTTTGCCTTCGGGAAATTGCCAAGTATTTAAGTTGAGAGTGGAAAGATAAATCCCTTATACGCTTTCACACAAAAAAACCTGTAAGGATTATCAACCCTTACAGGTTTTTGTCTTTTCTTGTTTTTACATTTTGTTTATTTTCAATTCTTCCCTCTTTTTCTTGTCTCTTGCTTCCTGTCTCTTGCTTCCTGTCTCTTGCTTCCTGTCTCTTGCTTCCTGTCTCTCAACCACATTTCAATTCCACAATGGTACGATATAAGAGTTAGTAGATAGTAATTAGTAGAGAGTAGAGAGATTTCAATACAATAGTACGATTAAAAGTTACTCCCTACTATCATTTCAATTTCATAATGGTACGACTAAAAGTCCTGTGTCCTGTCTCCTGCCTCCTGCCTCTCTACAAATCAATATTTCAATTCCACAATGGTACGATTAAAAGTTTAGTTACACCCAAAAAAAAACTTGACAAAATTGAATTTCAATTCCACAATGGTACGATTAAAAGAATAAAACTCGATAGAGCAATAATAGACGAGGAAACATTTCAATTCCACAATGGTACGATTAAAAGGATTATTGCTCAAACGGCGGACGTTATGCAGTTACATTTCAATTCCACAATGGTACGATTAAAAGCAAATTTTCTTTTGCCAAAACAGCTTACAAGGTTCAGATTTCAATTCCACAATGGTACGATTAAAAGAAATCACTTCATCTAATTCCAACCTCAGCAAAGAATTTCAATTCCACAATGGTACGATTAAAAGCTTGCAGAAGAAGGATGGGAGGGAGATGTCCAATTAGATTTCAATTCCACAATGGTACGATTAAAAGTTTTCATCAAAATTTTTGTCGCACAGTGTTCCAATATTTCAATTCCACAATGGTACGATTAAAAGCCTTTTTGTACGAGTTCTTTTATGTTTCTCAAACGTTATTTCAATTCCACAATGGTACGATTAAAAGAATACTCAAGAAAGCTTTGCCTTACTTTACTTGTTATTTCAATTCCACAATGGTACGATTAAAAGCGAGCGGGAATATTTAGAGGGTGTTTTAACCTACACAATTTCAATTCCACAATGGTACGATTAAAAGGGGTTTTGCGTTTCATTGTGATTTGTAAAGTTTTATTTCAATTCCACAATGGTACGATTAAAAGTATCTGTTATGAAACTTGCAATGCTTGCGTAATTTTTATTTCAATTCCACAATGGTACGATTAAAAGTACGAATCAGAAGTTAAATCAGAAGTTAAAAGTTAAGATTTCAATTCCACAATGGTACGATTAAAAGTTGATAGATTTTGGCAAATATTCTATAACTTGTTATTTCAATTCCACAATGGTACGATTAAAAGAGGTTATATTCAGAGAGTATTAGGAGTTTTCCAATTTCAATTCCACAATGGTACGATTAAAAGTTACATTTGTAAATTAAGGGCAAAAACACCCAAATATTTCAATTCCACAATGGTACGATTAAAAGGCGTTATTTTCGTTGTAAAGGTATGCGAAAGAAATGAAATTTCCAAATTTTTTTTGAAAAATTTTTACAAAAAAGTCGTCGATCTCCAATCATAGGATTTTCCTTGGAGATCGACGACTTGCTGAAAATCAGGATATTAAGCCATTTTTAGGGCTAAAATTAGCTATACTAAATAAGCATAGTATACTTCTGAACAGTGTTCGACGACTTCAAAATAAAAAAGAAACTCATAATCAATGTTTTATATTTTTGGGGTGTTTGCAAAATAAATTTGAACTTCATTTTTTCAAAAACAAAAAACTCTAAAACTTTGAGGTTTTAGAGTTTTAGTTATCTGTTGTGGTGTGGGGCGGAATCGAACCGCCGACACAAGGATTTTCAGTCCTTTGCTCTACCAACTGAGCTACCGCACCAAACATTTCCTTTCAAAAAAGTGTTGCAAAATTAGAGCAAAAAACTATATTTGCAAAAAAATCCTAAAATTTTTTTTCTTAAAACTTGTAAAAATACTCATTATGAGCTACTTGTTGCAAATTCTTTTTGTTGCCTGCGTGGCTGTGGCGGGCTATTTGATATGGAAAAGAGCCAACCTTATCCGAAAAACTATTCTTTTAGGTAAAAGCACCAACCGCCTTGATAACCCCTCCAAACGTTGGAAAACAATGCTTCTGATAGCTTTCGGGCAGGGTAAAATGTTTCAAAAGCCGCTGGTAGGGCTTATGCACTTTATCATTTATGTGGGGTTTGTTATCATCAATATTGAGCTTTTGGAAATTATTTTAGACGGCATACTCGGCACACATCGTTTGTTTGCTCCTGTGATAGGTACAGAATTATACGCACTGCTTATCAATAGCTTTGAATTCTTGGCAGTGGGCGTAATAGTAGTGTGTATAGCTTTTTTAGCTCGCCGTAATATACTAAAAATCAAGCGTTTTTGGCAAAGAGAAATGACCAAGTGGCCCCGCACTGACGCCAATCTTATTCTCACATTTGAAATTATCCTGATGTTACTTTTTCTAACAATGAATGCCACCGATAGCGTTTTACAAAATAAAGGTGCAGAACATTACGAAAAAGTAGGCAGTTTTGCGTTTAGTCAGTATCTAATGCCCCTTTTTGAAAATATGAGTGTGGGTTCGCTCATTGCTATTGAACGCACCGCTTGGTGGCTGCATATCTTGGGTATTTTGGGTTTTGCTTTGTATGTAACTTACTCTAAACATTTGCATATTATTTTAGCGTTTCCGAACACGTACTTTTCAAACCTCAACCCCAAAGGCAAAATTGAAAATATGCCTGCTATTACGAATGAGGTTAAAATTGCTTTGGGGCTTATCAATCAGAATGATGTACCTGCCACGCAAATTGCACGTTTTGGGGCAAAAGATGTCAATGACCTTACCTGGAAACAGCTCCTTGATGCCTACTCTTGTACCGAGTGTGGGCGTTGTACTTCGCAATGTCCTGCTAATCAGACGGGTAAATTGCTTTCGCCTCGCAAAATTATGATGGATACCCGCGACCGCTTGGAAGAAATCGGCAGACAACTGCAAAAAGGCAAAACCATTGAAGAGGCTCTCAATGATGGTAAATCGCTTTACGGCAGTTACATTACCAAAGAAGAAATTCTCGCTTGCAATACTTGCAACGCTTGCGTAGAGGCTTGCCCCGTCAATATTGACCCGCTTTCTATTATTGTAGATATTCGCCGTTTTATTACAATGGAAGAAGCCTCTACGCCTGCCTCTTGGAATGCTATGTTTGCCAATTTAGAAAACAATATGGCTCCTTGGAAATTCTCCCCCTCCGATAGATTTGAATGGGCAAGTAAAGTGAATGTGTAAATTTATGTTTGCTATAAGCCTAAAAAAACATAAATTTGAAAAAGGAAAAAAATATGTTAGAACTAAACAAAGTATATCAAGGGGACTGCTTAAAACTTATTGAAGAGATAGATAGCGAAAGTGTGGATTTAATAGTTTGTGATGGTCCTTATGGGGTTACAACCAACGAATGGGATAAAGTAATAGATATCCAAACCTATAATTTGAATCTGATTAAGATTTTCTCCCGAGTGTTGAAACCCGGAGGGGCATTATACCTATTTGGTAAAGATGATTGTATAGATTTTATTGATTATAGACCTTTCTTGCGGCTTAATAGAAAAATTATTTGGTATCAACCCAGTCGTTTGGCACAAGGTAGGCTTAACTACACAAATAACTACGACCTAATTGCTTACTTTTCAAAAGGAAAAGCAAAAACTTTTAATCTTGATGACATAAGAGTTCCGCAATTAGTGGAACTTGAACATAGACTCCGTTGTGAAAAAGTACCTTCCGTAATCAATGGACAATATGGTAAAACAAAGTTTAACGATGAAGGAAAAAATCCGGGCGATGTTTGGGGCGATATTAAACAACTTACCTATAAATCAAAGGAGTTGATTAGCAGGGATTTGTTAAATACCATTCAAAAACCCGAAAAACTAATTGAGAGAATCGTGAAAGCAAGTTCTAACCCAGGCGACATTGTGTTAGACCCCTTTTCAGGAGTGGGAACAACTTTTGCCGTTTGCAAAAAATTAAACAGAAATTTCATAGGTTTTGAAATCAATCCAGATTATATCCAAATCACGAATGAGCGAATCCGTAAAATTGAATTAGAACGAGAATACAGCCTATTCTAATGAAAAAAGAAATCATTCAAACAATAATAAAATTAGTTTTGCAGGTTCAAGAACTTGCCTCAAAAATTGGAATTCCCAACATATTACAACCCGGACTTGTCAAAGAAATGATTATTGCAGAAACATTAGGACACGAACTCATACATTCTAAAAGAGATGCCGATGCCTGCGACCCGAATGATTCTTCTATAAAATATGAATATCTATCTTGCTATGAGGGTGGTTCAGGGCAACTTGATAGAATGTTTAAAGAACCCAAAGAAAAAAGAGAAGAGTCATTGAATAGAATTTGGAGAAATAAAAAGATTTATTTTGCTATTTTCTACAAAAATAACCCGCTAAAAATCAAAGTAATATATGAAATAGAGCCAAAAGTTCTTGTAGCAGAGACTGAAAGAAAACTTGATAAAAGCAAAAATGCAATTTCCCACGTAGGATTTACCGAAAAGTGGGCTAAAAGTAATGGAAAAGCTGTTTATAGGTCAGAAGATTGATAAATCTAAAAGCGTTTCCTGTGCAAGTGGCTAATAAATAATTCATCTAAATACACATATACGTACTCAAAATTTATTTTTGGGTGCGTATCAGTTTAATTGAACAAAACGAAACTTATGCAAAACATCTTAAAAATTTTTCTGTGTCTGATGTTTTTTGCTTGTGGCAAAACGTCCAAAGAACTTACTGAAGAAGCCCGCTTACTTTTGCAGAAACAAAGATACGAAGAGGCGATTTTACTGCTCAATAAAGCTATTGATAAAAACTCCAAAAATGCTGATGCCTTCAATGCTCGGGGAGTAGCTCTTTTTGAACTTGGTAAATATAATGATGCCCGTTTAGATTATGAACAAGCGATTCGTTTGGATAGCTCTGATTACAAACCTTTTTACAATCTTGCTGAACTTTACAGGGTGCAAAAAAAATACACCGAAGCCCTTCAAAACTACAACAAAGCCATTCAAAGAAATGCAGAAGTAGCGGATTTGTACGTAAATAGAGGGGTTTCTTACTACAATTTGCAAGATACTACCCAAGCCCTTACTGATTTTCGGAAAGCTGTAAGTTTGCAAAAAGATAATAAACAGGCTTGGTTTAATTTGGGAAATTTGCTTTTTTTCTCACAAAACCCCGAACACATTCAAGAAGCCGCCCTTTGCTTTGAAACAACTATCAATTTGGATACTACTTTTCAAAAGGCTTATGTAAATTTGGCTCAAAGTTATCTGCGTCTGAATCAAAAAGAAAAGGCTTGCCAAAAGCTCCTAAAAGCCAAAACAATGAATAATGCCGAAGCTATTCAACTTTATCAAATTTTTTGCACGCAACCTTAAACAATTAGCTTCAATTTTCAATCTTTTTATTAGAATTTGCTAATTTTGCAACTCAATTTTGGTATTACAATGAAAAACATTCGTAACTTTTGTATCATTGCTCATATTGACCACGGCAAAAGTACCCTTGCTGATAGACTTTTGGAATGGACAGGCACCGTGGATAAACGCCAAATGCAAGACCAAGTGCTTGACGATATGGATTTGGAGCGAGAAAGGGGGATTACTATCAAAAGCCACGCTATTCAGATGAAATACACTTATGAAGGCGAAACTTATACGCTCAATCTCATTGATACACCCGGACACGTAGATTTTTCTTATGAAGTTTCGCGTTCTATTGCCGCTTGCGAAGGAGCTTTGCTCGTGGTTGATGCTTCGCAAGGAGTAGAAGCTCAAACCATTTCTAATTTATATCTTGCCATTGGCAATGATTTGACTATCATTCCTGTATTAAATAAAATTGATTTGCCTGGGGCAATGCCCGAAGAGGTTTCCGACCAAATTGTAGAGCTTATCGGCTGTAAGCGTGAGGATATTATACGAGCCTCTGCCAAAGAAGGTATCGGTATAGATGAAATTCTGAAAGCAGTGGTTATGCGTATTCCGCCACCACAAGGCGACCCCAATGGCAAATTGCAAGCCCTCATCTTTGATTCAGTTTTCAATTCTTTTCGGGGCATAGAGGTTATTTTCCGTGTAAAAAACGGCACTATTCGCAAAGGTGATAAAGTGAAATTTGTTGCCACAGGCAAAGAATATATCGCTGATGAAGTAGGCATTTTGAAACTGCAAAAAGAGCCACGTGAGCAAATAGAGTGTGGAGATGTAGGCTATCTGATTTCGGGTATCAAACAAGCTCGTGAGGTAAAAGTAGGAGATACCATTACACACGTTCAGAACCCTGCGGAGGCTATCAAAGGTTTTGAAGATGTAAAACCGATGGTTTTTGCGGGCATCTATCCTGTGGAAACCTCTGAATTTGAAGACTTGCGAGAGGCAATGGAAAAATTGCAACTCAACGATGCCTCTTTGGTATGGGAGCCTGAAACTTCGGCGGCTTTGGGCTTTGGTTTTCGTTGTGGATTTTTGGGAATGTTGCATTTAGAAATTGTGCAAGAACGCTTGGAGCGTGAATTTGATATGACCGTCATTACTACGGTGCCTTCGGTGCAGTTCAAGGTTTATACCACCAAAGGCGAAGAAAAACTCATTCAAGCTCCTTCCGATATGCCCGAACCTGTGCATATTGAGTACATTGAAGAGCCTTTTGTAAAAGTGCAGATTATTACCAAAGCCGAGTATGTAGGTCCTATCATTACGCTTTGTATGGAAAAGCGTGGGGTAATCAAAAATCAAGTATATCTGACTACCGACCGAGTAGAGCTTTCCTTTGAAATGCCTCTTGCTGAAATTGTGTTTGATTTCTTTGATAAACTCAAAACTATTTCGCGTGGTTATGCTTCTTTGGATTACGAACTGGCGGGCTGGCGTGAGTCGGATATGGTGAAATTGGATATTATGCTCAATGGTGATACCGTTGATGCTCTTTCTGCTATTGTGCATCGCAAAAAAGCCTATGAGTGGGGCAAACGCCTTTGCGAAAAATTGAAAGATTTACTACCTCGTCAGCAGTTTGAAATAGCCATTCAGGCGGCTATTGGGCAGAAAGTGATTGCTCGTGAAACCGTGAAAGCCTTGCGTAAAAACGTGCTTGCCAAGTGTTATGGTGGTGATATTACCCGCAAACGCAAACTTTTGGAAAAGCAAAAGAAAGGGAAAAAACGTATGCGTCAGATTGGTACCGTAGAAGTTCCGCAAGAAGCCTTTATGGCGGTACTGAAATTGGAGTAACCCTTTTGTACCTTATGCAAACTTTCTACGAGGCTCACGAGTTTCCTGTTTTGCCTTTCGCCGTAGTGAGTAGTGGTACTTTCGACGGCGTTCATATTGGGCATCAAAGCATCTTGAAAAAAGTGGTAGAAACAGCTCGCCTGCATAACGGACAGAGCGTCATTGTAACTTTTTTTCCTCACCCAAGAATGTTTTTTGGGCAAGAAGTAAAACTGCTCAATACACTTCAAGAGCGAATAGAACTCATTGCCCAAACAGGGGTTGATTATCTTTTGGTGCTGAAATTTAATGAGCATTTAGCCAACTTTTCTGCTAATGAATTTGTAGAGAAAATCTATATCCAGACTACTCACGCCAAAAAGCTCATTCTCGGCTACGACCACCATTTCGGCAAAAATCGCTCAGGGAATATAGATTTTTTGAAAGCGAATTTATCTCGCTACTCTTTTGATTTAGAAGAAATTCCCGCCCAAGATATAGACCAAATTACTATTAGTTCTACCAAAATCCGAAGTGCTCTTTTTAGCAAGGATATTAGCACAGCCACCAAATATTTAGGTAGGTATTATACACTTTCGGGCAAGGTAATAGAGGGGGATAAAATTGGCAGAACCATAGGGTATCCTACGGCAAATTTACAAATGACTGAAAATTACAAACTTATACCCGCAGAAGGCATCTATGCTGTTTGGGTAAAGATTGATAATCAACGCTACGGTGGAATGCTTTACATCGGCAAACGTCCTGTAATTGATAAAAATTCTGAATTGCGTATTGAAGTCAATATCTTTGATTTTGACCAAGATATTTATGGGAAAACCATTACATTAGAATTTGTAAATTTTTTGCGAAATGATATGAATTTTGAAAGTTTAGAGGCTTTGCAAGCCCAACTTTCCCAAGATAAGTTAGCGGCTCTTGTAGCTTTGCAAAAAAAATCTTTATAGCCTCATTCCTACCACAAGTACATCGTCAGTTTGGGGAAAATTACCTTTCCAGTCCATAAATTTTTTGAGTAACTCTCTTTTTTGCTCTTGCAACGGAAGTTCTGCTACCAGCATAAAGGTTTCTTTGAGGTTTTTGTTCATAAATTTTTTGGGTTTTTCTGCATTGCCTCCGAATTGGTCTTGAAAGCCATCTGTACAAAGGAACAAAGTAGTTTTTTGAGGCAAAGTAGTTTCGTATTGGGTAAAATTTTTGTTTTCCTGAAAAATATTAAAGCCCAAAGAAAACATACCCGCAGGAACAATTTGCAAATTGCCGTTCTGACATACATAAAGAGGGTTTTTTGCCCCCGAAAATTGTAAAATTTGCTTTTTAGTATCTATGCAAATGAGTGAAATATCCATTCCATCGCTTTGGGGAATATTTCCATTTTCTTTGCCCGATTTGTTGAGAAACTGAATTATGAATTTATCCAATTCGTTTAGAATTTGGGCGGGTTCAAAGATTTTTCTTTCCATAACAATCTGATTGAGGGCAGAAATTCCCAAGAAAGTCATCATAGAGCCGGGAACGCCGTGTCCTGTGCAATCCGCTACAGCTATCCACTTGTACTGCTCGTGTTGGGCAGTCCAGAGAAAATCTCCCGAAATAATATCACGAGGTAGGTTGAGCACAAAACATTCCCCTACAAGCTCGGTAAGGTCTTGTTCTTGCGAAATTACTGCATTTTGTAGTCTTTCGGCGTATAAGATGCTATCGCGAATATGTGCGTAGGCTTGCGAAAGCTCTAAATTTTGTAATTTCATTTGTTCGTTGTATTCTTTAAGTGTTTCGGCTTGCGTTAAAATTTCTTCTCTTTGCAGACTTACTTCCTGATTTACCTCCTGTAAAAGCCTGTAAGCTATAATTTTTTTCCTGTGGGCATAAAACAAAGCCAAGAGCAAGGCTGAAAAAAGTATAATAAGTACAATAGAACTGATAGAAATAATGACTTGCAAGTGTAATTTTTGCTTATCTCTTTCATTCTGGATACGTAATTTTTCATTTTCTGCGGCTTTCAGTTTTTCTGATTCTTTGAGGAGCAGATTTTCTTTTTTGGTGAAATTTTGTAGTTCTGCGAGGCGTTTGTTTTCTAATTCTTTCATTTCTTGCTCTTGGCGAAGCAGTTCATTTTCCATTGCTTTTCTTTCACTTTCGGCACGTAAAAGGCGATTTTCTGTCATTTGGGCTGTTTGCATTTGCCTGAGAAGGCGATTTTCATTTTCTTTGCGTTCAGTTTCGTAGAGGGTCTGATAGCGGGCTATTTGTTCTGATTTTTCTTTTTTGAACATCTCCACTTCTAATTTTGCGAGTTTGCGGGCATTTTTGAAAGCACTTTCGTAATTTTTTTGTGCTGAATCTAATTTCACCATTGCCTCGTAAGCCTCCATCTCATTCATTTTGAACTGAAACTCTTGGGCAATTTTTAAGCCTTCTTCAATATGCTTGCGAGCATTATCGTAATCAGCAAGAGCTATCTGTGTAAAAGCTACTGCCAAATGATATTGGCTAATGAATTCATTTCTTTTTTGTTCTTGGGCGATATCTAAGGCTTTCAGATATAGCTTTAACGCTTCAGTATAGTTTTTTCTCGCATAATGAATATTAGCAATGTTGAAAATAGAGCTAAGTAGATTGTTACTATTGATTTTTTCACGAATTGCCATAGATTTTTGAAAATATTGCAGGGCTTCGTCGTATTTGTGTTGGTCATAGAAAACAACCCCTATATTGTTGTAAATATTGGCAATAGAGTGAGGCTTTCCTCCATTTTTTTCTAATATTTCCAAAGATTTTTGATAGTACTCAATGGCTTTATCGCCTTCTTTGAGTTGCTCGTAAATAATACCAATATCATTGTAGGTGTTGGAAAGTCCTAACAGATTATTGATTTCCTCTTTGATTTTAGCGGCTTGAAACAGATATTTCAAGGCTTCATCAAACCGCCCAAGATAGTCGCACATTATTCCCGCCATATTGAGCGAAATGGCTTGAGCCTTTTTATTGCCCATTTTACCGTATAAAATTGCAGATTGGTTGTAAAGTTCCAAGGCTTTTGCATATTTGCCTTGTGCCTCTTGACTGAGGGCTAAAAGCTCAAAACTGCGTGCTTCGCCAGATAAAAACTTAATTTTACGAGCCAAATCAAGACTTTTTTGAAAATAAAAAGAGGCAGAGTCGTTCAATTTTTTTTCATCAAGGTAAATTTTGCCAATATCCTGATAGGTCTTGACTAAATTGCTATCAGAGCGTATTTGATAGGTTTTCTGTACGAGTAAGGCAATATCGTTCTGAGCTGAAAGCAGATAAACGTTTTGCAAAAATAATATCAGAAGCCAATAACGCATTTGAATAAAGTCTGGAATTTTGAATTATACTCAATTTTTTTGATATTTTTTTGTAAATCTTGGTATAAATTTAGAAAGTTTTTGCTAATAAAAAAATCCCTCTTTTGGGGGATTTCAAAAAAATAAAAACTTGGAAACTAAATAAGTGTTATTGGTGTAAGTAGGCAGAATTTGAGCTAACTAAAAATAGCCACTAAAAAATGGGAAGACTTTCACCTGACTTACGTTCCCTGATGTATTAAAGTTGGTAGAAAAATTGTAGCTTTCGCCTACTGCAAGCGATTTTACAAAGTTATATTTATCAGTACCTACGGTGAAATTATACTTATTTACTTGAACGACTTTTCCTGCTTTATCGTATCCTGTAATTATGATTGCAGGATTTTTGCAGGCTTCTTTACCTGTGGCTTTGTAAGTGCCTTTTACCACGAAATTTTTACCTTGTGGTGTTATGCTCAAATCAGAAAGTGAAGCGGCAATAGGTACATTTTCTTTGAAAAGTAGCCCCGTAGCTTTGATTTTGCAAGAGCCAAACTGCCCCTTGATTTTATTCACATCTCTTATCCTCTGAAAAGGAGAGATTTCGCCGGGTAAAATAACATCTAGTTCGGCTGATGTTTCATCTTTTGCCATAGTACCCGCATCGCGAGCCGTAAATCTATCTACACCAAGAGGTTTGCCTGCTTTGTCGTAATACTCAATTTCAATCTTGACAAAACCCAAAGCATTAGGATAGGTATTTTTTACCTCTCCATAAACTTTTATGTAGCCTTCTTCTTCTTTGGCAGACCATTGTGTAATAGTAACTTCTCGCTCAGTCTGGGCAAAAACACAGATTGTTGTAAATAAGGAAAAAGTAACGAAAAAGATTGTTTTTTGCATATTTTTTTTAGGTTTGTTTCTATTCATACTACGTAAAACTTTTGTAAAAGTTTCGCAAAAGAGTGTTAAGTTTTGTTTAATTTTTCATTAATGTTGTTCAATATATTTTATTAGCAAATTTTTCTATCTTTGCTCAAAAAGCCTACGATGTTTGAAAACGCTCCCGCTGAAAGAATCACACTTTTTGCAGATGTAATTCTGCCTTTGCCTATACCCAAACTTTTTACTTATCGCATTCCCTTTGAACTCAATGAAATCGTACAGGTAGGGGCAAGGGTTATTGTTCAATTTGGGAATAAAAAAGTGCTAACGGCAGTCATAGCCAAATTACACCAAACTCCGCCCCAGCATTATCAAGCCAAATATATTCTGGAATTATTGGATACAGAGCCTATCGTTACGTTCAAGCAAATTGAGCTATTTCAGTGGCTTGCAGACTACTATCTTTGTAGTATAGGCGAGGTGCTGAATGTCGCTTTACCCTCGGGAATGAAAATCACAAGTCAATCAATGATTGAACTCAACCCCAATGCAACTTGGGAAAATATAGAACTTTCTGAAAAAGAAGAGAAATTACTCCAACTGCTCAAAGAAAAGAAAACACTTTCTTACAACGAAGCCGCTGTATTTTTAGAACTCAAAAATATTTATCATATCATCAAATCGCTCTCGCAGAAAGAGTTAATCATTGTTTATGAAGAAGTAAAAGAACGCTACCAACCTAAAAAGGTGAAAAAAATACGCCTTACAAGAGATTATTTAGATAAAGCAGACCTTGAAAAACTTTTCAAATATTTAGAGCAAAGAGAAAGCAAGCAGTTAGATGTTTTGCTGTTGTATTTGCGAAATGTGCCTGTTTTCAGAGATTGGACACTCAACGAAAACGGCTTGGAAAAGTCTATTTTTCGCTCTAATCCTCATATTTCTAACTCTTCTCTGGAAACGCTTATCAAAAATGGTGTTTTTGAGGAATTTGAAGTAATTGTTTCACGATTTGCCGATATTCAGCCTGCTGATAGTTACGAACTCAAGCTCACTTCTGAGCAAAGCGAAGTAGTAGATAAAATTATGGATTTATTTGCCGAAAAAGATACCGTATTGTTGCACGGCATTACAGGTAGCGGAAAAACAGAAATTTATATTGATTTAATTCAGAAAGTTCTGGAATCAGGCTCGCAAGTTTTGTATCTTTTACCTGAAATAGCTCTTACTACACAAATTGTTGCTCGTTTGCGAAAAATTTTTGGCGATAAAATGGGAGTGTATCATTCCAAATTTTCTGATAATGAAAGGGTAGAAGTTTGGAAAGGGGTTGTTCAGCAGAAATTTTCTTTTGTGGTAGGGGTGAGGTCTGCAGTATTTTTACCCTTTGACAATCTGGGCTTAATTATTGTTGACGAAGAACACGAACCTTCATACAAACAGCAAGAACCAGCTCCTCGCTATCACGCTCGCGATGTTGCCGTGATGATAGCCCATCTGCAACACGCCAAAGTACTTTTAGGTTCGGCTACGCCTGCTGTTGAAACTTACTACAATGCTCAAATAGGCAAATATGGCTTTGTTGCTTTACGCAAACGCTATGGGAATGCTCAAATGCCTGAAATTGAGCTTGTGGATATGAAAGAGCAACGTAAGCAAAAGAAAATCAGACAGAATTACTCTGAGCCTCTTTTACAACATATCCAAGAAACTATCCAAAAGCAAGAGCAAGTTATTTTATTTCAAAATCGTAGGGGATATTCACCTTATCTGAATTGTGTAGATTGTGGCTGGATACCCAAATGCTCTAATTGTAATGTAAGTCTGGTGTATCATCAGCACGCAGGCGAATTACGTTGCCATTATTGCGGTTTTAAGATGGCTACCCCGCAAACTTGCTTTGCTTGTGGCTCTACAAAAATGAAAAGTGTAGGCTATGGTACTGAAAAATTAGAAGATGACTTGAAACTCCTCTTGCCCAATGCACGCATTCGCAGAATGGATTTAGATACTACTCGTCAGAAAAATGCCTATCAGAACCTTATACAAGAGTTTGAGGCAGGGCAAATTGATGTGCTTGTAGGTACGCAAATGATAAGCAAAGGGTTAGACTTTGATAAGGTCAGCCTTGTGGGTATTTTTGATACCGATAGGCTCTTGTATTTTGCCGATTTTCGTTCCCAAGAGCGTGCTTTTCAATTGCTTACGCAAGTTAGTGGTAGGGCAGGCAGGAGAGAAACACAAGGCAAAGTAATTGTGCAAACGAATAACCCTGAAAATCACACCTTGCAAAAAATCAAAAACAATAACTACGAGAGCTTTTATCAAGAGGAAATTTTAGAGCGTGAAAAATATCATTATCCGCCTTTTTCAAGACTTATTCGGATTGCTATAAAACACAGGGAAAAAGATTATGCCCAAGATGCCGCCTTGTGCCTTGCCGAATTGCTTCGTGAGAAGTTAGGCAAACCACGTGTATTGGGACCTGAAGCTCCGCTCATTGATAGAGTTCGCAATCAATACATCAAACACATTCTAATTAAATTGGAGCGTGAAAAAACCAATTTGAAACCCGTAAAACATTTCATTGCCCAACAATGTCAGAAAGTAATGCTGGATAAGCGTTTCAAGAGCGTACAGGTAGTAATAGACGTAGATCCAATTTAAGTTTATTTGCTTATCTTTTGTACTTTTATTTCACCATTGGCAAGCCAAATTCTGGCAGAATAAATACCTTTGGCAAGGTGTTTTACAGAAAGAATATTTGTTTTTTCCGCTTCTAAAAGAATCTGTCCCAAATGATTGTAAAGACATATTTTTTCCACAGGTACTGCCGAACTCACTTGCAAAACGCTTTCCATCGGATTAGGATAAATCAAAAACTCTTGATGGGGTTGCAAATGGTTTATGGGGTCAAAAGTGGTGAATTTCCAAGTGCTTTCTCCTGAAAATCCTGCAAAAAAGTTCATTACCCTATCTCTTACTACTTTATTTTCCATTTCTACAAAGTAGCTTTGGGCAGGCTGAAAACTTTGAGGTGCTTTCAGACGTAATTTTTTGCCGTTAATGCTTACACCTGCTCCGTTTATTTCAAATTCGTGAAAAATAGCATTGTTTTCAGCATTTTTTACCCAAATTTTACCTGTACCTGCAAAAATATTTTCATCAAAAGTAACTTCCAAAGGGCTATCTATTGCTACTTGGGTAGCCAAATGAGCAGGACGCAACTCTACAATTTGTGGCGGATTATCTTCTACAATAAGCGTATTGTCGTAAGTTAGAGTGCTTTTGGCAACTAGAAACACACGAGGGTCAAAACTGATGCTTGCAACTTGCGTAGCAAAAGGGATTTTATGTTTCTGAAAATTAGCATTTTGAGCAAAGCGTACAATGGTAGTATTGCCATTGATGTCAGTGATAGCAAGTTCAAAAGGCATCTTGAAAAAAGGTGTAACCGAAGGTTTTGAAGTGCTTTGCTCTGAAATTAGATGAAAATAGCCATCTTTCCAATTCCAAGTAATTTTGTAAGTAGGATAGCCTTCACCTCTGAACCATTGAGGCAAAAAATCTTGCGTAAGATTTACACCTGTTACACTCTGCACCACTCCTGCAAAAAGATTGTAATTCACATTTTGATGCTTGTAAGTATTTGTGAAAGTATTAACTGCTTGCCAAAAAAGGGCATCGTTATTGACAAGATAGCGAATCATATGTATCAGGCAAGCTCCTTTTTGGTAAATGAGACGGCTATCAAACATTGCCGTAGTATTGAGCGAATCAGCCAAATATACACTGCCGCCGGGTTGGCTCATTACGTTGTTTCGCCAATTGCTGTAGGTATTCTGAGCAGAAGTAAGGCTCACAAAATGCTCACGATACAGATATTCAGAGTAAGTAGCAAAACCTTCGGTAAGTCCTATTTCGCTGAAAGAAAACAGCGTAAGGGCATCTCCAAACCACTGATGAGCAAGCTCGTGGGCTATCACGGTATTCGGAAAGCCCATCATAGAAGACATTGTTTGATTTTCCAGATAGAAATTATGCGGCACTTGGCAATGCCCATATTTTTCATTAGCAAAGGGATATTCGCCAAAAAGCTCGCAAAACTTTTCAAGAGTAGCTTTGGTTTGGTTCAGATTGGTTTGGTTGGCAGTGATAGAAGCACTATCGTAAAGATAGTTGATGATAGGAATAGTTTTAGAGTTAAAGTTCGCATTTACAATGTAATCAGCGTATTCGCCTACGGCAAAAGAAATCAAATAATAGGCGATAGGATATTTACTTTCCCACTCATAACGCAATTTGCCGCCTCCTACATTGACAATTTGTTTCAGTACCCCTTGCGAGCCTACTCGGTTAGTGGCAGAAGTAGTGATATAAACTTTTACGGAATCGGCTTTATCGGCAAGAATTTGCTTAACAGGCATCCAATCGGCAGTGCCATAGGGCTGGCTCATTGTGTAGGTGTATTTTTTGCCATTAGAGGCGGTTCTTTGACAAAAACCTGCATCGGGGTTGCTATTATCTACGGGTCCATTGCCGCTATAATAGATTATTGCTTCAAAAAATTCTCCTTCATTGATAGCGGCTATTAAATTTACACGAATTTCGTTATTAGAGTGTGTAATAGCCGAACCCGTGTGCGTAATACTTTTTACCACTACCGAGCTAATTGTATAATTAGGGTGCAATTCAAAGGCAAACGTAGTAATATTGTCATTGGCTTGGGCAAAAATTCGTACATTACCTGAAATAAAAGTAGTGTTGGTTTCTACGTTCAGATTCAGATGATATTGCTTTACATCATAGAGCATCATTTTGTTGTAAAGGTCTTGGGAGAAATTGAGCCGTTCATTTTGCAAGCGGGCTAAATGAGTGTGATTTAAGCAAGGTTCTTCCAGATTTTGGGCTTGGGCAGTGAAAATGAAAAAAAGTCCCAAAAGAAAAGTAAAAACTTGTTTCATAGGCGTTTTGCAAAGATTTTTGCCCAAGTTACAAATTTTTTTTGACTTTTTATGTAACCTTTTGAAAATTCTTGCGTAATACAAATAAAAGGGTATCCTTATTCTATGGCGAAATGTAGCGTTTCAGTAGAGCTTTGAAGGAAAAAACTTTATTTTCTCTTTTTTTCCTATAAAAAACGAAAAGCCCGCAAGAAACTTCCGGGCATTTCAGTAGAGCTTAAATCTCAAACTTTATTTCCGTTACAAAGTTACGCAACTTTTACGTGTTTTCAAAAAAAATATTTGCTTTTTTTTCAGGCTATTAGTCTAAAAATTGTATTTTTTAAGATAGAAAATAATTTTTATTTTGTAAAAAGTTATTTTTAGATGCTAAAATTATACAAATTTCTTGTTATTTTTTTTTGTAAAATACTCATTTTGTAGAAATTAAAACATTTTTTGTTCTTATTCAAAACTACAAAAAACACGTGTAATTTTTTTTATTTTTTTTCTTGAAAATGTTGCCAGCCTTGTGCTTGTATTTTTACCAAACTGCCTGAACGTAAAACTAAATGTATATCCTTTTCAGGTTCGGTAAAATAGCCGATGGTACTAATTTCGGGGTGTAGTTTAATTTTCTCGTAATCCTCTTGCCTAATGCTAAAAAGTAACTCGTAATCTTCACCGCCATTCAGGGCGGCAGTAATGGGGGAGATGTTAAAATCATTTATGGCCGTATCATAGGTTTCTTGGGCTATGGGCAGTTTATCCTCATAAATCATTGCTCCTAAACCCGACTGCTTGCAAAGATGTAAAACCTCCGAAGCCAAACCATCAGAAATATCAATCATTGCCGTAGGTGTTACGCCTAAATCGGCAAGTTCGTAGATAATATCAGTGCGAGCTTCGGGACGAAGTTGCCTGCGAACTACATAATCCCTACCTTCTAATTGAGGTTGCATTTGAGGATTTGCTAAAAAAACTTGCTTTTCACGCTCCAAAATCTGCAAACCCATATACGCCGCACCCAAATCACCCGTAACGCAAATAATATCACCCTTGCGAGCTGTACTTCGGTAAGTGATTTTTTCTTTTTCCGCTTCCCCCAAAGCTACCACTGAAATAAAAAGACCACTTCGCGAAGCAGTAGTATCGCCCCCTACCAAATCTACTTTGTAGTTTTGGCAAGCTGTGTGTATGCCTTCGTAAATTTCTTGCAAAGCCTCTACCGAAAAACGATTACTTACTGCCAAAGAAACAAGCACTTGTGTAGGACGAGCATTCATAGCGGCAATATCTGAAATATTGACGGCTATGGTTTTGTAGCCTAAATGTTTCAGTGGCATATAAGTTAAATCAAAGTGTATGCCTTCTACGAGCAAATCGGTAGAACAGACTAAATATTTTTCGCCCATATCCCATACGGAGGCATCGTCTCCTACTCCTCTGATAGTTTGTGGGTGAAAGTGTTTTGTTTTTTCGGTAAGAACTTTTATCAAACCAAATTCGCCAAGTGTGCTGATTTCTGTGCGTTTCATTCGGAAAAAAAAGGTAAGTTTTTCAAAAAGAGGACTTCGCCCAAAAGCGAAGCCCTTACATTTTCGCAAGCAAAATTAAGAGAAAAAATGAAAATTTTATCGTAACGCTTCTACTTCTGTTTCTTCTTTGTGCAAAGAGCCATTGCTTGAAAGTGGAGTTTCTAATTCTTTTTTTCCGAAAAATTTTTGCAAACGCATTTTCCAATTTTGAGCAATCCAATACATCAGTGGTACAAGTACCAAAGTAAGAATAGTGGCAAAAGTTAATCCATAAATCATCGTCCAAGCAAGCGGTCCCCAGAAAGCCACGCTATCGCCGCCGAAGAAGATATTGGGGTTGCCTTCGGAAAAGAGTTTGGCAAAATCAATATTTAGCCCCACAGCCAAAGGAATAAGCCCTAAAATAGTAGCAGTCGCAGTCATTAGTACGGGGGTCATACGGTCTTTGCCAGCCTCTACTATGGCTTGTTTGATTGGCAAGCCTCGCTCTCGCAGAATGTCCGTAAACTCAACCAACAAAATACCATTTCGTACCACAATACCCGCCAGAGCTACAATACCGATGCCCGTCATTACGATAGAAATCTTCATTCCTGTAATCGCCAATCCTAATAGCACTCCAATTACGCTAAATACAATTTGTAGCAAAATGATAAAGGTTTTGGAAATAGAGTTGAATTGCAAAAGCAGGGTAATCAGAATGAGGGCAACCGAAATGAGCATTGCCAACCCCAAGAAAGCCGAAGTTTCTTTCTGTTGCTCTTGCTCACCGCCCATTCGGATAGTAATTCCTTCAGGAACGTTATACTTATCTTTGAATATGGCGATTTGGTCTTCTACGTCTTTCACTACGGCAGCAGGGTTAAAACCAAAAAGGATATTAGACGAAATCGTGATGATTTTTTTCTGATTTTTCCGTTTAATTCCCCCGAAGGTGTTGTCGTATTTAAGCTCGGCAACTGCCGAAATAGGAACTTGACGCAAGACACCGCCTTTTGCCATGTCTCGGAAGGTAATCTTATGATTAATTAAAGCGGCGAGGTTGTCTCTTTGTTCTTTGGTATAACGCAGCATAATGGGATATTCGTCTTCGCCTTCCTTAAACTTAGAAACCTCTCTTCCCAAAATCGCTGTACTAACTTCGCTACCAATTTGCCCTGTAAATAGCCCTTCACGCAAGGCACGCTCACGGTCAATGACTACCCGTAATTGAGGTTTATTTTTCTGAATATCGGATTGTAGCTTTTCAACACCTGCGATCTGTTGGTTTTCTAAGAATTTTTGAAGCGAATCGCCTACCAAAATAAGCTCGTCTAATTCTTCTCCCATTATCTCGATGGCAATAGGTTTGCCGGTGGGCGGTCCGTTACGTTCTTTTTCTACGGCTATTTTGATTGTATGAGGTAAATCTAATTTATTGATTTCCTCTCGGATTTTATCCATATACACTTGTGTAGATTGCCCGTTGCGTTTGGCAAACTCTACAAAAGCTACCTGAATTTTACCTTTGTGCGGTGTTGGGCTTCGGTCGTTTTGGTCTTCGCTTGCTCCAATGGTTACGTTGGTAATCACCGAAGTCACCAGAGGGTTAGGTTTGTTATCGGGATAAATCACTGAGTTGACTCTTTTTTCCAACACTTTCATCACCGAGTCGGTGTAGTTCTGGTCTGTACCAATGGGCAAAGATGCATACACATAGACAAAATTGGGTTCGGCTTGTGGGAAGAACTCTATTGTAGGTTTTCGAAGGATAAGAGCCACGATGCTAATAATAAACAAACCTACCGCCCCAAGCATCAGCAGAGCAGGGCGTTTGCCCACGAGCGTCCAAGAGAGCAAGCGTTTGTAGGCATTTTGTACCGAAGGCCAAGTTTTATTCTGAAATCTATAAATGATTTTAGATAAAAGGAATCTGTTGAGTAAGAACAAGGCAAACAGCGTCAGCGTGAAATTCGCCATTCCGAAGAAACCACTTGCATAGAAAATAGCAGCAAAAATGGCAAAAATAACTCCTACGCTTATCATACCTTTATTTCTTTGGTAGAACGTACCCTCTGGCTTTTTGCTGTGGTCTCTATGAGGTTTCATAAAATCGACCGCAAAAACAGGATTGATGGTATAGGCAATCACCAACGAAGCGAGCAAGGTAATAATCAGAGTTACAGGCAAAAAGTACATAAATTTACCAATAATACCAGGCCAAAAAGCAAGCGGTACGAAAGGAGCAAGCGTAGTGGCTGTTCCTGAAAGCACGGGCAAGAACACCTCCCCAGCGGCTTCTTTGGCTGCCTTCTTGATGGGCACTTTTCCGTTGTCGAAGATTCGGTGCGTGTTTTCTATCACTACAATCGCATCATCTACCACAATACCCAAGGCGAGCAAAAAGGCAAAAAGCACAATAAAGTTGAGGGTAAAGCCAATAGTAGGAAATATCAAGAAAGCCAGAGCCACCGAGAGCGGCACCGAAGCGGCAACAAACATTGCATTAGTAGCCCCCATAAAAAACATCAAAATCACCGTAACCAAAATAAACCCGATGATGATGGTATTGATGAGGTCGTGCAAGGTGATGCGAGTATTTTTAGATTGGTCGCCTGTGAAATCTACTGCTAAAGCAGAAGGCAATTTGCTATCGGCTTGCATTTGAGCCACTAATTCTTTGATTTTATCAGCGGCAGAAATTAGGTTTTCACCTCCTTTCTTAATTACGCTCAAAGTAACCACGGGCTTGCCGTTCATTCGGGCAAAACTTTCTTGCTCCTTGAAGCCGTCTTTCACTTCGGCAATATCTTTGAGGTAAATATTGCCACCCAAGCCACTTCCTACGACCAGATTTTTAATAGTTTCTACATCTTTGAACTGCCCTGAAATATTCACAGAACGCCTTACGCCATCAATTTGGATAGTACCTCCGGGAATAGTAACATTTTCCGAACTCAAGGCTCGCTCTATATCGCCAAAGGAAATCGTAGCCGCCTCCATTTTGTACTTATCCACATTGATTTGAATTTCCCTATCCAATGCTCCAATAATATCCACACGCCGAATTTCAGGGAAACCTTCAATTTTTTCTTCCAAAAGTTCTGCATACTTTTTGAGCCTATCCAAACCGAAATCGCCTGAAATATTTACGTACATTATGGGAAATTCTGAAAAATCAATTTCCTGAATAACAGGCTCTTTGCGAAGAGAACTATTAGGCAATTTGGGTTTAGCTTTATCTACGGCATCTTTTACACGTTGTTTGGCTTCTGCTACACTTACATTCGTACCAAATTCCACAATAATAGATGAAAAACTTTCAACTGAATTAGAGGTTACTTTTTTGATGTCTTTGACAGACTTCAATTCATCTTCAATGGGTTTGGTAACCAAGTTTTCCATATCTTTGGGCGAGGCACCTACATACGTATTCTGTACGTAAATCGTAGGCACTACAATGTCAGGAAATTGCTCTTTGGGAATTTTCTCGTAAGAATACAAACCTGCAATTACCAAAAAAATGGTAATGGCATAAATAACGGTTTTATTATCTATCGCCCAACTGGAAGCAAAAAATTCTTTGATTTTATGATTCATAACTATTCGGAAATTGAAAGGTGAATTTAGCCGGTTTTGCGTTACATTTTATAGCTGATTAAATCGCCATCGTTCAAATCCTGATAGCCTGTGGTGATAATTTTATCTCCCGCCTGCAAGCCACTTATTATTTCTGCAGAACGATTGTAGATTTGTCCTACTTCTACTTTGCGTCTGCGAGCTATTTTTTGTCCATTTTCCTCAACAGCTACCATAATGTATGAGCCTTCCAATGCATTCTGTACTACATTGATAGGCACAACAATTGCCGAGTTTTTAGCATAATTTTCTACTTTAAGTGTAGCAATCATATTCGGTTTGAAATCTTTATCGTAAGGAATAGCAACTTCTACCCGAAAACTGCGAGAAATGTTATTGATAGTTTGAGCAATAAAAATTACTCTTCCTTTTATATTTCTTTTCAAATCAGGAATAAAAATTTCTACTTCTGCCCCTTGGCGGATTTGCCCGCTGTATGCTTCGGGGACTTCGGCAACGGCTCGCAATTCGGCAGAATTGACAATCTTAATACCCGGCATACCCGGACTTGCCATTTCGCCTACTTTCATCATTACATCTTCTACTACACCCGCCATTGAAGCCACTACACGCGTTTTAGCGTATTGCTCTTGCAGAGTGGCAAGTTGTTGCTCCAAACTTTCCAAATTGGTTTTTGCCTGCAAATAAGCAACCTCTGTACCTACTTTCTGTTCCCAAAGGGCTTTTTGCTTTTCATATACGGTGCGGGCAAGTTCTATTTGAGCTTTGAGAGGTTGCATATTTTTGAGTATCAGACTGCCGTCAATATCGGCTACCACTTGCCCTGCCGCTACAAAATCACCTCTGCGTACATACACGCCTTTCACAACCCCCGGTGTTTGAGCACTAATATTGACAATTTTATCTGTTTCCAAACGCCCCTGAATTTCAATATAATTAGCAAAATTAGAAGTTTGCAGGGCGGTTACTACTACATTTTTGGCTTTCATTATTTTGGTATTTGTGCCAAGTTCTTTTTCTAGTTGAGCAATTTTAGCCTCAATTTCTTGTTTTTGCTTTTTCAAAGCCTCTAATTCGGCTTTTTTATCAGTTTTTTCTGCATTACAAGCCACAAGTAATGCAATGAGTGCGAAATACTTTGCGATTTTCATATTTGTAGAATTATTTTTTTCGTTTTCTGAATTTTTTAACTTATATTTTTTTATCTTGCTTCCTGTTTCCTGCCTCTTTTTTTACCTCATTTTCCTAATTTCCCGAGTGCTTTATCCAAATCTACTTTGGCAATAAGGGCATCGTACAGAGCGGCGAAATAATTTGTTTCAGCCTCTTTGTAAGCGGTTTCTGCATTGATAATCTCTACGCTTGAACCTACCCCTTGTTTATATTTGATTTGAGAAACTCTTAAAACTTCTTTGGCAAGTTCCATATTACGTTTTTGAGCTTCCAAGGTGGTAAGAGCATTTTTGAGTGTAATTTGGGCTTGAGTAGCCTGAAAATCAATGGCTTTTTCAAGATTGCGTTTATCTTGTTCTAATTTAAGGATTTCTATGCGGTTTTGCTCAACTTTATACTTGCGTTGCATTCCGTTGAAAATAGGCAAATTCAGTTGCAAGCCTACCGTACCATAGCCCAGCCAGCGATTGGAAAAGTCGCCAATGTTGGAAAAATACCTTGCTCCCGTAGCATATCCCATCTGTCCGATAGCTACCAAACTCGGATAAGCCCCAACCTGTTTGTTTTTCAAATCTAATTTTGTCAGAGCAATGGCTGTTTCAAGCACCTGATACTCGGCTCGGTTTTTGTAGTCGGCTCTTACTTCACCATCGGGAATTTGCTCTAACTGATAATCTCGCAAAGAACCTGTTACTTCAATTTTTTCTTGCACAGGCATACCCATCTGGAATTTGAGCAGTTCTTGGCTAAGCTCAATGAGGCGTTCAACTTTCATTTTTTCGGCTCGTAAGTTATTGGCAGTAACTTCTAAACGGGTAACTTCAATATTTTCCGCAAACCCTTGCTTATTGAGAGCCTTCACATCTTTAATGAGGCTATCCAAACGGGCAATGTTGGCATCAATGAGTTTAGCCCGCTCTTTGGCAACAAGAAGCGAAAAATAGGCTTTGGTAACATTTTCGGCAATGGTAACTTTATTTGACGCGGTAGTTTTTTTAGTGAGTTCTTTATAGGTTTTTGAGGCTTGCAAACCAACAAAATAAGAACCATTAAAAATAAGCTGGCTTACCGTAATACCCGCATCACCCTGATAGCGAGGAGCAAAAATGCCTCGTACAGGAACAAACTCTGCATCGGGGTCGGGGGGGGAGCCACTGCCCTGTGAAAGAAAAAAAGCAGGCAAAAAGGCTGGTCGCAACTCAAAATTATAGAGCAATTGTGCCGAACCATTGATTTGTGGCAGACCTATGCCAATAGTTTCTTTTACACGAGCTTCTGCAATTTGCTCATCAAGTACCGATTTTTGCATTAGAGCAGTGTTCTGATAGGCATATTCTATGCACTGCTCCAAAGTCATTGTTCGTTTTTCTTGGGCAAAGGCACTTTGCCACAATAAACTCAAAAATCCTAAACTCAAAAATAATTGTTTCATAACATTTTTTACATCATAGCGGGTTGAAGATGGATATATTAGAGAAATTGAAAACTTTTTCATATTTTTGTAAGGTTTTTTCTAAAACTTCCAACCCTTTGCTGGTTACGATACCCCGAATAAAATGCTCCAAGAAAGTCATTTGCAGGCTTACCAAATCAAACTTATCAGGTGGAAAAAGCTGAATATCAAAAGACATTTCTATTTCTGCAACTCTTAAAATCGCCAATGCCTCTATATGCAAATCGGGTCGGTATAAGCCCTCTGAAACACCTTGTTCTAAATTTCTACGAACTTGTGCAATAATAAAATTACGTTTATGCTCCTGCCACAAAGCCCAAGTTTTGGGGTGATAGCGTTGGAGGTCAAAAAAAACAGAAGGATTGACACCTTTCAAACGATTTTTAACGTGTTGGCTCATCAAAATTACTTCATCAATAGCATTTTCGGTATGTTCAGAGATTTTGCAGATTTGTGTTTCATCTTGACGAAAATGCCTATCTGCCACTTGTTCAACAAGAGCATCTTTATCCTGAAAGTATTGGTAAATAGTTTTTTTGGAAATAGCCAGCTCACGAGCAATATCGTCCATCGTGATACTTCTAATTCCATAACGCATAAACAATTCTTCGGCTTTGGCAAGTATTCTTTCTTTGTGTTCCACCGCTGAAAAATTTTATCTCCTCAAACAAAAATGATTTCGGATACAAAACTACGGAAACTTTGAAAATGTTTCAAGTTTCTTGTGTTTTTTTTATGAAGTTTTTGTTAATAATTTTGAAAACCCAAAAAACTTCCGAAATTTGCGAGCAAAAACATAAAATTATGGCAGGTAATAGAACTTTTTCAATGATTAAACCCGATGCAGTCCAAGCAGGAAACACAGGAGCTATTTTGAAAATGATTGAGGAAGCAGGTTTTCGCATTTCCGCTATGCGTATGACCAAACTTTCCAAGCAAAGGGCAGGGCAGTTTTATGCTGTGCATAAAGAAAGACCTTTCTATAACGACCTCTGCGAGTATATGTCATCAGGGCATATTGTGGCTCTCATTTTGGAAAAAGAAAATGCAGTAGCTGATTTCCGCAAACTCATAGGAGCCACAGACCCCGCCAAAGCCGAAGAAGGCACTATTCGCAAACTTTTTGCTAAATCCATTGAGGCGAATGCCATTCACGGCTCCGATTCCGATGAAAATGCAGAAATTGAAGCCGCTTTCTTTTTCTCCAAAATGCAACAATATTAAAGCTCGCACGCTGATTCCTAATTTTCAACAAACATCAGTACAACCTTACAAAATTTTGTATTTTTGTGCTGATGTTTTCTTTCTGAAAGAATTATTCAAACTGCAATATCAATGATAGAACGTTATAGCCTTAAAATTGCCTCTGAATTGGGTATTGGTATTCGTCAGGTAGAGGCAACCGCACAACTTTTGCAAGAAGGGGGCACCGTGCCTTTTATTGCTCGCTACCGCAAAGAGGTTACAGGTAGCCTTGACGAAACCCAAATTACTGCTATTCGGGATAGATTAGAGCAACTTGCCGAACTGGATAAACGCCGTGAAACTATCCTAAAATCTATCAAGGAGCAAGGCAAGCTAACTCCTGAATTAGAACAAAAAATCCAAGATGCCGAAACAATGAGCGTTTTGGAAGATTTGTATTTGCCTTATCGCCCCAAAAAACGCACCAAGGCTACCATAGCCAAAGAAAAAGGTTTAGAGCCACTTGCAATGCTCATATTAGAGCAAAATGATATAGACTTGCAAGCTGAAGCAAGCAAATTTGTTGATGCCGAAAAGCAGGTAAATTCTGCCGAGGAGGCTTTGGAGGGAGCAAGGCATATTCTTGCCGAATACATCAATGAGCATCAAGAGACAAGAGCCAAAATGCGTGATTTGTTCCTTAAAAAGGCAGTGATTACCTCTAAAGTTTTACCCGAAAAAGAAAAAACTGAAGAGGCTCAAAAATTCAAAGACTATTTTGAATGGTCTGAACCCATTGCAACTATTCCTTCGCACAGGCTACTTGCGATGCGTAGAGGTGAAAAAGAATTGATTTTAACTTTGGACATAGCTCCTGAAGAGCAAGAAGCTATCGCTTTGCTTGAAAGAGAGTTCGTAAAAGCTAAAAATGGGTGCAGTGAGCAGGTAAAAATGGCTGTTGCCGATTGCTACAAACGTCTTTTGAAACCCTCAATGGAAACAGAAGTAAGACTTATTTCTAAGAAAAAAGCTGATGAGGAGGCTATACGTGTATTTGCTGAAAACGTACGCGAACTGCTGATGGCTTCACCATTGGGCGAAAAGGTGGTATTAGCATTAGACCCCGGTTTCCGTACAGGTTGTAAATTAGTGGTTTTAGATAAAAACGGCAAACTTCTGCACAACGAAACCATTTACCCTAACGAACCTCAGCGAGAAATCGCCAAATCGGCTCATATTCTAAAAACACTTTGCGAAAAATACCAAATAGAAGCTATTGCTATCGGAAATGGTACGGCAAGCCGTGAAACAGAAAGTTTTGTGAAAAGTTTGAATATTCCGAATGTAAAGATTTTAGTGGTTAATGAAAGTGGAGCTTCTATTTATTCGGCATCGGAAGTGGCACGTGAAGAATTTCCTGATTTGGATTTGACCGTCAGGGGAGCGATTTCTATTGGTAGAAGGTTGCAAGACCCCCTTGCAGAACTTGTAAAAATTGACCCCAAATCTATTGGTGTAGGGCAATATCAGCACGATGTAGACCAGAATGCACTCAAAAGAAGTCTTGATGATGTAGTGATTAGTTCGGTGAATAAGGTAGGCGTAGAACTCAATACCGCCAGCAAGCAACTTTTAATGTATGTAGCTGGTTTGGGGGAAAGTTTGGCTCAAAACATTATCAACTATCGTAATGAAAAGGGGGCTTTCCGCAGTCGTAGTGAGCTTAAAAATGTACCTCGTTTGGGGGATAAGGCTTTTGAACAATGTGCAGGCTTCTTGCGTATTCGCAATGCCGAAAACCCTTTGGATAGCAGTGCCGTTCACCCCGAAGCATACGGCATTGTAGAACAAATGGCAAAAGATTTGAATTGTAGCGTAAAAGATTTGATGCAAAACGCCGAATTGCGTAAGCAAATAGACTTGAATAAATATGTGAATGAACGTTTTGGATTGCCTACGCTGCAAGATATTATGCAAGAGCTTGCCAAGCCGGGCAGAGACCCTCGCAAAGAATTTGAAGAATTTTCTTTTGCCGAAGGTGTTCACGAAATCACCGATTTGAAAGTGGGAATGAAACTACCTGGTATTGTTACGAATGTTACGAAATTTGGTGCTTTTGTAGATATTGGTGTTCATCAAGATGGCTTGGTGCATATCAGCGAGCTTTCGGATAAGTACGTTTCAGACCCTACCGAAGTGGTAAAAGTTGGACAAAAAGTTATGGTAACCGTTTTGGAGGTAGAAGTAGAACGCAGACGCATCGCCCTTTCGCTCAAAAGTGAAACCAAACCCGAACTAAAAAAATCCGAAAAACGCGAAAAGAAAAAACAAAAACAGGAAGATAGCTGGGAAGAGAAATTAGCGGCTCTGAAAGCGAAATTTGGTTCTTAGCTGTTTTTTCTCAAATTTTTCTTGGAACAGTCCGAAAAAATGCTATTTTTGGGCTGTTCTTTGCTTTTGTACCACTCTAAACTTGCTACTTTATGCTTTCCGATTTCCAAAAACAGAAAATTACCAAAATGTTCTGTTTCTTTGATGCCGATGGCAACAAAGTCATTGAACCCGAGGATATGGATATTATTGCCGAAGAGTTCCGAAAAAGTTTTGGATGGCAAGTAGGTTCCGAAGATGATAAGAAGTTCAAAGGGGCTTTGAAAAAGTATTGGCGTAGGCTCACTCTTGGTAACGAGGAAGCCCAAGATGAGCCAATTACTTTGGAAGTATTTCTGAAGGCTTATGAAAGAAATTTACAAAACCAACAAACCTATGAAGAGTATGTAAAGCCCTTTCTTGACCACATTTACCCCGCCATTGATACCAACAAAGATGATATGCTACAGCCCTCGGAGTTTAATCATCTTTACATTGGTTTCCGCAATTCACTACAAGAGGCTCAAGCCGCTTTTCAAAAATTAGACCTCAATGGCGATGGAGTGCTTTCAAGAGAGGAGGTGTATCAACATTTTTACGATTTCCATTTTAGCCAAGATGCAAATGCTCCGGGCAATTTCTTTTTTGGTAGTCTGTAAAAATACAGATGCCAGCAACACAAAATAGCAACTATGAAAATTTCAACCAAATTATTTTTCTTATTTCTTTTATTTTCTTTACGCGTGCAAGGGCAGTATGCTCCCAAGTACAGCAATGAATTTCTGAATATTGGGGTAGGAGCAAGAGCTTTGGGTATGGCAGGGGCAAATACTGCTTTGGTAGATGATGTAACCGCAGGTTACTGGAACCCCGCAGGTCTTCTGAATATCAAGCCCAAATATCAAGCCGCCCTGATGCACGCTGAATATTTTGCGGGGATTGCTCAATACGATTATGCAGGTTTTGCTACACCTGTTGATTCCAGTAGTCATATTGCCCTTACCATTATTCGTTTTGGGGTTGATGATATTCCTGATACCCGCTTCATCTATGATGCTAATGGGGCTTTGAACTACAACAATGTGCAATTTTTTTCTGCCGCCGACTATGCTTTTCAAGTTTCTTATGCCAAAAGACTACCCAAACTTAAAAATCTACAATTGGGAGGTAATTTCAAAGTTATCTACCGACAAGCAGGCGATTTTGCTACGGCTTGGGGCTTTGGATTAGACGCAGGGGCAATGCTCAAACTCGGCAAATGGCAAATAGGAGCTATGGCGAGAGATGTTACAGGAACTTTTACAGCTTGGAGTCATAATTTGGCACTTATTTACACAATTTATGCCCAAACCAATAATCCTATCCCTCAAAATTCCGTAGAAATTACCGTACCTAAACTGAATATAGGTTTGAGCCGTTATTTTGTTATCAGAGAGAAATTCGGTTTATTGCCCGCTTTTGAATTGCAAAATACCTTTGACGGCAGACGCAATACGTTGCTGGCTTCTAATGTCGTTTCACTTTCGCCTGCCTTTGGCTTAGAAATGGATTACAAAAAACTTGCTTTCTTGCGTGTGGGGGTAGGCAACTTCCAAAAAATCAAAAATTTTGATGGTTCAACCTACAATAGTGTGCAGACAAACTTTGGGGTAGGTTTCCGAGTAAAACGCTTTGCCATTGATTATGCCTTAACAGATGTTGTAAGTAGTGATGCAGGGCTATATTCGCATATTTTTTCAGTAAGAGCGGATTTTTAGACCTCATTTATCACGAGATTGATATTAAGCGTCTTTTTTAATTTTACAGCTAATCAGGTAGGTTTATCAGCACTCCAAAAATCCATTAACCCACTCGCTATCAAATTTAGCCCCTATTTTTTCATAAAATCGTATAGCAGGCTCGTTCCATTCTAATACTTGCCAGCAAATACGTTTGCAATTTTCCTTTTTAGCAAAATCAAAAAGTATATCAAAGAAGGCTTTACCTACTCCCAAATTCCGGTAACTTTCTTTGATGTAAATATCTTCCAAATATAGGCATTTACCTTTCCAAGTAGAATAACGAAAATATACTACAGCCATTCCGATAGGGGTTTCGCCTTGCCAAGCAATCCAAAAGTGAAATAAGGGCTTTTCTCCGAAGGCATCTTGCAATAAATTGGTTTCAGTGTTTAGAACTTCTTGGGGGGCTTTTTCGTACTCGGCTAATTCTTTTATCAAGGATAATAGTACAGAAACATCTTGGGGAGTTCCTTGTTTTATGGTAAAATTTTGCATAGCTAAAAAAGGCTCAAATTTTATGAGCCTGAAATTACAAACAAAAAAATGAAAAAACCTTACTTTGTAACTTTTTTTCGGTATTTTTGCATAAGTTCTAAAAAGTCATCTACATTTTTGTAGCCAACTTCTTTGCCTAAAAGGTTGCCGTTTTTATCAATAAAAGCAATGGTAGGGTAATTAAATACCTCATACTTTTGAGCTAGTTGTATGCCTTCACCTTTTTCGCAATCAATTTTGAGTGCAATGAAGTAGGCATCGGCAAAATCACCTACTTGGGTATTAGCGAAAGTGGTTTTAGTCATCAGTTTGCAAGGACCACACCAAGTAGTGTAGAAATCTACCATAATGGGTTTGTTTTGTTTTTGGGCTTCATTGAGGGCTTCTTGCCAACTGCCATTCATAAATCGCACTTGTGCCAAGCTTTCATAATTCAAACCCAAAAACACAATGAATAAAAGAAAATTTAAGCGTTTCATACTAATAAAAACATTTTTGATTTTTTTAGGACAATTTTTGAAATCTTTGTACCTTATTTACGAATTTTTCTGCAAAAATGTTACATAAAACCGAAGGAATTTGCTTGCATTATATCAAATACAAAGATCATTCCATTATTGCGAGAATTTTTACAAAAAATTTTGGCTTGCAAAGCTATCTAATCAATAGCGTTAGAACTGCTAAACCCAAATTCAACATTGCACTTTTTCAGCCGCTTTCATTGTTGGAAATGGTGGTTTATCACAAAGAAGGCAAAGAAACTTTGCAAAGGGTTGCAGAAATACGTTTGATTTACAATTTTCAGCAAATTCCTTTTGTTTTTGCAAAAAGTGCTTTGGCAATGGTAATTAGCGAAGTTTTGGGTAAAGTGTTATATGGTGAAGTGGGAAATGAAGAGATTTTTCAGTTTTTGAAACAAAAAATTATTCATTTAGACCAAAATGCTGACTATAGCAATTTTTTAATCACTTTTCTGCTTGAATTGCTTCAATATTTAGGTTTTTGGAATGGCAATATTGAAGAGATTTTTCAGAGTTTATACCAAACAAGTTATCTAAAAATTACTCCAAAGCATTTTGAGCAAGAAATACAACTTTTGCAAATGTTGTGGAATAAAGGGTCTTTTAGCCTTTCTTCTGCACAGCGAAGCGAGCTAATAGACCATTTGCTTAACTATTATCGCATACATTTTGAGCATTTTGGCAAGCTGAAATCTTTGGAAGTGTTCAGACATTTATAAAAAACAAAGCCTGCACAAGTTTTTGTGAGGCTTTGCAAAGGTCATAGTTATAGCGATTGTAGAAACTTTACAGCAAATTTCTTGCCAAAATCAAAAACTTGGCAAAAATATTTCTACAATCATACAGCGGGCACTGCCACCTGCATAAGTTTCAATGGTTTGCAAAGGACAGGGCAATAGCCTTACATAACTTTCTAAACGCTTTTTTTGAGTTTCCTCAATAGAATCGTAAGCTCTTTGCGAAAGTACAAGCAGGCGTTCGCCTTTGTTGTTGCTGATTTCAATGCAGTTGGCAACAAAATTTTTCATTTGCTCGTAGCTGATTTTGATAATCTCTTTTTGAGTTTTACGAAAAGAATTCAGCAAATCTTCTTGGTCTATTTCGTCCTTTATGGCATCAAAGCAGATTATCACGAACTTATCGCCCATACTCATTACTACATTGGTATGATAAATGGGCTGTCCGAATTCATCAAGAGCTTGAAAATTTAGGCTTTTATAGCCCATTAGGTTGCAAAATCTATCCACTACTTCGGCGTGGGTACGTGGCGAAAGGCTAGCATAAGCAATTTTATTGTGATGGTCTAAAACCAAACTACCCGTTCCCTCTAAAAACTTATTTCTATTTTCATAGTGCGAAAGATTGATGATGTTGCGAACTTTGTATTTATTTTTGAGCATATTCACAATTTCCTCGCTTCTTTCGGCACGTCTGTTGGGGGCTTGCAGGGGGTAAAGCACAATAGTTCCGTCTTGGTGGGTAGTTATCCAGTTGTTCGGAAACATAGCATCGGGCTTGTAAGGTTCGGGGGCATCTTCGGCTACCAGTACATTTACATCGTTTTCTCGTAATAGCTCTACCATATTGTCAAATTCATATAGAGCTTTTTGATGTATTTCAGGTGAAAAATCCGAAGGGGTTTTCTGAAAAACATTGGTTGCGGCAGTTTCAGGGTTATAGCCAAATGCCGCAGGACGTACAAGTAATAAATGTGAGGTGATGTGCATAATTTTAGCGTTTGAAGGTTGAGAATGTAAAGTTTGAAGTTTTGAATGTTTGAAAATTTAAGATTTGAAGTGTAAAATTTAACTTTTTGAGCTTTTTAATTATTCTTGAGCTTTTGAATGTTGAACATCAAACAATTGAATACTTTTGGGTATATCATAAATTTCAGGCTAAAATCTATAAATTTTTTTCAACAAAATTCTTAATTTTGTGCAAATTTTTTACAAAATCCTTTCTGAAAGTTAAAATTTCTTAAATTTCATTAAAATAGTGCGAAACTTTATTAGCTTTACTTTATTGTATTTTATTTTTTCCAATCAACTTTTGGCTCAAATCATTGAAAAGAAAGTAGTTTCATTAGAAAAAGAATTACTATATTTTAGCCAAAGCTATAACCAATATGTAGCTTATACACCTGCAACTCATCAGAATGCTCAGTTATTACATTTTTGGCTGAAACCTTCAGAATATACAGCTTATGACCTTGTTTTATATCTGCAAGAAGAGGCTTACTGGTTCATCAATCATAATTTACAAAGAAAACTTGCTTCGGGCTGGCACCATTTTTCTTTGGATAGCCTCTCACAAAAATATGGTTATCAGCCTATTTTTTGTACCTTATATGCTCGTAAAGGGAATTTTTTGAAGAAAATAGCTATTGGTTATCTTAAAAATGATTTTTCAAAACCTTTTAACGAGCAGATTGATAAAAACTATACTTATATCATTCGTAGAAATGCAGTTATTTTACTCATTGCTTTGCTTTTGGGGTATGCGGTTATTCGGCAGGTAGATTTCAAACTTCTGACAGGTTATTTGCAACTGAGTAAGTTTTGGAATATTCAGCGGCGAATGGATAATTCGCTTTTCTTGCGTCCTTTTGCAGGTTCTAATATTCTTTTCTTACTGAATTATACTTTTCTGTTGGCGGTATTTTTCTATTTTTTAGGGCTAACCAGTGAGGGAAAGTATAATGTTTTGCTAATAGGTAAGTATTTGGATAAGGATTTAGAGGCTTTGAGTACCAAGAGCCTTGCTTGGGCTTTTGTGATTATCCTGATAGGTTCATTTGCAAAGTTTCTGCTTATCAGTATTATGGCTTCGCTTTTAGGGATTTCGCGGGTTATCAATATTCATTTTTATGAATACATACGCATTAGCCATTTTTTCTATTTGCCTCTTACACTTATTTTATTGTATTTGGCTTTGCAAGTGCCTTTTCATTTGGAGTATTGGCATAATTTTTTCAAGCTTTCATTAGGAATTTTGTATGCAATACGTTTTATAGCAGTTGGGGTTATCATAAATAAATTAGGAGAATTTAGAAAATTAGATTTTTATTCTTATCTTTGTGTCGTGGAATTGTTCCCGCTCCTTTTATATTGGAAATTGCTTTTTTTCAGCTAAAAATAGAGTGTTAAATTTTTTGAAGCAATGAAAGAAATGTTGTTTAAGGAAGTAAAAAACCGAATGAAGCCTGTTGCCAGCATTTTGGTTACGCAGCCTCAACCCACTGACCCTAAATCCCCTTATTTTGAGCTTGCCAAGAAATATAATTTAAAGATAGATTTTCGCTCTTTTATTGAAGTACAAAGGATTGATATGAAAGATTTTCGCAAGCAGAAAATCAATCCTTTGGAATTTACAGCAGTTATTTTTACCAGCCGCAATGCTGTGGATCATTTTTTTAGCATTTGCAAAGAATTAAAAATAGAAATGCCCCCTGAAATGAAATATTTTTGCATTTCAGAACAAACAGCCAATTATCTACAAAAGTATATTGTAATACGTAAAAGAAAAATATTTACAGGTATCAAAACAGCTGAAGATTTGCTTCCTGCTATCAAAAAAAACAAAGACGAAAAGTTTTTATATCCTTGTTCTGATATTAGGAAAGACGAACTGCCCGCTTTGCTTGAAAAAAATGGCATCAATTTTACTGAATGTGTGATGTATCATACAGTAGCGGCAGATCTTTCGGATTTGGCTGATGTAAAATATGATATTTTGGTGTTTTATAGTCCTTCGGGCATAGCTTCGCTTTTTAGCAATTTCCCCGATTTTGTGCAAGGGAACACGCGTATCGCCGCTTTTGGACCTACTACTGCCAAAGCGGTGAAAGATGCAGGCTTAATATTAGACATTGAAGCTCCTTTGCCTAATGCACCTTCAATGACAGGTGCTTTGGAAGCCTATATCAGGCTTGCTAACAAAATAAAATAAAAAATGTTTGAAAAAAATTTGCATTTTATTTTTTATTTTGCATAAATTGCAAAATAAATTTACACTTTAAAACGAACAGATGAAAAGAAACTTTACATATTTTCTATTTTTACAATGTGCTTTATTGGTAGCGGTTCGTTTGGGTTATGCTCAACAAGATGCCCAGTTCAGCCAATATATGTTCAATCCATTTTACTATAATCCTGCGGTAGCGGGTGCCGATGGAAAAGCTAATTTTTTCTTAACTCACAGAACCCAATGGCTCGGATATTCAGCTTCTTTTGATGATGGAGGCTCTCCGCAAACGCAAATGTTTAGTGCAATGGCTCCTTTTATCTTTGTACCTAATACAGGGGTAGGTTTGCACGTGGTACGAGATGTAAGAGGTCCGCTTACCAGTTTGGAAGCTCAACTTTCTGCTAACTATCATTTTAGTGTTTTTGAAGACAAAGGTAGACTTTCGGTAGGTGTAAGAGGGGGAGTATATAGCCAAACAGTAGATGGCAATAAGTTCCGTTTTGTAGATGGTAATGATGCAGTTGCTCAATATTGGATAGGTAGAAGAGAAACTGCTCTCAAACCTGATTTAGCTTTTGGTGTTTGGTATAACCAAGAAGATTTTTATGTAGGTCTTGCAGGCAATCACCTTTTAGGCTCACAAATTAGTTTCGGATTAGATAATCTTATAGATAATGCACTTGCTCGTAATCTGTATCTAACAGGAGGCTATAACTATCCATTGGATGATCAGTGGCTCTTACAGCCTTCTGTAATGATAAAAACAATACCTGAAGCCACTCTTAAAACCACTTCTGTTGAGATTTCGGTGCTGGGAACTTACAATCAAAAATTTTGGGGAGGTCTTTCATTCCGTCAATCTGATGCTCTAATTGCTATGGTTGGAATGTATCCTCTGAAAGATAATAGTATGAGAGTAGGATATGCTTTTGATTACACTATTTCAGGTAGGCAAGGCAAAGCCCCTACTTCTCACGAGGTTTTCCTAAGTTATGGTTTGGCGTGGAAAAGATATGGAAAACCTACTCCCGAAACGCCCAGACACGGAACAAGACACTAACACAATGTAAAAAAATTGTAAAATTTTTTGCTTGATATTACGCAATATCAAAATTAGCATTATATTTGCATTGAAAACTCTCAAAATTAAAAAAACAAAGGTGTTATGAATAATTTGAATTTCCGCAACATTTGGTTAGCCTCGCTTGTAGTGGGGAGTGCATTTTTGCAGGGGTGTGGCTTGCTCGGAGGTGGCAAGAAAAATGTAATGAATAGCAAAGATCTTAATGACCGCATCATCAAATCTAAAGGTGAAATATATCGTTTTGATGTTGTAAGACCCGGCTGGGACCAATACGTACCACAAAGTATGGTAGTAATTCCTGCGGGTACTTTCCATATGGGGCAAGCTGATGAAGATGTGCCTCATACACAAATCAACTACAACAAGCAAATTACTATTAGTGCCTTCTTTATGGACGAAACAGAAGTTACTAATAACCAATACCGCCTCTTTACAGAAGTAATGACCGCATACGCTTACAAAGGTGCAAACGGAAGTATACAATTAGACCCTGACTACGAAGCTAATGTAATGCAATATGTGGGGCTTAATTTGAGAGACCAAAGTAAAAATAACGCTCTTGATACGAATTTCTTAAATAAAATCTACCCTGATACGCTTCGCTGGTCTAATGAATACGCTCACCATATGGGCGACCCTATGATGGAGTATTACTTTATGCACCCTGCCTTTGATGATTATCCTGTGGTAGGTGTTAAATGGACTGCCGCTCAAACTTTCTGCCAGTGGAGAACTTTACACCTTGATTATCACAGAGCTATGCAAGGTTTGCCTTCTAACCCTCGCTTCCGTCTGCCTACTGAAGCAGAATGGGAATATGCGGCAAGAGGTGGCAGAAATCTGGCTAAATATCCTTGGGGCAATCCTTATGTACGCAATACATTGGGTTGTATGCTTGCCAACTTTAAGCCGGGCAGAGGTAACTATTATGATGATGGATTTGCTTATACTGCTCCTGTAGCTTCTTACTTTGCTAATGATTGGGGTTTGTATGATATGGCAGGAAACGTAGCCGAATGGTGCCAAGATGCTTATTATGAAGCCGCAGTACCTACCGTTTGGGATATGAACCCTGTGTTTGACCCTCAAAGCAAAAAAGGAGATGCTAATAGTATCGGATACAGCAATTTAAGTGCATACCCTCGTCGTGTGGTAAGAGGTGGTTCCTGGAAAGATATTGCTTACTTCCTTGAAACGGGTACCCGTACCTATCAACATTTTGACTCTACTTCTACCTCTATTGGTTTCCGTTGTGCAATGACTTACCTTGGTCGTTCATCTGGCAACGAGATCAAAAGAGTACGATAAGAAATATCAAAATCTTAACCTTGTATTGTTTTCTTAACCTTAAATTTTTACTAAAATGGCTTACAAAGTTCTTAGTGCAAAAGAAAAATTTTATACCTACATTGTTCCTAAAATTGTAGGTGTGGGTGCTTCTATCGTTATTCTTGGTGCATTGTTTAAGCTAATGCACTGGCCTGGTGCCGCCTTTATGCTCATTGCGGGTTTAGGTACGGAAGCAGTGATTTTCTTCCTATATGCTTTTATGCCTATTGACCCTCCTAAAACTGACCCTGATTGGGATAAAATGGTACAATCTTTGGCAGGATTAGGTGGCGGACCTCAAAAAGATGAAAAACTAGTAGCTAAACTTGCCGCTATTGAAGCTCAAATTGCTAACGCTATCACTCCTGATGCTGTGAATAGCTTTGGAAACGGTATGAAACAACTTTCTGATAGTGTAAGTAAAATGACTGCTATCGGTGATGCATCAGTGGCGACTGCTGAATACGCTAAGAATGTAAAATTAGCCACCAACACACTTACAGAAATGAATAAAAACCTTTCTACTTCTGTGGGAGCTGTTGCTGAGCTTGCTAAGGCTTCTACTGATGCGAAAGCCTATCACGCTCAAATTCAGACGCTTACAAAAACTTTAAGTTCTTTGAATGCCGCTTATGAAATGGAGTTGCAAGATAGTAAGAAATTTAGTGAGGCATTGAGCAAATACTACGGTGGTATGACTAAATTGATTGAAGGTGTGGTAGAAACTGCGAAAGATGCAGAAGGTTTGAAAGGACAACTTTCAGGACTAACCACAAACCTTACCGCTCTCAATAAGGTATATGGTGCTATGCTTACTGCAATGAAAGGAGCACAAGCCTAAAATTAACACTGACAAAGCCTACAAATACTCAAAATGTTTTGTAGGTTTTCTTACCATACAATTCTGACCAAGTAAACTTTGAACTAAAACCAATAAACCGAAATACGTTATGGCAGGACCTAAAGAAAGCCCAAGGCAACAGATGATTAACCTGATGTACTTGGTACTTACCGCCTTACTTGCTTTACAGGTGAGTTCATCAATTATAGATAAATTTTTGTATATTAAGCGTTCATTAGATCATAGTGCTGATGATACGGAGGCTGATATTGTAGATTACATCAAAGGCTTCAAGTCAGATGCAGAAAAAGAAAAAATGACTGAAACTGAAGAGTATAAAAAGAAACTTGCCGCCATTGAGCAAGTAAGAAGTATGACCAAAGCGAAACTGGATATGCTTGCTAAAATAGAGAGCGATATTATAGACAAGGCAGGTGGCGGAAGAGATGAAAATGGTAAAATTAAAAATGCTGGTGGTGGTGAAACCCAATTAGAAGAGCTTATGCTTGGTGCAGCAAACAGCAAATCAGGTGAAGGCTACAAACTGCAAAGGGAAATGAACTTGTATGCCCAAGAACTTGGTAAAATAGTGGGAGCTTTCAAAAAGGATATAAAACCAGAGCTAGCTTTCCCTGCTTTGTGCTTAGATAATAAAGATAGAAAAGACCTTGTGAAACTAAAAGGAAACGAGGAGGAAATTAACAAAGACTACGCACAGGCAAGTTTTCAGGCTACTCCTGTGGCGGCGGCTTTGGCTGTACTTGCTCATTTGCGTACAGAAGTAAAACGTTATGAAGACAATGCTATTAAAATTATTGGTGCAAAGGTTATACCTCCCACGCCTGATGTTTTCTCAGCTCAACTTGCTTTGGAATCTGCTGTGGTAGCCCAAGGGCAAAAAATCAGGGGTAAAATGTTTATTGTAGCCTCGAGCTCCAAATCTGATATGCAACCTAAATTTGAAGTTACAGGATTAAAAGAAGTAAAAAATGGTGTTGCAGAAATTGAATTTACTCCTTCTGGCAATGGAGTTATAAAAGGTAAAGTAACAGCTATACTCAATGGTAAAGAAACTGTGCTGGAAACAGAACCTATTGAATACAAGGTTGCGAAACCTAATATCACTGTAGATAATCCTCAAGCAAGACCTGTTGTTTATGAAGAATGCTTTCATAAGTTTAATGTTTCCTGTGCTGAAATAGGTGCATCTTTTCAACCTTCTTATGCCGCTACCAATGCACAGCTTATAGATCGTGCCTCTAACTCCGTTTCTTTTATCCCTGCAAAAGGAGCCAAAACTGTAGATTTGACTATTACTGGAAATGGATTAAAAGAGATAAAGCAGTTTAACGTAAGAAGGGTACCTTCCCCTGATGTCTTTGTTATAATAGGTGGTGGCAAATTTGCTCCTGAAAAGGGTGTTAAACCTAAACAAATTTTTAATGTTACGATAGAGCCAAATGATGAATTTGCAAGCATCTTGCCCAATGAAGCAAAATATGAAGTTCAAATTAACAGAGTTACTTTGATAAAAGGAACAAATGCGAAAAGTGGTTCAATTAATGAGCTAGCTCCTTTATCTGAACCCGGTGCAAGATACGAAGTTTCGGTGATAGCTTATCGTATAAATTCTCGTGGACAAAGAGTGCAAGCCGCTGTAAGAGATCCAATCATAATTCCCGTAAAATAAAAGCTAAAAATTATGAAAAAGTGTTTTTTGTTTGTATTTGCTCTACTCCATTGTTCTATTTATGGGTTAGCACAATTTGGGTATAATCCTAATGTTAAAAACCCTGTATTGGAAGACGATATTATGTTTCGCAAAATAGTGATTAGAAAAATCAACTTTTCTGAAAAACAGAATAAGGGTTTTTCTTCTCATAAAGAATTCGGTGCTAATTTTCTAGATCTTCTCAAAGAGGCAATTACTGGGGAAGCAAAGGTTAAGCCTATAGGTCTATCTATCACTCCTTACGACCCTGGATTTGGGGAACTTGGAACAGGGAGGGTGTCAGATAAAAAGATGTCTACTTTATCTCCAGAAGAGATGAAAGAAGTCGCAATTGCTTATCAAGAAAATTATGAAGAAGCAAAGAAAAAGTATCCTAATGTAGATCCTAAACTAATAGGATGCACTAAAACGGAAAGAGATCAGCAAGGAGTTGATATAAACCAGTTAGTCCCATATGGACAAGATAAATTAAGCTTGCAAATGGTGGAAGAAGTAGTTTTTGATAAGCGACGCTCAAGAATGTATATCAATATCATAGCTTTTTTGTTAGTTGGTGAATGTGAAGATGGGGCAAAACCAATAGCTGCTGTTAGATACAAAGATGTTGATAGATACTTTCGTGCTTTATATGTAGAGTCTAATCAACAATATGGTAAGTGGTATAATCCTAAAAATGATCGTCGTCATATGTGTGTTATGGACGCTTTTGAATTAAGACTGTTCTCTTCCAGGATAACCCAGATTTCTAATCCCGAAAATAAGGAGTTATCAGAAATAACTAATGGTAATATATCCGAAGAACTCTATAAATCCCAAGAAGCAGAAATGGAGCTAATGGAGTTTGAGCATAATCTTTGGGAGTTTTAACCTAAACCCAACCCCCTCTCCAAAGGAGTGGGGGTTTTTATTTGCAGTGCTTACATTCGGTAATATAATTCTTTTAGCTTTTCTCGGGTGAGTTTCTTTTCCCAATCATCGCCTAAAGCGTGTTTCCACATATGCGTTAGAGCCCAACAAACATCTATCATCTTTTCCACCTCCTGTTCCTGCCAGGTTTGAGAAAGATTTTTAGGAATAAATATGTCGTTCTTTTCCACCATTTGCTTAAACTCCTTTACCCCTTCGGGATAAAACTCCTCTAAATGTGGGAAAATGATGCAATTGGCAAAGCAGTGTCTTGTACCAAAGACATAAGATAGCCCATAGGAAAGAGCGTGGCATACACCTACTTCCGAATAGGTAAGACTCAATCCGCCAAAATAAGAGGCAACCATTAGTTTTTCATCATTCAGCGGGTTTTGCCCCGAACCCTCATAAAGAAATACTTCCTTGCACAAGTCAATAGCTTTGTAGCCATATGCTTCGCTAAAAGTATTTTTATACTGCCCCGTCATAGATTCTACACAATGAATATAAGTATCCATTCCCGTATAAAACCATTGATTTTTCGGTACGGTGGCAATCAAGTCGGGGTCTAAAATGATTTGGTCAAACACCGTCCAGTCGCATTTCAGACCTAATTTTTTAGTAGGACCTGTCAGTACGGCTGTCATAGAGACCTCCGCCCCTGTTCCTGAAATAGTAGGCACACCCACGTGATACACCCCCGGCTTTTTTATTAAGTTCAAACCCTGATATTGTACCGATGAACCCTCATTAGTGAACATCAAAGCAAGAGCCTTAGCAATATCCATAATGCTACCACCGCCAATACCAATCACCCCCGCAGGGAGACCTTTGCTTTGTAAAAATCTATCACGCAGTTCATCAATTTGAGAAGTTTTAGGCTCTTCTCCCGAAGTATAAATGAACTCAACTACATCATTACTTTCTGCGGGAATGCGTTTGTGAAAATCTGGTTTATCTTCAAAGTAGTGGTCAATGAGAAAAATAAAATACCCTTGATTTTCGGAACGCTTAGGGGCAATAATTTCCCCTAATTTATCAAAACTGCCTCGTCCATAGGCACATTTACTCACCGATTGAAAATTTTTGAACATTGTTTTTTTTATTAAATTTGTTTATTTCTTAATTTCCTGACAAAGCTCTACTAGCACACCATTAGTAGATTTGGGGTGCAGAAAGCAGATAAGTTTATTATCTGCTCCTTTTTTAGGAGTTTCATTGAGCAGTATAAATCCTTCTGCCTGCAAACGTTTCATTTCAGTCTCAATATCAGCAACTTCAAAAGCGATATGATGTATGCCTTCGCCACGTTTTTCAATAAATTTGGCAATGGGGCTATCGGAGTGTGTAGCTTCCAATAGTTCTATTTTCGTTTCACCCATCATAAAAAAAGAAGTGCTAACCCCTTCGCTTTCAACACTTTCAATTTTGTAATGCTCACTACCCAAAAGTTTGGCAAATAATTCATTAGCACTTTGCAGGTTTTTTACAGCAATACCAATATGTTCTACTTTGAGCATAAATGTTTGATTTTAACGTGGCACTTCTACCGATTGCACAACCTGATGAATTACATCATCAATGTTTATTCCCTCAATTTCTTTTTCAGGAGTAAGTATAATTCGGTGCCTTAAAACGTGAGGCACAAGGAATTTAACATCTTCGGGTGTAACAAAATCTCTGCCATCAAGTGCCGCAAAAGCTTTAGAAGCATTTAATAAAGCTAAAGAGGCTCGTGGCGAAGCTCCTAAATATAAAGCGTGATTATTGCGAGTATGTGTAATAATCTGTGCTATGTACGAAAGTAGGTTCTTTTCTACGTGAATTTCTTTAATGACTTTGCGATATGCTACAATCTCCTCTCCTGTAAGGACTACCTGTAAATTTTCTAATTGTCCCTGTGATTTACGTTCATTGGCTTTTGCAAGAATACCAATTTCTTCTTCTATGCTTGGGTAATTGACTTGCAATTTGAACAAAAAGCGGTCAAGCTGGGCTTCGGGGAGGCGGTACGTTCCCTCTTGCTCAATAGGGTTTTGGGTAGCAAGCACCAAAAAAGGCGGATTTAGCACATATGTAGTACCTGCAAAAGTAATTTGTCGCTCTTCCATTACTTCAAAGAGTGCCGCTTGTGTTTTGGCGGGTGCCCTGTTGATTTCATCTATCAGTACCAAATTGGCAAAAATAGGACCTTTATGAAATTCAAACTCAGATGTTTTCAGATTAAAAACAGACGTACCTGTAACATCAGAAGGCATTAGATCAGGTGTGAATTGTATGCGAGAGAATTGTATAGACGTAATTTTTGCAAAAGTTTTTGCCATAAGGGTTTTGGCTACGCCCGGTACTCCTTCCAAAAGTACGTGTCCATCGGCTAAAATCGCAGTAAGTAATAAATCTATGATAGTATCTTGTCCTACGATTACTTTGGCTACTTCGGAGCGAATTGTTTTGACTTTTTCACTTAGTTCAGAAAGATTGATACGGCTCTGAAAAATTTGTTCTTGCTGTTCCATTAAGTTCGTGTTTGTTGGTTCGAAGGTTCAAAAGGTTTGAAGTTTGAAAGTTTGAATATTTGAATATTCTGCTTCGTTTCCTGTTTCCTGTCTCTTGTCCTCTACCTTTACTGCATTAAATTCCTTTCTGCAAAAGCACTTTCACTGCGACAAAACCAAGATGTTTTTCTAAAATTTTTCGGTACTCGGGGCGAGTAGTGAAACCATTGGTTTCGTTGAGAAATTCATTCCAAATCAGTGTCCAGTCGCTACCTTTGGGCATAATAAAACCGTAAGGGTTGGTTTGAATTTTACCCGCAGGGTGAATTTTGATAGGCTTGCCATTTTGCAAAGCATCGGCATAATACAAAAAATCGTGTTTGGTGAAGGATTTGGGGTCTGAAAGGACTTTTGTAATTAGCTCGTCGGCACTATTGACATAAACAATTTCTAAATCTTTGTAATAGTTGTTTTTGATATCTAAAATTTCAGCTTCTTGGGTTGAGTTTTTCAGGGCATACGCTTTCATACCTCTAAAAACTGCACTGATAGAAGGTAAGCTCGTCAGGTCGGGTACAGAGTTGTGTGTAATAATGTAGGAAATGTTATCAATATAGCGAGGTGTAAAGGACATTTCTTTTTTACGCTCTTCGGTAATGGTGAAGGGTCCTAAGGCAAAAACGCCACCACGAGCGGCTTTGATATTTTGCAAGAAAAGAGTAAAGTTATCTATGGGTTTTTGGATATTTACTTTGATATTGATGTTTTTGGTTCGTTTTACATAGGCAATAAATTCTTTGAGAATGTCAATGCAAATACCTTCCAACTTGCCGTCTGCGGTTTTATACACATAACGGGGGGTTTCAAAATAAGTAATAATAATAGTGGCTTCTTTGTTTTTTTGAGCATTTGTCCAGCTATCGCCTTGCAGTTGTGCTTGCAAAGCTGAAATGCTCCATAGCCACAGCAGTAATATTTTAATCGTCCTCATAGGTTCTGCGAGGTTTAGGTTCGTGTTTTTTGTTTCTATTTTCGCAATTTTCTTTGGTACATTGCCCGTAAAAGACCAAAGAATGGTGCAAGATATTAAATTTCATTAAATTACCAACCATATCCTGAATTTGCTGAATACGAGGGTCGCAAAATTCTAAAACTTCGTGGCAATCTACGCAAATCAGGTGGTCGTGCTGTTTGAAACCATAAGATTTTTCGTATTGGGCAAGATTTTTACCAAATTGATGCTTAGTAACCAAATCACATTCTACAAGCAAATCTAATGTATTGTAAACGGTCGCCCTGCTGACGCGATATTTTTTGTTTTTCATACTGATATAAAGCTCCTCTACATCAAAATGGTCTTGACGAGAGTAAATTTCCTCTAAAATTGCAAATCTTTCAGGCGTTTTGCGAAGTTCCTTTTTTTCCAGATAAGCAATAAAAATTTTCTTTACCTCTTCAAAAAGTTTGGTGTTCAGCATACGGTTTTATTCGTTTGTGATAAGAGAAACATTGGCTTGTGAAAGTTGTTCCCAAAGTAAATCTTTTAGTGCCTCAATATTATGGTTCGTAAGAGCCGAAATGAAAATGCTTGGAACATTTTTAGGCAAAGTTTTTCTAAGTTTTTGCAAGCTGTGTTCATCAAGCAGGTCGGTTTTGGTTACTGCCAAAACACGAGGTTTTTCCAGAAGTTCGGGGTTGTATTTTTGCAATTCTTTGAGTAAAATTTTATATTCTTTGCTAATACTTTCGCTTTCTGACGAAACCATAAACAGAAGTAGAGAGTTACGTTCAATATGTCTTAAAAAACGCAAGCCCAAGCCTTTTCCTTCGGAAGCTCCCTCAATAATGCCCGGAATATCGGCGACAATAAAAGACTGAAAATCTTTGTATTTTACGACACCCAAATTCGGCGTAAGCGTAGTGAAAGGGTAGGGGGCAATTTTAGGTTTTGCCGCAGAAATTACCGAGAGTAAAGTAGATTTGCCTGCATTTGGAAAACCTACCAAGCCAACATCTGCAAGCACTTTTAGTTCCAGAATAATCCACTTTTCTTCGCCCGCTTCGCCCGGTTGTGCATAATGGGGGGCTTGTTTGGTAGAAGTTTTGAAATGCCAGTTACCCAGACCGCCTCTACCGCCTTTTAGTAAAATTTTCTCTTCACCTTCTTGCGTAATTTCTAACAAAACTTCGCCTGTTTCAGCATCTTTGGCAATGGTTCCGAGAGGCACTTCAATCACTACATCTTTGCCGTCAGCACCTTTTTTATTGTTTCCTTGCCCATTTACGCCATTTTCGGCTTTGATGTGCTTTTGATATTTCAAGTGCAGGAGCGTCCATAGTTGCTGATTGCCGCGTAAAATAATGTGTCCGCCTCTTCCGCCGTCTCCGCCGTCAGGACCGCCATTAGGCACGTATTTTTCTCTACGAAAATGCACCGAACCCGCTCCGCCTTTCCCCGAGCGACAATTGATTTTTACGTAATCAATAAAATTTGGTGATGACATTGAACAGCAATTATTCTACAAAAATAGAATTTTCTGATGAAAATAGCAAAGAAGTTGTTTAGGATTAAAAAGGTTTTCCAAATTTATGCTTTAGAATCAAAAATAATCTTTTTGTACTTGATAAAACCACCCCTTAATCCCCTCCTTGGAAAGGAGGGGAGATTAGATATTCCTGAA
>NZ_NKXO01000013.1 GCF_002843425.1 Raineya orbicola
ATGCCAATCTGATAAATATTTTTGCAAAACAGCTAACATTTCATTACCTTTGCGTAAAGCTTTCCCTTGTGTGTGAGCCATATAAACTTTGTTTTTTCTCTCAACAATTATATGGCTCTTTTTTTACTTTTTCAAACTAAAAATTTTGTCGGAGGACTGAAAAGAGATTTAAAAGACTCGTATTCCTTTATAAAAACACAGAATTACACTGAAACCTTTAAGATGATAAATCAAAAGAATATAAATGTAAAAATCTATTTTTATACAAATAGGTTCAGCTATAAATTAAAGAAGCCCGAATATCCATATGCAGATTATCACTCTTGGCTATACTCTTTCTGGTATCGGAGATATTTGGAGGGAAATATGGAAACTGTATATCAAATTTTACAAGAAATAGATGAGCATTACGAGAAGCAAAAATAAGAAAAGCGTAGAAGAAACCTACACCCTCCGCACCGATAGCCTCATCACATTCACTAAACTTTATTTTCGTATGGAAATCATTTCAGAAAACCAAAAAACACCTCGCCGCAATATTCTGATGAATTTGCTTGCAGAATTGGGCTTTAAGAGCATTCGGGATTTTCAGAAAAGCCAAAAACTTGCCCAAGACGGCTTGGCAGGGCTAATGACTTACAACGCCCTCTATCAAAAACTTCTTAATATTGTAGAATTGCAGAATTTTGCAGGGCATTATTACAAACAAACCTATCCCAAAAATCAGATTGTTTGGCATCATTCGGCGGGTTGGGATAATGCCCGTGGTATGTACGACTGGTGGCGACAAGATGGCGTAATGCACGTAGCTACTGCCGTAGGCATTGTTGATGACGGCACGCTTTTCAGAGGTTATGACGAAAGTTTTTGGGCTCACCATATCGGTATGAAACACCTCAATAACCTTGCCCGAAATCAGCAAAGTGTAGCCGTAGAAATTTGTAATTGGGGTAGCCTTACCGAAAAAAACAAAAAACTCTACTCTTGGGCAAATGTTGAAATTCCTAAGAAAAAAGCTATCGCTCTCAATTACAAGGGTTACAAATACTATGAAATCTATACCGATAGCGAAATAAAAACGCTTAAATATTGGACGCTACTCAATGCAATGCGTTTTGGTATTCCTCTTGCCTATCGTGAAAGCGATATGTGGGAGCTAAGCCAAAATGCTATCAATGGCGTGGCAGGCATTTACACACACAATAGCTACATTTCTTGGAAAACAGATGTAAGCCCTCAGCTCAAACTAATAAAAATGGCAAAAGAACTTGTAGCATACGAGAAATGAGAATACGGGCTTGTATAGATTTGAACGCAAGTCTATTTCCGTACCTTATTAGTAAAGAATGTAAAAAAGTTGCAAGAAAATGAAGTGAAATGATAAAAAATTTATGTGTATTCATACATAGCACAAGCGACATCATCGCTTGCTATTTGTCATTTTGTTCATTCTCTTAGAAATTTTTTCAAAAAAATAAAAAAGCGACATTTTTTGTCGTTATTAGCCTTTAACTTTGTGAAAACTAAAACACAAAGTATTATGGCTCTTTTCAAACTCACCGCAAAAAGAACAGTGTTAATGGCATAAGATAATGTTTTGTGAATGCAAGTATATGATAAACAGGTACTTGATTTCATTTAAATGCAATTATATTTTTTCGTATCCTTTGCGGAAACCTGTAAAAAGAAAATATTTTTACAAAGCATTGGTATTTAATTTGATAACTCGCAAAACATTATTTTAACTTACAAAGCAAAATGACTTTCCTTTCACATTTGGAAATATTAACAACCTTAATAGAGCTCCTTTCTCGGAAAGGGGTTTATTTTTCATTACCCGAATTGGCGAAAAAAATAAACCTATCAGAACGCCAAACACAACGTTATATTAACGAGATTAAATCTTTGGGCTTTGAAGTAAAATACTATAAAAGAGAAAATGGTTATCAAATCGACCAAGATAGCACGGCTCTTTTACCTGCAACTCACAAACTTTTAGAGGCTTCCAAAATTTATCAGATTTCACAGCAAGATACAAGCACAAGTTACATTATTTTTGATAGACGTCAAGAAGTTGATGCTATATTCAAAGAACTTCACGAAGCTATAATAAAGCGTTTTTTAGTAGAAATTACTTATCAAAGTTTTTGGGCAGAAGAAGCCTTTACAACTGAAATAGAGCCTTATTTGCTCAAAGAATTTAGAAATCGTTGGTATGTAGTAGCTAAAAATCTTTACAACGAAAAAATCAGAACTTACGCTTTAGACCGAATACAAAATTTTCGGCTGAAAGCCAAAAAATTTACTTATCCCAAAGATAACCCTGCGAATTTATTTCAGTATTGTTATGGCATTTTTTTGCCCGAAAACCCACTACAAGAGCCTGAAGAGTTATTTTTACTTTTCACACACGAGCAAGCCTCCTATATTGAAAGTTTGCCCCTACACCATAGTCAGAAAATTATCAAAAAAACTAATGAAGGTGTTTTGTTTTCTTTGAAAGTACATTATACCTACGATTTGGCGATGGAACTTGCCTCAATGGGCGAAAGCGTAAGAGTATTGAATAAAGAGGAGATACAAGCAAAAATGCTTTGAGTTCTTAAAAAACGAAGCAATCAGAAATAAACATTTTCCTCTAAAAATTCTGTAATTGCAAAAATGATTTGCAAATTTCCTTGTAAGAAAATTAAACTCAATAAAAAGTGAATTGGGAAAATTTGAGCGAGCATAAGTCCCTTTCACCTTTGGGGAAAAGGATTTAGGGATAGGGGCTTTCTCATAGTGAAACTTCAAACCCCAAATTTTTTACTTTTGCATTTTACCATTTCACAATTACTCTCAAATTCAGAAATCTTGCCGAGAGGGCATTGGGGATAGCATAGCGTTGCCCGTTCAAATCGCTTACCCAAGAGTAAGAAACGGGATTGTTGATAGCAAGCAAATTCAAAATATCTGCTCCTATCCAAAGCGACTGAAAGAGTGTTTTCCCTTTGAAACGAACTTTATCAACAAATTTAGAAAAACCTATATCTACTCTGCGAAAAGATTTTCCTTGAAAAACATTGCGTAAATTAGGATTATTGGGTACATTAAAAGGCAAACCCGAACCCCAAACCAAATTCAAATTCATTCGCCAAGTGGGGTTGTTGGGCAGGTAGTCTTCCAAATATACGCCCAAAGTAAAACGTTGGTCGGTAGGACGCCGAATAAATCCTTTGTTATCAAAGGCAACGTTTTCTTCGGTTTTCATCAAACTCATTGAAAACCAAGACTCTGTACCTTTGATAAGCTCACCACTAATACGCATATCCCAACCATAAGCGTATGCGAAAGCCTCGTTGGTAGGATAATAACGCAAACGCACATTATCTACATCATACGGCACAACGTCCCAAAGATACTTGTAATAGATTTCGTTTGTAAGTCTGAATTTTCTTTCACTCCACCCTCTAAAATTCCAATCATTACCTATTATTGCCTGCCAAGATTTTTGAGCAAGTAGTGCCAAATTCAAATTTCCTTCAAAACTTCGCAATTCTCGGTAGAAAGGCGGTTGCTGATACATTCCTACGGCAAATTTCCAAATCATATCTTTTCGGGCAGAACGTAAGGCATACTGCAAAGTAGGGGAAGCTACCCATTCGCGATTGATGTCCCAATATGTCAGACGCACTCCTGCGGTCAATCTTTGGCGAATATCAATATCCCACTGATGTTGCAAGAATGCTGAAAAACGATTACTTTCAAGGAAATTATTGGCAAAATTGCGATAATTGATACGCACAAAGCCCGAAGAATCTAAAAAATTATATTCTTGTAGAATATCATCAATGACTTCGTGGCTTATGCGAAAACCTCCTTCGGTGCGATGGTTTGCTTTCCAATCATAAACCGAACGATTTTCCAGAGCATAGATTTGTGCTTGAAAGCGATTGCGTAAGTGCAAATATTCCGAGCCGATACCTACCGTAAGCACGCATTCATTAAATCCTTGTGTGCCAAAATTTGGATTGATTTCACAAAGCCGATACCCCCCTTCTACTTCTGAATACTCTCTTTCGGTAGTAAAAACTTGCGAGAGTATCCAACTACTTTTCAACTTTTCGTTCTGAAAAGTGAGTTTTAGGGCATTTTGAGTAATATCGTAATTCATAGTTTCTTGCCCTTCAAAGGCTACAAAGAGCCTCAATACTCTATTGATTGTCCCGAAAGTGCTTTGTTGGCTTGCAGGACGCACCAAATAGCGATTTTGAGCATAAGAAGTGAGCAGTTCTGCCGACCATTTTTTAGAAAGCTGATAAGTAAAATATCCTTGAAAATCAAGGAATTGAGGCAAATATTCACCTTTTACGGGCAAAGTACGAAGCAAATAACGAGAGCTTTTGCGTCTAATTCCTAAAAGATAAGTAAATTTCTGATTTTTACTCAGCCCTTCCACGTGAGCCTGATTATTCAGAATGCCCAGTGTAAGTGAGCCACCCTTGCAAGTAGGTTTTCGGTAATTTACCGAAAGCACCGAAGAGAGTTTATCACCGTATTTGGCTTGCCAACCTCCTGATGAAAAACTTACCTCTTGTGCTAAATTCGGATTGATAAAACTCAAACCTTCTTGTTGTCCTGCTCTTATGAGAAATGGGCGATAGATTTGAATATCATTGACATACACCAAATTTTCATCAAAATTACCACCACGCACCGAATAAGTAGATGAAAGTTCATTATTGCTCACTACCCCTGCAAGAGTGGCTAAAATTTTATTAAAATCACCAAAAGCCGAAGGCATAGCCTCCAAACGTTTAGCATCAAGGCGAAAAGTACTCACTTCCAAACGTTGTAAAGTATCTTTTTTTCTACCAAACACGCTAATCGCTTCAATTTCGGTAACTTTTAGGTAAAAGTTGATTTCTAGAATAGTATTTTCTGATGCTTGCAAAGTAGTATCCTTACTTTTACCCAGATAACTCACTTTTATACGTAAAAGCTGATTAGCAGGAATTTGTAAGCTATAAAAGCCTTGTGTATTGGTATTTGTGCCTATACCCAAAGAGGGTATGCTTACGATAGCTATTTCCAAGGGTTTTTGGTACTCATCGAACACTCTACCCTGTAAAGTTGCTTTTTGGGCGAAAAGAAAAATTGGAAATATAAATAGGACAGAAAAAAATAAAGACTTTTTCAAGTTCATAGTATTTTTGAAAATTCAAAGATAGAAGGCTTTTCATAAAAAAACAACACGAAGCAAAATCTTTGCCTCGTGTTGCGATAAAAACTGCTTAATTACGTATATGAATTATTTTTGTACCACAAGTTTCTTTCTTTCAATTACGCCGTTAGAAGTTTGCAAGTTGATAAGGTAAATACCTTTCTCAAATTGTTCTAAACGGATAGTATGCTCGCCATTTTCATCAATATTTGCATTATACACATTTCTACCTGCCATATCAAATACTTGCAAAGAAGCAGATTGTGAGCCAACTAGTTTAATGTGAGCTACATCTTTGGCAGGGTTAGGATAAATTTGAATATCAAAACCTTCATTAAGTGTAGGTACAACACTCAAATCTTCACGAGCGGCTACAACATTCACGGTGTAATCTTCCACTTCTCCATAACTAAACGTTTCACAAGAAGTAGGAACACCGTTGTATTTCATTGATACACGCATACGTGTAGCACCTGTGGTTACAGAAGTAGGTACGGTGAATGACCTTGAAATAGGCGTTGTAGTGGTAGCAGATACGGTGAATAATTGTTCGCCTGCATCAAGGAAATCGCCATCGCGGTTGTAGTCAATCCATACGGCATAACCTTCTGCATAGCGAGTGCTTCTCCAACCGGGTGTAATAGTAATGGTGTAGGCGGTTCCACGTACAAGATTAGTAGATTGTGAAGTGAAATTGCCGTAACCCGCATTGGCACCAGAATTGTTATTGATAGTATTGAGTTGAACTCTTTGAATCCATTCATCAGCTACGCTATTACCTTTGGACGCACAATAAGTAGGTGTAGTGCCGCCACCAGAGCTACCACCTACAAATCCAGAACGTCCTCCGCCGGGTTCAAAAGTAGCACGCATACGGTCTTTTTGTCCAAGAGTAAACATATACATACAGCGGTCGTCGGTGTAGTCCATATAATTCATAAACATATCGCTGGTGTTACCGCAAGAAGGTTTTGGGAAAGTAGGGCAACCGCCGTTAGAAGTTTGTTGAGTAGGAGTATCAGCTACAAAGTCGTTTCCGCAATTTGCATCGCCCCATATATGACGAAGGTTGAGCCAGTGTCCTACTTCGTGAGTAGCTGTACGACCTTTATCAAAAGGTGCAGAAAGATAAAATCCTGTACCTTTGGAAGATGAACCAAAATATTGAGGAGAAATTACTACGCCATCAGTAGCAGTGCTTCCGCCAGGGAATTGAGCATAACCCAAAATACCACCGCCGATGTTACAAACCCAAATATTTAAGTAGCGGGTAGCGTCCCAAGGAGCAACCCCACCTGCTGAAGGTTTCTTGCAATCATCATTAGTTCCCCAAGAGGTACGGGTAGAGGCTTTACGAGTAATACCAGTAGTCGCTTGACCAGTGGGAGTGGTAGTCGCTAATACGAACTGAATTTCGGTATCGGCTTTTAGTGAAGAGAACAAAGAAGGTACGTTCACGTGGTCAGGGTTAGTACGGCGGAAGTCCTCATTCAATACGGCAATTTGTGATTGAATTTGGGCGTCGCTGATATTTTCTTGGGGTTTTGATGAGTTATAGATTACGTGTACTACTACGGGGATAGTTACTACTCCTGTTACTCTTTCATTAGCATTCTGATATGCCGAGCCATTTCGCAAGTAGTTTTCGGTTACTCGCTCAATTTCGTGCATTCTTTGTTCTAATTCGGGATTTTCTTGTTTTTGTTTTTCCCACACGTGCATAGTGTGGCAGACGCGTTGAGCAGATACAGCACCCGCAAATAATGCGGCAAGACCGAAGGTTAGAATTTTTTTCATTTTTCTTTGATGATTTGAATGAAAGATGAATGTTGTTTTATTAAGCGGGGCAAAGTAAATACAAGATTTTGAATTATGCAAGAAAAAAGTTAAAAAATTTTTTCAAAATATATCAAAAAATTACAAATGATATTTGTAGTGCTGATTTTCAAAATAATATTTGGTAGGTCTGAAAAAACTTTCTGTTTGTTAAAAGTTTAAGAAAAGGTATTCAGCTTACATAAAATTTGGATAAGTAAGTAAAAAGAAAAAATCCCGAAAATCGCTATTTTCGGGATTTACTTGTTTTTCAAAAATTTAAGCATTGGCTTTTTTTGCTAAAATGGAATTTTCATTCATTTCTTGGGGCTTAGGAATATTCATTAGCTCTAAAATTGTTGGGGCAATATTTGCCAAAATACCTTTGCCTGTAAATTCATAGTTTTGAGCATTTTGGCTTACTAAAATACAAGGTACAGGATTGGTAGTGTGAGCAGTGTTAGGAGAGCCATCTTCATTTATCATATAATCTGCATTGCCGTGGTCGGCAATGATAAGTGTGGTGTAATGATTTTTTAAGGCAGTTTCTACAACTTTTTGTGTGCAAATATCTACTGCTTCGCAAGCCTTAATAGCCGCCTGCATAGACCCTGTATGCCCTACCATATCGGGATTGGCAAAGTTTAGACAAATAAAATCTGCTTCTTGCTTTTCTAATTCAGGGCAAATGGCTTCTGCAATTTCATAAGCACTCATTTCGGGTTTCAAATCGTAGGTAGCTACTTTGGGCGAAGGGCATAAAATACGCTTTTCACCTTCAAAGACCTCCTCTCTACCGCCTGAAAAAAAGAAAGTTACGTGGGGATATTTTTCAGTTTCAGCAATGCGAATTTGTTTTTTTCCTGCTTTGGAAAGTACTTCACCAAGAGTGTTTTGCAAATTGTCTTTCTCAAAAATTACTTTTACATTCTGAAAAGTATCATCGTAATTGGTAAGTGTAATATAATGCAAAGGCATTTTATACATTTGGTATTCGGGGAAATCGGTTTGCGTGAGAGCCTGCGTAATTTGTCTGCCTCTATCGGTACGAAAATTAAAACAAATCACCACATCATTTGGCTCAATATTAGGTAAAGGCTTGCCATTCTCGTATAGTTTGATAGGCTTCAAAAATTCATCTGTAATACCTTGCTCGTAAGATTGCAAAATTGCTTCCTGCAAGTTTTCAGTATTTTTGCCTATTCCTTGGGTAAGTAGGTCGTAGGCGAATTTTACTCTTTCCCAACGTTTATCTCTATCCATTGCGTAATATCTACCCACAACTGAACTGATTTTACCTGTTGTTTTTTGTGTGAAATTTTGTAAATTTTCCAAAAACTTAATACCAGATTGTGGGTCAGTATCTCTCCCATCGGTAAAGGCGTGAATGAAAACATTTTGAAAGTTTCTTTCGTGGGCAATTTGGCAAATGCCTTTCAAATGATTGATATGAGAATGAACACCGCCATCGGAAACTAAACCTATCAGATGGATATTTTTTTGATTTTTTTCGGCATACTCAAAGGCTTGCGTAAGGATAGGATTTCGGTGCATTTCGCCTTTTTCAAAAGCAAGGCTGATTTTTACTAAATCTTGATACACGATGCGTCCTGCACCGATATTGATGTGTCCAACTTCGGAATTTCCCATTTGCCCTTCGGGAAGCCCTACGGCAAGCCCTGATGCCTCAAGCTGCGTGTGTGGATATTTTTGATAAAGACTATCTATGAAAGGTGTATGGGCTTGGTCTATGGCTGAAACTTGGGGATTTTGAGCTATTCCCCAACCATCAAGGATTATAAGTAAAACTTTGCTGTTTTGCATAATTGATTAGGAGTTCTTTGCAAATTTTTGTTGTGAAAGTGCTTATTGAAAAATTGATTTTTTGTTCAATACATTCTTATTGTTTGTTTTTCCATTGAATATAAGTGGCTAAATCTTTGTCGCCTCGTCCTGAAAGACAAATCACCACTATTTCATTGGGTTTAGCATTTAACTTTTCTAAATAAGCAAAGGCGTGAGCCGTTTCAATAGCAGGGATTATGCCTTCGGTTTGAGCAAGCATAAAGCCTGCTTGCATAGCCTCCTCGTCTGTAATAGCGTGATACTCTGCTCTGTAGCTATCAAACAAATAGGCGTGCAGTGGTCCGATGCCTGGGTAATCTAAGCCTGCCGAAATAGAGTATGGTTCAATGATTTGCCCGTCTTCATTTTGCATCAGAAGTGTTTTACTGCCGTGAATGATACCCATTTTTCCAAGGGCTGTGGTTGCCGCCGAGTGTCCCGAATGTATGCCTTTGCCTGCCGCTTCCAAAGCAATGAGCTTCACTTTGGGATTTTCTATAAAATGATAAAAACTACCCGCCGCATTGCTACCACCTCCTACGCAAGCAAGTACGTAATCAGGATAGTTTCTGCCAATTTGTTCTTGTAGTTGTTTCTGTATTTCTTCGGAAATAACCGACTGAAAGCGAGCCACCATATCGGGGTAGGGGTGCGGTCCTACCACTGAACCAATAATGTAGTGAGTATCAACAGGATTATTTATCCAATCGCGAATAGCTTCATTAGTGGCATCTTTGAGCGTTTTACTTCCCGAAGTAGCAGGGCGTACTGTTGCTCCTAGTAGTTTCATACGTTCTACGTTGGGCTTTTGGCGTTCCATATCTATTTCGCCCATATACACGATGCACTCTAAGCCCATTAAGGCACAGACGGTAGCTGTTGCTACGCCGTGTTGTCCTGCTCCTGTTTCGGCAATGATGCGTTTTTTACCTAAATGTTTGGCAAGTAGAATTTGCCCAATAGTATTATTGATTTTGTGCGAACCTGTATGGTTGAGGTCTTCTCTTTTGAGAAAAATTTGCGTTTTGTATTTTTCTGAAAGGCGTTTGGCAAAATAAAGCGGAGAGGGTCTGCCCACATAATTGCGAAGCAAATCCCAAAATTCTTGCTGAAAAGCCTCTGATTGAATGATTTGCAAATAAACACTTTCCAATTCTGCCACATTTGGATAAAGCATTTCGGGGATATATGCACCCCCGAAATTGCCGTAGTAGCCTTGCAACGTTGGACTTTTTTGGATAGAAATTTTTTCAACCATTGAATAGATTATGTTTGAATTTCATCATAAAAATCTGGCTACGCCACCTCCACCTCCTCCAAAAAGCAGAGTGGCATTGATACCTATTACGGTATTGTAGAGTTTTCTGCCTGAGCCATCGGGGGCAATATTCGTAAAACTAGGCGTATAATGCAATCCTATTTGAAGATTTGTAAGTTCTACCCCTGCTGAAACTACCAAGCCCAAATCAAAAGGACGTAAATCTTTGGGGGCAGAAAGAGTAGTAGTATTTCCCCAACGAATTGCAGTTTCACTTTCCGTATAACCTAACGGAGTATCCAAACGGCTATAATTTTTCCCGCCAACGCCATAAGCCAAATAAGGGCCACCCATACCAAAAACTTTAAGTCCTTTCAAGCCAAAACGCAATCCTAAAAGTAGTGGTACATCAACATACAAAGGACTATTTTGGAAAGTGTATTTGGTATTTAAGATGTTATTAGTTTCTACCACTTTTGAACCCTTACTATTGATTTGTATGGCAGGTTGAAAGAAAATAACATTATTGAGGGAATAATCAAACACCAGTCCTAATTGATACCCCAAACGCATTTTAGTTTCGTCATCTAAACCTGTTCGGTCGTCGGGTTGGTTACGCATATCGGCAAGTTGCAAGCCCCCACGCACCCCTATGCGAAGTTGGGCAAAAATACTACTCTGTATAAAGAGAATAGCAATAAAAACACAAATATACTTTTTCATAAGAAATGAAGTTTTGGTTTTACTTGGAACATTTAACTTTGAAAAATTGTTCAAAGTTGCAAAAAATGCTACATTTGAGCAAAATTTATTTGTAAATTTACTATGCTATCTAAGATTATGAAAGATTATGTTGCGGATATTCTTACCAAACATCACTTACGTCAAACTGATTGCCGTTTAGAAACTTTATCCATCTTTATTAGCAAAAACTTTGCCATTAGTCATAACGATTTAGAAGAAATTTTAGTACCTACCTTTGATAGAGTTACACTTTACCGAACACTCAAAACTTTTTTAGAAAAAGGGATTATTCATAAAGTTTTAGATGATGAAGGTACGCCTAAATATGCTTTATGCTCGCCTCATCATTGTTCCACCCAAGAACATCATCACAATCACGTTCATTTCAAATGCTATGACTGCGGAAAAACACAATGTTTAGACAATACTATTATTCCTACCATTCTGCTTCCCCAAGGTTTTATAGCCAAAGAGTTTAATCTACTCATACAAGGTTCGTGCAATTTATGTTCTCAAAAATAAAATATGCAAACAGAAGTATTTTTCCCTTATGGCATTAGTAATTTTGAGCAACTTGTAACACAAGGCTATGAATTTGTAGATAAAACTCCTTTCATAGAACTTTTAGAAAAATACAAAACAAAATTTGTATCTTTCTTGCGTCCTCGCCGTTTTGGGAAAAGTTTGTTTGTTTCGCTTTTAGAACATTATTACGATATGAACCGAAAAGAAAAATTTCAAGAGCTTTTCGGCAAATACTATATCGGCAAAAATCCTACTTCATTGGCTAATTCTTATCGGATTTTGTTTTTTAATTTTAGTGGCATCAATACTGAAACAGAAGAAAAAAGTCGGGCAGGATTTATTTCTAACATCAAATCAGCATTAGAAGAGTTTTTTATCAAGTATGCTCTCTTTGATAGAACCTTGCAACAAGAAATTCTAAATCATTCAGAAACAAGTGAAATTCTAAGTCATTTTTTTAGAAAATATGCCGCTTTTTACAAAGAACCTATCTACCTGCTCATAGACGAATACGACCATTTTACCAATGAAATTTTAATCCGTGATTTGCAAGAATTCAAAGAAAGCGTTTCCCTGAATGGCTATGTTCGTAAGTTTTACGAAGCTATCAAAAATGCCACACAACAAGGCGTCGTAGATAGATTTTTTATCACGGGCGTTTCACCTATTACATTAGATAGCCTCACCAGTGGCTTTAATATCGTAAGACACTTAACCCACGAAAAAGACTTTGAGGCAATGATGGGTTTCACTGAAAGTGAAGTCAGAAACTTGCTTGGGCTTGTCCTTCAAGATAAAAGGCAAGAAGAAGCTGTTTTGAATGATATGAGGCGGTATTACAACGGATACAGGTTTTACCCTTCAAGCCAAGAAAATATTTACAATTCTGATATGGTTTTGTATTTCCTTGACCACTTCAAACAACAACAACAATACCCTCGCCAAATGCTTGACCCCAACATTGCCCCCGACTATGGAAAGCTCAAAGCAATGTTTGAAGTCGCTAATTGGCAAGAAAATATAAAAGTATTAGAGGAGGTTTTAGAAAATGGATTCGTGGAAAGTGAAGAAATTTATCAATTCAACTTTGAAACGGGCTTCGGTAAAAAGGAGTTTGTGAATTTTCTCTACTATCTTGGCAATCTGACTTTCCAAGAGGCTTTTCCAAGTGGTTTGGTGGCTTACAAAGTGCCTAACAAAGTAATTGCAGATTTGTACTGGCAATATTATGCCTTTATTTTGCAGAAATACACTAATTTGCACAATATCCGCGACGAAGTGCAAATAGCCGTTTCCAGAATGGCTATCAGTGGAGATTATAGCAAAGTATTTGAGCTTTTGCAGAAACTTTTACAACATCTTTCCAATCGCGATTTTATTCGCTTTGATGAAAAGCATATCAAAATGGTGCTGATGGCGTATTTCATTCAGTCTAATATTTTTTGGGTGCAAATTGAGCGAGAAATCAGCGGGGGCGGGTATGTGGATTTAGAGTTTTTTATCAGACCCAATAATCCTTTCAAGCATCATCAGTTTGCTATTGAACTGAAATATCTCAAAAAAGAGGAGACCCATTTACTTCAAAGCACTATGCAAGAAGCCAAAGAGCAAATTTTGCACTACTATCAGCAAGATACTTTGCTAAAAAGCAAAGAACAACTGCATCTGCTTGCCGTAGTGGTAGTAAAAGATGAAATTTTTGTAGAAGAAGTAAAAAATTAGACTTATGAATGTTAGTAATACACAATATCGCTTATACCAATTTTTTTTCCTATTAGCAGGATTACTTTTTTTTACAACTTTTTTGGGAAGTGTTCATCTTTTTGATTGGGACGAAGTGAATTTTGCCGAATCGGCTCGCGAAATGCTTGTTACAGGCAATTTTACGCAAGTACAAATCAATTATCGTCCTTTTTGGGAAAAACCACCACTCTTTTTTTGGTTGCAAAGTGTTTCTATGAGCATTTTTGGCATAAATGCCTTTGCGGCACGCCTGCCTAATGCTATTTTTGGAGTGATTACGCTACTTACATTTTTGCGTATAGGCACACGCAAATACTCTTTGCAAATGGGGTTTTGGTGGGCTATGGCGTATTTAGGGAGCTTTTTGCCTTTTATGTACTTCAAATCGGGCATTATTGACCCCGTGTTCAATTATTTTATTTTTTTAGGGGTGTATTATCTTGCAGAAACCATTGAAAACCCAAGTAATCGTAAAGCTATTTTAGCAGGTATTTTTACAGGTTTAGCGGTGCTTACCAAAGGACCCGTAGGGTTTTTGCTAATTTTACTAACATTTTTAGCATTTTGGATAAGTGAGCGTTTTCGCAAAATAGCTACTTGGCAAGTGGTAGTTTTGTATGCTTTGGCTACGGCTTTGGTTTCCTCTGCTTGGTTTGCAGTAGAGCTATGGCGAGGAGGTTGGTGGTTTTTCAAAATGTTCATAGAGTACCAAATTCGTTTATTTTCTACACCTGACGCAGGACACGAACAGCCTTTCTTTTATCATTTTGTAGTAGTTTTTTTGGGTTGCTTTCCGATGTCTGTATTTGCTCTGTGGGGTTTTCGTAAAAATCCAAAAGATGAAAGCCCTGTTTTTCATAAAAAAATGCTGTTTTTGTTTTGGGTAGTAATGATTTTGTTTTCTATTGTAAAAACAAAAATTGTACATTACTCCTCTATGGCATATTTTCCGCTATCTTTTTTTGCCGCAAGGGCAATCACACAATTTGTTGTTCAAAATTCAATTCCCAAACGTTTTGAATGGTTTTTAGGAGTATTAGGGGGCATTTTTGCTCTTATTCTTACGGCTTTACCACTATTTGCTTATTACAAGGAAAATTTCTATGCTTATATTGATGATACTTTTGCTGTGGATTGCCTGAAAACACCTGTAAAATGGGGCGGTTGGGAATTTTTGATAGGTTTTCTGTATGGTGTAGCTGTATTTTGGGCTGTATGGAAAATAAAAAAGCAGGTAGCAAAGGCTTCTATAACACTTTTTGGGGCTTCTACATTGGTAATAACTACTTACTTGGCAATAGTTGTACCATTGATTGAGCAATACTCACAAGCCCCTGCCATTGAGTTTTACAAAATGCTTCGCCGAGAGAGCCCGAATAGTTATGTAACTACCGTTTGGTTCAAAAGTTATGCTCATTATTTTTATTTTCAGTATCCTCGCTACCAAAACCCTAATTTTTATCAAAAAGAAACTTATCAGGAAAATACCGAGTGGCTGTTGAATGGTAATATTGATAAAGATGCTTATTTCGTTGTAAAAACTGACGAGCTTCATAGGTTTCAGCAAACGTATCCACACATTACTATGCTTTACCAAAAAGGAGGTTTTGCTTTTTTCAAGAGAGAAGCCCATGAACCACCTCGCAGTGAGGATTAAATGAAAAATAACATCACTATTCATTTGAATTTGGCAAATAAAATTTTAGCTTTGCGGTGGTTTTTGGCTTAAAAATCAGAAAAATATATGCTCAGAATAATAACTTTTGTGCTTCTTTTGCTAAATTTTCCTCTTTTTGCCCAAATTCCTTTTGAAAAAGCAAAATTAGAAATTCTTTGTCAGGCAGTTCGTTTTAATCACATACAGCAAGGAAAAATAGATATAGCAAGAAAAATAGATTGCTCTACTTTGCAAACTTTGGAAAAAACTATTCCCAATTCATCAAGGGCTTCTAAAAATATTATTTCTGCTTACAAGAATAAAGCCTATTCAAATTTAAGTAGTGATGAGGAGAAAATTAAGCAGTTCAAGAAAGATATTTGGAAAGAACTTCGTAGTTTAGCTCCTCGTATTAGCAAATCTGCTGATTTTCAGGCGAAATGGAAAACAGGCTTAGACTCGCTCTCTGCTTCTTTGGATAAAACTTTGGGTATTATAGCTACTGATGAGGGAGTACAGACGAATGACAGCAAAGGCAATACAAACACAGGAGAAGTTGAGGAAATGATTATACCTGCTGAAAACCAAAAACTTCCTCCTCCCGAAACTAGTAGCAATACAGGACTTTGGATAATTGCCATTCTTTCTATTCTGATAGCTTTTGTCAGTGTGGGATATGCGTATTTGGTAGCCAAAACAACTTCGCATCGTATCAAAGAAATGGAAAATATGTTTAAAGAGCGTTATCAGCATTTGGATACGCGTATGGATAAAATGCTTACTCGTGAGGAGTTCAAAAAGCTCACCAATACTCACTGATGCTATAAATGGAATTTCGCAAAATACGATACCTGATTTTTTTGCGTGAGATTTTTGTAATGTCTTGGACATCATTTGGCGGTCCGCAGGCTCATTTAGCACATTTTATTCGTATTTTTTGCGAAAAAAGAGGCTACCTTTCCGAAAGTGCCTTGCTTGAAATTTATGCGTTGTGTCAGATTTTACCAGGTCCCACTTCCACGCAAACCATTACAGGTATAGCGTATCGTTTAGGCGGGGTAGGGCTTGCTTACCTAACACTTGTGATTTGGGTTTTCCCTTCTTTACTAATAATGACTCTTGCCGCCATTTTTATTACGTATTTAGAACAACAACAAGTAGATTTTTCTTTTGCTCGTTTTACACAAGCTATTGCGGTAGGTTTTATTTTTTCAGCGGCTTGGCAAATAGCCCCCAAAGTAATACAAAGCAAAATTTCAGCCTTTTTAGTGGTTTTTTCAACCATAGTGGCTTATTTTTATCACTCGCAATGGTTTTTACCTTTGCTTATCATCTTTGGAGGGGTAATAACTATGCGTAATTTTGAAAAATATCCAAAAATTCAAGATAAAAAGTTCCAAATACGTTGGCGAAATTTTACATATTTTGTTTTAGTTTTTGCTATTTTAACTTTTTTGAGCGAATTCACACGTCGTTATAGTTTTGGTTTGCCGTTTCGTTTGGCAGAAAACTTTTACCGAACAGGCTCTATTATTTTTGGTGGGGGACAGGTGCTTGTGCCTTTGATGCTTACAGAATTTGTGTATATCAAAAAACTTATCACACGTGAGGAGTTTGATTTGGGGTACAATTTCAATCAAATTCTACCGGGTCCTACGTTTGCTTTTTCGGCTTTTATTGGGGCAATGGCAATGCGAGATTTTGGTGTTTGGGGGCAGGTTTTAGGGGCATTTTTGGCAAGTTTTGGAGTTTTTATGCCGGGTACATTGCTGATTTTTTTTGTAATGCAATTTTGGGACGAACTGAAAAAATATCGTCCTGTGCGTGCCGCTTTGGAAGGCATACACGCCGTAAGTGTTGGCTTGGTATTTGTAGCGGTAATTTTGATGGGGCAGGCTATCTTTGAACAAAACGCTATCAATGAAATTTTTTTAGATATTGGCGTAGTCATTGGAACTTTTTTAATTTTACATTTTACTAAAATTCCGCCACCTATTATTGTCATTGTAGGTTTAATACTCGGTTATTTGCTCTGATTATGAATATTTTGGAAAATGTTTCGCTCAAATCTTACAATACTTTTGCTATTGATGTAAAGGCTCGTTATTTTGTAGAATGTTGGCATATTCACGAAATTTGTGATGCTGTACATTGGCAAAAAACAAATAATTTGCCTTTGCTGATTTTAGGAGGAGGAAGCAATGTACTTTTTACCCAAGACTTTGAAGGAATAGTTTTGAAAGTCAGCCTTTTAGGCAAGGAGATTATCAGAGAAGATAGCGAAAACGTTTGGCTGAAAGTGCAAGCAGGTGAAAACTGGAATACGCTTGTAGAGTATTGTGTTGCTAACAATTGGGGTGGTATTGAAAACTTGACACTCATACCCGGTACCGTAGGGGCGGCACCTATGCAAAATATCGGGGCTTATGGTGTTGAGTTACAAGATGTTTTTGAGTATTTAGAGGCTTTTCATCTGGCTACGGGGGAAGTACATCGTTTTGATAAAAAACATTGTGAATTTGGGTATCGTGAAAGTGTTTTCAAAAATAAGTTCAAAAATCAATATATTATTTTGTCAGTAGTTTTGAGGCTTTCCAAAAAGCATAAACTACATTTTTCCTATGCTGATGTTGAGAAGTTTCTCAAAGAGCATCGTATTGAACCTTCTATTAAAAGCATTAGTGAGGCAGTACGAAAAATTCGTACCGAAAAACTTCCCAATCCTGCTGAAATAGGCAATGCAGGTAGTTTTTTCAAAAATCCATATATTTCAAAAATGCACTATGAGTATCTGAAACGTGATTATCCGAACTTGCCTGCTTACCCACTCGACGAAAACACTTACAAAGTACCTGCCGCTTGGCTCATTGAGCAAGCAGGCTGGAAAGGCTATCACGAAGGAAATGCAGGCGTACATCATAGACAGGCTCTGGTGCTTATCAACAAAGGAAACGCACAAGGCAAAGAAATTTGGGAACTTGCTCAAAAAATTAAAAAAAGCATAGAAGATAAGTTTGGGATTGTTCTGCAAACCGAAGTGAATATCTACTAATTAGATGTTTGGAGGCTAAACCTCAAACTTTTTCTGTTTTAGAGCTTAAACAATTGTATAAAAAAATACTCACTTTCTTGTTTTTCAAGCATATTTTGTAAATTGAAAGCGTTTTTCAAAATAAAACGCTTTTTATGTATCGCTTATTATTTCTTTTCGTGTTTTCAGTTATTATTTCTTTACCAATTTTTGCTCAAAAAAATACCTTGCTTAAAGAATGGCAAGGCGTTTGGAAAGGTAATTTAGAAATTTGGAGTACCAAAACTGAAAAGCCCCAAAGTATCCCAATGGAACTGCATATCTTACCTACTGATTCAGCACAAAAATTTGTATGGAAAATCATATACAATCAGGAGCCACGTAATTATATCCTGTATGCTCTCAATTCTGAAAAAGGTGTTTTTATGCTTGATGAGCAAAATGGAATAAAAATGGAAATGAAACTATGGAAAAATCTTTTTGTAAGCACTTTTGAGGTAGAAAACAATTTGCTTGTAGGTACTTATCGCTTGCAGAAAAGAGAAATTTGGTTTGAAATTCTATTTTATCCTAAAAATAATGCCCAAAAAACAGGTAATTTGCCCGAACAAAAAATCCCCGAAGTAGTATTTTATCCTTCGCAGGTTTTACAAAGAGCCGTTTTGAGAAGAAAATAAAGCTATTATGAATTTTGGGCATTTTTTTAAGTTCTAACGCAAAAAAGCTATGAGTGAAAAAGTTTTACGAGCTATTATTCAACTGCTTGCGGCTTCGGCTCAGATAGATGGCGTAACTGATGAAGAAAAGCAAATTATTCACAAGTTTTTAGAAGAAAATTTTGATGAGGAGATTGTTGCCAAATATATCGCTATTTTTGATAACTACGCCGCAGTAAAGCTCAATCCTCGTGAAATTTGCGAGCAACTCAATAGCGAGCTTACCAAAAATCAGAAAATTATTATTTTGGCATATCTTTTAGAATTGAGCATTGCCGATGGGTTAGCTTCGGAGCGAGAGCAAAAGTTTTCCCAAAAAATTAGTGAATATTTTTATCTTGAGACTACTGAATACGAACTTTTGCGTCATTTTATTTTAGAAGATTTTAGTGAAAGTAATACTCACAGCAATATTATTTGGATAGACGGATTAGAAAAAGCTGAAAGGAAATACAAGCACATTTATCGGAAAAACTTGGAAGGGGCTATTGGCATTTTACGCATTCCCAGTGCCGAAATGTACCTGCTGAAATATGTGGGCAAAACAGACCTGTATCTCAACTCTTTACCTATCAAAGATCATCACGTTTATCCCTTTCCAGTGGGAAGTAGCATTAGAAATGAAAACATTAAGCCCGTGTATTATAGCGATGTGGTAGGGTTGTTTTTGAGCGAAACGAATGAGGTCAAAATTTCTTTTGAAGCACAGGACATTTGGTACAAATTTGCTAATGGGCGTATAGGTTTGCGAGGTATCAGCCTTGCCGAAGGAGCGGGGCAACTCATTGGGCTGATGGGAGCGAGTGGTTCGGGAAAATCTACGTTGCTTAATGTACTTAATGGTACGCTGAAACCAACACAAGGTAAGGTACTTATCAATAGCATTGATATACACGAAAATAAAGAGGCTACCGCAGGGCTTATCGGCTATGTGCCTCAAGATGATTTACTTATTGAGGAACTCACCGTGTATCAAAATTTGTATTATGCGGCAAAATTGAGTATAAGCGATGCTTCTGAACAAGAACTTGATGAACTTGTACAGAAAACCCTTAAAAGTTTGGGCATTTTGGAAATTCAAGACCTTAAAGTTGGTAATCCCTTGCAAAAAACCATTAGTGGGGGGCAGAGAAAGCGGGTAAATGTAGCTTTGGAGCTATTGCGAGAGCCGTATATTCTTTTTGTTGATGAGCCTACTTCGGGGCTTTCTTCAAGAGATTCAGAAAATATTATGGTACTTTTCAAAGAACTTGCTCTGCGTGGAAAACTGATTTTTATTGTCATTCATCAGCCATCTTCTGATATTTTCAAAATGTTTGATAAACTGCTGATTCTTGATGTAGGAGGCTATCCAATTTATTATGGAAATCCTTTGGAGGCTATAACGTATTTCAAGGACATTGCAGGTTTTGTAGATAAAAATAAGAATATGTGCGGTGAGTGTGGAAATGTAAATCCTGAACAAATTTTTAATATCATTGAAACCAAAATGGTCAATGAATATGGCTCATTGACCGATAAACGCAAAATGACCCCTCGGAAGTGGCACGAATTTTACGAAAAACACATTCCACCGCCACAAATTGCTACTCAAACCGAAAAACCTACGATACATTTCAAAGTTGCACCTTTTTTTAAGCAAATGCAGGTATACTTGACGAGAGATGTGCTTTCAAAGCTCAGCAATACGCAATATATGGTTATCAATTTGCTGGAAGCACCTCTTTTAGCTCTTATTCTGGCTTTCATTGTGCGGTTTTACCAAGTTTCCGATGGCACTTATATTTTTGCCAAAAACAACAATTTACCTGCCTATATTTTTATGTCGGTGATTGTGGCTCTTTTTGTGGGGCTTTCGGTGAGTGCCGAAGAGATTATCAAAGATGCTAAAATTCGTAAAAGAGAGCGTTTTTTACATTTAAGCCGAATGAGCTACCTTATTTCCAAAGTGATACTGATGTTTTCGTTTTCTGCTATTCAGATGTTAAGTTTTGTGTTAATTGGTAACTGGATTTTAGGCATAGAAGGAATGAACACAATGTATTGGCTTGTGCTTTTTAGCACGGCTTGCTTTGCCAATATGCTGGGATTAAATATTTCGGCAACGTTTAATTCAGTAGTTACTATTTACATACTTATTCCTTTGCTTCTGATACCGCAATTGCTTTTAGGAGGTATTGTAGTGCGTTTCAATGAAATCAATCCAGTGCTTGGCTCAAACCGAAAAGTACCTCTGCTTGCTGAATTTATGGCTTCGCGTTGGGCTTTTGAGGCTCTTGTGGTAGGGCAGTTTAAGAACAATCGTTTTGAGCGAGATTTTTACCCTTACGACCAAAAAATTGCCCAAGCCGAATACCACAAGGTGCTTTATGTTCCCGAATTGGAAACTAAATTGGATAATGCTTTCAACTTTCAATCTGCTGACTCATTGAAAGATGAAGCCAAAGAAAATTTGGTGGTGCTAAAAAATGAATTACAAAAACAAAATAAACTGACAGGTATTGTTTGGGACAACCCTGAAAGATTAGATTTGCCCGCTTTGAAAGAAAAATATCATAGTCTTAAAGAACATTTGCAGAAAATCAAAAAGTTTTATATTCTTTCTTACAATGAATATAGCGAGCAGAAAGACAAATTGATTGCCTCACTTACCAAAAATGAAGCAGAACGTAAAAACTTCCTTGCGATGAAAAACTATTATCATAACGAAGCGATTGAAAAACTTGTCAAGGCGGTAGAAACACCTGAAAGAATTATTACAGATGGGAGTAGGCTTATTCAAAAAATTTATCCTATCTTTCAAAACCCAGAGCCTAACCACTCTTTTGATTTCAGAACGCATTTTTTTGCACCCCAAAAACATTTTATGGGACAATTTGCGGATACACCTTATTTCAATGTAGTCATTATTTGGTTGATGAGCGGAGTATTTTTTGTAACGCTTTATTTCAATGTTTTCAGGAACTTTTTAGAATACGTAACGAACACAATAGGTAAGTTGCAACACAAACAAAAAAACTGATATGCACTTATTCATTGCTATTTTGGCTTTTGTGATTTTCGGCGGAATGGTATTTTTGGTGTTTTATTTTCGTTTGCAGACCATTCAAGAAAGCAGAAAAATAGTGAATTACTTTCAAAAAATTGCTAAAAAGTTTGGCTTACAAGCTGAATTAGAGCGTAAAAATGGAAACGTAGCACTTCCACATTTGCAAGGAGTATGGGAAAATAGACACGTGCTTATAGAACGTACTATTCAAGAAAAGTACAATTATTTAGTGATAAGCGTAGAGTTAAAAAACCTGCAAAAAATTCATTTTCAAATTACGCCTAAAAACCATTTAAGAGCTAAAGAAAAAGCTGATGAAAGCCAGCTTGTTAGCACTGAAATTGCTTGGATTGACAAAGATTATTTTGTTAGTGGCTCGCCTGCCGAAAAAGTAAAGGAAATTACTCAAAATTTTTTTGTACCTTTTGTAAAGAAATATGCTCAAATTTGGTTTTTGTTCAGTACGCTTCTTATTTTTCAAAATCGCATTACAATTGTACTGCTTTCTTCGCCTAAAAAATTGCGTTATGATTTGATTATTGAACAAATGCTATTAGATTTGCAACTCTTGGCAAAACAAATAGAAAATGAGAACATCACAAAACCAACTTAAAGGGGTAGGGGTTGCCCTTGTTACACCTTTTACAGAAGACTATCAGCTTGACCTTGCAAGTTTTGAAAAACTTTTAGCTCATACCACTAATATTGGCGTTGATTACTGGGTTATTCAGGGGACAACAGGCGAATCGCCTACCACTACCAAACACGAAAAAAAAACATTATTAGAATTTGCAAAGCAAAATAATCCTAAAAATTTGCCTATTGTGTATGGTATAGGCGGGAACAATACTGAAAATTTGTTGCAAACAATTCAAGAAACAGATTTTTCGGGTATTACGGCAATTCTTTCGGCAAGTCCTTATTACAACAAGCCTTCGCAGGCAGGCATAGTAGCTCATTATGAAAAATTGGCAGAGGCTTCACCTGTACCCATTATTTTGTATAACGTTCCAGGGCGTACTTCCTCTAATCTGACCGCTGAAACTACACTTAAATTAGCACAGCACCCAAACATTATAGGTATCAAGGAGGCTTCGGGCAATTTAATGCAATGTATGGAAATTGCTCGTCAGAAGCCCAAAGATTTCTTGCTTATTTCGGGAGATGATATGCTTACGGTGCCTATGATAAGTTTTGGAGCAGTAGGCGTTATTTCGGTAATGGCAAATGCTCTCAAAGCCTTTAACGATATGACTCACTATGCACTTACAGGCGATTTTACCAAAGCTACCGAAAAAATGTTTGAAATATTGCCTCTTAATGATTTGATGTACGTTGAAGGCAATCCTGTGGGTATCAAGCAATTGCTTAATGAAATGGGTATATGTGGCTCGCAAGTACGATTGCCCCTTGTAAAGGCAAGCCAAGAACTTGCTGAAAAAATACGCAAAGCAATGCAGAAGCTCTGATTTCACCAATCAATAGGCTCAAAGCCGTATTTGATGAGGTATTCGTTAGTTTTACTAAAATGACGATTGCCTGCAAAACCTCCACCTGCCAGCGGCGAAGGGTGTGGGGCTTCTAAAACCAAATGTTTATTTCTATCAACGATTTTACCTTTTTTTTGGGCATAAGCACCCCAAAGCAAAAAAACTACGTGTTCTTTTTGCTCTGAAATTACTTTGATAACGGCGTCTGTAAATTTTTCCCAGCCTTTGTTCTGATGTGAGCCTGCCTCACCTGCTCGCACCGTGAGCGTAGCATTTAGTAATAGCACGCCTTGCTTCGCCCAACGTTCTAAATTGCCATTTTTAGGAAAAGGCTTTCCTAAATCAGCTTGAATTTCCTTGAAAATATTAACCAACGAAGGAGGCATTTTTACACCCTCGGGTACAGAAAAAGAAAGCCCGTGGGCTTGTCCTTCGCCGTGATAAGGGTCTTGCCCTAAAATTACCACGCGACAATTATCAAAAGAGCATTTTTCAAAAGCATTGAAAATCAAGCTACCCGGAGGATATACTTTTTTGGTTTTATATTCGTGTTTTACAAAAGTGATTAAATCTTCAAAATAAGGCTTATTAAACTCTTCTTGTAAATGTGTTTTCCAACTTTCTGCGATTTTTACTTCTGCCATTTTTTTAGATTTTAGATGCAAGAAATAGAATGAAAAATAATTATTCTTCAAAGACTTTAGCTAAATCAATTTGTAAATCGGGGAAGATATGAGAAACGAGTATTTCATCTTCGGCGAAAGTGGCTTTGAGATAAAATTTATCAGTTTTTTCATCTAAAACGAATTGAAGCACGCTTTCCTCGTAAGGATAAACGACCCAATATTCTTTCACGCCAGCCTCCTCGTAAAGTTGATATTTGATTTTCATTTCTTTTTTAGAATTACCCAAAGAAAGAATTTCCACAATTAAATCGGGTGAGCCTAAACAGCCTCTTTCGTCTAATTTATTTTTATCGCAAATCACGGAAATATCAGGCTGAACAACGGTATAGACGTCTTTGCTGGCTTTTTTAGATTTTCGTTTATCAAGCAGGCGAACATCAAAAGGAGCGGAAAAAACCTGACAAGAAGTATTTGCCGAAACACTTTTTAGGTAGTTGAAAATATTTGCACTCAAAAACATTGAAATTCTTTGGTGCTTCATACTTGGTGCAGGGGACATAGGAAAAATTTTTCCTTTGATAAGCTCAACAGCCTGCTCCAAACGCCAATTCAGATAATCGGCGTAAGTATAAATACCATTCAAATCTAACTCCGAAAGGCTTGTAACGGGTTTCATTGTTTGCCAAAAGTTTTTTGGTACAGCTCTATACTTTCTTGTACAATTTGCATAGCTTCGGTTTTGCCTAAAAATTCCTCTACAATCACCTTTTTGTTTTCAAGTTTTTTGTAATCTTCAAAAAAGCGTCTGATTTCAACGGTAGTATGCGGTGGCAGTTCGCTGATGTCGTTAATATGATTCACACTCATATCGTATTGAGCCACAGCGATAATTTTATCATCAGCTTCGCCTTGGTCTATCATCCGCATTACGCCAATCACTTTGGCATCAACCATACACAAATGGGGTAAATCAATGGACATTATCACCAAAATATCAAGCGGGTCTTTATCGTCGCAGTAAGTTTGTGGAATAAATCCATAATTTGCAGGATAATGCACTGCTGAAAATAGCACTCTATCCAGCATTAGCAAACCTGTGGGTTTATGTATTTCAAATTTTCCCTTGCTACCTTTGGGAATTTCAATGATAGCATTGACAATCTCGGGGGGCTTATCGCCTACGGGTACATCGTGCCAAGGGTTCATAACAAGTAGATTTTAGAGTTTATCTAAAAGTTTTTGACTTGAAATTACGAAAAAACCAAATAAAAACTATCTTTGCAAGATAAAAAATTTGCAAATGGAAAAAATTTATATCAAAGAAGTCAATGAGTTGCAAAGAGCAAAGCAAATTGCTGAAAAGTTAGATTTATACGAACACGACTTGAAGGAGGAGTACAAGCGTTTGCTTTTCAATTTTGAGGAGTCTATCGGACAAATGAGGCTTATTACCAAAGTAAGTGATAAAATTCAAAAGAAATTAGACAAAGTCAATGCCGCCCTTGACCAAAAGAACCGAGAATTAGATGCTAAAAATCAAGAATTGCAACAAACCATTGACGAACTTACCCAAGCTCGTGCAGGTCGTACTGCCACTACCATAGTATTGTTTTTGGCTCTGCTTTTATTTTTGGTGGAAGAAATCTTAGTAGAACCTGTGATAGAAGCTAATTTTGGAGGTAACCAATGGGCAAGCATAGGCACAAAACTATTCATTGTATTGTTATTAAAGCCCATTGAAAGTGTTTTGGAAAATATAGTTTTTTCTTATTTGCATAAAAGAGCAAAAAGACAAAAAGAAATAAATCAAGCTCATCAGATAAGCGTATCTAAAAAAAGCGAGGACGAATAAATTTTAGATTTTTCAAATCTATTTTGAATGCAAGGGAAGAAAATCATTTTAGGAGTAACGGCGAGCATTGCCGCTTACAAATCGGCACTTTTGGTGCGTTTGCTTGTCAAAAAAGGGGCAGAAGTAAAAGTATTGATGAGCCAGACGGCTACCGAGTTTATCACACCGCTTACATTGGCTACTCTTTCCAAAAATCCTGTTTTCGTTGATTTTGTAAAAGATAAAACGGGCGTATGGCACAATCACGTAGATTTAGGCTTATGGGCTGATGCTATCGTGGTAGCTCCTGCCAGTGCCAATACCATTGCTAAATGTGCCAATGGGATTTGTGATAATTTGCTTACGGCTACTTATTTTTCGGCACGTTCGCCTGTTTTTTTTGCTCCTGCAATGGATTTAGATATGTATAAGCACCCTGCTACGCAAGAAAATTTACGAAGGTTACAAAGTTATGGTAATTTTATTATCCCTTCGGAATATGGTGAGCTAGCAAGCGGATTGATAGGAGAAGGGCGAATGGCTGAACCCGAACATATTGTAGATTTTTTGCAGAATTTTTTTCAAGAAAAACAAATTTTTGCAGGAAAAAAAGTAATGATTACCGCAGGAGCTACGCGTGAAGCTATTGACCCTGTACGTTTTATTAGCAATTATTCTACGGGTAAAATGGGTTTTGCTTTGGCTGAAAGTTTTGCCCGAAAAGGAGCAGAGGTGCATCTGATTGCCGCTAATACCTCTATTGCTCAACCTGAAAATGTCAGTTCTTACAAGGTTAGTTCTGCACAAGAAATGTTTGAAACAGCTCAAAGTTTAGTAAGTGAGATGGATATTTGTGTATTTTCGGCGGCAGTGGCAGACTACCGCCCCAAAGAAGTAGCTACTGAAAAAATCAAAAAAAACACCGAAACACTTACTTTGGAGCTTATCAAAAATGTAGATATTGCCTTTACCCTGGGGCAGAAGAAAAAGAAAAATCAATTTTTTGTGGGTTTTGCCTTGGAAACGCAAAATGAAACTGAAAATGCTTTGCAAAAATTGCAAAAAAAGAATTTTGATATGGTAGTGCTAAATTCGCTTAAAGATGAAGGGGCAGGTTTTGCCCACGATACCAACAAAATCTCTATTATAGACAAAAACGGCACAAAGATAGATTTCCCGCTAAAAAGCAAGAAAGAAGTAGCAAAGGATATTGTGAGCTTTATTTATGAGTGCTTGCAAAAATAGCTGAAAAAAACAATTATTCTCTCTCTACTTGAATACTAATTTTCTGACTTCTGCCTTTGTCATCTACACAGGTAATTGTATTTTTGCCAAGTTTAGGTTTGAAGAAAATATTTTCTTTGACTGGTGCTTCTTGGAGCAGTCTGTCGTTGATGTACCAATAAACTTTTTGGACATCGTTTTGCGTGTAGGTTTTAAGCAATAGTTCTGTGGGTTCGTTGGAGGGTATAAAATAAGTTTTATCTGCCAAAGGTGAAATGATTTGTGGTTTGAGCTTTTCATTGGCTTGCAAGTATTGCTCACAATTAGGGTGTAGAGGGGGAGTTTGAAAGTAAGGAATTTTTTGTGCTTCGTAATAGACTTGCAATGCTGTGGGAATTACGGGATAGAACTTTTTTTTGTAGCCTGTTTCAGGCAGACAATCGGGCAAATATTGAAATTTTTCATCTGCCGAAACATAAAGTTCTTTTTCGTGTTGGCATACTTGTGAAGGCGAAATAAGTGGAATATAATAATCAATGACCTGATTTTTGCAAAAAGTATTAGGAGGCAAGCCACTTTCAGAGCAAACTAAACGAAAAGTAATTTCTTTGGGGGCAAGGGGTAAAGGAGTTGTAGCATTGTCTAAGGCGTTAAAGATTTCAAAAAGCAGAGGAGTGGCTATCTCCGAACCTGAAAGTTCGGGTACGCCTTTGCCCGAAAAGTTACCTACCCAAACGCCTATGGTGTATTTCTGATTGTATCCAATACTCCAAGCATCACGTTTTCCGTAAGAAGTACCTGTTTTCCAAGCGATTATGGGTTTATTTTTTGCGTTTTGATAACTTCGGGGCAAGTCAGGTCTTTGGGCGAGCGTGAGTACTTGTGTAAAACTATATGTCGAAGCAACCGAAATGATTGTATCGGTGCGTATGGTGCTATCAGTGGCTAAAAAATTCAAAGGGGCGTATTGTCCGTAGTTGGCAAAAGTAACATAGAGATTGGTGAGTTCTTCTAAATTTGTTCCAAAACCGCCTAAAATCATTGAAAGACCTACTTTTTTCTCTTGTTTTTCAAGTGTTTTGAAGCCTGCTTGTTTGAGCTTTTTTACAAAATGTTCTATGGAAATTTCTTGCAAAGTAGCCACTGCGGGAATATTGAGCGAAAGTGAAAGAGCTGTTTCTACAGAAATTTTACCTCGGAATTTGTTATCAAAGTTATCGGGAGCGTATCCGTCCCAATCAGTAGGAATGTCTAAAATAGTAGTTTTAGGAGTAAGTTTGCCCAAATCCATAGCGATTGCATAGACCAAAGGTTTAAGCGTACTACCCGGTGAGCGTATAGCAGTTATGCCATCTACTTGGCTTTCAGCGAAATTTTGTGAACCTACGTAAGCTCTAATTTTACGTGTTTTGTTCTCTACCACTAATACAGCTACGTTTTCAATTTGAAGCAAACGGAGTTTTTTAGCGTAATTTTCGGCAAGGGCTTGAACTTTCATTTGCACGGGCAAGTGTAAGGCAGTTTGTATATTTTCATTTTTGGGATATTTCTGCACCAAGCGAATACACCAATGCGGAGCTAAACGAGGTACCTCGTGCCTTTGTACATTTAAAGGTTCTTGTAAAGCGTTTGAAATTTCTTTTTTACTAAAAATACTTTGTTTTGCAAAGTTTAAGAGCCATTTGTTTCTTTCTTTTTGAACGTATAAGTTATCTTTTCCCAAAGATAAACTATTGGGGCGGTTGGGAATAATAACAAGTGTAGTAATTTCAGCAATGCTCAAATTTTGTGGCAATTTTTGAAAATATATCACAGATGCGGATTTTACGCCTTCTATGTTGCCACCATAAGGCACTAAATTCAGATACATTTGTAAGATTTCTTTTTTGGAATAGTGCCATTCTAACTGCATTGCTCTGATCATTTCTACGAGTTTATTCCAATAGGTGCGAGGTTTAGGCTCAAGCAAGCGAGCTACTTGCATTGTAATGGTAGATGCCCCCGAAGTGCGTTTTTGAGATAGTAAATTATTGAAAATAGCTCTTGCTACTGCCAAAGGATTTACCCCAAAATGATAGAAAAAATACTTGTCTTCTTTGGCAATAAAGGCTTTTTGCAACTCTTCGCTGATTTCTGATAGCTCTGTTTTCATTCGCCATTTTTCATCAGTGCTTAAAAATGCTCCTAAAACTCGGTTTTCTTCGTCTAAAACCACTTGCGAATAGCGAATATGAAAACGAAAAGGGAAAATAAAATCTAAAATCAAAAAAAGTACAAAGCAAGCGAGTAAAGTCCAAAATGATTTGATAAGTAGTTTTTTCCAAAAAATACGGCGTAAGAGAAACATAGACGAAATGGCAGTTGCTATGGCAATTTAAGGCAAATTTAGGACAATTCGTCCATTCTGCTTGACAAAAATGCTGAAAATTTTGTCAAAAGGTAAGCATTTGAGAAGTGGTATGTACTTTGCTTTTAAAGTATTTGAAACCAAAATCTTAAACTGCTATGGCTATGAACTTACTTAAATGGACTAAAAACCTAAAACCCAAGTTCCCCGCAATGATTGAGAGATTTTGGGGTAAAGTAATGGGCAAAGATATCAAAGAAAGTGAGGAAGTAGGTCTTGTGCCTTCAGTGAATATCAGCGAAGAGCAAAAGGCTTACGAAGTATCGGTTGCCGTACCCGGCTTGGACAAAAAAGATATTAAAGTAGAAATAGACAACGGGTACTTGCGAATTTACTCCGAAAAGCAATATGAAAACGAAGAGAGAGATAAAAACTGGCTTCGCAGAGAGTTTGGTTATGCCTGCTTTCAGAGAGTTTTTCAAATTCCTGAAAGTGCAGACCCCGATAAAGTAGAAGCCTCTTTGAAAAACGGCATACTTACTATTAAAATGGCAAAAAAGAAAGGTTACGAGAATTATGTCAAAAAAATCACCGTAAAATAAATTTTCAAACTTTAATTTTTCGCAAGGTCTATGGAAAAATTGAGTTTGAGCCTTACAATGATAGCTCTATCGTATGGGGTAGTGCTTGCTTTAATAAATTACTTGATTTTTGCAAAAAACGAAATGAAATGAAAATTATAATAAGCCACGAATAACACGAATGAAAGATGTTTCGTGTATTCGTGGCAATTTTTTAATTTGGGTTTAATTGACAACAAATATACTTACGGATTTACGCATAAAATATTTTCTTTGCCGCAAGCAAAGTATTTTGCAAAAGTGAAACCACAGTCATTAGTCCTACGCCGCCGGGCACAGGGGTAATGTAGCTACATTTTGGGGCAACTTCATCAAACTTTACATCACCTACAATTCTATAACCTTTTGCCGAACTCTCATCAGGCAAACGGGTAATGCCTACATCTATGACTACTGCTCCTTCTTTTATCATATTGGCTGTTACAAATTCAGGCTTCCCAAGAGCAACTATCAGTATATCAGCTTCTTGTGTAAATTTGCTTAAATCTTTGGTTTTACTATGACAAAGCGTTACGGTGCAGTTGCCAATAGGAGCATTGCGAGCCATAAGAATACTCATCGGCGAGCCAACAATATTGCTTCTACCCACCACTACACAATGTTTGCCTGTGGTTTCTATTTTGTAACGTTCAAGCATTTGCAAAATACCAAAAGGCGTAGCAGGAATGTAAGCAGGCAAATTTTTTGCCATTCTGCCAATATTGATAGGGTGAAATCCATCTACATCTTTTTCAGGGGCAATGGTTTCAATGACTTTGGTTTCAGAAATATGTTTAGGCAAAGGTAATTGCACAATGAAGCCATCAATATCAGGGTTTTCGTTCATTTTTTGAATTTCAGTGAGCAGTTCTTGCTCCGAAATGCTCTCTTCAAAACGCAATAAAGTAGAACTAAAACCTACTTCCTCACAACTTTTTACTTTACTTTTTACATACGTTTCGCTGGCGCCGTCGTTGCCCACTAAAATTGCCGCTAAATGTGGAATTTTACCACCTTTTGCCCTAATGTTTTCTACTTCATTTTTGAGTTCTGCCTTGATTTCAGCAGAAAGTTTTTTGCCGTCTAAAAGTATCATATTTCAAGAAAATTAAAAGTATCTTTCCAAAACATTTACAATCCGAGAGGCTGTTTGCCCGTCCCAAAACGGAATATTTTCGCCTTTTTTGCTTTTTCCTTCTTTTACCTGCTGAATTTTCTGAAACAAAAGCTCATAATTATCTCCTATAAGCGTATTTGTGCCTAATTCAAGGGTGATAGGTCTTTCGGTATTTTTACGCAAGGTAAAACAAGCAACCCCCAACACCGAAGTTTCTTCTTGTATGCCACCTGAGTCGGTCAGCACGCAAAGGGCATTTTTTTGCAAATTGATAAAATCTAAATATCCCAAAGGCTCAATAATATGAAAATTAGCAGGAAAAGCTGAAATATCAATGTTCAACTCCAATTGTTTGCGTGTGCGTGGGTGTATAGGCAAAATTACGACATTCTCTCGGGCAACTTCCGCAAAAAATGCAAATAATCTTTGGAGACTTTCTTTGTCATCAACGTTTGAAGGACGATGCACCGTAGAGAGAATATATTTTTTTTCGCCAAATTTTTTAATAAGTTCAAAGCTTTTTTGAGCTTTTTGAGGAAATTGTTGGATAGCCTGCAAAGCAAAAAACAAGCTATCAATCATAATATTGCCTACACAATGAATTTTATCAGCACTAATTCCTTCGCGTAATAAGTTTTCGTTGGCATCTTGCGATGGAGTGAGCAGTAAGGTGCTGATTTGGTCTGTAAGCAAACGATTGATTTCTTCGGGCATTGTGAAATCACGAGAACGCAAACCCGCTTCTACGTGTACTACGGGAATTTGCATTTTCACACTCACCAAAGCCGCCGCCAAAGTAGAATTGACATCTCCATATACGATTACGCAAGTAGGCTTTTCGGCTCGTAGAATAGGTTCAAGGGCTAACATTATTTTAGCGGTTTGTTCGGTGTGCGAACCTGAACCCACTCCTAAATGATAGTCAGGAGGCGTGATTTGCAATTCCTCAAAAAAAATATCTGACATTTGGCTGTCATAATGCTGACCCGTATGTATGATTTTTTGTTGATGCGTAGTGTGGGCAAGTTCTCTCTGTAAAGGGGCTAATTTCATAAAATTGGGTCTAGCTCCTACTATATGCAAGATTTTCAGGCTCATAAGATAGTTGATATTGATATGAAGTAACTTCGTTGAATGCTCCTACAAAATTCTGCACAACCGTATGAATATTGATGTGCGTGTAGATAAAATTTTCTGCATTTTTACCCACTTTTTGAGCTATTTGCGGATTTTGCAACAAATATTCTATTTGATTTTGTAAGTCTAGGAAATTGTCTTTTTCAAAGAAAAACCCTGTAACCTGATGTGTGATTAAGTCTTTTTCAGTACCATCAGCTTCTGAACAAATGACAGGCGTTCCCCAAGCCATTGCTTCGTTAATGGCAAGTCCGCCTGCCCCAACCAGCACACAAGCCAAAGATGATTGTAAATAGTTTCCCACTACTTCGCTATCATAAATTCCACCTAAAAATTTGACCTTATTTTTAAGATGCAGTTTTTCAGCAAGTTGTTGTAAATGATTTTTTTCTGTGCCATCACCTATCAAAACTAATTCCGCTTGCGGAAAAGAAACAACCACTTTGGCAAAGACTTCTAAAAGAGCATCAATTTTCTTCCATTTCACAAGCCTGCCCACGTGAATAATTCGGTGAGGGTTGTAGGCAAATAGTTTATTTTCGTTTTTTAATTTTTCTTTGGCAAGCAGAATTTTGTCGGTGTCAATGGAGTTGTAGGTAATAAAAATTTTATTTTTGGCAACGCCATAAGTTGGCAGTATGTCAAGAGCTTTTGAGCAGTAATTCAGATGAGCATCTACCCAACAAAAATAACCTTTGTTGATTTGGGTAATAAGCCAATACTTCAATTTTTTCGTAAAAGTATCGGCTTTGATATGATTCATATTTTCATCAAAGAAACCTTCTTGGGAATAAAACTGCATTGCTTTTGGATAGGGCGGAATTTGGTAAGGAATGCTTCGGTAAAGTATTTTGATTTTATTTTTGTAAAGCCAATACCTTACCGAAGGTCGCAGATATATGCCTAAAATATAGGGCCAACCTACTACTAGTATTTGAGGCTGTTCTTGTTGCAAGATTTGTGTTATTTGGGGAAAATGTGGCTTTTGTCCTAAAAGTAAAGTTTCAGGGCTGTAAATTATCTTGAAATGACAATCGTCTCTTTTTTCTGCAACTCCCGAACCAATCGTACTGCTTTTTTTTTCGGGCAATAATACGACAACTTCTAAATTGCGGGTTTGAGACAATTTATTGAGCAAATCTCGCAAGTAATGAGGCATTCCACCGAAAATAAAAAGTACTTTCATAATACTTTGAGCCAATTTGCTAAAATTTCTAAACCATATTCGCACAAGATAGCTTCGGGGTGAAATTGTACGCCAAAAATAGGTAAATTTTGATGCTCCAAAGCCATTACTTCTTGAAAACTATCATTTGTGAAGGCTGTAACTCGTAAAATTGAAGGTAAATCTTTCAAAATAAGCGAATGATATCGCACCACTTTGAATTTTGAGGGCAAATTTGCGAATAAAAAACTTTCTTTGGTGCAAATTTCTGAAATTTTTCCGTGCATAGGGGCGTGAGCGTGGGTGAGTGTAGCTCCGAAATACTCACCAATTGCCTGATGTCCTAAACAAACGCCTAAAATAGGCAATTGCTTATGATAAAAATCCAAAACTTGTATCAAATTTCCTGCTTCTTTGGGAGTAGAGGGCCCCGGGGAAAGTACGACACCATCATAAGTATTTGAAGCAATGAGGGCTAATTCAACATTATTACGAAAAACTTCGCATTTTGCCCCTAAACGTTCAAGGTAATCTTGTAAGTTGTAGGTGAATGAATCAAAATTATCTAAAAGCAAGATTTTAGGCATATCAGATAGCGTTGGCTACTGCAAAATAAAGCGGAAAACCCACAGAAATATTGAAAGGAAAAGTAAGTCCCAAAGCCATAGGAATATAGATGCCAGGGTCGGCATTAGGAGCGGCAAACTTCATAGCCGCAGGCACTGCAATATATGAGCCGCTTGCCGCAAGCACACCAAATATAAATCGGTTGCCAATATCTTGGGTAATAAGCGAACTGACAGCTACCGCCATTATACCATTAAAAGCAGGTAAGAAAATCGCTAACAAGGTGAGAAATAACCCTTGCTTGCGAAAAGAAGCAAAACGCCGAGCCGTTACCATTCCCATTTCTAAAAGAAAAATTGCTAAAAAGCCCTTGAAAATATCTGTTGTAAAGGGCTTAATGCCTTCGGCTTGTTTGGTATCAGAAATAATACCGATTATCAGACTACCGAAAATCATCAAAACGCTACCATTGGTGAAAGAATGTTTGATGATTGTTCCGACATTACTGACTTGGTGACTGGCTTCCTTTTCAAACTTTTTAATCAGCGTAACTCCCACAATAATAGCAGGGGCTTCCATAAAAGCCATTACAGCAACCATATGCCCGCCGAAAGCCATTTTCTGAATTTCTAAAAAAGATACTGCCGAAACAAAAGTTACTGCACTTACCGAGCCATATGTGGCGGCTATTGCACCTGCATCACCTATGCTCAACTTGCGTTTGAGCAAAAAAAACGTATAAATAGGAATGATAGCCGAAATAGCTATTCCCAAAAGAATAGAAAAAATGATTTCCGTAGAAAAATTGCTATGGGCAAGCTCTTGCCCGCCCTTGAAACCTATCGCAAAAAGCAAATACAAAGAAATAAATTTGCTGGAAGACTGAGGTATTTCTAAATCGCTTTTTAGCGTAGTGGCAAGAATTCCAAGCAGAAAAAATAATATCGTGGGATTGGTCAGGTTGCTAATGAGAATATGAAAGTCCATTGCTGAAAAATTTTAGGTGCAAAAATAAGCCTTTTTCGGCTGAAATAAGCATAATTTTTTGAAAGCGATTTTTTTCTTTTGCCGATTATGTTTTTATTTGCAAGGCAATGTAAAAAAATACGTTTATGCTTACAAGATTTTATGCTTTTTGTTTAGCTTTTGTTGTAATTTTCTCGCTTCAAGCCCAAGAAAAAAAGCGTTTTGCATCACTTCAAGAGGCTTTAAGTTCGGGTGGAAAACTTTCGGGAAATTTTGGTCCCCGAAGTGTGAATTGGATTGAGGGAGGAGAAAAATTTTCGTTCATAGAAGGAGCAGGGCAAATCAAGGTTTTTTCGCCCCAAGACGGCAAAGAGGAAGTAATTTTCAGTGCCGCAGGCTTAAAATTTCCTGATAAAGACCAAAATTTCAACTATGTTTCGTTTCAGTGGTCAAAGGATAGCAAATACTTGCTTTTTCAAACGAATTTTCGTCCTGTTTATCGGCGTTCAGGGGTTTCGGATTATTACTTTTATGATGTAAGCACGAAAACGCTCAAACTTGCTGCCAAAGATGCTCATTCAGCAGAGCTTTCCCCTGATGGCAAAAAAATAGCCTACGAAAAAGGAGGAAATCTATTTGTTTTTGACTTTGCTACGCAAAAAGAAACACAACTCACTACCGATGCCCAAGAAAATGTATGGAATGGGCGTTTTGGTTGGGTGTATGAAGAGGAGTTTGGTTTGGCACAGGCTTGGGAATGGTCGCCTGATAGTCGTTATATTGCTTTTTGGCAAACTGATGAACGAAACGTCCCTATCTTTCAGATGACTGATTACAGCGGACTTGCCGATACTTACGAAAAACTTCCTTATCCCAAAGTTGGCAATAATAACCCGCTTGTAAAAATCGGAATGATTGATGTAGAAAAAAATCAGCGTACTTGGGCAAAAGTAGATTTAGGCGATGGTTATATTCCTCGTATCTATTGGACATCTGTTTCGGGGCAATTGGCTGTAATGCACCTTAATCGCAAGCAAAATCATCTGAAACTTTATTTTACGAATGTGCAAACAGGTGAGGCAAAGCTCATTATGGAAGAAACTTCCAAAGCGTGGATAGATGTGTTTGATTTCTTTGCAGGAATTATGCATTATGCGTTTTTTCCACAAGGGTTGCAAGAGTTTTTTTGGATTTCGGAGCGAGATGGTTTTGCTCATTTATACCGATACGATTATAATGGAAAATTGCTCGGGCAAGTTACCAAAGGTAATTGGGAAGTAGTTTTTGTACATAATGTTGATGCCAAAAACAAAAAAATATATTACACTTCTACTGAAGTCTCCCCATTGGAAAGACATTTGTACGAAATAGATTTTTCGGGGAAAAACAAACGCCGTCTTACACAAACAGCAGGCAGGCATATTATTGATTTTTCGCCCAATAGTAAATATTATTTGGATAGGTACTCCAACACTACCACACCTACTCAGGTAGAACTTTGGGAAGTGGGAAAAAATCCTAAAATGCTAAAAAAGCTCGTAGATAACGCCGAAGTGTCTAAATTCATTCAGGAAAATGCTTACTCTCCAAGAGAACTGACAAATTTCACTACCTCTGACGGACAAAAAATAGATATTTATCTTGTAAAACCGCTCAATTTCAATCCTACACAAAAATACCCACTTTTATTGAACATTTACGGCGGACCAGGGGCTCAAAGCGTCTATAATGAATTTGGGAGAGATGCTTGGGAGCAATATTTAGTCCAACAAGGCTATGTTGTGGCAAGTGTCAATAACAGGGGCAGTGGGGGGTATGGTTATGCTTTTGAAAAAATTGTGTATGAACAACTTGGCAAGTATGAAAGTAAAGATTTTGCTGAAACGGCTCAATTCCTTGTAAAACAGGGTTTTATAGATGCAAATCGCATAGCTATTCGTGGGCATAGTTATGGGGGATATATGTCATCTTTCACAATACTGAATTATCCTGATATTTTCAAAGTAGCGATTGTGGCGGCACCCGTTACGGACTGGCGTTTGTATGATAGCATTTACGCCGAGCGTTATATGGGGCTTTTACCCGAAAATGATGCCAAATACGTGGCTTCTTCTTGTATGAATTACGCCCAAAACCTAAAAGGTAAAATGCTGTTAGTACATTCGGCAATGGACGAAAATGTACACGTAAAACATACTTTTCAACTTGCAAAAGCTCTTATAGATGCAGGCAAAGACGCTGATTTGCGTATATTTCCTCCGGGTAATCACGGCGTAGCGTACAGCTGGCAAAGTCGCTTGCTTTTGTTCCAACTTTATACTGATTATTTGGAAAAACATTTGAAATAAGAAAGTAAGCGTAAAACTCAAAATCTTGAATTAAAAAACAAAAATTCTAAAATTTACATAAATGTCTGCTTTTCAAGTTATTGGAGGTAAATCATTTAAAGGAGAACTAAAAGTACAAGGGGCAAAAAATGAGGCTCTGCAAATTTTGTGTGCAGTTTTGCTCACCCCCGAACCTGTGATTATACATAATATTCCACAAATTCGTGATGTGCTTAAACTGATTGAAATTTTACAGGATTTAGGAGTAAAAGTAGATAAAATCAATTCACACTCATATCGTTTTGAGGCTCGCAATATCAATTTAGAGCATTTGGAAACTCCTGCCTATACGCAAAAGGCTTCGGCTTTGCGAGGTTCTATAATGATTTTAGGACCCTTGCTTGCCCGCTTTGGCAAAAGTAAAATTCCTAAACCAGGGGGCGATAAAATTGGTAGGAGGCGTCTGGATACGCATTTTTTAGGGTTTCAGGAGCTTGGGGCGAAATTCAACTACAACTCTAAAACCGAATTTTACGAAATAGATGCCACTAACTTGCAGGGTAAATACATTTTGCTTGATGAGGCTTCGGTTACAGGAACAGCAAATATTATTATGGCGGCGGTACTTGCCAAAGGTACTACTACAATTTATCACGCCGCTTGTGAGCCATACATTCAGCAACTTTGTCGTATGCTTTGCCGAATGGGTGCTAAAATTTCGGGAATTGGCTCTAATTTGATTACAATTGAAGGTGTAGAAAGCCTACAAGGCACTGAACACACAATTTTACCTGATATGATTGAAGTAGGGAGTTTCATAGGGCTTGCCGCTATGACTGCCTCTGAAATTACCATTAAAAACTGCGGAATAGAGCATTTGGGGTGCATTCCGAGAGTATTCGGTAAGTTGGGTATTCAGATGGAACTGCGTGGTGATGATATTTATATTCCTGCACAAGAACATTACCAAATTAGCACTTTTATTGACGGCTCTATCTTGAAAGTTGATGATGCTCCTTGGCCCGGTTTTACTCCCGATTTGCTTAGTATTGTATTGGTTACTGCTATTCAAGCCGAAGGCACCGTACTTATTCATCAGAAAATGTTTGAAAGTCGCTTGTTTTTTGTGGATAAACTTATTGATATGGGGGCTCAAATCATTCTCAATGACCCCCATAGAGCTACGGTAATTGGCATCAATAGGAAGTATCCTTTGCGAGGTATCAAGATGAGTTCGCCTGATATTCGGGCGGGGGTGGCTTTGCTAATTGCCGCTCTTTCTGCCGAAGGAGTAAGCATTATTGAAAATAGCGAACAAATTGATAGAGGCTACGAAAACATAGACGGCAGATTGAATGCTATCGGTGCAGAAATTCGGAGAATTTCTTGATTTTTTAATAAATTGATTTTCAATATTTTATATTTTTTTTCAAAAAAAAATATAAAAATTTTGGTTACTTTTTCTTTCCCTGAATGTATCTATGTTTGATTTTAATTAAACAACTATTCTCTTATTTGTATATTCATACAAATTGAACCTATTCTTTTACAGATTATTCTTATAAGTATCATTTTTATTAGTTCTTACACTTTTTTATTGATTGTAAGAAAAATAATCAGCTTTTTCCACTAAAAACTAATATTGTATGAAAAAGTCTCATTTTTTATTTGTGTTACTGCTACTCTCTTTTACATTTAGCAAAGCTCAAACTATTTACGTTTCACCCACGGGTAATGATACCAACGCAGGAACAAGTTGTACAGACGCTAAACAAACCCTTTCTGCCGCTATTGCCGCTGCTCCTGCGGGAGGGACGGTATTTGTTTGTACAGGAAGTTACACAATTACCAGCAATGTGGTCATCAATAAACCGCTGACCTTATTGGGGGATACTCCTCAACCTATTTTTACTATGTCGGGTGCTTGTGAAAGCATTTTGGTAGTAGCCTCTCCTAATGTTACTATTCAAAATCTGCACTTACGAGTTAATGGAGCAGGCGGAACAAGTACCAATGGAAGGCACGGTATTTTTGTAGCTAATCATGGTGTGCCGGGAGCTTACAATAATTTGCAAATTATAGGTAATACCATAGAAAACATAAACCCTGCCCCGATGAGTGTAGATATGCACGCTTATGCTATACGTTTCGCTGATAATAACATTATTTCTTTTTTAGTTGGGAATAATCAAGTTACAATACAAAATAATACCATACCTGGAAACCCTGCCGCTTTTGCCTTTTTTAGAGTAGGAATTAGGAGTATTGGAAATTATGGCACTATAACCAATAACAACATTCAGGGAGGAGGTTTGTATGCTATTCAATGGGGGGATTTAACGGGAAATGTAAATATTACTTCCAACAACATATCTGCCATAGCCCAAGCAGGTGTTGAAATCAATATTCCTGTTGCTACTGCTACGGTGAATATCAATAACAATAATTTAAGCGTACCTGCTTTTGTTCCTGATGCTTCCTCTTTTGCCGTGATTGAAATTAAAGATAATTATCTTGGCTCGGTAGTTAATATTCAAAATAATACGATTTCAGGGCACCCAAATGTGGGTATCTGGCTGGGGCGTTCAAGAAATGTAAATATTATAAGTAATACTTTTACGCCTCGTCTTACTTCTACTACTTTTAATCATCTGATAATCAATACCAAAAATCGCACATTTTCTGTTTCAGCAGGCTCGCCACTGACAGTGCAAAATATTTCAATTCTTGATAATACCTTTCATCACAGCACAAGTGTGGGAGGCACGGCTATTGCCTTTGCCAATCATCATAGTGGGGCGGTACCTGCTTTTAACAATATCACGATTGGCTCAGCAACTCAAAGAAACCGCTTTCACGCTAACATTGCTCGTTTTATAGCATTAGACCCCTTCTATGGAAATACTGATGCGGTTGTGCTTACCTTGCCATTAGGGGCATTTCCTAATCCTTTTACTTCTATCTGGACAACAGGTATGCCCTCTACTACAATGGCAAGTGTAAATACAAACTTTAACGCAGTAAACAATGAGTTTGACGTAGGTTCAGGCTTGCAAACTCCACTTTCTATGAGCAACCCAGACCTTATTCTTTTAGAAAATCGTATTCAGCACGCCATAGATTATGGAGCTTTGGGCTTTGTAACCGTCAAACCTAATCACGTTTTTGTAACGCAACAAAGTTTTATAGCTCCTGCTTTTACGACATCTCCGCGTATTCGTAGAGGAACGAATGTAATCAGTGCCGATGGTTTTACGCTCAATGTTGAGCAAGGTTCTTACACCGATGATGGGTCTGCTACTGACCGACCTCTTACAACTTACAATACCGATTTTGTGCCTGTGGGAGCAATGCCTGTGATTAGTGAAAATTGGGAACTCAATGGAACAGGCAAAACCCTGAATATGCTTGGCGATTTAACTATCAATAACCAAATGATTTTCACAGATGGATTTGTGCAAACAAACACAAATACTTTGTATTTTTCGCCTACAGCTATAGACCCTGCGGTTAATCCTACTACGGTTGGAGAAAAAAATAATAGTCGTATTTTAGGACGTGCCCGAACTATTCGTAATGTGGGTACAGGTGCTTTTGATTTTTTAGGGCTAAATCTGCCCGCAGGAGCTGATATAGGAACGCTTGACCTTTTGCGTGTTTCTGATGCCGCAGGCATTCAGACCGTAGGAACATTTACTTCTATTGCTTGTACGTGGTATATTCAGCCTTCTGTGGCAAATGGCAGAAACGGTGTAGAGTTTCGTTGGCTTCCCGCCATTAACAATGGGAAAAATACTAATCAGCTACAAGTATGGCGTAATAATGGCACTGTGTGGGAAATTCGTAGTACGCCTTTCATAGCACCCAGCACCAGTCCGTTGATTACAAGCATACCTATCAATGTAACGGCTTTTTCACCTTGGACAATCTCTGATATTGTTAATCCTTTACCCGTAGAATTTTTAAGTATTCAAGCTCGCTACAACGAAAATCATATCCCTGAAATTTTATGGAATACGATGAGCGAAATCAATGCCGATTTTTATGAAGTAGAAAGAAGTTTTGATGCCAAGGATTTTGTAAAAATTGTTCAAATTTCTGCTAAAAAGAAATCTGAAAATCGCTATGTGGTTGAAGATAGAGGTTTAGGTAATAAAATAACGGGTAAAATTTACTATCGCATCAAGCAGGTTGATAAAGATGGAAAATTTACTTATTCTCGCATTGTTTCGCTTTCAACTGAAAAATCTAATTTATTAGCGGGCATTTATCCTAACCCTACACGTGATATTCTGTACTTGAATAGTTTGCAGGAAAGATTGGAGGTAAAAATCCAAGATTTGTACGGCAGAACTTTACAAGTGATAGATGTAAAATTTGGTGAAAATCAAATAAATTTCTCTCATATGCCACAAGGAGTGTATTGGATAGAAGTGAAAGGGGCAAGTTTGCGAGAGCTGTATAAGATTGTTAGAAATTAGCAAATAAAAATCACAAAAGTCCTCTGCAAAAGAGGACTTTTTTTTATTTTTGTCCAAAAATATAAATGCTTCAAGATTTAGAGCAACTTCAAAATCATCTGCAAAAGCATTGCGAAGATTTTACGCCACAAGCACTCCTTTCTTGGGAAGAGTTGCGAAACTATCTTTTGTTTTTTGTGAAAAATCTTTTGCACAAAGCTCCTGAACGTCTCTTGCAAGTGGCTTATCGTTTAGATTTGCCTGAAAATGAATTTTCGGAGGCTTTTGCCAAACAAGATGCCGAAAAAATTGTTGAAATCATACTGCAAAGAGAATTGAAACGATTAGAGTTCCGTAAAAAATACTCTTAAATTGTCTGCATATGCAATCAGCCGTTGAGTTGCCAAAAGAAAATTTTGAAAATCTTTCTGCCAAAGAATTTATTTTAATCAAAGGTGCTAAACTGCACAATCTCAAAAATATTGACGTTGCCATTCCTCGCAATAAATTAGTAGTAGTAACGGGGGTTTCAGGTTCGGGCAAATCATCTTTGGTGTTTGATACCCTTTTTGCCGAAGGGCAAAGAATGTACGTGGAGAGTTTGAGTGCTTATGCAAGACAATTTTTAGCCCGTATGCAAAAACCCGAAGTAGAATACATCAAAGGGGTTTCACCTGCTATTGCCATTGAGCAACGTGTAAGTTCCAAAAATCCTCGTTCTACCGTAGGCACAACCACTGAAATTTACGACTACCTCAAACTGCTATATGCTCGCATAGGTAAAACTTTTTCACCTATTTCGGGCAAAGAAGTACGCAAAGATACCGTAGATAGTGTTACAGAGTATATTTTTTCTTTTCCCGAAGGACAAAAAATTATCATAGCCAGTCCTTTGAAAAATCTTTCAGACCGAACTCTTGAAACAGAGTTGCAAATCTTGCTACAAAAAGGCTTTACAAGGATTCTGATAAATGATGAAGTTGCATTTATTGAGGAGTTTTTGGAGCAAAAAAGTGAAAATTTAGCCCAAAAATACTGGGAAAATATCTTTGTACTCATTGATAGAACTGCGGTAAAGCATAATGATGAGGAAAGCCGCTTTCGTATTGCAGATTCGGTACAAACGGCATTTTTTGAAGGTGCAGGAGAGTGTTTAGTGGATTTTGTTGGGGTTGAAAAAAAGTTCTTTTCCGATAAATTTGAGTTAGACGGGATTACTTTTGAAGAGCCAAGCATTCACTTTTTCAATTTCAATAATCCTTATGGAGCTTGCAAAACTTGCGAAGGTTTTGGTAATGTGTTAGGAATTAGCGAAAAACTTGTTATTCCCAATCCTAATCTTTCGGTATATGAAGATGCTGTAGCTCCTTGGCGTACCGAAAAAATGAGCGAGTGGAAAAAAGAATTTATGCGTAAAGCAACTCTGCTTTATGATTTTCCGATTCATAGAGCCTACAAAGACCTCTCCGAAGCAGAAAAGGATTTGCTTTGGCAAGGTAAAAAAGCTAAAAAAGAAAAAGACACCATTTACGGCATCAATGATTTTTTCAAGTTTTTAGAAAGCGAAAGCTATAAAATTCAATATCGGATTTTGTTGTATCGTTACCGAGGTCGTACTACTTGCCCCGACTGCAAAGGCACACGCATACGCAAAGATGCTTCTTTTGTGAAAATTAACGGAAAATCTTTGCACGAATTACTGCTGATGCCTGTGGAAGAAGTAGCAGAGTTTTTTGATAAATTAGCTCTTGATGAATTTGAGCAAAAAGTAGCTAAACGTATTCTTACGGAAATTCGCAATCGCTTGAATTACCTTTTGAAAGTAGGTTTAGGCTACCTGACACTCAACAGAGCTACGGCAACGCTTTCTGGTGGTGAGTTTCAGCGTATTAAACTTGCTACGGCATTGGGAAGTGCTTTGGTTGGCTCAATGTACATTCTTGATGAACCAAGTATCGGTTTGCACCCTCGCGATACACAAGAATTGATTGAGGTTTTACTTCAACTTCGCAATTTGGGTAATACCGTAGTTGTGGTTGAGCACGAAGAAGAACTAATGCAAGTAGCAGATTACATTATAGACATCGGTCCCGAAGCGGGGGCAAGAGGAGGACAAATTATTTTTCAGGGCAATAAAAATGATTTTGATACTAAAAAATTCCCTTTGTCTAAAACTTTGCAATATTTAAGCGGAAAAGCTGAAATTCCTGTACCTGCATTTCGCCGTAAGTGGGCAAATAGCATTTGGGTAAAAGGGGCAAGAGAAAACAATTTGCAAAATATTGACGTACAAATTCCTTTGGGGATTTTTTGTGTAATCACGGGTGTTTCGGGTTCGGGAAAATCTACTTTGGTGAAAAGAATTTTAATGCCTGCTCTTTCTAAACATTTTGACCTCACGTTCTCCGATGAAAATGAGGTAGGAGCTTATGATAGCTTGGAAGGTGATTTGAATTTGCTTTCAGGTGTAGAATACATAGATCAAAACCCTATCGGTAAATCTTCGCGTTCTAATCCTGTTACCTACTGCAAGGCGTATGATGCGATTAGAGAACTTTTTGCCGCTCAACCGCTTGCTAAAATAAGAGGATACAAAGCAGGGGCTTTTTCGTTTAATGTAGAAGGAGGTCGCTGTGAAGTCTGTAAAGGGGAAGGTGAGGTAAGGATAGAAATGCAATTTATGGCAGATATTTTTGTGCCTTGTGAGGCTTGTAAAGGCAAACGTTTTATAGAGAGCATTTTAGAAGTTACTTATCAAGGAAAAAATATTACCGAGGTTTTAGATTTGACCGTAGATGAAGCCATAACATTTTTTCAGAAAGAGTCTAAAATTATAGAGCGTTTGAAACCTTTGGAAAAAGTGGGTTTGGGTTATGTAAAATTGGGGCAATCGTCTGATACTCTTTCGGGTGGTGAGGCTCAAAGAATTAAGTTAGCTTCCTTTTTAGATGCCAATTTGAGTAAGAAAGGTAAAAAACTTTTTATATTTGACGAACCCACGACAGGATTGCATTTTCAAGATATACAAAAACTGCTCACAGCTTTGCAGTTGCTTGTAGAAAATGGAAATTCTGTGCTTGTAATTGAGCATAATGTAGAGATTATCAAAAATGCCGATTGGATTATAGATTTAGGACCCGAAGGTGGTAAGCGTGGCGGGAAAATTTGCTTTACAGGCACTCCTGAACAAATGGTAGCTCTTTTATCTGAAAATTACACGGCAAGATTTTTAGCAAAAAAGTTAAAAAAATAAGAAAAAAATTTGCAAAAAATGTTTTTATTCGTAAATTTGCAACGCAAGTTTGAAAGGGGGCATAAGTCCCCTTTTGTTTTTGCCTGATAAAATTTCTCTATGAATACTGAAACCTTGAAACAAAATATATGGCAAGCCACAGAAAACCTTTTAGAAAAGGAGTTTTTTGTGGTAGATGTTCTTATCAAAGAACTGAAAGAAAAGCTGAAAGTGAGCGTACTTTTAGATGGTGATAAAGGTGTAAATATTGAAGTATGTGCCAAAACAAGTAGAGCATTGGGCAATATAATAGAGGAGCAGAATTGGATTGAAAGTAAATATATTTTGGAAGTTTCTTCCCCTGGTGCAGAAAATCCGCTTAAAATGCTACGCCAACTGCCCCAACATATTGGTAGAACTTTACAGATTGCTACAAAAGACGGAAAAATTATAGAAGGGGTTTTGAAAAATGTAGAGGGTAATCAAATTGTTGTTGAGCAAAGTATTGGAAAGGGTAAAAAAATGCAAAAAATAGTTCATCAAATAGATTGGAACGAAATTATTACTGCCAAAGTAGTGATTTCATTTAAGTAAAAAAACGATAGAAAATTAAACCCAAATAGTTATGGTAAATAACAAAGAACTCACCGAATCGTTTATGGAGTTTGCCAAACAAAAAGGCATAGACCGCCCTACGATGATTAGTGTTTTGGAAGATGTTTTCAAATCAATGATTCGTAAGCAGTATGGCACAGACCAAAATTTTGAGGTGATTATCAATCCTAATGGAGATTTAGAAATATTTCATTATCGCCAAATTGTAGCTGATAACGAGCCTGAACTTACTCATAATCCAAACCTTATCAGCCTTTCAGAAGCACGCAAGGTGCAAGATGATTTTGAAATTGGCGAAGAATATGCCGAACCTATTGATATTGCTAAATTCGGTAGAAGAATAGTGCAAATGGGTAGGCAAACCCTGATTCAGAAAATCAAAGATTTAGAGAAAACTAATCTCTACGAAAAATATAAAGATAGCGTGGGCGAAATTTTGGTAGGTGAAGTGTATCAGATTGTAGGCAAGGATATTATTGTTACGGATAGCGAAGGAAATGAATTACTTTTGCCCAAAAATCACCAAATTCCCAAAGATCGTTACCGCAAAGGTGATACCGTGAAAGCAGTTATTGAAAAAGTAGAACTCATTAACGGGACACCACGTATTACACTTTCGCGTACTTCGCCCAAATTTTTAGAACGCCTATTTGAGCAAGAAGTTCCTGAAATTTATGAAGGGCAAATTATTATTCGCAAAGTAGTACGCGAACCCGGCGAAAGAGCCAAAGTAGCCGTAGAAACTTATGACGATAGAATTGACCCCGTAGGAGCTTGCGTAGGTATGAAAGGCTCACGTATTCACTCTATTGTTCGTGAATTACATAATGAAAATATTGATGTTATCAACTATACCGATAATTTAGAACTTTACATTCAGCGAGCTTTAAGTCCTGCTAAAATTAGCTCTATTAAGATTGAAGACAATGGCAGAGTTTCGGTGTATCTCAAACCCGACCAAGTGTCTATGGCTATCGGTAAAAATGGCTTAAATATTAAACTCGCAGGCAAACTTGTTGGTAGAGAAATTGATATTTGGAGAGATATTGATGAAGCGGAGTTAGATGAGGAAGATATTGATTTGCAGGAATTTGCAGATGAAATTGAAGAGTGGAAAATTGAAGAGTTGCGTAAAATTGGTCTGGATACTGCCAAGAGCGTTTTAGCTGTGGGTAGAGAAGACCTTATCAGGCGTACTGATTTAGAGGAAGAGCAAGTTGATGAAATTTTGGAAATCATTAAGCGTGAATTTGAGGAAGAAGAGGAAGAAGAAAATGAATAAAAGGGCTTGTCTTGTAAGGTACTGAAACCTTGCAGGACACCCAAAAGCCAAAAACAAAACCAAAAATTTGTAGTTTGATAGAATTTGCGTACCTTTGTGCTTTCAAACTAAATATAAAATCACCTTTTTCTCGTCCAGCCTTTACTAAAAAGCATTATTAAGCGTCATTATACCACAAAAATTTATTATGTCGGAGGAAAAAACAATGAGATTAAGCCAAGCGGCAAGACAATTCAATGTAGCTACCGAAAAAATCGTTGAAACTCTCAAAAACAAGGGTTTTGGTGGCGATTACAATCCCAATAGTAAATTGGGGAACAAAGAAATAGAAGTTTTAGAAAAAGAATTTCGTGGTTCTTTTTTGGAAAAAAAAGAAGCCGAGCATATTGCTTCTATGACCAAAACCCTTGAAAGCAAAATAAAAAAACAGCAACAGGCTGAAAAAGAAAAAACAAAAGAAGCTACTACGCCCTTGTTCTCTACGGAAACTACCACCAAAAAAGAAACAGGAAGTAAAGTAGTGGAAACTATTGCTACTGAGCAAACTACTCTTACGCCCACTCATCAGGAAGAAAAACTTGTGGAAGTGCCACTAACTGAAAATAAAATAGAAAGTAATGAGATGCCTAAAAATGAGCCTAAAATCGGCTTAACGGTAGTAGGTAAAATAGACCTTGATGCTCATAAGAAAAATAAAACAGATAAGCAAAAAGACGAGAAAAAAGATAAAAAAGAGCAGAAAAAGCAACCTGAAAAGAATTTCAAAAAACAAGAAAATCAGAAAAAACAAGAAAAAGAAAATAAAGTAGAAAAAGAAAAGCAGGAAGAAAAGCAACTCAAACCGCTTGAACAAAAAGTTCAAGAACAAAAAAAGGAAGAACCTACTACTATTACCCAAGAAATACCCAAAGTAGAACCTCAAACTGAAATTATAGAAAAAACCACTCAAGAGCCCGAAATAGAAGTAATCAAGGCAAAAGCTGATACACTCAAAGGGCTTACCGTTCTTGATAAAATTGAACTTCCTGTAGAAAAACCCTTCAAAAAGAACAAACCTCTGGCTTCTACTGATGAAGCCAAAGAAGAAAAGAAAAAGAAAAAGAAACGTAAGCGTATCAAGAAAGAAAAATTAGATGTCAAAGTAGCTGTACAAGAGCCAAAAAAAGAGCTGAAAGACAAAGAGTTAAAAGATAAGAGCATCAAAGAAAAAGATAAGAAAAAGCCACGCTTTGAAAAAGAAGAGGTAAGCGAAAAAGAAATTCAAGAACAAATCAAGGCTACACTGGCTCGTATGGGCGGCGGGCAAAAGAAAAAATCTATCAAGAAAGTCCTTAAAAAAGAGCGTGAGAATGAAACAGAACTACAAGAACAAAGCAATCATTTACGGGTAACAGAGTTTATTTCAGCAATGGATTTAGCGAATTTGATGAATGTTTCTATCAATGAGCTAATTTCCAAATGTATGGCTTTGGGTATGTTTGTGTCTATCAACCAACGCCTTGATGCTGAAGCGATTACCATTATTGCTGATGAATTTGGCTATACGGTTGAATTTATTTCTGCCGAAGAGGAAATAGAGGCGGCTTTGGAGGAAGAAGAAGACGCACCCGAAGATTTACTCCCCCGTCCGCCAATTGTTACCGTAATGGGGCACGTAGATCACGGAAAAACTTCCCTCTTGGATTATATTCGTAAAACTAATATTGTTGCCAAAGAATCAGGAGGTATTACACAGCACATAGGGGCGTATAGCGTAACTACCAAAGATAACCGAAAAATTACTTTCTTAGACACTCCCGGACACGAAGCCTTTACAGCTATGCGTGCCAGAGGTGCTAAACTTACAGATGTGGCTATTATTGTAATTGCCGCAGATGATAACGTAATGCCTCAAACCAAAGAAGCTATCAACCACGCCCAGCTCGCAGGCGTACCCATTGTTTTTGCTATTTCCAAAATAGATAAACCTACTGCCAATCCTGACAAAATTCGTGAGCAACTTGCCGCTGAAAATATTTTGGTGGAAGAATGGGGCGGAAAGTATCAATGTCAGGAAATTTCTTCTAAAAGCGGGCAAGGTATTGATGAGCTTTTGGAAAAAGTGCTTTTGGAAGCTGAAATCTTGGATTTAAAAGCTAACCCTAATAAAAAAGCATCGGGTACCGTTATTGAGGCGACTTTGGATAAAGGTAGGGGGTACGTATCTAATCTTTTAGTGCAGACAGGAACGCTCAAAGTGGGGGATATTATTTTAGTAGGAGCTTTGTATGGGCGTGTGAAAGCTATGACTGACCATATCGGAAAGGCTATCAAACAGGCAGGACCTTCAACCCCTGTACAAATTCTTGGTCTGAGTGGTGCTCCGCAAGCAGGTGATAAGTTCCAAGTAATGGAAAGCGAAAGAGAAGCCAAAGAAATTGCCAACAAGCGTGAGCAAATCTTGCGTGAGCAAAGTATCAGAGCCACTAAACGCCTTACACTCAGCGATATTGGTCGCCGAATAGCCTTGGGCAATTTCCAACAACTCAATATTATCATCAAAGGTGATGTAGATGGTTCGGTAGAGGCTCTTTCGGATTCTTTGCTCAAACTTTCTACTGAAGAAATTCAGGTAAATGTAATTCATAAAGCCGTAGGACAAATTACTGAAACTGATGTCAATTTAGCCGCTGTTTCTGATGCTGTTATTATTGGTTTTCAGGTACGTCCTTCGGCAGGAGCTAAAAAACTTGCCGAGCAAGAACAGGTTGAAATTCGTCTGTATTCAATTATCTACGATGCCATCAATGAAGTAAAAGATGCTATGGAAGGTATGCTTGCTCCTACTATTGAAGAAGTAACCGTAGGCAATGTAGAAGTGCGTGAGATTTTCCATATCAAGAAAGTGGGTACTATTGCGGGTTGTATGGTTACAGATGGAATGATAAAACGCCAAAGCAAGATACGTGTGATACGCGATGGAATTGTAATACATACAGGCGAGTTGGATAGTCTCAAACGTTTCAAAGATGATGTTTCAGAGGTAAAGGCAGGTTATGATTGTGGTTTGAGCATCAGAGGATTTAATGATATTCAGAAAGGAGATGTTATTGAAGTCTTTGAGCAAAGAGAAGTAAAAAGAAAGTTGTAAGTTGAGTTCAAGATTAAGATTAGAGGAATTTATTGCCTATACTTTTTGTTTCCTGCTTCCTATTTCCTGACTCCGTTTTGTTATGTACGATATTTCTGTGGTCATTCCTGCATACAACGAAGCCGAATCTTTGCCCGAACTTTGTGCTTGGATTCGGCGAGTAATGCAGGAAAATCATTTTTCTTACGAAATTGTTATTGTTGATGATGGAAGCAACGATAATACGTGGCAAACTATTGAGCATATAGCTCAAATTGAGCCTCATTTGCAAGCTATATCCTTCAATCGGAATTATGGAAAATCTGCCGCTTTACACACAGGTTTCCAATACGCACAAGGTAGTGTAGTAATAACAATGGACGCTGATTTGCAAGATGACCCCGAAGAAATTCCTGAACTCTACCGAATGATAACCCACGAAGGTTATGATTTAGTTTCTGGTTGGAAGCAAAAACGCCAAGACCCCCTTTCCAAAACTATTCCTACCAAACTCTATAATGCCGTAACTCGTTGGTTTTCGGGCATTCCTCTGCACGATTTCAATTGCGGACTAAAAGCCTACAAACAGCAAGTCGTAAAAAGCATAGAAGTATATGGCGAAATGCATCGTTATATCCCTGTGATTGCTAAATCAGTAGGTTTCAAGAAAATAGGAGAGAAAAAAGTCAAACATCACCCAAGAAAGTATGGACATACCAAATTCGGTATGGAACGTTTTTTGTTTGGTTTTTTAGATTTGCTTTCAATTACCTTTGTAACCAAATTTCGTAAGCGTCCTATGCACTTTTTTGGGGGGTGGGGGGTACTTTCCTTTCTAATAGGTTTTGGCATAGCTTTTTACTTGATAGCGAACAAGGTGATTAGTATTTATCAAAAAGAACCCTATCGGAACGTTACCGAACAGCCATTGTTTTATTTGGCTCTTATAGCTATGATTATAGGCGTGCAACTATTTACGGCGGGTTTTATTGGTGAAATGATTATTACAAACTCCTCCAAAGCACAGGAGTACATCGTAAGAAAAAAAATTATTACTTCGGAAAAGTCATAGAGGTAATGCTACAATTGCATACATATATTTACACACTTCAAAACAAAATTCCTTTTACTACGGCTTATGGCTCACGCAGGCAAACGGAAAGTTTGATAGTAGTGCTTAAAGATGAACAAGGTAATTGGGGAATAGGCGAGGGGGTACCTGTAAGATATTTGGGCTATACGGCTCAAGAAGCTCTAACTCTTTTGGAACGGCATCGTACAGAAATTGAAAATTACGACCTGCAAGATGCTCTTGCTTTTTGGGAATTTGCTAAATCTTTCTTGCATAAATACCCTGCCGCTTTGTGTGCTTTGGATATAGCCGCCCACGATTTGCTTGCTCGTAAAGCCCAAAAACCTCTTTATCAAGTATGGGGTTTGGTTTTACACGATAAAATGCCTCTTTCTAACTATACTTTAAGCCTTGCCGAAAAAGACGAAATGCTTGCTCAAATGCAAAGCATAGATTTTCCTATCTACAAAGTAAAAATGGGTAAAGATACCGACATAAGCCTTTTGAAAGATTTACGCAAGCAAACTGATGCAATTTTGAGAGTAGATGCTAATGCCTCTTGGAGTGTAGAGCAAACTTTGCAAAATTTTTCTGTTCTTTCAGAAACGCAGATAGAGTTTTTAGAGCAACCCCTTTCGCCCACAGATTGGCAAGGTATGGGTGTATTGCATAAGAATCGCACTTTGCCACTCATAGCAGATGAAAGTTGCCAAGATCTGAATGATATTGAAAAGTGTAGTTCGTTTTTTGATGGCATCAATATCAAACTGACCAAATGCGGAGGGCTAACACCTGCTTTACAAATGATAAAACTTGCCCGAAAATTAGGCTTAAAAGTAATGGCAGGTTGTATGACAGAAAGTTCGGTAGGGATTTCCGCATTGGCTCAACTTTTACCTCTGCTGGATTATGTAGATATGGACGGCTCTACGCTCATTTCCAATGATTTTGCCGAAGGAGTATTCCTACAAAATGGAAAAGCTGTATTTCCCAAGAGGGTAGGTATTGGTGTAAGGCTCAAACAAGAATATCTTTCGTTTTTTGGGTTTTAGTGCCAAAATTATTACCTTTACAGCGAGTTTATTGAATACTTTGAAGCAAGTTTTTTACAACTTTAACTTAAAACTTCACTTTTGAGCGTTGTATAGTTCAATGTCTGCCAAAAGCACCATTTCTGCAATTTTAGCCCAAAACTTTGCCAAAGCCTATACGCTACACACTTTGGGTATTCCTTTTTATTTGCACGAGAATGACGTTTTGGAGCAAATTTGTGAGCAAAAAAATTTAAGTTTACCTTATGTAGAAAAATTATTGCAGGAAGATAACACATTCAAACCATTAGATACTCGTAAATTCAAGAGTGCTTCTTTGGATACGCTCATCAGCTACTTGAAATATCAGCACGTTATTTTCTTACAAAAAAAAATTCCCTTCGTAAAGCATTTGATAGAGCAACTTTCAAGCAAAGATACGCAAAACCAACGCCTTATCAATGACTTGCAAATAATGTTTCCGCTTTTTGCCGAAGATTTCGTCCTGCATACACGTGAAGAAGAAAACAATCTGTTTTATTACATCAATGCCTTGCAGGAAACCAATTCGGTGCAGAAATACGAACTTTTACAAAAATATTCTTTGCAGGCTTTTGCAGTGGCTCACGATACCCACGATGATGAATTGGAAGGTATCAGAGAAATCACCCAAGATTATAGCTTGCCTGCCGATGCTTCTTTGCTTCTGAAAGTAACTTTTTGGTATCTGCAAGAACTTGAAAAACATCTAAAACAACACGCTTACATTGAAAATGAAATTCTTTTTCCCAAAGCATTGGTTCTTGAAAATGAAGTAAAAAGCAAATGGAGCAAGCATAGTCAGTGGAATTGATTTAGGAACATCTGTGAATTCTAAATCTTTAACACTTCAACGCTTGCTCTTTATTCAAAAAAAAATTAAACTTGCAAGTCTTTTGAAAACGATAAACATTTATGAGGAAAATTTACTTCTTGCTTGTAGCCTGCTTGAGTGCTTTATTTGCCTGCAAAACTACCCAAAAAACTACTTCAACAAAGAAAACCCAAGAGCCAATTTTGATGTATGTGGGTGATATGCCTATCACGGTGGGGGAGTTTAAGTACGTGTATGAGAAAAATAATCCTAACAAAGATAGTTTGTATGTAGAAAAATCTTTACGAGATTATCTTGACCTTTATACTAAATTCAAACTCAAAGTATTAGATGGCATAAAAAACGGCATTGATACCACACGTGAGTTTCAGACCGAATACTATGGGTACGAAGTGCAATTGGTTCGTCCTTATCTTATTCCCAAAGAAGTTACGGATAAATTGGTGCGTGAGGCTTACGATAGAATGCAAGAGGAAATCAATGCTTCGCATATACTCATACGCGTAAGCCCCGAAGCCGACCCCAAAGATACGCTTACAGCGTATGAAAAAATCAAAAAAATTCGTGAGCGAGCCTTGAAAGGTGAAAGTTTTGAAAAACTTGCCCAAGATTTTTCCGAAGACCCTTCGGGAAGTGCTAATGGCGGAAATTTGGGCTATTTTACAGGCTTGAAAATGGTCTATCCATTTGAAACTGCCGCTTATAAAACACCCAAAGGACAAATTTCGGATATTGTACGCACGGAATTTGGATATCATATTATTAAGGTACTTGACCGCCGTCCTACTAGTGGTAAAGTAACAGCCGCACATATTATGCTGCGTACTGCCAAAGGTATTTCTGCCGAAGATTCTATAGCTTTGCGTAAAAAAGCCTTTGAAATCTACGAAAGGGCTAAAAAAGGTGAGGAATGGGGCAAATTAGTGGCTCAATTCTCCGAAGATGCTAATACCAAAAATAGTAATGGACAACTTCGTGAGTTTGGGGTTGGCGACCTTATCCCTGAATTTGAAAATGCCGCCTTCGCTCTTAAAAATCCGGGAGAAATCAGCGAACCTGTACTTTCTCCTTATGGTTGGCATATTATTAAACTAATCAGCAAAGGTAGAAAAGAAACTTTTGAGGAGGTAGAAACATCTATTCGCAATCGGGTGCAGAGAGATTCACGTTCAGAAGTGAGTAAAAGCTTGGTACTGGCTCGTCTGCGTAAAGAAAATAATCTTAAAATCAATGACAAAGTTTTGAAAAAAGCAATAAGTGCCGTAGATAGTTCATTATTAAGGGGAAATTGGGATTTTAAGGAAGATAAATTCTTGAAAGAAATTATTGCAAACTTTGAAAATAAGCAAGTAGGTAAAAAACAAAATATCTCGGTACGCGATTTTTATTTTTACTTAAAAACTCGTCAGCAACAACGCCCCGACCTCAAAGATGCCAAACACTATGCTAATTTGCTTTGGCAAAGATTTATTGACGATGAAACCGTAAATTTTGAAAAAAGCATTTTACCCGATAAATTCTATGACTACAAAATGCTCGCCCAAGAATATCGTGAAGGTATGATACTATTTGCAATGATGAACGACAAAGTTTGGGCAAAGGCTATCAAGGATACCACAGGAGCAAAGCAGTTTTATGAAAAAAATAAAGAAAAATATCGTTGGGGAGAGCGTGCTTTTGCTACTATTTTTGATGCCGCTAATGAAAACATTTTGAAACAAGTAGAAGAATATGCAGGTGAAAAGCCGCCTTACTTACTGAAAGGCTATTTTGAAAACAATATCATCAAGTATGGGAAAGACCAAATGAAATATGATGAGAAAGAGTATTTGGGACTTATCAATGAAGTAGGAGAGGCTTTGAACAAAGATGCTAATCTGCTTTTGGAAATTTCGGGGCATATGGATAAAACAGAGCGTCCTAAAACACTTTCCGCTGATAGAACCAAAGTGATTTTTGATTATTTATACCAAATCAAGCGTATCAACGCCAATCAGGCAATACGAAAAGACTTTGGCAGTTCTATGCCCGGCACCAAGAAAAATCCTAAACCTAATAGCCGTGTAGAATTGCAGATGTACTCTTATGCTCTTTCGGGTATTGAAAAGGTTATCAATAAAAGCAATGCTTTGAACTTAAAAGTTACAGAACTAAAACCTTATGAAAAAGGAACTAATGATTTGCTTAATGCCGTGCCTTGGAAGGAAGGCAAACATCGCTTGCAACGCAATGGCAGATATTTCTTGGTGCATATCAGCAGTATAGAAGCTCCTCGTACCAAAACATTTGAAGAAGCCCGAGGCAATATTATTCAAGACTATCAGGTATTTTTGGAAAAAGAGTGGATTGATGAACTCCAAAAGAAATACCCTGTAAAAATTCAAGAAGAAGAATTTAAGAAATTAGTGAAAAAATAAGAAAAAATGCCTTTTTTGAAAACAGCCATTGAAGGACTTTTGCTTTTTGAGCCTCGTTTGTTTGAAGATGAACGGGGCTATTTCTATGAAAGCTTTAATCAGAAAGAGTTTTTTGAAGCTACAGGAATAGATTTGCCTTTTGTGCAAGATAACCATTCTCTTTCCAAATTTGGTGTTATTCGCGGTTTGCATTTTCAGAAACCGCCTTTTCAGCAGGCAAAGCTCATTAAGGTTATCAGAGGAGAAATTTTTGATGTAGCCGTAGATATTCGCCCTGATTCGCCAACTTATGGCAAGTGGCTTGGCTTTGTACTTTCAGCAGAAAATAAAAAACAGCTTTATATTCCTCGCGGCTTTGCTCACGGTTTTGTAGTACTTTCGGATTGGGCAGAGGTGCTTTACAAATGCGATAATTACTATGCTCCCCAAGCCGAAGGAGGGATTATCTACAATGATAAAACCCTACAAATTGATTGGCGAGTTGAAAAAAAAGATATTATTGTATCGCCCAAAGATTGTCTCTTACCGACTTTTCAAGATATTTGAAGGAACAGGAGAAATACTTTGTGAAAAACTACAAAGCCAATCTTATTTCTTTTTAGGCGTAATCAGGGGACTTACGGAGTTTTGTTCTTCGTTTAGCATATAAGGCATTTGTCCATCGGTGATAATAACTTTGGTATTAGGCGATTTGGCAAGTTCTCGCCAAGCCTGAATGTATTGAAATTGCAAAACAAGAGGGTTTAACCCTTCGGCAAGAATTTTTTGGGCATCACGAGTTCCTTGTGCTTCTATAATACGCCTTTGAGCTTCTAATTTTTCTTGTTCCAAAACAAACTGCATTCTTTGAGCCTCTTGCTCTGCTTGCAATTTGGCTTCAATAGCCTCCACCAATCTTTCGGGGAGTTTGATGCTTTTGAGCAAAACAGCTTCTATAACAAAACCTTTATCCTTCAAGAATTTATCTAAATCGGCAGCAATGGTTTGTTCTATGGTAGCTCTTTCGGCGGTATGGAGGTCTTTGGCAAAAAAACGGGCACTTACATCACGTATAGCCGACCTAAAAGCGGGGGCAACTAAATTATTTTCATAATTTTTGCCTATTTCTTTAAGAATAGAGACAATTTTATTGGGCTGTACGCGATACAGTAAAGTTACTTCCGTTTTTACCGTAAGACCTTCCTTTGTAGGTAAATCGGCAGTTACGGTGAGATTGGTGGTGCGAGTAGGTACTTTAATCATTGTCGTTGTAAATGGATTGATTAGGTAAAAACCGCTATTCAACGTTTTTTCACGCAATTTGCCGAAGCGGCGACGGTAACCTACTTCATCTTGACGAATAGTTACACAGGCACTCAAAAAGGAAAACGATAAAAAAATCAAAAAAAACTGTTTCATTTGGAGTACGATTTAGGTTTTACCTTATATAACATCTATTTGTGTTAATTGTTTTTTCTTGGAGAAAATAATGTTTGTGTTCTTTTGAAAGCCTTTTATTAGTTTTACAGGCAAATCTTGATTTTATGCTTTTTTTATCTAAACCTTCTGAAAAAATTTACACCACTATTGATTTACCTGCTTCTAAAAGTGAAAGCAACCGAGTGCTTATTATAGAGGCTCTTGCTCAGTGGCAATATGAGCAAAAAAGACTTGCTTTACCCAAGTATTCCATTCAGAATATTTCTGAGGCTCGTGATACCAAAATCTTACAAAATTTACTCAAAAGCACAGCATTAAGGCTCAATGTACAAGATGCAGGGACAACAATGCGTTTCCTGACCGCCTTTTGTGCAGTAACTAACCGAAAAGCTATTTTAGAAGGCACCGAACGTATGCACCAAAGACCTATCGGCATTTTAGTAGAGGCTTTGCAAGAATTAGGAGCAGAAATTACTTATTTAGGCGAAAATGGTTTTCCTCCTTTGCAAATTGAGGGTTTTCGGCAAAAGAAAAATGTTATTTCTATTCGTGGTGATGTGAGCAGTCAGTTTATTTCAGCTTTATTGATGATTGCTCCTACTTTGGAAAGGGGGGTGCAAATAACTTTACAAAACAAAGTCAGCTCTCTACCTTATATTCAGATGACACTTTCTTTAATGAAAAACTTTGAAGTAGAAAGTGAATGGAATGAAAACACGATTATTATTCAGCCACAACTTTATCAGATGAAAGATTTTGCAGTAGAGGCAGATTGGTCGGCGGCGAGTTATTGGTATAGTGTAGCCACATTGGCAAAACAGGCAGAAATTTTTTTGCCTTATCTCAAAAAAAATTCCTTACAGGGCGATAGCCAGATTGCTTCTATAATGGAGTTTTTTGGTGTAAAAACTTTTTATGAAAAATATGGTATTAGAATTTGCAAAGTAAGTGAGCCCAAAGTGAATTTTTTTGAATACGATTTCAGTAACCAGCCCGATTTGGCACAAACAATTGTTACCTTGTGTGTTGGAAAAAATATAACACTGATAGCCAAAGGAGTAGAAAGCCTAAAAATTAAAGAAACTGACCGCTTGCAAGCCTTGCAAAACGAAGTCAGAAAGTTTGGATTTCAATTCTATGAAATTGCTGAAAATACTTGGAGATTGGAGAAAGCAGAAAATATAGATTTCGCAAAGGGAGTATGTATAGCCACCTATCAAGACCATAGAATGGCAATGGCTTTTGCTCCGTTGAGTTACCTTTGTACTTTGCAAGTAGAAAACCCACAAGTGGTAGAAAAATCGTATCCTAAATTTTGGCAAGAGTGGAAAAAGATAAATTGAGTAGATAATTTTTTTAATTTTGCAAGTCTAAAAAGCTAAATACTAAAAGCAATGAAAACCTTATACATAGCTCGGCACGCTGAAGCCGAAAGTGGCTACAAAGACTTTGAGCGAGCATTGAGCCCTAATGGCTACAAGCAAGCAATGAATGTGGGGAAACAACTTTTGGAAAGAAATGTTAGAATTCAGCAGATTTGGGCAAGTCCTGCGGTGCGTACGCTTACTACGGCTCAAATTTTTGCCGAGCAAATACGCTTTGATAGCGATTTGATTCAAACGAAAGAAGAACTATACAATGCCAGCCTTCGTATTTGGCTTAAACTTATTCAATCTTTTAGCGATAATAACAAAGAAATTTTGATAGTAGGGCATAACCCTCATATTTCTTACCTTGTTGAATTTCTCACAGGTGATGTTTTTGAAGGATTAGGAACTTCGCACGTTGCCGTTGTGTATTCTTCTAAAAGTTGGAAGGAGTGGAATGAGAAGGCGGTCAGTTTGGAAAGTATTATCAAACCTATTGATGAAAATTTTGAAAAAATTTCTATTTGAAAAACCATTTTTTGAACGTTTTCAAAAACTTTTACGTAGATAAGTAACGTGAGTACTATTGTAGAAAGATACATACTTTGCATAAAAACAAACCAATAAACAAGAAAGACCAAGTTCTTACTGAAATTTTTGAAATTTGCCAAAAAAGAAATGACTACGTTTTTCATAACGATTTGGTAAAAGACATATCTAAAAAAGTTGGTTTTGGAAATCCGTTTGATGCTACCAAAATTGATAATAAAGACAAACTTCCGCAAATATTGCTTGATAACGATTTTGCAGTTATTCACTTAGGCAACGGAAAACACCAATTCATCAAAGGAATTAACAAAGTTTATCACAATTTTGAGCCAATTCAGGAAACTTTGGAATGGACTTACACAAAAAGCCTCCTCAACGAGTATAACAGCAGCGAAAGCAATATTTTGTCAGTAGCCAATAATCAGCGAATTTTACATCATTTTTTGTTTGGAAAAGATACGGAGTTTGATAGTATAGACATTACTCAAAGACCGAAAACCTATTTTCCACACCGCACTAAAACAAGTTTTGCTTACAACTTTGGAAAGGATTTGTACATTGAATTAAACAACATACAGATAGAAATTGACCTGACTATTGAATTTCAAGGAATTATAGGAGTTTTTGAAGGGAAAAATGGAAAACCTGAAAGTTTTGCTGTTTATCAAATTTATCACCCATTTTTGTACTATTACAAGGCAAATCAACTTTCTGAACTGAAAGGCAAAATCAAAGAAATTTATGGCGTTTATGTAGTCAAAACCATAGAAAACGGCATTACAAATTTGAAAATCTGGGCTTATACCTTTGAAAATCCATTAGATATTACGAGTATCAAGTTTGTAAAATCGGTTTGTTATCACTTAAAACTTTAGTATCTTTGCTACAAAAAGAAGATAATGCTTGAAAAATTTAGAAACAAGGTTTTCAATCAAGATGTTATAGAAACGTTGAAACAGTTACCTGACAACTGTTTAGATATGGTTTATGGCGACCCTGATTATAACGTAGGCATTAACTATGCAGGAAAGAACTACACTCAAAAATGGAATGATTACATAAATTGGTACATAGAATTGACTAAAGAAAGTATGCGTGTGTTGAAGACCACAGGGAATTTGTTTATGATAAATTATCCCAAACAAAATGCCTATTTACGTGTCAAATACCTTGACGAAAATGCTTATGATGTTCAGGATTATGTTTGGGTGTATAACACCAACGTAGGGCATAGCCCTCGCCGATTTACAACCGCACACCGCAGTATTTTACACGCCACCAAAAGTAAGGAAAACAATTTTTATAAGGATAACGTAGCAGTACCCTATCAAAATCCAACGGACAAACGCATAAAACAAAGAATAGCAGAAGGACATTTAGGGCGTATGCCTTATTCTTGGTTTTATTTTGATTTGGTAAAAAACGTAAGCAAAGACAAAACTTTTCACGCTTGTCAAATTCCTTTGGGTTTGGTGGAAATGTTGATAAAGTCTTGTACACAAGAAAATGATGATGTATTTATTTTATTTGGGGGCAGTGGCTCTGAAATTGTACTTTGCAAAGAACTTAAAAGAAACTTTATTTCTTGCGAACTTCACCCCGAATATTACAAAATGATACAAGACCGTTTGGCAAACAATGGTAAAATTTCAGAAGAATATCGTTTAGAATTTGTGCGGGAAAAAAAGAAAACAAGTATTGAAATAAGCCCGAAACTGTTTGACTTTGAATTTGAAACAAAGAACAATTGGCAATAGGAACAATCCAAGTTTTAGACAAAAGTGGAGAAAAATCCAATAAAAATAGGTTTCATAAAATAAATCATCAAAAACGCTAAATCTTGCAAAAGGTTTAGCGTTTTTCTTTGTAAAATGCTATCTTTGTACTCAATACCTATACAATTGCTTAATCCTGTAATTTATGTTCGTTGTTTATACCTCTTCGGCAGGTTCAGGGAAAACCTACACGCTCACCAAAGAATACTTAAAACTTGCTTTGGCAAGCTATGAAAGTGAAAATGGGTTCAATCCGCAATATTTTCGGAAAATCTTGGCAATTACTTTTACCAAGGATGCCGCCCAAGAAATGAAAAACAGAGTACTCACTAAACTGCTTGCTTTCTGGCAAAATCAGGATAAAGATTTACAGAATATTATAGCTCAAGAATTAGGTATTGATACCGAAACCTTACGCAAACGTGCCAAAGATACCTTTGAACAGATTATTTATCATTATTCAGATTTTTCTATAGGTACAATAGATAGCTTTACGAACAAGGTCATCTCTGCTTTTACGCAAGAGCTAAATATACCAAGTAGCTACGAATTGGATTTGGACACCAAAGCTCTTACGCATAACGCTGTCGATGAACTGATTGCCAAAGTGGGTAGCCAACAAGCTGATGATGTAACGAATTTCTTGCTAGAGTTTGTAAAAAATGAAGTAGAAAACGGCGAAAATTGGAGAAATATACACCAAAAATTAGCTCAATTTACAGGAGAGCTATATCAAGAACGCTCTCGCCCTATTGCTCGCAAACTTGCCCAAAAAGAACTGAAAAGCTATCATCAATCTATCAAAGCTCTTGAAAAACTTATCAAGTCTTATGAAAATGATTTGTTTCAGAAAGCAGAAAAATTGTTAAATTTTATTCAAAGTAAAGGTATAAAAGAAGAGAGTTTATACTATGGCGGCAAAGGTTTTTACGGGTTTTTGAAAAGAATTGTTGAAAACCAAGATTTTTTAGCAGAACCGAATAAATACACTTTAGAAACTCTTGATGAAGATAAGTGGTATCCAGATAAATCTAAACAAAAACAACTCATTGATACCTATAAAGAGCCAATGCGAGAGCAGTTATCTTACATTTGCCACAAAATTGAGCGTGAGCGGGAAACGTATGTATTGCTTTCTGCCATTTTGAAAGACCTTTACAAGGTGGCTCTTACGGGAGAAATTCACAGCTCTTTGGAGCTATTCAAAATCAAAAATAATTTGGTGTATATTGCCGAAACCAATGAAAAGATTGCCCAAATTATTCAGAGCGAGCCTATTCCATTTATTTACGAAAGAATTGGCGAAAAATACCAACATCTTTTGATAGATGAGTTTCAGGATACTTCAGTTTTGCAATGGCACAACTTGCTTCCTTTGGTAGAAAATAGCCTTGCTAATGGCAAGTTCAATATGATTGTAGGCGATGCCAAGCAGTCTATTTACCGCTGGCGAGGGGGAGAAATGGAGCAAATTGTAAATTTGGCTTGTGCTTCTTTGCCCGAAGCCAGCCATGCACATATCAAAGGACTAGTGGAAATGGCTGAAATTCATTTTCAAGAACAAGCTGATGCAAAAAGTCTTTTGAATGAGCGTTATGAAACTATCAGGATAAATGTACAGCGTAAAAATTTAGACACCAATTACCGAAGTGATTCAAAAATTATAGAGTTCAACAACACTTTTTTTTCTATTATTGCTGATTGGCGACAAACAGACTACCCGCTTATCAAAAAAGTTTATGACGATTATTTTAGGCAAGATGTACCTCGTGGCAAAGAGCCTAATGGCGAAGTGCAGATACATTTAGCAGAAAAAACAGAAAAGCATAACTACGATGAAGTGACACAAATCAAAATTCTTTCCATTATTCAGGAGAATTTGCAACAAGGCTTTGAATATAAAGATATAGCAGTTTTGTTTAGAAATAAAAGTAATGCCATTAAAGTTGCTAATTTGCTCAAAGAGCAAGGCTTTGAGGTAGTATCTGCCGACTCTTTGGTAGTTTCGGCTGACGAAAAAGTGAGCTTTTTGGTAGCAATGCTGAAAGTGTTAGAAAATTCGGAAAATGTACTTGCAAAATCAGAAGCTCTTTATTTGTTTTTCAAAGCTATTCTCAAAGAAATTCCCACCCAAGAGCAAAATGAGCAAATTCATCAAATTGTTTATGACAAAACGGCTTCTTTGGATAATTTCCTGCAATTTTTCCAAGCAAAGGGCTATTTCTTGGATTTTAATTATCTACAATCTTTAAGTTTATATGAAACTTGTCAGGAAATTCTGCGAACTTTTGAAATATTGGAAAAACATCAAGAAAATTTAGAATACATTTTCAGGTTTTTAGATTGGGTAATGGATTTTGAGGGACAAAATCAGTACAATTTGAGTGATTTGATTGAAGAGTGGGAGCAGAAAAAACACGAAATTGCCGTAGATATTCCTGCTGATAGCAATGCCATTACGATTACAACCATTCATAAATCCAAAGGATTGGAGTATCCTGTCGTGATTGTACCTTATTGTGATTGGCAAGCCGTTCCTGACTACAAACGCAGTGTTTGGATAGCAAAGAATAAACTTGAAAATATTTCTGAGGAAACCCAAAACTTATTGCCTGAATATATTTTGATGGGTCTTAAAAAAGAACACCTGAAAGTTTTGGGAGCATCAAGTCAAGAAGAGGTAGAAAAAGAAGTAGTAGAAAATCTTAATTTGATGTATGTAGCTTTCACAAGAGCGGTACACAAGCTGTATATTATCAGTCGTAATGGCGGTATTGAAGGAAAAGTAGATAAGTGGGTAAACTTTTTTGTACAAAATTTACAAACCGCAGGGAACTTTCAAGCAGATGAAGTACAAGAAAATAGATTATTCCGATTTGGTAAATTTAAACCTGAATTGCGAAAATTGAAAGCAACAGATAAAAAACCAACCTTTGTACTTGAAAAACTTCTTACCAACAAACTAAAACGTATTTTGAAATAGTATACCCTTATGAAACTTATTGATACTCTTTTACTTTCTGCTTCCGTAGGATTTCTTATCATTGGTATTTATGAGATAATGATGGGCAGATTTGCTGAAAATTATTGGGTGCTAATGATGATGTTGATTAGCTTGTTTATTTATGGCTATCGTAAAAATTTGAGAGTAGAAAAAGAAAAAATGCAAGTAACTCAAAAAAATAGCTCACAAGGCAAAAATAAAACTAAAGGTAGTTTGAAAAAGTAAAGGTTTGCCTTCTATGCAGCAGGTATTTTTTCCTTATGGATTGAGCAATTTTCCGCAGGTAGTCAGCGAGTATGTATATGTGGATAAGACTTCCTACATAGAGCTACTGGAAACAAGGCGAGAACGTTTTTTAGTGTATTTGCGTCCTCGCCGCTTTGGGAAAAGTTTGTTTGTATCGCTTTTGGAGCATTATTACGATATAAACCGAAAAGCAGATTTTCAGAAATTATTTGCTAATTATTATATTGGGAAAAATCCTACACCCAAGGCAAATAGCTATCGGATATTGTATTTCAATTTTAGTGCCATAGATACTACAACAGCCGAAAGTAGCCGAGAAGGTTTCAATTCCAAAGTAATGGCGGCATTAAGCGAGTTTTTTGAAAGAAACGCCATTTTTGAAACGGATAAGAAAAAAGAAATTTTTTCTTTTGGGAAAGCAGAAGAGATGCTTACACATTTTTTTAGAAGCTACCCTGCAAAAGCTGAGAAAATCTACTTGCTCATAGACGAATACGACCACTTTACGAATGAAATACTTGCCCGCAATATTCAGGAGTTTAAGGAAACGGTATCTTTGAACGGTTATGTACGAAAATTTTACGAAGCTATCAAAAATGCCACACAACAGGGCATTGTAGATAGGTTTTTTATTACAGGGGTTTCGCCGATCACAATGGATAGCCTAACGAGTGGTTTTAATATCATCAAGCACCTTACCCATGAAGAGGAATTTGAGGCAATGATGGGCTTTTCGGAGTCAGAGGTGCAAGAACTACTGAATTTAGTGCTGACCGATAAAAGCCGAGAGGAGCAAATAATGCAAGATTTGCGGGATTATTACAATGGCTATCGTTTTTATCCATTGAGCCAGCAGAATATTTACAATTCGGATATGGTGCTGTATTTTCTTGACCATTTCAAGAAAAGAGAGGAATATCCACGTCAGATGTTAGACCCGAACATCGCTCCTGATTATGGTAAGCTCAAACAGATGTTTCAAGTAGCGAATTTGCAAGCAAACTTGCAGGTTTTGGAGGAGGTTTTAGAAAAAGGTAGTGTAGAAAGCGAGCAGATATATCTGTTTCATTTTGAAAAAGATTTTGGCAAGAAAGAATTTGTGAATTTTCTGTTTTACTTGGGGAATTTGACGATTAAAGAAACCTTACCGAGTGGGTTTATCTCTTTCAAAGTCCCCAACAAAGTGATAGGCGATTTGTATTGGCAGTATTATTCGGAGATTTTGCAGAATTATGGCGAGCTAAAAGGCTTGCAAGATGATACACAACAAGCTCTTTCGGATATGGCAATTACAGGGAATTACGAAAAGTTTTTCGCTTTGATAGAAAAGTTATTGCAAAATCTTTCCAATAGAGATTACATTCGTTTTGATGAGAAACACGTGAAAATGGTCTTTTTGGCATATCTGATAAATGCAAATATTTTTTGGGTGCAGAGTGAGCGAGAAGTAGCAGGAGGAGGCTATGTAGATATAGAGTTATTTATTCGTCCTAATAATCCTTTTACGCATTATCAGTTTGCCATTGAATTGAAATATTTGAAAAAAGAGCAGGAGGCTTTGCTTGCAGAGACAATGCAAGAGGCGAAAGAGCAAATTTTGAGTTATTACCGAAACGATACACTTTTACAAAGCAAAAAAATGCTCAATTTGCTCGCAGTGGTAGTGGTGAAGGATAAGGTTTGGGTAGAGAAAGTAAAAGGGGCATAAAGCCCCTTCTTTTATACTACCGCAAAAGGATACTGATTGTTTTCAATAAGTACCTGTGCGATGCGTTGGCAGGTTTCTTTTTTGTTGATAGGCTCAATTTTGGTAAATCTGCGTAAGCCCATTAGCATTGCTCGCTGTTCGTCGCCTACGGCAAAAGAATTGATAGCATCTCTGCCAGCTTTGCTGAATACGTCTAATGATTCGTGTAAATAAAGCAAAGCCAAATCTTTTTCAGTTTGGCAAGCCTTTTCGCCACGCAATTGGATAAGTTTTTCTACTCTTAGAATCACCGATTCAGAAACATATAGCTCAATGAGCATATCAGCAAGGTACATCATTACTTCTTGTTCTTCGCTAATTTTTGCTCCGAATTTTTGAGCCGCCGCCCCTGCAATCATCAAAATAGATTTTTTCATACCTTTTAGCAGAGCTTTTTCGGCACTGAAAATTTCAGAATAATCGGGGGTAGAAAAATCAGGAATGCTCATTAGTTCTTTGGCAACGGCTTGGGCTTGCGAAAGTACATCAGATAGTTCGCCTTTCATTGCTCTACGCAAAATAGTACCTACGGCAAGCATTCGGTTGATTTCGTTTGTACCTTCAAAAATTCTATTGATGCGAGAATCGCGATAGGCTCTTTCCACAGGCGATTCAGCAGAGTAGCCCATACCTCCATAAATTTGTACAGCTTCATCTACCGAAAAATCCAAGGTTTCAGAGCCGTGAACTTTCATAATAGCACATTCAATAGCAAATTGCTCAAAACTTTTTAGTTTGGCTTCGGCTTCGCTAAGTCCTTGGGCTATGTAGGCTTGAATGGTATCTTCAATGTTCTGTCCTACGCGATAGTTGGCAGAGTCGGTAGCAAAAAGGCGAGCCGCTACCAAAGCTAATTTCTGACGGATAGCACCAAAATTATTGATAGAAACGCCAAATTGCTTTCTTTCGCGTGCATAATTGATAGCGTAATTGAGAGCCTCACGAGCACCACCTACTGCCGCTACCGATAACTTGATACGACCAATGTTGAGAATATTCACTGCAATTTTGAAACCATTTTCGCGTGTAGAAAGCATATTTTCCACAGGTACTTTGCAGTCGTTGAAGAAAATTTGGCGAGTATCTGACCCCTTGATACCCATTTTCTTTTCAGGTTCGTTCATTGTGATACCGCCAAAGCCTTTTTCTACAATAAAAGCAGTGAGGTTTTTATCATTATCAATTTTAGCAAAAACAATGAAAATATCAGCAAAACCGCCGTTGGTAATCCACATTTTTTGTCCATTGATAAGGTAATATTTACCATCAGGGGTGAGCGTGGCTTTAGTTTTTCCTGAGTTGGCATCAGAACCGCTATCGGGTTCGGTTAGGCAGTAAGCGGCTTTCCATTCACCCGAAGCCAATTTGGGTAAATATTTCGCTTTTTGTTCTTCATTGCCATAATATTGTATGGGCAAAGTACCTATTCCTGTATGAGCTGAAAAGGCAACGGCAAAGCTATGTCCGCTACCCAAGTAATCGGCGGCAAGCATTGTAGAGTTGAAATCCATACCATAACCGCCATATTCTGTGGGTACGCCAATCGCTAAAAGTCCCAGTTCGGCGGCTTTATCCAACATTTTCACCATTAGCTCGGGGCTTTTGGCGTTATCTATCTCATCAAGACGTGGCTTTATTTCTTTTTCAATAAAATCTTTGCAGGTCTGAGCGAGCATTCTTTGCTCCTCATTAAAATCTTCGGGAATAAAAACGGTGTGAGCAAGAGTTTCTTTCACGAGAAACTCACCTCCCTTTACGAGTTCTTTATTTTGCACTGTTTCCATTAGAGTATGATTTTGTTGGGTAATACATTAAAAATGCCAAATTTTATTTGGATAACGCAAATGTAAGCAAAAATGTTATGCAAGCAGAGTATTTTTTTGAAAAAATTTGATATTTGGGCTCAATCATTTGTTTTTTTGGTATTTTATCAAGTTGGAATATGATTTTTTTGAGATGATAAAAATTTCATTATGCTTTTTTGAAATGAAACTTGAATTTCTCTAAGATATCTTGTAAATTAGCTCACAAAGAAATTTTCTATGAAGTGCTTTTCAATAGTAATAAACTTGCTTTTTCCCGTTTGGGTAGCTTATGCCCAACTGCAAGAAACGGCTCGCTACGAGCAGAAAATTCCTCGCAAAATGGATTATACTTTTGAGATTTTACCTTTTCTGCAAGAAAAAAAAGTGATTTTGTTTGGGGAAAAAGAAGATAACGAAGAATATCAACGCCGCAAAGTGTATTATTTCAATGTTTTGGATAGCAATTTGAAAAAAGTTGCTGAAAAAGAATACCGATTAGAACGAAAATGGGAGTATTATGGCTATTACACAGATAGCACTCACTTGTATCTGATTTTTTACACTGATAATCAAAAGCAGTTTGCACTGATTTCTTACAATGCCAACAATGACATAGAGTATAGGCAGGGTGATTTACCCTTTTCCATTAGTCCTATTTCTTTTGTGGTATTTGGCAACAATCTGTTTATGGTAGGCAGTTATAGGGGGAAAGATGTCATTATTGATTTTAGCTTCTTTGATAATTCGGTAAAAGTAATTCCTACGTTTTTTGATGAAAAATTAGATATCAAAAATATTTCTATCAATAAAGACGAAGGCACTGCTCACGTACTTGTGCGAGAGCTAAAAAGAGGTGAAAAGCAGTTTTATATTCAATATTTGCAAAGCAATGGAAAAATATTAGACAAGCTCAAACTTTCTTTTGAAAAAAAGCAATATCCAACGGAATTAGAGCCGTTGATTTATCAAAATGAAAATTTTTTGATAGGTACATATGGCGATGGGCAAAGCCATTTTTATTCGCAAGGCTGGATTTTTGGTAAATATGAATTTGGTAAAAAGCCTTATCTAACTTTTAATTCCTTTGACAATTTGGGTCATTATTTTGATTACATTCCCAACGAAAGCCGCCGAAACAAAGAAATAGAAAAAGTAGAAAAAAAACGCAAAAAAGGTAAAAGCTACAACTACAAATTGCGAGTACATTTACACAAACCATTTTTCTGGCAAGATAAGATAATTGTAATGGCTGAATTGTATCAGACTTCTTATCAATATAATAATTCCATTATTTCACCTTACCCAATGATGACAACCAATCCTGCCTTGCTCACGCCCTATGAGCGTTTGGCTTTGCGAAGCTGGGGGGCATATTATCCTACGCCTAATGTACCTATTTTTCATTTTGTTCATTCTTTGGTTCTGGCTTTTGATGCTCGTGGTAATTTGCTTTGGGACAATGCCTTGCCTATTAAAAATATAACCAAGAGTAATTTATATCCTAACGTTACGATTGCTTTGCAGGAAAATCAGTTTTTATTGCTACAACCTCACGAAAAGGGTATCAACTTGCGTGCTTGCAGAGAAAGAGAGGTGATTTATGAAAATAACGAAGTGCCTTATCAAAAAAACTATACCATTGTTCCTGAAAAAGAGAATAAAATACGTCCTATAAATAACCTGATTTTCAGATGGTTTGGTGAATATATACTCATTTCGGGCATTTATAACCCCAAAGCGGATAAGATTTTTACACGAGAAGAAGATGTGTTTTATCTTGCGAAAGTAAAATTTATCAAGCCCGAAGAAGCCAAAAAATAAACCCCTAACCAATTCGTAAATTAAAAAACAAAAATATAAGAAGATGGTTTATGATTAGGTCTTAAATAATTTCTTATGAAGAGCCTTCGTATGAGATATTTTTTTCTACCGCTTTTTCTTTTGAGTTTATATGTGGTTTGGGCTCAAAGTGATACTTTTTCGCAAGATTTCAAAAAGTTTCGCTTTCAATATAAAAAAAACAATCGGGTAGGAATGTGGATTTTGGGTTCTTGGGCGGTAGGAAATATGCTTGCCAGTGGAGCAGTACTTGCTTTTGCCAAGCCACAAGACGAAAGCAAGTATTTCTACCAAATGAATATAATGTGGAACACGGTAAATTTGGGACTTGCGGGGCTTGGGCTGTACCAAAATTATCAGTCAGATGAGATGCTTACTTGGCAATCAGTACTTGCAGAGCATCACCAAATGCAAAAAATTTTACTATTCAACGCAGGTTTAGATGTAGGCTATATAATGACGGGCTTTTTCCTGAAAGAAAAAGCAAAAACGGCTCAAAAGTTACCTGAACGTTTGCGAGGTTGGGGAAAATCCTTAATTTTGCAAGGTGCTTTTCTGCTTGCCTTTGATGTAGGGCTTACGATAGCTCATAGCAAAAACGGCTCAAAAATGCAGAAGTTTTTAGAAAAAGTACAAATCACAAGCACTGAAAATGGTATAGGTCTGATTTATTTTTTACATTAGATGACAAAGGATAAAATATTGAATATCAGTGATTTGATTGAAAAAATCAAAACTTGGAAACAAGCAGGTCTGAAAGTGGTTTTTACAAATGGTTGTTTTGATATACTGCACCTTGGGCATATAGATTATTTAGAAAAGGCTCGGCATTTGGGCGATAAATTGGTGGTAGGCTTAAATTCGGATAGCTCGGTGCGGCGTTTGAAAGGTGTAGAGCGTCCTATCAATCCTGAATATGCGAGGGCAAGGGTGCTGGCGGCTTTGGAATTTGTAGATGCCGTTTGTGTATTTGAGGAGGATACGCCAAAAAGTCTGATTGAAAAAATTTATCCTGACATTCTGACAAAAGGTAGTGATTATACGCTTGAAAATATTGTTGGTGCGGATTTTGTTATGAGTTATGGGGGGCAGGTCAAGACAATTGATTTGGTAGAAGGATTTTCTACTACCCAAATACTTGACAAAGCCAAAAATTCTTTGTAATATTGTAACTCTTTTCGGCAAAACTAAAAACACAAAAAAGCTATGTATTGGATAATTTTAGGTGTAACAATGCTGGTGAGTTGGCTCGTGAGTAATCGCTTGCGTTCTAAGTTTGCCCATTATTCGCAGATACGCCTGCGTAATGGTATGACAGGTCGTGAGGCTGCCGAGCAAATGCTACGTGATTATGGTATTTATGATGTACAGATTACTTGCGTACCTGGTCAGCTAACCGACCACTACAACCCGATGAATAAAACCGTCAATTTGAGCGAAGAGGTATATTATGGTAGTTCTGCGGCGGCGGTAGCTGTAGCCGCTCACGAATGCGGACACGCCGTTCAGCACGCTACGGCATATAGTATGCTGCAGTTCCGTTCGGCTATGGTGCCTCTGCAAAATGTGAGTGCTACCATTCTTAACTTTGTAATGATTGCTTCTTTCATTGGTGGCTACGCTTTGTATCGTACTATTCCTATCACGAGTATTTTGTGGGTAATAGTAATTGCGTATAGTGTAATTACTTTATTTAGTTTGGTAACGCTTCCTGTGGAGTTTGATGCCAGCAAGCGAGCCCTTGTGTGGATGACTAATAGAGGAGTAGTAAGTAGCCAAGAACATACTATGGCAAAAGATGCTCTCTTTTGGGCGGCAATGACTTACGTTGTAGCGGCGATTGGTTCATTAGCGATGTTGGCTTATTATGTTTTGCAACTTGTAGCCGCCTCCAGCAGAGAACGTTAAAAAAGCATTGTGTTTTTACACAATAATGACGATTAACTGTGCTAATGGCACAAGAAAGAAAACCTACAAAATCATTTTTGTAGGTTTTTTGTTTATGAAAATATTGCAAGTGCAGTTTAATACCAAAAAAATTTGCTATACAATATTTTTTTCATTGATGATTTTTTTGTTTTTACTTAAATCTATATCCTCAGTTATGATTTTGTAAAGGTTTATGGTAGGGATTACAAACTTATTAAAGATTGTACCTTCTGTTTTAGCGTGCATTACACCTCTTGCTGTGCCAATTGTTAATAGTAGTAAATGTCTTGCTGTATCTTGTTCTATTATCATAGCTTCTTTAATAAGAGGACTTTTTATTTCAAAAAAGCACGAAACTTGTAATATTAAAAAAGGATTATCTTGGCTAAAAATAAATTTTATTGAAGTAGCGATAACATCTCTGTTTTCGTTGATACCAAACTTTATTTCAAGACTGAAACGTATATTCTCATCATCAGGATTAAACAAAGCCTCTATTATTGCGAATTGTTCGGTGCTTATTTTTAGTAATTTGAACATATTACATTTTTAGATTTTTAGCAAGAGGTAGACATATAAAGTAAATTTTCAGATACTCTTTCAAACTCATTGTTTTTTTCCAAAGAGAATAGTTTGAAAAATTCATTTGAGCAAAAGGTTTCAATCGTATAGTTTTTAAGTGTCGAAAAAGAATTATTTTCATTAGAGACATCAACGATTTTAGTTTCTAAACATTTTTCAAGTTTGCTAATGGTTTCTAATGTTAAATTTTCTTGTCCTCTTACAATTTTACTGACTTGTTGTGGAGAAACACCCATTCTTTCGGCAAGTTCTTTTTGAGAAATGCCTTTTTCATCTAATATGGATAGTATTCGTAGAGCAATTCTTTGAGAAATCTTTATCCATTCGGCGTTTTGCCTACGCCACTCTTGTTCGTTAATCCAGTCGTTATTTTTTTTAGCTATTTGATTAAGGATAGCTATTTTATCCTTTGGGGTTTTCATACCTATTTCTATTTAATTTATTTATTCATTTATTTTTTATTTATTCGTATAAATCTCGTTCTATGAGATAATTCTTTAAAAATTTAATTTTTGAGAGTTCTTGGGATAAATATTCGTTTTCTTGCATTGTTTTAACAAGTTTTATGCCACCGCCAGAAATAACATAACAATTTTCACCAAGTCTTACTGCATATATTCGGAAAATGAACTTTTTATATTTACTTTCTTGATAATCTGCAAGAGTATACTCGTTATTATTTAAAGGTCTGAAAATCGCGTCTAATTGTATTGATTCTTCTCCTTTTGCTGCAGATAATAGTTTGTTAAAGAAAAACGCACTTCTTTCTAAAATTTGAATTTTTAATTCATCTACACTAAACTTGTAGTAATTACTATAAGTTATTTTCTTGAAAAGTGTATTAACGAATTCTGGGTTTTGCCAATTCCTACGCAACTTTTCAAACTCATTAAATTCTTCGTCTTCAAACTGAACTGCAAACAAACTCCCTTCAACTATTGCAAAGATATCAACAATTTTCACAAAAATCAACTTATAGGTTTATTTTTTTTGAAAAAAATTTTTTTACAGCCTTAAAAATATCTAAAAATAGTCTGATAACCAAGAACTTGATTTTTTATGCAGAAAAAATTGTCTTTGCCATAAAATTTTTATACCTTTGCACCCGAATTCAGGTATCACTTAAAATTTTACAACCTATATGGCAATTACTGCACAAGATGTGAATAAACTTCGTCAGATGACGGGTATGGGTATGATGGATTGCAAGCAAGCCCTTACCGAAGCAAATGGTGATTTTGAAAAAGCCATTGAATTTTTACGCAAAAAAGGTGAGAAAATCTCTGCTAAACGTGCCGATAACGAAACCAAAGAAGGTGTTGTGATGATTTATACCAATGAGGCACAGAATGAAGGCATTATGTTTGCTTTCAACTGCGAAACTGAGTCAGTAGCGAAAAACGCCGAGTTTAATGCTTTGGCAGAAAGAATTATGAAAGCGGCTATCGCTCAAAAACCTGATACTATTGAACAACTTATGCAATTGGCTTCAGATGGCAGAACTTTACAAGAATATGTTACAGATTTTATTGGAAAGGTAGGAGAGAAAATTTTGGTTACGGCTTATGCCAAAGTAGCAGGCGAAAAAGTAACTTCTTACTTACATAGCAACAATAAACTTGGAGTGCTTGTGGTTTTAGAAGGAACTAATGGTGTAGATTACAAAGAAATAGGCAAAGATTTAGCTATGCAAATTGCCGCTATGAACCCTATTGCAGTAGATAGAGCTGATGTTCCTCAGCATATATTGGATAAAGAGCTTGAAATTGGTATGGAGCAAGCTCGCAACGAGGGCAAACCTGAAAATATGCTTGAAAAAATTGCACAAGGCAAAGTGAATAAATTTATCAAAGAAAGCACTTTACTGAATCAGGAGTTTGTGAAAGATAGCTCAAAAACAGTGGCTCAATATTTGCAAGGTATCAGCAAAGATTTGAAAGTAGTTGCTTTCAAACGTATTTCAGTTGCCTAAAAGGCATTTTCTATACATCAGACGCTGTAAGGAATATGCTTCTTTACAGCGTTTTGTTTTCTTAAAAAATACTAATAACTATGAAAAATTTTCAGAGCGTTGTGTTGTGGGTACTCGTTTTGGGGCTGATAGGCTATACTATTTATGACAAAAAGTTTAATAATGTATTATATGAGCAATACCAAGACGGCTCTTGGCATCAGACACAACTCATAGATTTTCGCTTGCCCGAAAGACTTTATTTTGCTGATGAGCCTGTTCCTTTGGAAGATATGAATGTGCGTCATCGTTTGGATAGAGAGTTTTATGCCTTTATTTTTGCTCACGCAGGTACAGCAATGACTATCCGTAGGGCTAATCAGTGGCTTCCGCGTTTTGAAAAAATTCTTTCAGAAATGGGCGTGCATACGGATTTTAAGTATTTACCCATTATTGAAAGCAATCTTATGCCTCAAGCAGTTTCGCCTATGGGAGCAGGTGGTTTATGGCAAATTATGCCCGAAGTAGCTAAGCAGTATGGTTTGGAAATCAATGAAGAAATAGATGAACGCTTTCACCCTATCAAATCGGCTTACGTGGCGGCTCGTATTCTGAAAGAAAATTATCAGAAATTTGGGAGTTGGGCATTGGCGGCGGCGGCTTATAATGCAGGTGCGGGCTATTTGGAAGGAGCTATCAGCTTTCAAAAGCAAAAATCTTATTATGATTTATTTCTGTATCCCGAAACAGCCCGCTATGTAATTCGTTTGGTAGCTTTTAAGCATATTTATGAAAATCCCCAAAAATACGGCTATCAGATGAGGCAAGAAAGTTTGTATTGTTTCCCACCTTTGCGGACAATAAAAATTAAAGAAAATATTAGTGATTTGGTGGATTTTGCTGAAAAAAACGGGGTTTCTTACCGAGTACTTGTAGAGTACAATCCTTGGATAAAAGGTAAAACGCTTAGCATCAAAGAAGGAAAAACGTATGAAATAGAACTTCCTTATCCTTCTGCTAATCGTAGCGAGGGTGAAGCAAAAGACAATAAAGATAGTTTGAAAAAAATGAAAGTAGAAAAATAAAAAAAGGGTGGTGTTTAGCAATATGACCGCCAAGTTATGAATTAGTGGATATTGACGGCGTTTAATTTAACAAAATTAAGAAAGATTTCATCATTAAGAAAATCCTTATTGTTTTTTTGTGAGGTATAAAAAAAATACTTATAGC
>NZ_NKXO01000014.1 GCF_002843425.1 Raineya orbicola
AGAGGTAATTGACTCATATGATTAAATATTTAAAAAGTACAACTCAAAGTTAATCATTTTTTCAATTACCCTAAGTTTTTTTATTTAAATCCCTTGAAAACAATAAGTTAGACTTATAATTCACGTTAAGGAATTTCTGATATCTCATTTGATTTGTAGATTTTCATTATCTTATTTCCTAATTTTGAACCTTTGAGTATAAAACTATTTTCTCCATTAGGAATAGCCACTAATTCATTTCTGTTTTCATATACAAAAATGTAGCTACCATCTATTGTTTGAGTAATTTCCTTTATTCCATATTTTTCTTTTAACATCAAAGATATTTTTTTATCCATATTTTTTTCTGAACTACTCATATCTGGCTGTATTTCAGATTTGTTACAAGCGATCAGAATCGTTACTAGAAAAATGACAAAAACCAAATTTTTCATTTTTTTGAAATTTTAAGGTGAAACATAAAACTCGAAATTTTGAGCTCAAAAATTTCTTGGTGCAATGATATAGCAAGCCTAAACTTTTTTCAAACTTTTTTCAAACTTTTTTCAAACTTTTTTCAAACTTTTTTCAAACGTTGCACTTTTTTAATAAATGTGTGGTATTTTTCAATGAATTACCATTGCGATTGTGTAAATTTGTCTTTTGCAGAGCATTTTTATTTTGAAAAAGGTTATTTTTGTGCTTAATATCAAGATTTACACAGGTTCAAAACTATATGAAAATAGCTCTTATTGTAGCGGGCGGAAGCGGAAAGCGAATGGGAAGCTCTATTCCGAAACAATTTTTAGAAATAGCAGAAAAGCCTATTTTATTGCACACACTTGCAGTTTTTGAAAAAATTTGTGAGCAAATTGTACTTGTATTGCCCCAAAGTGAGTTTGAGGCTTGGCAGAACATTTGCGAAAAGCATCAGTATAGATTGAAGGGGCATTTGGTAACAGGGGGCGAAACACGCTATCAATCCGTGAAAAACGGATTAAAATTTTTAGTGGAAAATAAGTTTCCGCAGGAAAGTTTAGTAGCCATTCACGATGGGGTGCGTCCATTTGTAAAGCCTGAAGTCATTGAAAAAAGTTTTGAAATAGCACAGAAAAATGGTTCTGCGGTGGCTTCGGTGCCGCTCAAAGACTCTATTCGCAGGCTAAAAAACACATTAGAACAAAGCGAAAGCCTACCTCGTGAGCAGTTCCGACTTATCCAAACGCCCCAAACTTTTGTGCTTGCCAAAATTTGGCAGGCGTTTCAGCAAGTCCCTGATACTTCCTTGATTACAGATGATGCTTCTGTGTTTGAACAAGCAGGGTTTTCGGTTACCCTGATAGAGGGAAACTATGAAAATATAAAAATCACCACCCCCGAAGATTTGCAATGGGCAGAAATTTTAGTAAAAAAGTAAAGTTTTTTTTGGATAATAATTTTCTTTTCCGTATATTTGCACTCCATTTGTAAAAGTGTCTTTTTACGGGTGTAGTTCAAGGGTAGAATAGCGGTCTCCAAAACCGTTGATGGGAGTTCGAATCTCTCCACCCGTGCAAACATAGAAAAAAATGGCAAATTTTGTAGCAAAAGTAAGAAATTTTTTAGCCGAATCGTATGATGAGCTGGTGCATAAAGTTACTTGGCTCAAATATAGCACTTTGCAAAATCAGACGATTTTGGTATTAGTGGCGTCTTTGATTTTTGCCTTGATTATTGGTTTTGTGATAGATAAGGGGCTTGAAGAAGGGCTTAAAATGTGGTACAAGAGTACCAAGTAATTTTAGCAGTTAGGTTCTATAAACTGAATTGGCAATGAGTAGCAAGCTAAATTGGTATGTATTGCGAGCAGTAGCAGGGCAGGAAAAGAAAGTAAAAAGCTATATTGATAACGAAATTGCTCGCCAAAAATTACAGGAATACGTACCACAGGTGCTTATCCCCACTGAAAAAGTGTATGAGGTTCGCAATGGTAAAAAGAGAGTAAGAGAAAAAACTTTCTTTCCCGGATATATTTTAGTGTATGCCGATCTTTCTCACGGAGAGGCTTTGCATACGCTTAAAAATGTTCCCGGTGTTTTAGGATTTTTGGAAGGTACTGCACGCGAAGATGAAACAGATACACAAGGCAAAAAAGGTTATACCAAACTGCCAACCCCTTTGCGTCAGTCGGAAGTAAATAGAATTTTAGGTAGAGTTGATGAAGAAGAGGAAAGTGCAGTAAAAACCGAAGCCTCTTTCATTGTGGGCGAACACGTACGTGTAATAGACGGACCTTTCAGCGGTTTTGATGCCGTAGTAGAGCAAGTTTATGATGAAAGAAAGAAATTAGACGTAATGGTGAAAGTTTTTGGTAGAAGTACCCCTTTGGAGTTGAGTTATACGCAGGTAGAAAAGTTGGATTAGAAAGGGGAAAAATCTTTAATATTCAAAAGCCTCTCGCTTCCATAAATATAAATGTTACGCACAGCTTGTTGAGGTTAGCTTCCAAACCATTTAGCAACAAGCCCGAAACAAAAACAAAAAAATATAAAAACAATGGCAAAAGAAGTAGCAGGATACCTCAAACTGCAAGTAAAAGGCGGACAGGCAAACCCTTCGCCTCCAATCGGACCTGCTTTGGGTTCAAAGGGTATCAATATTATGGAGTTCTGCAAGCAGTTCAACGCCCGTACCCAAGACAAGCAAGGTCAGGTATTACCTGTACTCATTACGTATTATACCGATAAGTCTTTTGATTTTGTCGTAAAAACGCCTCCTACGGCTGTTTTACTCAAAGACTTACTCAAGAAGCAAACAGGTTCGGCAGAGCCTAATCGTAAAAAAATCGGTTCGGTTACTTGGGACCAAATCAAGCAAGTAGCCGAAATTAAAATGCCCGATTTGAATTGCTTCACCATTGAATCGGCTATGCGTATGGTAGCAGGTACAGCCCGCAGTTTAGGAATTACCGTAACAGGCAAAGCTCCTTGGGACAACAACTAAAACCGCAAACACAATGGGAAAACTCACGAAAAATAGAAAGGCGGCACTCGCTAAATACGATAATACTAAAAGCTACTCTTTGGTGGATGCGGCAAAAATCTTAAAAGACATCACTTTCACCAAGTTTGATGCTTCTGTGGATATTGATATTCGCCTTGGCGTAGATCCTCGTAAGTCAGACCAAATGGTGAGAGGGGTTGTTGCCTTGCCTCACGGAGTAGGAAAAGATGTACGCGTACTTGTACTCTGCCCGCCTGATAAGGAAGAAGAAGCCAAAGCCGCTGGTGCCGACTATGTTGGTATGGACGAATATATCACCAAAATTGAAGGTGGTTGGACGGATATTGATGTAATTATCACCACCCCTACGGCTATGGCAAAAGTTGGACGTTTGGGAAAAATCTTAGGTCCTCGCGGACTGATGCCTAATCCCAAGTCTGGTACCGTAACTATGGAGATTGGTAAGGCTGTCAAGGAAGTAAAAGCAGGTAAAATTGATTTCAAAGTGGATAAAACAGGTATCATTCACACTTCCATTGGCAAAATCTCTTTTTCTCCTGAAAAAATTGCTGAAAATGCAATGGAACTCATCAATGTAGTGCAAAAGCTCAAGCCTGCTTCTGCAAAAGGTACTTACATTAAGTCTATATCGCTTTCTTCTACGATGAGTCCGGGTGTTAGTATTGATAAAACTACTGTAATCTAATGACAAGAGAGGAAAAAACAGCTATCATTGAGGAGTTGAAAGAAAAATTTGCTAATACTCCTTATTTCTATATCGTTGATGCCAGCGGATTTTCAGTAGCAAAGGACAACGACTTGCGTAGAGCCTGCTTCAATGCTCAAATTGAGTACCGAGTAGTGAAAAACTCGCTTATCAAGAAAGCATTAGAGGCTTTGGATACAGACTATCAGCCTTTTGTAGATGAAAAAGTTTTGAAAGGTTATTCAGGTGTAATGTTTTCTGATACAGGTAATAAGCCTGCTCGCCTAATCAAGGATTTCAGAAAGAAAAATAACACTGAAAAACCTATCATCAAAGGTGCTTCTATTGATACTTCGCTTTATATCGGCGACCACCAATTAGAGGCTCTTTGCAATGTCAAATCTAAGGCTGAACTTTTGGGAGAAGTTATCGGCTTGTTGCAATCACCTATGGCAAATCTTATTGGGGCTTTGCAAGGTCAGGGCGGCAAAATTGCTGGTATTCTCAAAACATTGGAAGAAAAGAAATCCTAATTTTTTACAAAAACCCTTGTACTTGTTTTTCAAATTAAATTCATACAAATTATGGCAGACGTTAAAGCATTAGCAGAACAACTTGTAAATCTAACTGTAAAAGAAGTTACTGAACTTGCTAAAATTTTGAAAGAAGAATATGGCATTGAACCTGCCGCAGGTGCTCCTGTAATGGTTGCCGCCGCTGCGGGTGGTGATGCTGGTGCCGCCAAAGCAGAAGAGAAAACTTCTTTTGATGTAATCTTGAAAGCCGCTGGTCCTAACAAACTGAATGTAGTGAAACTTGTAAAAGACCTTGCTGGTTTGCCTCTAACAGAAGCTAAAGCTTTGGTAGATGCGGCTCCTAAAGCTATCAAAGAAGGAGTACCCAAAGATGAAGCTGAGGCTCTCAAAACAAAATTAACTGAAGCAGGTGCCGAAGTAGAAATTAAGTAATTCTCTCGGTGATGCGGGGCAATCAGACCTGAAATTTCCGCTATTCGGAAATCAGGTCTATTGCCATTTGTAGCTAATAAAAATTCTTTTTTTACAATAACCGAAGGCTTAAAAGTTCAAATTCCAACTTTAAACTTGTATTTTCAAAACCAAACCTTCAACTTCAAACCTCAAACTTTTAACTTTAACTTATTTCGCTTTACAGCATTTTCCTAACCCAAACTTCTTGAACAATGGCTGAAAGAATTAGTTTTGCTTCTGTTAAGAACCTTGTTGATTATCCCGATTTTCTAGACATCCAGCTACAATCTTTTCGCGACTTTTTCCAACTGGAAACCCCCGCTGAAAACCGTGCCAAAGAAGGGCTTTACAAAGTCTTTATGGAAAATTTCCCAATCAGCGACTCTCGCGAAAATTTTGTATTAGAGTTTATTGATTACACCATAGATCCTCCCAAATATTCTGTTGAGGAGTGTATTGATAGAGGACTCACCTATTCTGTTCCTTTGAAGGCAAAATTAAGGCTTTCTTGCAACGATGAAGACAACGAAGATTTTGAACCCATTGACCAAGAAGTATTTTTGGGTAATATCCCTTATATGACTGAAAAAGGCTCTTTCATCATCAATGGTGCTGAAAGAGTGATTGTTTCGCAGTTGCATCGTTCGCCGGGTGTATTTTTTGCAATGAGCAAACATACCAACGGCACCAAACTCTATTCAGCTCGTATTATTCCTTTCAAAGGCTCTTGGATTGAGTTTGCGACTGATGTCAATAATGTAATGTATGCTTACATTGATAGAAAAAAGAAATTTCCCGTTACTACGCTTTTGCGTGCTATTGGTTATGGAACGGATAAAGAAATTTTAGATATTTTTGGACTTTCCGAAGAAATACAAGTTAATAACAAAACCCTTAAAAAAGCTGTTGGCAGACGCCTTGCCGCTCGTGTATTACGTTCTTGGACAGAAGACTTTGTAGATGAGGATACAGGAGAAGTTGTTTCTATTGACCGCAATGAGGTGCTTTTGGAGCGTGATTCCGTAATTCGCGAGGAAGATATTGATGTAATTATGAGTTCGGGAGCGACTTCCATTATCTTGCATCGCGAAGAAATCAATATTGCAGACTATCAAATTATTTACAATACACTACAAAAAGATAATTGTAACTCTGAAAAAGAGGCTGTTGAGCAAATTTATCGTCAGTTGCGTAATACAGAAGCTCCTGATGAGCAAACTGCTCGCGAAATTATACATAATTTGTTCTTTTCGGATAAACGTTATGATTTGGGTGATGTGGGTAGATACCGAATGAACAAAAAACTTTCATTAGATATTCCTATGGAGACTCGCGTGCTTACACGCGAAGATATTATCAGTATTGTGAAATATCTCATTGGGCTTATCAACTCCAAAGCCGTAGTTGATGATATTGACCACCTTTCTAATCGTCGTGTGCGTACCGTAGGTGAGCAATTGTATGCTCAATTTGGGGTAGGACTTGCCCGTATGGCTCGTACTATCAAAGAAAGAATGAACGTAAGAGATAATGAAGACTTTAAGCCTGTGGATTTAATCAATGCACGTACTTTGTCTTCGGTTATCAATTCTTTCTTTGGAACAAACCAACTTTCTCAATTTATGGACCAAACCAACCCGTTGGCAGAAATTACACACAAACGCAGAATGTCTGCTTTGGGTCCAGGTGGTCTTTCCCGAGAAAGAGCAGGATTTGAAGTCCGCGACGTACATTACACACACTACGGAAGGCTTTGTACCATTGAAACCCCTGAAGGTCCAAACATTGGTCTGATTTCCTCGCTTTGCGTACACGCCAAAGTCAATTCAATGGGCTTTATTGAAACGCCCTATTTCAGAGTAAAAGGAGGCAAATTAGATATTAAAGATGTTGTATTCCTTTCAGCAGAAGAAGAAGATGGACAGCACATTGCCCAAGCCAATGCCAAAATAGATGATGAAGGTAATTTCTTGGTGGATGCTGTAAAAGTTCGTTATGAGGGTGATTTCCCTATGGTTGCTCCCGAAGAAGTAGCTTATATGGACGTTGCTCCTAACCAAATTGTTTCGGTTGCCGCTTCGCTTATTCCTTTCCTTGAGCACGATGATGCCAACCGTGCCTTGATGGGTTCTAATATGCAACGTCAGGCAGTGCCTTTACTCAAACCCCAAGCTCCTATCGTAGGAACGGGTTTAGAAAAGCGTGTAGCTTTGGATTCGCGTACGCTTATTCTTGCCGAAAAAGATGGTGTGGTAGAATATGTTGATGCCACTAAAATTGTTATTCGCTACGAATTTACCGAAGATGAATTGCTTACATCTTTCGATGGCGATACAAGAACTTACTATCTGACTAAATTCAGACGCACTAACCAAGATACTTGTATCAATCTCGTACCTACCGTGCGTGTAGGCGAAAAAGTAACCAAAGGACAACCTCTCTGCGAAGGATATGCTACACAAGGCGGGGAATTGGCTTTGGGTAGAAACCTCAAAGTGGCTTTTATGCCTTGGCAAGGGTACAACTTTGAGGACGCTATTGTGATTTCTGAAAAAGTAGTAAAAGAAGATTGGTTTACTTCTATCCATATCGAAGAGTTTGAAATGGAGGTACGCGATACCAAACGTGGCGAAGAAGAACTTACTTCTGAAATTCCGAATGTAAGCGAAGATGCGATTCGCCACCTTGATGAAAACGGTATCGTAGCAGTAGGTACAGAAGTGCGTGAGGGTGATATTCTAGTAGGAAAAATCACTCCCAAAGGTGAAACTGACCCTACTCCCGAAGAGAAACTTTTGCGTGCTATTTTCGGTGATAAAGCAGGAGATGTAAAAGATGCTTCTTTGCGTGTTCCTCCTTCGGTAAAAGGTGTTGTAATTGATACCAAACTCTTTTCACGCCCTCGCAAAGATAAAGACTTACGCAAGCGTTCCAAAGATGATGTCAAAACGCTTATGCAAAACTATGGCAAAGAGTTGAAAAAATTGCGTGAGGAAATGATTAACAAACTTGCCACTATTTTGGAAGGTAAAACTTCGCAAGGGGTAAAACATAAATTTGGTGATGAACTAATATCCAAAGGTACAAAGTTCAACAGAACTAACATTGAAAAAAACTTATTCCCCGATAATAACCCTTATCGCGACGAGAGCAGTTACAACGTTCCTGAAGAAGTAAACCTGATTGCTGATGTAGTAATTGAAAATTGGACAAATGATGCCAAAATAAATGCTTTAGTGGCAGATTTGGTGAAAAATTACCTCAAAAAACGCAATGAAATTTCGGGCAACTTCAAGCGTGAGCGTTTTGCAATGGAGGTCGGCGATGAATTGCCAGCGGGTATTGTGAAACTTGCCAAAGTGTATATTGCCAAAAAACGCAAACTGAAAGTAGGGGATAAAATGGCAGGTCGCCACGGAAATAAAGGGGTGGTGGCTAAAATCGTTGCCGAAGAAGATATGCCTTTCTTGGAAGATGGTACGCCTGTGGATATTGTACTCAATCCTTTGGGAGTACCTTCGCGTATGAACATTGGACAAATCTATGAAACCATTTTGGGCTGGGCAGGTGAAAAACTTGGTGTAAAATACGCAACCCCTATTTTTGACGGAGCAAAAGAAGAAAATGTTTTGAATGAGCTTAAAAAAGCAGGCTTACCCGAGTATGGTAGAACATACCTTTACGATGGCTTAACGGGTGAAAGATTTACCCAGCCTGTAACCGTAGGAGTGATTTATATGCTCAAACTCGGACACCTTGTTGATGATAAGATGCACGCTCGTTCTATTGGACCTTATTCACTCATTACCCAACAGCCTTTGGGCGGTAAGGCTCAATTTGGTGGTCAGCGTTTCGGTGAAATGGAGGTTTGGGCAATTGAGGCATTTGGTGCTTCGCACATATTGCAAGAAATCCTTACCGTGAAGTCCGATGATGTAATTGGTAGAGCAAAAACTTATGAAGCTATTGTAAAAGGAGAACTCTTACCCAAACCCAACATTCCTGAATCTTTCAATGTGCTTGTTCACGAATTGCGTGGTTTGGCATTAGAAATTACTTTGAACTAATCAGGGTTTGAGGCTTTCATTAAACCTCAAACCTTCAAATCTTGAACCCTTGAACTTCTAAAAGCATACATCTATGTCTTTGAAAAAAAACAAAAAACTTTCCAGTGATTTCAATTCAATCACTATCAGTTTGGCTTCGCCAGAGTCTATTTTGGAAAGTTCTTATGGGGAAGTTACCCAACCCGAAACTATCAATTACAGAAGCTATAAACCCGAAATGGGAGGGCTTTTCTGTGAGCGTATTTTCGGACCCGTGAAGGACTATGAGTGTCATTGTGGTAAATATAAGCGTATTCGTTACAAGGGAATTATTTGCGACCGCTGTGGTGTAGAAGTAACAGAAAAGAAAGTTCGCCGTGAGCGTATGGGACATATTGAGTTGGTAGTACCTGTGGCTCACATCTGGTATTTTCGCTCATTACCCAATAAAATAGGTTATCTTTTAGGGCTTCCTGCCAAAAAACTTGACCAAATCATTTACTACGAGCGTTATGTAGTGGTTCAGCCCGGTATTGTTGCCGAGGAAAATAGAAATGGTAGCAATTATTTAGACTTCCTTACCGAGGACGAATATCTGGATATTTTAGATAAATTGCCCCGCGAAAATCAGCTTTTGCCTGATGAAGACCCTAATAAGTTTATTGCCAAAATGGGAGCAGAGGCTTTGGAAATGCTTCTGAAGCGTCTTTCTGAAAGAGAAAAAGATGCACAAGGCAATGAAATACCCGGTAGCCCTACGGGTTTAGATAAACTTGCTTACGAACTTCGTCATCAAGCCGCTACTGATAACTCTCAACAACGCAAAGCAGAGGCTTTGAAGCGTTTGAAAGTAGTACGTGCTTTTCAAGAATCTAAAATTGAAAACAAGCCCGAATGGATGATTATTCGTATGGTGCCTGTGATTCCACCCGAATTACGTCCATTAGTGCCTTTGGATGGCGGTCGCTTTGCTACCTCTGACCTCAACGACCTCTACCGCCGAGTGATTATTCGTAACAATCGTTTGAAGCGTTTAATGGAGATTAAAGCTCCTGAGGTGATTCTTCGCAACGAAAAGCGTATGCTCCAAGAAGCCGTAGATAGCCTCTTTGATAACTCTCGTAAAGTGAATGCGGTACGTGCTGATGGAAACCGTGCTTTGAAATCGCTTTCAGATATGCTCAAAGGAAAGCAAGGGCGTTTCCGTCAGAACCTTTTGGGTAAGCGTGTGGATTATTCAGGACGTTCTGTAATTGTGGTAGGTCCTGAGCTAAAACTTCACGAGTGCGGGCTTCCCAAAGATATGGCGGCAGAGCTATTCAAACCCTTTATTATTCGCAAGCTCATTGAAAGAGGTATCGTAAAGACCGTTAAGTCGGCTAAAAAAATTGTTGATAGAAAAGACCCCGTTATTTGGGATATTTTAGAAAATGTTCTCAAAGGACACCCCGTTCTTTTGAACCGTGCTCCTACGCTTCACCGCTTGGGTATTCAGGCTTTCCAGCCCAAACTTATAGAGGGTAAAGCTATTCAGTTGCACCCTTTGGTTTGTACGGCATTCAACGCTGACTTTGATGGAGACCAAATGGCGGTACACGTTCCATTGGGGCAAGAAGCTATTTTGGAAGCCTCTTTACTTATGCTTGCTTCGCATAACATCTTGAACCCTGCCAATGGGGCTCCTATTACCGTACCTTCACAAGATATGGTTTTGGGACTATACTACATAACCAAAGGTAGAAAAGGCGATAAAGGTGAAGGTAAAGTGTTTTATAGTGCCGAAGAAGTTGTAATTGCCGTTGATGAAGGACAACTATCGCCTCACGCTTTCATCAAGGTGAAAACCAAAGTACGTGAAGGTGATGAACTAGTGGAAAAAATCATTGATACCGTAGCAGGTAGAGTGCTTTTCAATCATTGGTGCGTACCCGAAGAAGTAGGTTTTATCAACGAATTGCTCACCAAAAAGAAAATCCAGCAAGCTATTGGCTTGGTATTCAAAATCGCAGGAATGGCAAAAACTGCGAAATTCCTTGACGATATTAAAGACTTGGGCTTCCGTTCGGCTTTCAAAGGTGGGCTTTCTATCGGTTTGAACGATATTCTTATCCCCAAAGATAAAGATAAACTCATTGCCAAAGCCAAAGGCGAAATTGAGGAAATTCGCAATAACTATATGATGGGCTTCATTACGGACAATGAACGCTATAACCAAGTGATTGATACTTGGACGCGTGTCAATAATGAACTCACTCGCAAGCTCATTGAAGATATGACCAACGACAAAGAGGGTTTCAACTCTGTGTTTATGATGATGGATTCAGGAGCGAGAGGTTCAAAAGAGCAAATCCGTCAGCTTGGTGGTATGCGGGGACTTATGGCAAAGCCTCAAAAAAACGTACAAGGTTCAGCAGGAGAAATTATTGAAAACCCTATTCTTTCTAATTTCAAAGAAGGTCTGGACGTTCTGGAATACTTTATTTCAACACACGGTGCAAGAAAAGGTCTGGCAGATACTGCTCTTAAAACCGCTGATGCGGGTTACCTCACTCGTCGTTTGGTAGATGTTGCCCAAGACGTGATTATTACCGAAGAGGATTGCGGTACTTTGAGAGGCATTACGGTTTCAGCACTCAAAGATAACGAGGATATTGTAGAACCTCTTGCAGAGCGTATTTTGGGAAGGGTATCGCTTCACGATGTCTATGACCCGCTTACCGATGAACTCATTGTAGCATCGGGAGAGGAAATTACCGAAGCCATTGCAGAGCGTATCTCTCAAACCAGTATTGAAGAAGTAGAAATTCGTTCAGTGCTTACTTGTGAAACACGTAAAGGGGTTTGTCAGAAATGTTATGGTAGAAATCTTGCCACAGGACGCTTGGTAGATAATGGTGAAGCCGTAGGGGTTATTGCCGCTCAATCTATCGGTGAGCCCGGAACACAGCTTACTTTGCGTACTTTCCACGTGGGGGGTGCGGCATCTAATATTGCGGTTGATGCTTCTGTAAAAGCTAAGTTTGCAGGTGAAATAGATTTTGAGAACCTACGTACCGTGAAATCTACTGATAACGACGGTAATCCTATTGAAATCGTTATTACACGTTCATCAGAGGTGAAGGTGATTGAACCTAAATCGGGCAAAGTGCTTATTTCTAACCATATGCCTTATGGAGCAGTGCTGAAAGTGAAAAAAGGGGATATGGTAGAAAAAGGGCAGGTACTTTGCGAATGGGATCCTTACAATGCGGTAATAATTTCGGAAGTAGCGGGTACCGTAGAGTATGAAGCTATTGAAGAAGGCATTACGTACAAAGAAGAAGCTGATGAGCAAACAGGTTTCCGTGAAAAGGTTATTATTGAAACCAAAGATAAAACCAAAAACCCTGCTTTGGTGATTAAGCCAAGCAAAGGTGAGCCCAAAACTTACAATATTCCCGTAGGTGCAAGACTTGCCGTAGAAGAAGGAAAAACTATCAAGGCAGGACAGGTGCTTGCTAAAATTCCAAGAGCAATTGGTAAAACACGTGATATTACAGGTGGTTTGCCACGTGTAACAGAACTCTTTGAAGCTCGCAATCCTTCTAATCCTGCTATTGTAAGTGCTATTGATGGAGTAGTTACCTATGGAGCAGTGAAACGTGGTAATCGTGAGATTATCATTGAGTCCAAAGATGGGGTCATTAAGAAATATATGGTGCCTCTTTCAAAGCATATTTTAGTTCAAGATGGCGATTTTGTGCGTGCAGGTATGCCTCTCTCTGATGGGGCTATCACGCCAAGCGATATTTTGGCTATCAAAGGACCTACCGCAGTGCAAGAATATTTGGTAAACGAAATTCAAGAAGTGTATCGTTTGCAAGGGGTGAAAATCAATGATAAGCATATTGAAGTGATTGTAAGGCAAATGATGCAAAAAGTAGAAGTCATTGACCCCGGAGATACTGATTTCTTGCCCGGACAAGTGGTAGATAAATGGGCTTTCCGTGAAGAAAACGACAGAATTATGGATCTGAAAATTGTAGAAGATGCAGGAGCATCGGCTAAATTCCGTCCTGGACAACCTATTACGGCTCGTGAATTGCGAGACGAAAATTCCATACTTCGCCGTCAGGATAAAAAACTTGTAAAAGTTCGTGATGCCCAACCTGCGGTATCGCAACCTACACTACAAGGTATTACACAAGCCTCTTTGGATACTGATAGCTTCATTTCTGCGGCTTCATTCCAAGAAACTACCAAAGTGCTTAGCGAAGCGGCTATCCGTGGTAAAAAAGATGATTTACTTGGTTTGAAAGAAAATGTGATAGTAGGTCATCTGATTCCTGCGGGTACGGGCTTTAGAAAGTATCAAAAACTAATGGTAGGGTTGAAAGAAGAAATGGAAGAAAATAACAACAATAGCCGTAAAAAAACCAAAAAGGAAAAAGAGAAAGTTAAATAAAAATTCTCATAAAGGCGGGTTTTTGCTCGCCTTTATGTTTGTTTGATTACATTTGCATAAAGTTTCTGTATCAATGTCGAAAAAACTTATTCGTTTTGATTGGGCAATTAAACGCTTGCTACGCAACAAAGCCAATTTTGTTGTGCTGGAAGGTTTTTTATCCGAACTTCTGTTTGAAGACATCAAAATCAAAGAAATTTTAGAAAGCGAGGGTAATCAGGAAAGTTGGGAGGATAAATACAACCGAGTGGATATTCTTACAGAAAACTCTAAAAACGAACTCATTATCATTGAAATTCAGAACACTTACGAAATTGACTACTTCCACCGAATGGTCTATGGCACAAGCAAAGCTGTTGCCGAGCATTTACGTTTGGGGCAAGCCTACTGGGAAGTCAAAAAAGTGATTTCTATAAATATCGTCTATTTTGATTTAGGGCAGGGGCAAGATTACATCTACAAAGGCACTACTACATTTCAAGGTTTGCACTTCAACGATACTTTGCAACTTTCCGAAAAACAAAGAAATACTTTTGCCAAAACTTTGGTTTCCGATATTTTTCCCGAGTATTATCTTATCAAGGTCAATCAGTTCAATGATGTAGCCAAAGATACACTTGATGAGTGGATTTATTTCTTAAAAAATAGTGAAGTGAAAGATGAATTTCGGGCAAAAGGCTTGAAAGAAGCAAGAGAAGCCTTGGATATTATGCGTTTGGATAAAGAAAATCAGTACAGCTATAACCGATATTTAGATTATTTACACTGGAAAGCCAGCGAAGCGATGAATGCCCAATTAGCGATAGAAGAAAAAGCCCTGCAAATGGAGAACGAAATTAGATTGGACGAGAAAATGAAAAATATGGTGGAAATTGCTAAAAGTGCTATCAGAGAGGGTTTGACCGATGATTTGATTATGAAACTTACTAATTTGACCATTGAGCATATCCAACAAATTCGTAAAGAATTGTCAAAATGATACAAATTGCCAGCTTTGTATTCAGTCCTTTTGCTGAAAATACTTTTGTGCTTTATGATGAAACCCGAGAGGCTGTAATTATAGACCCCGGTTGCTACAATAGTGTTGAAAGAAAAACTTTGCAAGATTTTATACAAGAAAATAACTTGCAGGTTGTTAAACTTTTGAATACACATTGCCATTTAGACCACGTTTTTGGGAATGAGTTTGTAAAGCAAACTTTTGCAGTGCAGTCATACGCACACGCAAGCGAGGATTTTAATTTGGGTATATTAGAGGCATCGGCACGAATGTTCGGCATAGCTCGTGTAGAAAGCACTCGTACCGATGTTTATTTGCAGGAAAATGAAATTATTGAATTCGGAAATTCTGCCCTGAAAGTTCTTTTTACACCTGGACATTCACCAGGGCACGTGGTTTTTTACAACGAAAAGCAGGGCTTTTGCATCAATGGTGATGTGTTATTTAGAACCAGTATTGGTAGAACTGATTTGCCCGGTGGCAACTATCAAACTCTTATCCATTCCATACGAAATGTGATGTTCGCTTTACCTGATGATACCACTATTTTCACAGGACACGGCGAACCTACTACCATTGCTTTTGAAAAAAAGCATAATCCATTTTTATGAAAATTACTTTGTATATTTGAATAAATCTTGTTCTTTGAATTTTACTTTTTGCAAGGCTCTTGTCATAAAGCCTTCTATTTCATAAGGGAAAAAAGAGGCTCGCCAAGAACCTGTATTGGTAATGACTACCCAAGCGTATCCATCATTTCGGCGTGAAAGTGAAATATTACTACTTGCCAAATTGCCTGTTCGCCACCATTTTTCAGGAGAAATACGTTTCCAGCCCAAAGCCCGCTGAATTTGCGTACTATCGGCATCTTGCAAAGTCATTTCGTTGATGCTTTCTTTGGAGAGAAAGTCTTTGGGGGTGTCCCAATTATCAATGTAGCTTAAAAAGCGAAGCATATCTACCGAGCTGGCAATCCAACCGCCTGCCGCTCCTAAACCTTGTATGTATGTGCCTTCATAGGCTCGCGAGGCTGAATCGTGAGGAGGATAAATAGAAAGATTTTGAGGAGTATTGTCGGCTACGTAATATTTTACTTCATTGGAGAAACGCTCCTCATAACGACTTTTCCCTATACGCATACGCCTAATTCCCATAGGAGCTAAAATATTTTCTCGCATAAATGTTTCATAGTCTTTGCCTGAAACTTCCTCAATCACTTTCCCCAAAACACAATACCCAAAATTGGAATAATCATAGAAAGAACCGGGCGTAAAAACCTTTTTTTGCGAAAGCATAAAACGCATTACACTATCAAAAGGCGGTGGAGAAGGAGTTTGCATAATTTGGGCTATTTGTACAGGCACAAACATAGGGTCGGTGAGCAGATAGTTCCACCAGCCCGCCGTATGCGTGAGCAAGTGCCGAATGGTGATGCCATACATAGTTTTATCGGCAATCCAAGCATTGTAACGCTTCAAAATCCCATTTTCGCCAAAAACTTTGCTATCCAAAGTGAATTTGCCTTGCTCAATAAGGTGCATAATGCCCACGGCTGTAACGAGCTTTGAAGCACTTGCTATGCGAAAAAGATGATGCGGTTTGACAGGAATTTTACGCTCTTCATCTGCCCAACCAAAACCTTTGGCATAAACAAGTTTGCCATAGTACGAAACGGCTATACTCATACCTTTAATTTCCCACTGGCGAATAAAGTCTTTCGCCATACTATCCAGCAAGGCTGTTTCAGGGGTAGAGGAAAGCACAGCGAGTGTATCGTAATTTATGCCTTCGGCTTGGTCTTTATCGGGAATGATTTTAGAAAAGTCTAACTTTAATTCGGATTTATCTGATTGGCTTTCGCAAGAAAGTAAGATAAAAAGAAACGCAAATAGCAAAAGCGAACTCTTTTTTTTCATAAATTTACCCTTGTAAAAGCTACAAAAATAAAAAAGATTTATGTTAAAACGTTATTTTAACCTGCTGAAAAATATTCGGAACTGGCAAGTATATTTCAAAGTAAAACGTAATCCTGACGTTTTTTTCTTGATGAAAGGTAAAAATAAAATACAATTTTGGTTAGTAGAGGAAATTATACCGATTTTCAAGGAGATTTATATGCAAGATATCTACCAAATAAAATTCTTGCGAAAGGAACTATCTACTCAAGAGCCAATTATTGTTGATATTGGTGCTAATGCAGGATACGCTGCTACTTTCTTTTTTCAGTTTTTTCCAAAAGCCCGCATTTTATCTTTTGAGCCTTTACCTACTAATTTTGAATTATTAAGTAAGAATCAACAAGAAAACGCCCATTTGCATTGGGAAATTATACCCAAAGCCGTAGGTGATTGTACTGGTAGTACACAAATTTTTTATTGTAAGAGTAAAGAAATTACCCCCGTTGCAAGCATCTTACAAAACTTTGATGCTCAAAACACGGATAATTTATCAGTTGAAATGATTTCTCTGCAAGACATATTTCAAGAATATGCTTTACCTCATATTGACTTGCTGAAAGTAGATTGCGAAGGGGCAGAGTATGATATTTTATATGCTACACCCAAGCAGATACTTGATAAAGTTCGCTGCATTGTGATGGAAACACATTTTTGCAATAAAGTAAATGCTAATCAAGATGCGATGAAGAACTTTTTGCAGAAACAAGGTTTTGAGGTTAAAACTCAAAAAGAGATGCTTTGGGCGTGGAATGCTTAGAATATGGAAAAGATATTTGAGAGAAATTCGTCATCTTGGTACGTGAAGCACCGTTCTTTTGAACTAAAATGGTTTTATTTTTTCTTAAATAGTTGTTTTATAGGTTTTAACATTTTGATTAAAGCTATTTGAGCTTTTTTGATAATCAGTTGCAGTTTTTCAAATGTTGAAATAAAAAAAGTACCTTTTTTTACGAAAATAGTATCGCTATCATCTTTATACCATTCTACATAGTTATTTTTCTTTGCCCAATCCATAATTTGTTTGATATTGGGATTGGTGTAATATTTGCCGTGTGTTTCTATTGAAAGAATGTTGGGCTGGCTAATCATATGTTTGATTACATACCATTCTGCCCCTTCAATATCAATGCTAACTAAATCAAAGTCGCCTCTATCTATTTCGCTGAACATAACACAATTCACAGTAATCTTAGAAGAATCCTCTTTTTTGCAATTATCATTCACAATAGCGGGGCTTTTTTCCAAAACACTTACAAAGGTAGAAGCCTCTCTTTTGCATAGCTCTATTGTTCCGTTGAAGTCAAAAATAGCAGTTTCAATAACTTTTACATTGGGATATTCTGAAAAAAAATATTCAATTTTACGAACATATTCGGGGTCTGCTTCAATGAGTGAAGTGGAAACCCCTTCTTTGATAAAGCTAATTACATTAGACTCTTCGGGTAGATACACCCCCACCTCACAAATATTTTTGGGTGAATAGCCTTTTTCTTTCAGTTTTCTGTATAAACGAATAGCTCCTTTATTCATAATTCAAATTATTAAATTCTGAAACTTGTTTATGTTTTCTTTTACATACTTTGGAAAAAGTATGTTTGTATTGAAAATATCTGTCTTCTGAAAGACTTCGTTTTCGTTAAATAATGATTTTCCCGAAGCAATCAGACTTTTTATTTTTTGCACGTCTTTATAAGAACCAATGTTAAATTCTGGGTGAGCTAAAGACTCAAGTTTTTTAATGATTCTTTCAATTCCTCCCATATAACTAAAATGCCAGCCTCCTTCACGTATAATTTTTACTTGAGGTTCTGATAAATCACGTTGTAAGCGTGTTTTTTCAATGGTTTTAGTAATTGTTCTGAGTTCTTTGAAAGAAAGCATCACACTTCCTTGCCACCAACCAAAGCCATTTTCATTGATTTGAGCTTTAGCCTTTCCGCCGTAATCGTTTATTTTTATACAAATATAGTTTAAAAAGTAATTGGCAAAGTATTGTCGGAAAACTTTTATGCCTTCGGTGTAAGCATACTCTTTAATTTTTTCTGCTCTTGGTATTTCATCTAAATCGGAAACAATAATTATATCATCATCTTTGCAGTTTTTTAGCCCTAATAAAATATGCTCTTTCTGGTGGTCATCGTAGTCCCAAGGGGTAGGTACTCTAAATTTTTTCCAAAAACTGGGATATTTATCTACAACAATATGAGTAATTTTATGTTCAAAAGCCTTGAAAAGATGTTTGTTTTCTTGGAAATACAAAGGTTTAGGTTGTTTTTGGAAAGTACGAGTAGCCTCTACAAGTACAAATTTATCAACTACTTCGTCAAGTTCATTTAAGCGAATTTCCAACAACTCCAACTCATTGAAAAAGGCAAAACAATCGTAAATCATACATCAAACAATTTTGGTTTCTATTGTCGGAGTAAGGTCTTCAATAATTTCTGCACTTCGGTAAAGTTTAGCATAAAGACTATGGGGAGTACTCAAAAGCTCTTGATGTGTGCCTCTTTCTACTATTTCGCCTTTATCCATTACTAAGATTTCATCAGCCTTTTGAATGGTGCTTAAACGATGAGCAATAACTAGGGCAGTACGCTCTTGCATAAGTTCGTTGAGAGCTTCTTGTACAATTTTTTCAGATTCATTATCCAAAGCCGAAGTAGCTTCGTCCAAAATTAGGATAGGCGGGTTTTTGAGTACAGCTCTGGCGATACTGATACGTTGGCGTTGCCCGCCTGAAAGTTGAGAACCTCTTTCACCGATGTTGGTATGGTAACCTTGTGGTAATTTTTCAATGAATTCGTGAGCGTGAGCAATTTTAGCCGCCTGTATCACTTCTTCCATTGTAGCTTCTTTTCCAAAGGCAATGTTATTGAAAACCGTGTCATTAAATAGTATTGCTTCTTGGCTTACTATACCCATTTGTTTGCGAAGTGAGTGCATAGTGATTTCTTTGATGTCGTAGCCATCAATTAAAATTCTGCCTTTTTGTACTTCATAAAAACGACAAAGCAAATCGGCGATAGTAGATTTCCCACTGCCCGAAGCTCCTACAAGAGCTATCATTTTTCCTTTGGTAATGGAAAGATTTATGTTTTTGAGTACCCACTGCTCATTCCTATAGGCAAAACTTACATTTTCAAACGTGATTCTTTCATTGAAAGTAGGTAAATCTTTCGCATTAGGTCTATCCTGAATTTCAGGTTTTATATCAATCAGTTCAAAAATTCTTTCAGCAGAAGCCACACCTCTCTGAATATGGCTAAACATAGTGATAATCTCTTTGATAGGTTGTGTAACTTGTGAGAGTATTCCTAAAAAGCCAAAAAATTGGGATGCCGTCAGAGATTTATCTCCTTGTAAAATAAGGTTGCCTCCATAAAGCACAACACCAATTACCAAAGCCACCCCCATAAACTCCGAAAAAGGTGAGGATAACTCTCGCTTGTAGCCTATGCTTTTTACTAAATAGGTATATTTTTCATTTTCTGTTTTGAATTTCTGTTTTACAAATTTTTCAGCATTAAAAGCCTTGACAATCCGAATACCGCTGAAAGTTTCGTCCATTATACTTAAAACCGTGCCAATAGTTTCCTGCACTTGTTTGGATTGCTTGCGAAGTTTATTGATAAGCAAGCCAACAAAACCACCCGTAAGAGGAATATAAACCAGCACAAAAAGTGTTAGGGAAGGAGAGATGTAAAAAAGAGCGACAAAGTACAAAATCAGCAAAATGGGTTCTCTAAATAGAGCCTTGAAAGAGGTAGTCAGGATAAATTCTACTTCTGCTACGTCAGAGGTCATTCGCGAAAGAATATTACCTTTTCGCTGTTCGGTGAAATAGCCTAAATGCAAGTCAAGCGTTTTTTCGAAAACTCTTTGACGTATTCTTCCTACTAAATTGGCTTTTAATTTTTCCAAAACCCTGATAGTCAAATATTTAAATAAATTCGCCAAAAAAACCGAAATTACAACAAACAAACACACATTCCATAGCAGACTGACCGCCCCCTTCTCATAATAAATTTTTGCTTGCCAATACTGAAAAGTTTGTACAAAGTACTCAACTGAAAATTGAAAATTAGGAGGCTGTGCGACTGCTTGGGGCTTATTTTGGAACAGAATTTCCAAAACAGGAATGATCATAGTAAAATTCACAAGTCCAAACAGAGAAGCCAACAGCGAGGTAGCAAGAAAAGCAAATATGAATTTGTAAATGGAATCAACAAGTGTAAATATGCGTAGATAGGTTTTCACAGCAAGAAATTGACTTTTTCTTTTTAGGTTGATTTGTATTTTCTTTTAGACCTGCAAGGCATTCAAAATCCTTACAGGTCAGAATAAATTACTTCTGGAGCAACCCAAGTACAAAATCGGGGAAAAGCCCTAATGCAATCGTGAGAATGGTAGTTATGAGAAACACCCAAATATAAGGTGCGGTTACTTCTACTTTTACAGCTCCTTCACGATTATGAGGTTCTTTTAGATACATAGCAATAATGACACGGAAATAATAATACAAACCTACTGCTGACATCAAAGCGGCAAGAACCATCACTTCATACAAGCCTCTTTCATAAGCACTTACAAAAACCCACAATTTGCCAAAAAATCCTGCTGTAAGCGGTAGGCCTGCCAGCGAAAGCATTGCAATAGTCATTACCAAAGCTAAAAAAGGATTAGTTTTGGCTAAACCATTAAAACTTGTGTATTCTTCGTTATGCGTTTTTTCTGAAACCAACAAAAGTACCCCAAAAGCTGAAATCGTAGCCAAAGAATAAGCCAAAGAATAAAAAACAATAGCCGAAAGACTTCTTTCATTAAAAGCCGTTACTGCCAAAAGCAAATAACCTGCGTGAGAAACGCTTGAAAAAGCCATCATTCGCTTGAAACTTTGCTGATAAACTGCCGTAATGTTGGCAACAACTAAAGTAAGACCTGCCAAAATGGTAAAACTCAATTGCCAATAGTTGTAGGTAGGTACAAAAGCCGATGAGAGCAGTTTGTAAATAGCGGCAAAGCCTGCGGTTTTCACGATAGTTGCCATAAAAGCCGTGAAAAATGTAGGTGAGCCTTCATAGACATCGGCAGTCCAGAAATGAAAAGGAGCGATAGAAACTTTGAAAAACATTCCTACCATAACCAGCATTAACCCCAAATAAAGCATTGGCGAAAGATTGGCACTGCTTTGGGTATATTTTTGTAATTCTGCAAGCGAAAAGCCACCCGAAGCTCCATAAAGCATTGCAACTCCAAATAGAAAAATTCCTGTGGCAAATGCACCTTGTAAGAAATACTTCATCGCTGCTTCATTGGAACGTAAATTACGTTTCTCTGAGCCTGCAAGTACGTACATTACAATAGAAACAATTTCTATACCTACAAAAAGCATCAAAAGATTTTCATAGCTTACCATCATAACAGCACCCACCAAAGAAAAAAGCATAAGGGCGTAATATTCAGCAGGTTGAGCTTCTTTGTTTTGAATGTAATGCTGTGAAAGAGGAATAATCAGTGAGGCGGTAAGCAGTAAAATAAGCGAAAACATTACGGCACTTGGCGAGGTTGCCATCATTGTATTGTTGATGACTTTGCCCAAGTCCAAAGGGGTATTCCACTCGGTAAAAGTTGCTATAAAAGTAAGTACCGCAAATAAAACCGCCGCACCAAAAAGCACTTGACGATTTTTTAGAAAGCCTAAAAACAAATTCACTATGCCAAAGACTGAAAGTAAAATAATAGGTAGCATTGCTATTGGGGTTTATTTTTAGGTAAAAATATTTTATTTGCCCAAAATAATAGAATTTTGGGCGAGTAATCAAATTTTTTGAAAGAAATTTACATACAAAAACCTTTGCTTACCTTGTAGCCTAACTAACTTACTTCAATCTTTCTTGAAATTTAGATAAGTAGAAAAGCCCAGACTGAAATAGCTAAACTCTCTGAAAGGTCTTTCTAAATCCATACCTGCGAGTACATCAAACTGATAGCGATTATCAAAGATGTAAATAGAACCCACATTTAAGCCGTGGATATGGTTGGCATCATTGATAGGAAACAGGGAAGAGCCAAAGTATTCTGCAAAAACATACGTTCCACCTTCTATTTTTCTACCGATGCCCAAAGTATATGCTCCCAAAAGTTCGTTTTGGCTATTAAAATTACGAACGAGGTCTAAACCAATATTTGAGAAAGCGTAGAATTCATCAGTAATATTGTACTGCATTAGAAGTTTAGTGTAATGCCTTTGAGCAATATTTTCCAGACTACTTGGCAGAGGGATACGGCTTACCCACATAGCACTCATTGAAAATTTGGTGTTTTCTAAATCATTGAGGCGATATTTCACGCCAAGGTGCATTGGTTGCCAAAATGTATTTTTATTTTGGAGTGAATTGTTTTCAAAAAAACGAGTAATTTCTAATTCTTGCCCTAAACGCAGTTCTAACCTTTTGGTAAGCCCGTAACGTATGAAAATATTAGGCAGTTGTGTGGTAATTTTTTGGTTAAAAACCCGCCAAATGCTTCTTAAATAGCTGCTTTCTATGATTAGCTTGTGTTGAGGGGCAGTAGTCGCCGAAAAACTCGCCGTAGGGCGGTCGGTAGCAATTTCATAATCCTCATTTTGTGCTGAAACACTATGAGTAAATAATCCGAGGACGAGTATAAATAAATATTTTTTCATATAATTTCGCTTTTCAAAGGCAATTTTAAGATTTTCAAAGTAAGGTATAGATTTTGTCAAACTTATCGTTTTTTTTTATGAAACTAAAAGTAAATTTTACAAAAGGTTGGAGCGTGTTTTTGGGAAATTCAAGAAAAAATCTTACCTTTGGAAATAATTTGAATTGAAAAAAAGCGGTGTTTATAGAACTTATTGTAGAGGCAAATCCAGAAGCCTTTGAAATTTTTATTGCAGAGCTTGCCGATTTGGGCTACGACTCGTTTATGGAGGAGCAAGATATTCTGAAAGCCTATATCTTGGCTGAAAATTTTGATGAAGAGGCTATCAAGATGTTAGAAATTGAGTATGCGAAAGTTTATCCTTTTCGCTACACTTTTTCAAAATTGGAAAAAGTAAATTGGAATGAAACTTGGGAGAAAAATTACGAACCTGTGGAAATAGCTGATAAGGTACGTATTAGAGCAATTTTCCACGAGCCTAAACCCAAAAACTTTAATTATGAAATTATCATCACACCCAAAATGTCTTTTGGTACAGGGCATCACGCTACTACCAGCCTTATGATTGAAAACCAATTGGAAATCAATCATCAAGGGAAAGATGTTTTGGACGCAGGTACTGGCACAGGTATTTTGGCAATAATGGCAAAACTTTTAGGAGCAAGCTACATAGAAGCCTTTGATACAGACGAATGGGCTGTCGAAAATAGCCGTGAAAACACCTTGCTCAATGATTGTTCGGAAATAGTTATTTATCAAGGCGATATTTCGGCAGTTGATACTCAAAAGCGTTTTGATATTGTGTTGGCAAATATTAACAAAAATGTTTTGCTTGCCGATATACCCGCTTATAGCCAACTCTTGAAAATTGGAGGCTTTTTACTTTTGAGCGGCTTTTATGAAGAAGATTTGACAGATATTCAGCAAAAATGTAAGGAAAATAGTTTGCAGTTTGTCAAAGAAAAAAATAGAAATAAGTGGGTTTCGGCTGTATTTGAAAAGGTTTAAAGTTTGAAGCTGAAAAATCAAATTTTGAAGATTTAAGAAGTGCAGTATTTAGAATTAACCGTGCTGTATTTACAGAATATTCTATGAAAAGGTTTTTGTTTATTTTTGGGGTGTTTGTATGGGTTATACCAAGTTTTGCCCAACGTTTTTCGGCAAATCCTGATGAGTTTATCTCTCAATTAGATAAAGAACTGCGTTTGGCTCGTCAAGAAAAATTTGCAGAGCAGTTTCGTTCTACTTGGACACGAGGCAGTTTTACTGCTACGCAACAAGAAAAAATTATCAATTTGGTGAAAATCATTGTAAGTAAAGGCGGAGGCGTAGGTTCTCACGTAAAAATCTTTCTTTCTGCTTTGGAAAATGGACTTGATAACCAAACCGTAAGTAGCTCGCAGATAGATAACATACTTTCGGTAGCAGAAAAATATTTTACAAAAAACAATTCAGGGCAGATTTTTAGCTTTGCTAATACGCTACATAGCTTGCTTACTTACAGAGCTTTATATTTTTCTGCAATGCATCGTTTATATGTAGATGGCAATTTTGAAATAGTATATGCTGACTCAACTCTTAGCAAACAACATACTTGGTTTCAAGGCTGGAAAGAAGCTCAACCAGAACCAGATTCATTAGGAAATATTAAACCTTATCCGCACCCACTTGTAGCAGGTGCTGTGGTGTTATTTCCTAAAACTAATTTATACTTTGTTTCTCCCCACGATTCGGTAAGCATCAATCAAACTAAACTTGCTTTTCTTTTTGAAAACAATCATATTGTAGGCGATGGAGGGCGTTTTTCTTGGGAAAGTTTGTACAACAAAGGTAATGTAGATTCAGTAGCTTTGGGTAGTATTGCTCGTACTCAGATTTATGCCGATTTCAGTCGTTATAGCCATCAAGTAAGCGATTTACATTTTGATGCCGATAATGTTACACTTTCTTACCCTACCAAACTCAAAACCCCTGAAGTAGGTAGATTTGAGTTTTTCAGCGAACAACGAAAAAAAAATCAATCTATTCGCTATCCCAAGTTTGTTTCTTATGATGACAAAGCCGACCTTATCAATATTGGCGAGAATATGGAGTATTTGGGAGGTATGAAGTTAGAAGGCTTTACACTTTATGGATATTCTCCTACTAATCGTCCTGTTTGTAGGCTCTTGGTCTATAAAGATGGGCAAGTGAAGTTTCACGCCAATTCCAAGCAATTTTACTTAGGTGAAGATCGTATTTACTCTAAAAGTGTTTCGTTTGGATACTATGTAAGTGGCACCGATTCGCTTACTCACAATAACGTTGCTTTAAGCTACAACAAAGTAAAAATAGCAGGAGATAGTACGCCTGTGGGCATTTTCAAACTTTACAAAGATAAAATCAATGATGATATTCCTTTCATAGACGAATATCACAAAATGTATATCACAGCCGATTTGGCATTGTATAATCCTGCTAAAAACACTATTGATTTTTACATTGTAGGGGCAAAAGATAAAGTACCTGCTTTATTTGAATCTTTCAAATACTACGATGAAGATCGCTACGAAGAACTGCGAGCTGAATATAGCTTTCACCCTTTGCGTATGGTAGATTACTATGCTAAAAAATACGGCACAATCAATTCGCAAGGAGTGCGTGAATTTAATATTGAAGGAGCTTTTGCAATGGAATCGGAAGAGAATCAGGATAAGAAAAAAGCGAAAAATAACTCTTTTGCCAACATCAAATTAGATATTATTAAACGAGCACTTACGAGGCTGGCACGTGAAGGCTATGTAGATTATGATGAATATACAGGCAGGGTAGCAGTTCTGAATAGAACTACTCATACCATTGATGCCTATGAGTATAAGCGTGCTATGGATTTTATAGAAAAAAATCCTAAGAAAAAGTTACCTAAATATATGGAGCCTTATGCTAATAAGGACTTTGATGATATGCTTATTCAATCTATTTCGCCCCGCGATGCAAGGAGAGATAGTCTTGTTCGTGATACTACAAAGTTCCATTTTACCAATGGTAGAATTCTATTCAAGAAATTAGAAGGTAAAAATATCCTCATCACCAAGCGTGTATTTCGCCCTAAACCCGATACTTCGTCTGTTGAAAACTCCGAATTTCCCAAAGATACCCTAATTACTCTTACGGATACTTTCAAAATTGATAAGTTTGAAGAAATCAAAAAAGTAGCACTTACAGAAGAGTTAGAACTCAATAAACTCAACCCTGATAAGTTTTTTCTTTGGGAGCTTGAAGGGTATTTTTCAAAGGCTGAACGTAAGAAAGGCCCTGCTATGCCTAATGCCTCTGTATTGCCCGATGGGGGAGGAATGATAATTAGAGGCGTAGATAAGTTTGCAATTAGCAAGAAACTCAACGTGTATTTTATACCCAAAAATAAGGAAATCAAAATTTACGGGGCAAGTAACTTCTTTATGGAAGAGGGAGAGGTTACAGTAGGTAATTTCCGATTTATTGGAAAAAACTTTATGCTTCCTTATGATGAGTTTAAGCTCACTATGGAAACTTTGGATAGTGTTGCGTTTATTGTATCAGACCCCAAAAACCCTGACATAAAACACGAACTTGGGGGTGAAATCAAATTCAATGCAGGAGATTTACTCATTTCGCACCCTAATAATATATCGGGTTTGAAAAAAGGGCAAATCCCCGGTGGTAAAAAGGGAGAAGTGTATGAATCTTATCCGAAACTAAAAATTGAAACAGGAGGGAAAATTTACTTTGATGCCTTCTACAGGCAAAAATACGCTTATCACAAACATTTAGCTTATTTTGAAATTCCCAATGTAGAGTTGGATAGTCTTACCACTAAAATGCCTAAATTTGAAGGTACTTTTCATTCCAACATATTTCCGCCCATAAAAGAAGTGCTTGTACCAGTTTATGACCCTAAATACACAGGTGTAGAATCTCGTTATGCCTTAGGTTTTGTGCATAAACCTAAAAAGCCTCTTAAATTATACCATACGCAAGGTGAGTTAATCGCAGACTCTATTGTAATGTACAAAACAGGACTAATTGCTACAGGGAAAAAACTTGAAATCAAAAATCATAGTTACAGCGTAAAAGCACCTTATTTTTTGCTTACTCCCGACTCGGTGGTTACGGAAAAGGCAAATATCGCAGTAAAGCAACAGAAGGTTAAAAACACATCTTATCCCGAAGCGGTGGGCGAAGATATGAAGCTCACTTGGCATACTTCTCGCTATGTAGGAACAGATACCTTGAAAATTGATAGTCTTACTTTACGTACTGCTCCTGATAAACTTGCTCGGGTATTTGATGAAAAAAATCCTGCAAGTCTGAAAGGAACGCTTGCTCTCACCCCTGAATCTCTTTGGGCAATTGGTGAGTTGAAACGTAAAGACTTTTTTATGTTAGCCCCCAAAGGAGCATCTATCTCCCCCCAAAAAATTTACACTCTGCAAAACCCCGAAAATATTGTAGATTTCAAAGTATATTCTACCGAAACAGATCCTTTTGCCAAAGAGCAAAACGACATTTACAAACCTATTATTGATGCCAACGCCGTTTTTGTAGAGTATGATTTGAAAAATAATATTTGTAAAATCAATCATAATCCTGCTATTGCCCAACAAGACCCTAATTATGAGTTCATTAGTTTCCCTTATGCTCAATTCAAAACTTCTATTCGTGAGGTTACTTGGAATGTGGGCAAAAAAGAGGTTACTATGGTGGGTGATGAAAATACTATTTTCCGCTCTACTCATTACGAGGAAGAAGAAAATGCACCTAACAAAGACCTTCTGCTCAAAGCCTCCAAAGGTAAATACGATATGCAGGACCTTAGCAATCCTATTTTAGACCTTGAAAATGTGGCTTATATCTCTTCTGCCGATGCTCGTATCATTCCTGACAAAAATAAAGTAACTATCCTGAAAGGGGCTAATATTCAGGAGTTAAAAAATGCTACAATTGTACTGGATACTATTAGTTTTCATCATACACTTATCAATGGAAACATAAAAATTCATCACCGAGAGGAGTTTGAGGGCGACGCTACCTATCGCTACGTAAATGCCGCACAAGATACCTTTAAGCTCAAATTTGATAGGTTTGAGCTGGTAGGTAGCGAGCAAATTTCCGAAGCGGGTAAAACAAAAATTAAACGAAAAAGAAAAAAAGGAGAGAATGAAGATACTCTGCAAATCCCGAAGCGGTACACTCAATCGCGTGGTGAGGTGCGTGAAGAGGATAATTTCTTTATCAAACCACGTATTAAGTTCAAAGGTACAGCTGAAATGCTCGCCTACAAAAAAGACCTCATATTAGATGGATTTATTCAAATTCAGCTCAAAAGCAAAGACTACGGCAATTACTGGATACCCTATCAACGCGATGCGGGCGATGTGTATGTAGAATTAGACGAAAAAACTTCCTCCGAAGCCGACCTCATTACTACGGGATTGCACTATACTTATGAGGAAAACGGAAAACTTTACACGACTTTCCTTTCAGGTAAAAAGGGAGATAATGATAGCGATATGTATCTTGCCAAAGGGGTTCTTACATATATTCCTGAACTCAATGAATTCAAAATAACGGACAAAGCTCGTTTGGAAAAAGAAAGCTATGAAGGTACTTTGCTCACGCTTGATGACGGCAAAGGGGTTTGCGATATGCAAGGCAAGTTTAAGCTCGTTGATGAAAAACTTCAAAAATTTGTACTTTCCGCAGGTTCGGCAAAAGTAAATCTCAAAAAGGACGAGTATGAATTTACCCAAATGTTTGTTTTTGACCTTTCCAAAGCTAAATCGCCACTTTCGGGAGTTGCTGATTTGTTCAAATATGCTAAAATGGACGGCTCCGCAGGCGACCAAGCCTATAATTCCGATGATGCCTCGCTGATGAGCCGCCTTGCCGAAATTATTGGAAACGATAAAGCCAAAAAGTACGAAAACCAAGCAAGAACCAAATATCACCCACTTCTGCAAGCCGATAAAAAAGTTTTGGGCAAAGGCTTAGTGCTTTCGCAAGTAAATCTGAAATGGTCGGATACAACGAATAGCTTTTATAGCGTTGGTAAAATTGGTTTAGCAAATATTTTAGATAAAGACGTAAATGCAATGGTAGAAGGGTATATGGAAATTCAAAAGTTGGAGGAAGGTGATATTATCAATCTTTATTTGGAACTTACCCCCGAACAATGGATTTTTCTTTCGCTTACACAAAATATTCTTTCGGGCGACTGCTCTATTCCAAAAGTGAATAATGCTTTTGAAAAAGGTAAGAAAGCTAAATCAGAAAAAGATTTGAGTTACGAACTAGCTGATGAAATTGCAGTAGAAACTTTCAAAAGACGTTTCAAGCAGTACTACTTGGATAAAAAATTCGGAGCTGTGCCCGAAGTAGAACGCCAACAAAAAGATGAAACAGAGGAGGAAACCGATAAAAAGTCTAAGAAAAAATCTAAAAAGAAAAAGCAAGAAACCATAGAGGAAGAGACCGAAGAGCCTGCTCAAGAAACACCACAAGTAGAAGAAAAACCTAAAAAAGAGAAAAAGTCTAAAAAGAAAAAACAACAAGAGGAAACTGAGGAAGAAAATCTTGATGAAAAGCCTAATCAGGTAGAAGAAAAAACAGAAACTAAACCCGAACCTAAAAAAGAGGAGAAAAAAGACGAAAAGAAAGAGGAGAAAAAAGATAAAGATAAGCCCAAAGAAGAAAAGAAACCCAAAGAGGAAAAACCTAAAAAAGAGAAAAAAGGCAAAAAGAAAAAAGGCGAAGAAGAGGAAGAAGAACCCGTGGAGGAAGAGCCACAAGAAGAAAAGAAAAAAGACAAAAAGAAAGACGATAAAGATGGCTTTTAGCAATAGGTGCGGTATTTCGGTACCGCATTTTTGTTAGCTTCGGGGGTGATATTGCAGAATGGTTTGGCGGAGGTAGTCTTTATCCAGATGAGTATAAATTTCAGTGGTAGTGATTGATTCGTGTCCGAGAATTTCCTGAATAGTACGAAGGTCTGCACCGCCTTCCAATAAATGAGTAGCACAACTATGCCGAAAAGTATGCGGGCTAATGTTTTTTTTCAAACCTATTTTTTGAGCTAACTCTTTGATAATCATAAACACATATACGCGTGTAAGTTTTTTACCGCGTCTGTTCAGGAAAACAAAATTTTCGTGTCCTTTGGCAATGTTTGAGTGTTTGCGGATATGCTCTAAATAAATTTTAGTGTATTTCATTGCTTCTGTGCCAATAGGCACAAACCGTTCTTTATTGCCTTTTCCCACTACCTTGATAAACTCAATATCAAAGTAGAGGTTAGAAATTTTCAGTTCTACAAGTTCGCTTACTCGCAAGCCACAACTATACAAAACCTCTAACATAGCACGGTTACGAGTACCTTCGGGGGTAGAGTGGTCAATAGCTTCTAAAAGGGCTTCAATTTCGTGATATTCTAATGTATCAGGCAATTTGCGTTTGAGCTTGGGGGCTTCAATGAGATAAGCAGGGTCGGTAGAAATGACTTCCTCTGCAAACAAAAACTTATAAAAAGCCTTTATGCCTGAAAGAATACGAGCTTGTGAGGCTTCCGCTATGCCAAGTTCGTTGAGGTGTAAAATAAAGGTTTGAATTTGATTTGTATTGACTTTTTCAGGGTTTTGCCAATCGTTTCTCAAAGCAAATTCCTGAAATTTGCTAACATCTCGCAAATAGGCTTCAATAGAGTTTTCCGAAAAACCACGCTCCAGTTTCAAATAATTTTTGAACTGCTCTATGTATATTTTCCATTGCATAATGCTACTTTTTGCAATAATACAAAATCTTGATTATTGAGATAATTTTTTACAAATTTATTTGCATACTGATTTTTTTCTTGCTACATTTGCGAGCCTAAATTCTTGGGGCATTAGCTCAGCTGGCTAGAGCGCTACAATGGCATTGTAGAGGTCATCGGTTCGACTCCGATATGCTCCACATCATACACAATTAAATGCTTGAAAATGAACAATTTGTCAAGCATTTTTTATTTTCTTTTAGCAGTTTTTCTCATAAAATATTTTTCCGATACTATCAATGTGTTTGAGCAGGTCGGGGTTTTTGATTTGTTTGTACAACGAAATATCTATTTTGTAGGGTAAAAGCAAATCGTCTAATTCATTTTCTATATTTTGCAGAATATCAAAAGAGAGCTTATCACCCAGTAGGGTTAGGTCAATATCGGAGCCCAAGCGATAATTCCCTTTTGCCCTTGAGCCATAGAGAATAGCTTTTTCTACTTCTTGATATTTGGCGAGTACTTGTTGAATGGCAAGAATAGTTTCTACTTTCAGTCCATAGTTCATTGTAAATCTTTTTTGTGTATATCAGATAGCTCTTCCATACGTTTTTTGAACTGCAAAAATTCAGAATAGTATTGTTGAACAATTTTGAAAAATATCTCTTCTGCAGTATCTTCGTTGTAAGTGTGCGAAGTTTTATTTCTGCTGATAATCATATCCATCCAAACTTCACCATTACTAATAAGCCCTGTGGCAAACGCTTCACGGGTAGCATCTTTTGAGCCAAAAATATTGATATTTCCTGCTTCCTTGAAAAAGTCCTTCATCACATTCCACGCCAACTCGTGTGTATATTCAAAGCGTTGGATAAGTCCTTCCTTTATGATATTTTCTAGGAAATTATCGGTTTTTTCTTTTTTGCTGTTGTTTTTTAGGTACTCCTCTGCTTTTAGCACTGCTTCTTGCAGTTTTTGAAACGCCTTTACGAAATTATTAAATCGTTGTTGCCAACGTTTATCGTCGGTACTCATAGTTTTTTAGGTTTTGTTTTACAATGACTTTTTGCAGTATGTGAGTAAGTGCAAAAGCATCAGAGTTTTGCAATAATAGCGTTTTTAAGGGATTTTTCATAGAAAATGTAACTTTTGTTACAGGCGAAATGAAGTATTTTTCAAATGAAAATCATACAATTGCAAATTATTGATTTTTACTTGGAACTTTGCAAAAATTATCCTACTTTTAAGCAAAGTTTAATTTACGTAAAATGCGTTTTAGGGTATTGGTGTGGATTTTTTGCTTGCCATTTTATCTTTTTGCTCAAACTACCATTCAAGCAGATTTAAGCCAGATTTTTACGCGTTACAAGCTAATGGGTATGTCGGTGGTAGGCATTTGCAATGGAGAGGTATCTTTTAGCCATTATCAAGGGCTTGCTGATTTTCAGCGAAATATTCCCATTGATAACAACACCAAATATCGCATTGCCTCTGTTTCCAAAGCTATCACGGCAATGGCACTAATGAAACTTTGGGAACAAGGTTATTTCCAACTTGATGATGATGTAAATACTTATCTTAATTTTTCTTTGCGAAACCCTAATTTCCCAAGCAAAGCCATCACTTTCCGAATGTTACTTTCACATACAGCTTCGCTCAATGACGGCTCGGGCTATGAAAATTTTTTAAGTGCTACTTACAACAATAACCCGCCCCCTAATCTATCGCAGTTGCTTACTCCTTCGGGGAGCTATTACACTGCCAATATGTTTTTGAACAAAGAACCGGGTACTTATTTTACTTATGCCAACATTACTTACGGCGTTATCGGTACGCTTATTGAGCGAATTTCAGGCAAGCGTTTTGATATTTTTTGCAAAGAAAATATCTTTCAGCCACTTGGTTTAGATGCCTCTTTCAATATTCAAGATTTAAGCAATATCAATCAGGTAGCGGTTTTGTACCGAAAAAGTGGTGGTAGTTGGGTGCCGCAGATTGATAACTACAATGGCGTAATGCCTCCGCCAAGAGATTTGAGCGGTTATACTATTGGTAATAACGGACTTATTTTTTCTCCACAAGGAGGGCTTCGTATTTCTGCCAAAGATTTGGGCGTTTTGGCAATGCTAATGATAAACAAAGGAATTTACAACAATGTTCGTATTCTCAATGCCGCTACCGTAAATACAATGCTTGAACCACAATGGACATATAACGGCACAAACGGCAATAATTACTACTGCCTTTTCAATGAATGGACTTTGGGGCTTCATAGCATTACGAATCGTACTCGTTGTGATGTAGTGCTTGGTAAAAAAATGGTAGGACACGCAGGCGAAGCCTATGGCTTAATCAGCGATTGGTATTTCAATGTTTCAACGAAAGAAGCGGTAATTTTTGCTACAAATGGTTCGGAAACTGCTTATGCTACTACTTCGCAGTCAGCTTTTTACGCCGTAGAACACGAAATTTTTCAGGCGGTAAAAAAAGAATTGGATAGAGCTTGTGGGAGTGGTACGAGTAATCCCCCTTCGGTAACAGCTTTGGAAAGTAACGAATATTTCCAAGTATTCCCTAATCCTGTTCGTGAAAGTTTGGAAATACGTTTTTTGCAGAATGAAAATGCTCAAATTCGTCTTTTTAACCCGCAAGGCAAACTCATCATAGAAGGAAATTCCAAAGGAAAAGCACAATTTAGCATCACAACGCAAAATTTGCCCAAAGGCGTTTATTTCTTACACATTCGCAATTCTTATCTTTCAAAGCATATCAAAGTTGTTTTGGAGTAAGCGTTTTTCTTTGTAATTTTACGCTTGCTACGTAAAAAAGCTACCCCTATTTTTCCCTTAAAGTGAGGGAAAGGGTTAAAACTAAATGCGTATAACCTTCAACCCTTGATTTTGAACTATATGTGGCTGAGCTTTCTGCTTTTTATTCCGTTAATGGCTTTTTTGATAGTTGTATTTTTGCCCCAAAAATATGAAATTTACTCTAAAACAATCACCTTTACAGCTCATTCTTTGCTTTTGCTTTTGGCGGTGTATATTTACTTTTTTTTGCCCAAAAGCTACGCCGAGACGCTTTGGCTTTTAGAAAAATATGAATGGATAAAATTAGACTGGGGCAGTTGGAAATTCAAAATAGATTATTTTCTTGGGCTTGATGGATTAAATGCCAGTATTATTTTGCTCGCCGCCATAGTGCTTTGGATAGGGGCTTGGGCTTCGTGGCATATTCATCAGAAAGTAAAGAGTTATTTTGCTTTGTACTTGCTTTTGGCTACCTCTGTAATGGGTACATTTCTTGCAATGGATTTTTTCTTATTTTTTGTGTTTTTTGAATTTATGCTCTTGCCAATGTATTTTTTGATAGGCATTTGGGGTGGAGAAAGGCGTGAATATGCTTCCATTAAGTTTTTTCTTTACACACTTGTAGGTTCTATCTTGATACTTATTGCAATGATTGCTTTGTATCTTTCAGTGAAGGAAGGTGAAATGCACACTTTTAACCTGCTTGCAATGCAGAAAAAAGAAAATTTTGAGGCAGATAGTTATTTAGCTTTACAAAATAAAGATGTAATCTGGGGAGAATCCTATCGGTTTTGGGTATTTTGGCTGTTAGTGATTGGTTTTTTGATAAAATTGCCTGCGGTGCCTTTTCATACGTGGTTGCCTGATGCACACGTAGAAGCTCCTACGCCTATTTCGGTTGTACTTGCGGGTATTTTGCTAAAAATTGGGGGTTATGGTATTTTGCGAATAGCTTATCCTATTTTTCCCGAAGTGGCAATAGAAAGTTCACAAGTTTTGGGTTTTTTAGGAATGTTTGCTATTTTGTACGGGGCTTTGAATGCCCTTGCACAGCAAGACCTCAAAAAAATGGTGGCTTACTCTTCGGTTTCGCATATGGGTTTTGTACTGATGGGTATTGCTTCGCTTACTTCCGAAGGTTTGAATGGTGCAGTTTTTCAGATGTTTAGCCACGGATTGCTTTCGGCTTTGCTGTTTGTGATAGTGGGTATTTTGTATGATAAAGCCCATAGCCGTCAAATTGATGATTTCAGCGGACTTTTCAAGCTGATGCCTTCGTATAGTACTTTGGTTACGCTTACTTTTTTTGCTTCTTTGGGTTTGCCTTTGTTTTCGGGGTTTATTGGGGAACTTTTTACGTTATTAGGGGGCTTTCGGTCGGCGGTTTTACCTATTTACATTCCTCTTTTGGGTGCTTTGGGTGTAGTATTAGGGGCGGGTTACTTTCTTTGGACACTCCAAAGAATGTTTTTGGGTAAAACTTGGCTTAAAAATCCCTCACTTGCTTTGCAGGATATTTCTTGGAAAGAAAAAATTGTATTAGCTTGCGTAGTGCTTGTAAGTCTGATTTTAGGAATTTACCCTCAAATTATTTTTCAAAGCACCGAAACAACCATTGCGGCACTATTGCAAAAGTTTTTACAATGAAATCTGTATTTATGACAAAATTTGATGACACTATCAAGGCTCAAATTTTAGATTTAGAGGGCTTTTACTCGCCTGATGATTTGTTGATTTTCTTGCAAAAAAATTTCTTTTCTGCTTCCAAATGGATTATTCGCACAGATAAAGCAAAATTTGTGAGTAATTCGCTTTTAGAGTGGATTATTGCTAATGTTCAAAATCAGCAAAAAACGGCTCTGGTGCTTTCCAAAGAATTTTTCAGCAATGAAAAACTTCAAAACTATAATACCCAAAAGCCACAATCGGTGCGTTTTTTCAATAATCTTTTAGAAGCAAGAGCTTGGATTTTCAATGCTTAAACCTTTTGGCTATGAATTTCATTCTTTTTGATGCCCCCCAAGACCACGCTAATCTTCTACCGCTTACTTTTGTAAGACCTATCAGCGAAATTCGTATAGGTATTCTTACGATTCGCGAAAAGTGGGAAAAATACCTTCAAACGTCTTGTTCTTACCAAACAGAAAGCTATCTTTCAGAAAAATATTCTATGCATTGGGGTACAGAAAATATTTTTATCAATGCTTCGGTGCTTCCTAGTGAGCATTTGGCTGAAAAAATAAAAACACTTTCCAACAAGCAGGCTCTTTACGCAGAAAATACACTCATTGCTTACCGAAATGAAGCACAAGAGAAAATTTTTTGGAATGAACCTATCCGTAAAATTTCCTATCCATTTGATATATTTTCTTTCAATGGGTCAGAAATTCAAGCTGATTTTCAAATTATTACAAGAGGCAGAAAAAGCCAACCCATTGAAGATAAGCACACAATTATTTACAAACCTGAAAACATTTTCATAGAGGAGGGAGCAGATTTGAAGGCTTGTGTCTTAAATGCTGAAAAGGGTGTGATTTATATCGGCAAAAATGCACAAGTGCAAGAAATGAGTGTTATTCAGGGGAATTTTGCTTTGTGTGAGGGGGCGGTCATCAATATTGGCGGAAAAATGCGAGGAGATACAACTATCGGTAATTATTGCAAAGTAGGGGGGGAGATTAGTAATTCGGTGATTTTTGGCTATTCCAACAAAGCCCACGATGGTTTTTTGGGCAATTCTGTCATTGCCGAATGGTGTAATTTAGGAGCCGATACCAATACTTCCAACCTGAAAAATAATTACAGCAACGTAAAAATTTGGAATTTTCTCAAAGGTGATTTTATTGATACTCAAAAGCAATTTTGCGGGCTTATTATGGGCGATTATTGCAAAGCGGGCATCAATACAATGTTCAACACGGGTACGGTAGCGGGGATTTCTTGTAATATTTTTGGAGGTGATTTTCCGCCGAAGTTTATTCCTTCTTTTTCTTGGGGCGGAGCCAAAGGCTTTGAAATTTACGAGCTTACTAAATTCTTTGGAGATATTGAAAAAATGATGGCAAGACGTGGAAAAACACTTTCAGAGCAAGAAAAAGCTATTATTCGGCATTGCTACCATAACAACAAACCCTCACTTTGAGCGAGGGTTTGGGGAGTTAGTTGTGTTGTAAAACTGCTTCTGCTTTTTGGTATATTTTTCGTTTCTTGTAGTTATACCAAAAATGAGGAGCGGTTTTTTTCATTAGCGTATCAACATATCTCATTCCAAACAAATTCCAAACACCTTTGATTTTTACTCGCAAAGAAGGGTGTAAAGCTCGCAAGCTCAAAGCAAAGCCACTTTCCAAATATTCCATATGATGCCAATAACCCGAAGGCATAAAGAGTGTATCGCCGTGTTCTAAAATGATTTCATAGCCTTGTGCGAGTTTAGTGGCAGGGAAATCGTTGTAATTGAATTTTTCATAGTAATTGGTAAAATCTGCAAGGCTCAGTACTTCCCAAGGTTTGCGATAGAGTTTGTGTTGTTCATTGAAGGGAAAAAGCAAAACCCGTTTTCTTCCTACAAATTGTGTGTGTAGAATATGCGAAAGGTCTATATCAAAGTGCATATGCGTAATAGAACCTCCACCACCCACAAAAAGCATCGGATAGCCTTTTACAAAGCCTTTCATTAAATGTTCGGGAAAGGTAAAATCTTGGGTAAGTTCGGGGCAATGCTCTAAAATGTTAAATAAAAAAATACGCAAAGCTAAATTGCCTTTTTTTACTTCACGCAAATAATCTCCAAAAAGCATATAATCATCAGCTTTATTTATAGGCGTGTAGGCATCGCTTTTTACATTGTTATACACTCCTACCTTATGATGACCTGCTTTTTCAATAAAATAATCCCAGTTCCACTTTTGTAAAGCCGCCCAATCTGCTGATAGTTTCTTGATAACCAAAGGTTTTTCAGGAAAATAATATTTTTCTTTGAATTCTTGGGGGCTTATATTTTCAACTACATCAACTTGTTGCAGTTTCATAATCAGTGTGTTTTTAATGTAAAGTGAATGTTAATAAATCCGCACAAAATTAGTAATTTTTTTCTATGTTACAACACTTTACTTACTTGCAATCACTAATTTACATAGGAAAAATTAACATCTCCACTGCTTTGCTGAGGTTTTTGATGTATTACTGGGGTATTAGTTTCGTAATCGGTTTTCTCGGCGGGCATAGCCCAAAAGGTTTCCGTAGGCGTAACCAATGCATAACGATAGTCGTCTTTTTCAAAGTTAGCAATACCGGGACGTCTTATGTTGGGAATTACCTGCACCGAATAAATTTCTTCAACACTCGTTTCATACTTAATATAGCCCACAATACTTCCGTGAGGCAGGTACATAATGGCTACCCCTGCAAAAACAGATTCCTTTGAAATGGGCAAGTTTTGGAAAGTTTTGCTGGAAGTACGAAGTTTAGAAAGACCAATAAAGGCATAGTCTTCGTAAATTCCCATACCTCTCACAAATCCGGGGAATTTGTAGATTACACGTTTTTCGCCATTTTTAGGATTAACTTCAATGAGTTCGCCTGTTCCCGACTGCAAAATAAGCACTTTATCTTTGTAAATTTTGGGCGTATGAGGCATACAAAGCCCTGTGGTAATGATTTCATTGGTATCTACGTCCATCAGAATGCCCCCATTTACCTTGAATTCTCGCCATTTCATAGGTTCATCGGTAGCGGCAAGAGCCGTAACGTATTTAGGCTTGCCATTTTGCATAGCCATACCGTTGAGGTGGCAGCGGTCGCCGGGTTCAAGAGACGTAATAAAATGGGGTTTCCATTTGGGTTCAAAACTGAATTTATCATTGATAAGGGCAAGGCAAGAAAATTGCGTATTGACCGCCCAAAGTCCTTCGTTTCCCCACTCCAAATCGTGTAAATCTACAAAACCTGTGTAGTAAGTAGCTCGCGGTACATATAAAGTTTCATAAGTATTGGGTTTAGCGGGGTAGCGGGGGGCAAGGCTTCTATCGTGAGAAAATACTACTACTGTATCGGCGGTAGCTATGGCAAGGTAGTTATCTTTGAGAGCAATGCCCATTGCTTTTTTGAAATTACGAGGAAGTTGCACCAAACGCTCCGTATCGGTAGCACTCAAAAATACAAGTTTTCCTGCTTGATAGGTGCTTAAAACAATCGTTGCGTTGAGTTGCCACAAAAATTCAGGAATATTGGGCGAATAGGTACAAGTAAAGGGTGGGTGTGGTTTGTTTGTCATTCTTTTGTATGTTTAATGAAAGTTTAATGCCGAAAGTTAATTTTTCAATCAAAGTGTTTTTTTACGATGCCATCAAAGCCTGCTTTTCGGATAGCGTCTAATTGTTTTTTCCCAGTTTCTTCATCAGTAAAAGCACCTACGAGTACTCTATAAATGCGTTTTTCGCTCCAACCGACTTGAATGTAAGTCTCTTGGATACCTGCTTTTTGGAGGTCTTTACAGAGGTCTTTGGCATTTTCTAAATCGCCGTATGAGCCTACTTGTATGCCCATACCTTTGGGATTTTTCTTGGTACCCCAAAGGCTGTAAGTATTTCCTGTGAGGAAAGTAGTATCGGTGGGAGTGGGTTTAGAAGGATTTTGAGCAACACTTGTAGTGTCTTTTTTAGGTTGTTCTTTGGGAGTTTCGGTTTCAAAGAGTTTGCCATTTTCGCCGACTACTTCAATACGTACTTGGGCAGTGCCTGTTTTCAGCATACCGATTTCTTGGGCGGCGGCTTGAGATAAATCTATAATTCGGCTATGAGCAAAAGGTCCTCGGTCATTTACTTTTACAATCACTGAAAGGTTATTTTTAAGATTGGTAACTTTGACCATTGTCCCAAATTTAAGAGTACGATGGGCGGCGGTGAGTTTTTTGGAATCATAAATTTCACCACTGGAAGTTTTTCTGCCGTGAAACCTCCCTGCGTAGTACGAGGCAACACCTGTTTGGGTAAATTTTTGTCCTTGTGCAAAGTTTTCGGATATTTGCAGGCAAAGTAAAACTATCAGAATATAAGTTTTCATCTTACTTGGTATTTTGCCAAATGCAAAAATAATCTTTTATGTAAAGTTTGCCAAATTTTTTTCAAAAATGCAGAAAATTAGTGAATTAACCTGTTCAAATATTACAGAACTGCCTCAAATTGCCCAAGAGATTGTAAGATTAGGGCAAAACTGGAATTTTTGGATATTGGAAGGTGCAATGGGAGCGGGAAAAACCACGCTCATCAGGGCTATTTGCAAGGAGTTGGGGACAAAAAATGAGGTGCAAAGTCCAACGTTCAGCATAGTGAATGAATATGAAGCGAAAGATAGAAAAATCTATCATTTTGATTTTTATCGCATACGTTCCGAACAAGAAGTCTTTGATATAGGTTACGAGGAATATTTTTACGATGAAAAGTCTTTATGCTTGGTAGAATGGGCTTTTCAGATACCGAATTTGCTACCTTCGCATTATTTAATGATAAAAATTTTGATTACGGGGGAGCAGGCAAGATTATTTGAATTTTGGGTGAAATAAAAAACCTTGCTTTTGAGGGCAAGGTTTTTTAGTAAGCCGCAAGAAAAATTACTTCTTCTCAGCAGGTTTTTCTTCAGCTTTAGGAGCTTCTTTTTTAGCATCAGCAGGAGCTTCAGCTTTTTTAGCAGAGTCAGCAGCAGGCTGTTGTTGAGTTTGCTCAGGAGCAGGTTGTTGCTGTTGTTCAGCAGGTTTTTGCTCTTCTGCTTTTTGTTCAGTTTTGTTTTCAGTGTTAACTTCTTCTTTTTTCTCACCACCACAAGCGGCAAAAGTAAGCATACCAGCTACTGCGAACATTAAAAATAACTTTTTCATTGTTTTTTAGGGTTTTAAAGGTTAAAAACTAAGTTTTATTTTGAAATTTGCTTTTTATACCAAGTTACTGAAAAGGTAACCCAAAAATTTTGAAAATTTTTTATTAAGGTTTTTCAGTTTTACCGCCTTCGGGTTTTTTCTCATCTTTTTTATTCATATCTTTTTTGGCTTCATCGCCTTTTTTCTCATCTTTTACTTCTACTTGTTTTTTAGAAGTATCTGCGGGAGTAGTAGCAGAGGCATCGTCTTTTTTCTTTTCAATAGGATTGCCTTGTTCATCAAATTCAGGCATTTCACCAGCCTCTTGTTGCACTTTGGCGGGGTCGTTAGCTTCTTGTTGTTTTTTCTGGGTTTCTTCATCGGCTTTGCAAGCACCAAAAGCCACCATTCCAGCAATAGCGAGCATTAAAAATAGCTTTTTCATAAGCATAAAACGGGTTTAGGGTTAAGAAAAATTTAACTCTGATAGATTTACAGAAACCTATCAGAGTTAAAAGCGAATTGTTAGTTTTTCTTGGTAGTGTCTTTTTTCTCTTCTACAATTTCAGGCTTTTTCTCTTCTTTTTGCTCAGTTTTTTGTTCAGAGCCAGTGTTTTCAGTTTTGGTTTCTTCTTTCTTTTCTTCTTTTTTGTCGCAAGCGGCAAAAGTCATAACGCCTGCAAGGGTGAGAAGCATCAAAATCTTTTTCATACGAGTAGGGGGTTTAAGTTAAAACACGCTTTTAATACCAAACTTTTGAAAAGGTAACCCAAAAAGTAAAAAAAAACAGCAATTAAAAAGTTGGCACAAAGCTATATTTTTTTCGTATGTTTGCAAAAAATCTAAAACAATTTGTTATGGGAGCAATTTCACAATTTATAGAGCATCATTACAGGCACTTCAACGCTGCTGCACTCAAAGATGCGGCACAAGGCTATGTAAAACATCTGAATGAAGGTGGCAAAATGATGATTACGCTCGCAGGGGCTATGAGTACAGCCGAACTCGGCGTTTCACTTGCCGAAATGATACGCCAAGATAAGGTGCATATTATTTCTTGCACAGGGGCAAATTTGGAAGAGGATTTGATGAATTTGGTTGCTCATTCGCATTACAAACGCATACCTAACTACCGCGACCTCACGCCTGAACAGGAGTGGGAACTTTTGGAACAGGGGCTAAATCGTGTAACAGATACCTGCATACCTGAAGAGGAGGCTTTTCGCAAGTTGCAAAAGCATATTTTTCAGCTTTGGAAAAAAGCTGATGAGGCAGGAGAACGCTATTTCCCTCACGAATTTATGTATCAGATGATTTTGAGCGGAGTCTTAGAACCTTATTACGAAATAGACCCCAAAGATAGTTGGATGGTAGCGGCGGCTCAAAAAAACTTGCCTATTGTAGTAGGAGGTTGGGAGGATAGCACAATGGGCAATATTTTTGCAAGCTATGTGATAAAAGGTGATGTAAAAGCCAGCACAATGAAAAGTGGCATTGAGTATATGGTTTGGCTTGCTGATTGGTACAGAAAAAATAGCGGAGGTAAAGGTGTTGGATTTTTCCAGATTGGCGGTGGCATAGCAGGCGATTTCCCGATTTGCGTTGTGCCAATGATGTATCAGGATTTAGAATGGCACGATGTTCCTTTTTGGAGTTATTTCTGTCAGATTAGCGATTCTACTACTTCTTATGGTTCATATTCGGGGGCTATTCCGAATGAGAAAATTACTTGGGGAAAATTAGACATCAAAACCCCTAAATATGTCGTTGAGAGCGATGCAACCATTGTTGCTCCACTGATTTTTGCCTATGTCTTGGGCTGGTAGAAATATTGCTTACTTTACGTTTTCTTTTTTTTCGGTAGAAACGCAAATTTTTGCGTTTCTACGCCTATTTAGGGGTTTTCTTGGCTTATCTTTGCTTCTTACCCAAAATATTTTTGCCCAAATACAACTCTTGAAACAAATTCCAATAGCTGAGCCACAAGCCGTTTCAATGGATATTTACGGCAATATTTTTCTTGCCGATTTGCAAGGAAATATTACGCATTACAATGAAAATGGTGATAGTATCAGGCGATTTGCCCCTGAACAGCCTGCAACTATTCACATTTTGGAGGCTTGGAAAGGGCTAAAAATATTAGCTTTCTATAAAGATTTACAGCGTTTTACTTGGCTCAATCGCTTTCTAACTCCTACTGAAACTTACACATTGCACTCCGAACAAATAGGATTTGCTCGCCTGCTCAATTACAGCAACGATGGCTATGTATGGATTTTTGATGACCAAGATTTTAGCCTCAAAAAATACGACTTTCGCAATCAGCAGGTTCTTGTGCGTACCCCTTGCGATTTGCTTTTTCCTGCTCAAAACTATCAGATAACCTTTCTGCGTGAATACCAAAATCAGGTTTTTTTAGTAGATAAAAATTTTGGCATTTTTTTCTTTGATAATTTTGGAAATTTCAAAAAAAATTTGCAAATTCGTAACATAAATTTTATCAATTTTTGGGGTGAGCATATTGCGTATTTACAAGAAAAAACGCTATATTTGCAACATCTTTATAAAAGGAATGTAGAACGTAAAATAAGTTTGCCTATTGAACACAACTACAAAGATTTTTTTCTACTGACTTCAACTCGCATTTATCTTTTTACTACGAACCGAATGTTCATTTACACTTTTCAGTAAAAAAATCGTAGTATTTGTGTCATTTGGCAAGAGATTTGCAGTAACTTGTTTACGAAAAAGTGTGTTTTGAAAACCTTGAACCAAATGAAAACAAAACTTTACATTATTGTACTTTCCTGCTTACTTTTAGGCTTTGAAGTGTGGGCAAAAGAAACTATGAACTTTGAGCCTGAACAAGAAACTTTTGTCAATCCTAAAAATATTGATTTTGAAGTTCGTTTGACTGCCCCACGCCGTTTTGCAGTGTTTTTTGAAAATCCTGACGGAAATCCTATCTATGTAAAAGTATATGATATGGTTGGCAATCAGGTTGCTCAAGATGTTTCTAATCAGAAAGGTCGTTATATGCGAGAATTTGATATGAGTAATAATCGTTCCGAAGTGTTTTTGGTTGAGGTGGGCAATGCTCGTAACAATAGTACCAAACGAATTTTCTTGCAAAAATAAATGTTCTATAAAAAATTTGGCAAACCTTTGTTAGATAAAATTCTGACGTTATTATTCGTACCTGTTTTACTGCCCTTGTTTGTGGCAGTTTTTTTTCTGCTTTTGCTTACACAAAGAGGAAAAGTTTTTTTTGTTCAGGTACGTCCGGGTTATCAGTGCAAGCCCTTCAAAATCTACAAGTTTCGCACTCTCAAAGATACAGAAGGCACAGACGAGGAGCGAGCAACTTCATTGGGTAGATTTTTACGTAAAACCAATCTTGATGAATTGCCTCAAATGCTCAATATTTTGAAAGGTGAAATGAGTTGGGTAGGTCCCCGACCATTACTTATGGAATATGTACCGCATTACAACACTTACCAGCAAAAACGCCACAATGTTTTGCCCGGTATCACAGGAATTGCTCAACTCCAATTGCCCAAAGATGCTCCTTTCACCGAAAAAGCTAATTTAGACGCTTATTATGCCGAAAATGTATCTTTCATTTTAGATTTGAAAATCATTTTACAAACTTTTAGGTATTTTTTGGGCAAAAGAAATTTTGCCAAGATTTAATGACAATTTTGCAACTAATTCAAGTTTTTTATGGAAGCACTTTTAGAAACCAGTAAATTTTTAGAAAATAAACTCAAATTTAAGCCTAAAATTGCCATTATACTTGGAACAGGGTTGGGAGAGTTGGTAAATCACGTAGAAATAGAGCAAACCATTCCTTATGGTAGTATCCCTAATTTTCCTGTTTCCACCGTAGAAAGCCATAAAGGCAAACTTATTATCGGCAGGCTTTCAGGCAAAGAAGTGATGATAATGCAAGGAAGGTTTCATTATTACGAGGGCTATTCTATGGAACAAGTAACTTTCCCTGTGCGTGTGATGAAACTTTTGGGAGTAGAAACTCTGCTTGTTTCTAATGCTTCGGGAGGCTTGCACGAATATATGGAAGTAAGTGATTTATTTATCATTACCGACCATATCAATCTTTTGCCTGAAAATCCTTTGCGAGGAAACCCTTACCCCAAACTGGGACCAATGTTTCCTGATATGAGCGAAGCCTATGATAAAAAATTGATTGAAGAGGCTGAAAAAATTGCTCAAAAGGAAGGCATACGCTATCATAAAGGCGTATATGTGAGCGTGCAAGGTCCTAATTTGGAAACCAAAGCCGAATACAAGTTTCTTCGTATTATTGGAGGCGATGTAGTAGGTATGAGTACGGTTCCCGAAGTAATTGTAGCCAATCATCAAGGAATGCGTTGCTTTGCTATATCAGTAATTACTGACGTAGGACACGAAAGTAAAATCAGAAAAGTAGGAATATCAGATGTAATCGCCGCCGCACAAAAGGCACAACCCGCAATGATAAAAATTTTCAGCGAGCTTGTGAAAGTGTGTTGAATATTTGGAGATTGAGGCTGAAAGTTAAGTTTTTGCCTCAATCTCGTATTTTTATCTGCCAATGCTTACATAATAGAAACCCATTTCTTGCATTTCTTTGGGTTCATAAAGATTTCTACCATCAAAAATCGCCTTGTTTTTGAGCAGAGAAGCTACCACTTCAAAATCAGGGGTACGGAATACGGGCCACTCGGTCATTATTAAAAGTGCATCAGAATTCAGTAAAGCACCATAAGGGCTTTCAGCATATTCAATTTTATCGCCGAGCAGTTGTTTTACATTGTTCATAGCTTCGGGGTCATAGGCACGCACTTTTGCCCCAAGTTCTAATAAAATACGAATATTATCCAAGGCAGGAGCTTCACGAATATCATCAGTATAAGGTTTGAAAGCAAGTCCCCAAACAGCAATTTGCTTATCTTTCAAATTTCCGCTAAAGTAGTTTTTGAGTGGCTCAATGAGTTTGGTTTTTTGTGAGGTATTGACCGCCATTACAGATTTTAGGATTTTGAAATCATACTGGTTATCTTCGGCGGTTTTGGCAAGTGCCTGCACATCTTTGGGAAAACAACTTCCTCCATAGCCTACGCCTGCAAACAAAAATCGCTTTCCTATACGCGAGTCTGCTCCTATGCCTCTGCGAATATCATCTACATTTGCTCCTACTTTTTCGCAAAGATTAGCGATTTCATTCATAAAAGTAATTTTGGTAGCTAAAAAGGCATTGGCGGCGTATTTGGTCATTTCTGCAGAGCGTTCCGACATAAAAATAATGGGATTACCTTGCCTTACAAATGGCAAATACAACTGCTCCATAATTTTTTTAGCTTTTTCGGAACTTGTCCCAATAACAATTCTATCGGGTTTCATAAAATCTTCTACGGCTACGCCTTCACGCAAAAATTCAGGGTTTGAAACTACATCAAACTCGCAAGTAGCATTTTTGGCAATTCTTTCACGTACCATTTCAGCAGTGCCTACGGGTACGGTACTTTTATCCACCACTACTACATAATTTTTGATAAGTTTGCCTAAGTCATCGGCTACGCCCAAAATATATTTCAAATCCGCAGAGCCATCTTCATCGGGAGGTGTTGGCAAAGCCAAGAAAATAATCTTTGCTTCTTCAATGCCTTCGGCAAGGCTGGTAGTAAATTTGAGCCTTCCTTGAGCTGTATTTCGGTTGAAAAGTATATCCAGACCGGGTTCGTAAATAGGTATAACGCCCGATTGCAACTTTTTGACTTTTTCTTCGTTGATATCTACACAAGTAACGGTATTACCTGTTTCTGCAAGGCAGGTACCCGTAACTAAACCTACATAACCCGTTCCGACTACGGCTATTTTCATAATTTTCTCGCTTTTTTGATGATTTTTTTTGTAAAATTGTCGCAAAAATAGGTAACTTTCCTAAAAAGCCAAAAATGATAGTAGAAAGTTTCTTGTATTTTGTTTCATATTTGGGTTTGGTGCTTGTTTTGGTGCTTGTGGCATTTTACGCTGAACGCAAAATAGCGGCTTTTGTGCAAGACCGAATGGGACCTACCGAAGTAGGAAAATTTGGCACTTTGCAACCTATTGCAGATTTGCTAAAATTACTACAAAAAGAGGATATTGTGCCTTTGAGTGTTGATAAAAAACTATTTCTGCTTGCCCCTATAATCATTTTTCCTGCGGTATTTGCAGGAATGGCGGTTTTACCACTTACGGCTACTTGGCAGGCTTCGGCTTTGAACGTAGGAGTGTTTTTCTTGCTTGCAGTGGTTTCGCTTGATGTAGTGGGCTTACTGATGGCGGGCTGGGCTTCCAACAATAAATTTTCACTTTTGGGGGCTATGCGTTCTGTGGCTCAAATTGTTTCATACGAAGTGCCTTTGGTGCTTTCGGTTTTGTGTGTGGTAGTGCTTTCGCAAAGTTTAGATGTAAGGGAAATTGTTCGTTTGCAAAGTACGGCAAGTCCTGAAAAAATATACTTATTTGGAATTTCGGCTTTGGGGATAGAGGTTACTGATGTGGGTGGAGTTCTCACTTGGAACATATTTAAAATGCCCTTACTTTTTTTGGTGTATGTTATTTTTTTCATTGCTACGCTTGCTGAATGCAACCGTGCTCCTTTCGATTTGCCCGAAGGCGAATCTGAAATTATTGGTGGGTTTCATACCGAGTACTCAGGCTTTCGGTTTGCGATTTTCTTTTTAGCAGAATACACAATGATGATACTTGTCAGTATGCTTGGTGTGATGCTTTTTTGGGGTGGTTGGCTCAGTCCTTTGCCTAATTTACCTCGTTTGCCTCTTGCTGAATGGACAAATAGCAGTGCCTTTTGGGCAATTTTTTGGCTTTGCTCCAAGACGCTTGTAGTGATTTTTCTGCAAATCATTGCTCGCTGGACTTACCCGCGTTTGCGTATAGACCAACTCACCTATCTGGCTTGGAAAGTGCTAACTCCTTTTGCTCTTATTTTATTGCTTCTTTGTGCTATCTGGCGTATTTTTTCTTTCTGAAAAAATGCTTTTGGGTTTGTTTTTTGCTTTTTCTGCTTCGTAGGCTTTCATTTCTTCAATTTCTTCGGGGGTAGTGTAGGCTACTCGTAAGCCCATAGAAAGTATGCCTTTGAGCGGGTTTTGTCGCATATATTGTTTGAAAACATATTTATATTTGCCTTTTTGAGAGAATTTGAAATTCCGAAAAGCAGGTAATTGATGCTCACGAATACCGCCCGTTCCTTCGCCGTAAGGTTCGCCTGTTTTAGGATTAAAAAGCGTAATATCCATTAGCAAGGAATCTATTTTTTTGCCATCGGGGTAGTGCATATAATAGGTTACGAATAGGTTGTAATAGGCATAATTTACTTCATTGCGAACATTGTAATAAAGCGTGTAACTTTTGGTAGTATCTTGAATTTCAAATTCAAAAGCAAGAGGATTTTCGTAAAACCATTCGCCATTTTTAAGGCTTTGGTTGGCTTCAAAAAGGGTGTTGGGGTCTTTGCAAGAAAAGAAAACCAGAGCAAGTATAAAAATTATGATAAAATTTTTGAGCATTGGTGTAATAATTTAAGGCAAAAAGAAAAAAGCACTTACATCAATTTTTTGTAAGTGCTATTTTTTTGAGCCCCCTGCCGGGATCGAACCAGCGACCTACTGATTACAAGTCAGTTGCTCTACCAGCTGAGCTAAGGAGGCTTCAAAAGTGTTGCAAAGGTACTGCTTTTTTCTGTATCTGCAAATTTTTTTCAAAAAAAATTTATGATTTTCTCAAAAAAATTTGGAAATGCTTAATTTTGAGGCTCAAATTTAGCAGTTATGAAACAAACCATTAAAGATTTGTTGCAAATTCCTATCCAAAACCAAGAAGTAAGCGTAAAAGGGTGGGTAAGAAACGAAAGAGATAGCGGCGAAGTTGCTTTTATTGTGATGAACGATGGCTCTACGCCTAAAACGTTGCAAATTGTTGTAGATTTCAATAAAATTCCTCGTGAGCAAGTAGCACCCATCAAGGTAGGAGCTTGCCTGCACGTAAAAGGAAAGCTCGTAGCTTCAGCAGGTAAAGGACAAGACCGAGAGGTACTTGCTGAAAGTATCGAAATTTACGGCTTGGCAAACCCCAACGAATATCCTTTTCAACCTAAAAAACATAGCTTGGAATTTGTGCGTGAAAATGCTCATTTGCGTAGTCGTACAGCAACTTTTGGAGCGGTGTTTCGTATCAGGCACACTTTGGCATATGCTATTCACAAGTATTTCAACGATAATGGCTTTTATTATGTCCATTCGCCTATCATTACTGCCTCCGATGCCGAAGGAGCAGGTGAAATGTTTCAGGTAACTACTTTACCTTTGCAAAACATTCCTAAAAATGAGCAAGGAGAAGTAGATTTCAAGCAAGATTTCTTTGGCAGAAGTACAAATCTGACCGTTTCGGGGCAGTTGGAAGCAGAACTTATGGCTTTGGGATTGGGCAAAGTTTATACGTTTGGTCCTACGTTTCGTGCTGAAAATTCTAACACCACTCGCCATCTTGCCGAATTTTGGATGATTGAACCCGAAATGGCTTTTTACGAATTACAAGACAATATGGATTTGGCAGAAGATTTTGTCAAGTATGTTATTGGTTATGCTTTGGAGCATTGTGCTGAAGACTTGGACATTTTAGAAAAAAGGCTTTTAGACGAAGAAAAAAGCAAAAAACAAGAGGAAAGAAGCCCAATGCCACTTCTGGAAAAGTTGAAATTTGTAACACAAAATCCTTTTGAGCGTCTTACTTATACCGAAGCGATTGAGATTTTGCTTGCCTCGCCTTATCACAAGAAAAAGAAATTTCAGTTTGAAGTAAAATGGGGCATAGATTTACAAAGCGAGCACGAAAGATATTTGGTAGAAAAACATTTCCAAAAGCCTGTAATTCTTACAAATTACCCCAAGGAAATTAAGGCTTTTTATATGAAGCAAAATGAAGATGGTAAAACCGTGAGGGCTATGGACGTGCTTTTCCCAGGTATAGGCGAAATCATTGGAGGCTCGCAAAGAGAGGAAAACTATGAAAAGCTCAAAAACCGAATGGAAGAGTTGGGTATTTCTACGCAAGAACTTTGGTGGTACTTGGATACACGCAAATTTGGAACTGCACCGCATAGCGGTTTTGGATTAGGTTTTGAGCGTCTTGTGCAGTTTGTTACAGGAATGGGCAATATTCGTGATGTAATTCCGTTTCCTCGCTATCCCAAAGGGGCAGAGTTTTAATTTTTTAGTGAAACACGTAAGAATTTTGCTTTTGAATGTTTATTCAACATCTTTTACGCCCTCATATTGCAAAATTAGAGCCTTACTCTTCGGCTCGTGATGAGTATAGCGGAGAGGAAGGAATCTTTTTAGATGCGAATGAAAATCCTATTGGGTCGGTTACGGCGGCTATGTATAACCGCTATCCCGACCCGTACCAGAAAAAAATTAAAGAAAAATTAGCCGTCATCAAGGGAGTAAAACCTGAAAATATTTTCTTGGGTAATGGTAGTGATGAAGCGATTGATTTGCTGATTCGGGCTTTTTGCGAGCCTTACAGAGAAAGTATCCTGATTATGCCTCCCACTTATGGAATGTATGAAGTAAGTGCCAATATCAATGCCGTAGCTGTGCAAAAAGTGCCTTTGGATACTAATTTTCATATTGATTTAGAAGCAGTAAAAAAAGCAATTACGCCACAGACTAAAATTATATTTATCTGTTCGCCTAATAATCCGAGTGGCAATTTGCTTTCGCAAGAGGCAATTACTGAAATTTTAGAAACTTTCAAAGGAATTACACTCATAGATGAAGCATACATAGATTTTTCTCCACAGGCTTCGTGGCTACCAATGCTTGAAAAATACCCTCGTATGGTGCTTATTCAAACTTTTTCGAAGGCTTGGGGACTGGCGGCTTTACGTTTGGGAATGGCTTTTGCTCACTCTGAAATTATTGCCGTACTCAATAAAATCAAACCGCCTTACAATATCAGCAAAACTACGCAAGATTTAGTTTGGGATAGCTTGCAATATGAACGCTTCAAAAATGAAATGGTAGAGCGAATTTTAGAACAAAGAAAGTTTTTGGAAAAAAAACTTACCGCATTTGATTTCGTTGAAAAAATTTATCCCTCTGATGCCAATTTCTTGCTTGTAAAAATGCGAAATGCACAAAATATATTTGAGTATTTGCTTTCGCAGAAAATTATTGTTCGCAATAGGGTAAAAGTTGCGGCGGGGTGTTTGCGTATCAGCGTAGGAACAAAAGAAGAAAATCAGCAATTGCTTCAAACTTTACAAGAGTATGTGAATATAAATTCTAAAAAAATTCGTTTGTGGTAAAGATTGTATGATATTTTAGTAAAAGACAAAGAGGGCGTATTTTTGTAATATGTGCGAAGTATTCATTCACAAAAGTAAACTGCCCTCATTGTCAATACAAGGGTAGTGAAAAATGATCATAAAAAAAGAAGCAAAACAAAATTTTTTTGTGTAAATTTTGTGGTAAGCAGTTTCAACAGGCTTATCGGTACGAGGAGCAGACCCTAAAATTAAACATTTGATAGTGAGTGTGTTACTAATAAATAGTGGCACACGAGATATTGCAAAGGTCTTACAAGTCAGTCGTGTTGCTTTTAATATTACTACAATGGTAGATTTTATCAATTCAGAATGGCAAGAAGCACAAAAAGTGCTTAAAGATTTTTTTCAGAATGAAAAGAATTTGCAGGCTATTGCTCAAACCGCTCAAGTAATGATAAATACCATTCAGCAAGGAGGGAAAATAATAGCTTGTGGTAATGGGGGGTCGCATTGCGATGCAATGCACTTTGCAGAAGAATTGAGCGGAAAGTATCGTGAGAATCGTCCTGCTTTGCCTGCACTGGCTATTTCGGATAGCGGACACATCACTTGCGTAGGCAATGATTACGGCTTTGAGCAAGTGTATGCACGCTTTATAGAAGCCTTAGGAAAAGAAGGCGATGTTTTGGTGGCAATTAGCACAAGTGGTAATTCGCCTAATGTACTGAAAGCTGTTGAGGTGGCTCGTCAAAGAGGCATTATCAGCATAGCCCTTACGGGCAAAGATGGCGGAAAATTAGCTCAAATGGCTGATTACGTTATTTGTGTGCCGCATTTTGGCTATGCCGACCGTATCCAAGAAATTCATATCAAAATCATTCACATTTGGATAGGCTTGATAGAGCAAGGAATTTTCGGCAAAAAATAATTTTTTGTTGAAAATGAGTGAGTTCAGAGATAAAGTTCAGTTGGTTCATAGCGGCAAAGAATATTTTGAAACGCTCAAAAATATACTTCAAGCGGCTCGCTATTGCATACATCTGCAAACCTACATCTTTGAAGAAGACGAAACAGGCAAAGAAATTGCCGAAATTCTTATCCAAAAAGCCCAAGAAGGCGTAAAAGTATGTGTATTGGTAGATGATTTTGGCTCAAAAGAGCTTAGTAAAAAGTTCAAAAAAAATTTACTTTCGCAAGGGGTACAAATTCGCACTTTTTCTCCTTTTCAGATTTTCAGACTGCGTTTCGGCAGAAGGTTACATCAGAAAATAGTGGTTTCTGATATGAAGTTTGCCCTCATTGGAGGTATCAACATTGCCAACAAATATGCAGGAGTAGGTAGAAAAGAGTGGTTGGACTTTGCCGTACTTTTGGAAGGAGAAATCGTGAGACAATGTTTTTGGATTTGTCAGCAGTTTTGGAATAAAAAATATCAACGAGATGTTTTTATTCAAAACAATTACATTTTTCTTTTACAACAAGATTTTATCAGAGGTAAAAAAGAAATCGCCCGAGCTTACCGAGAGGCTATTGCCAAAGCTCAAAATGAAATTTGGATAGTAGCCAGTTACTTTTTGCCCAATAAATCTTTACGTCGATTGTTTATTCGCAAGGCAAAGGAAGGCGTAAAGATAAAAATTTTACTTTCAGCGATTTCAGATGTGCAGTTTTTCAAAAAAGCCACGGAGTATTTGTATGCAGAACTTGAAAAAGCAGGCATACAAATTTATGAATATTTGCCCAGTGTAGTTCACGGCAAAGTGATGCTTGTAGATGATACTTGGGCTACCGTTGGCTCGTATAATCTGAATGCTATTAGCGAGTATATGAGTGTAGAAATGAATGTAGCCACTACGGAGCCTAACTTTATTCAGCTTTTACGAAAAGATTTGCAAAAAACATTTACTGCTGAAAGTGTTTTGGTGCAATATGCCTACAAGAGGCGTAATATTTTTACACGCTTTTATTTTTGGCTTATTCGTTTTGTTTTGAAAGTGGCTATTCGTTTTTTACGAAAAAATAGGCAGAGCTATTTGCGTGAATAGTCGTTAATTGACACTGAAAGAAGTTTTGCCGAGTAGTTGCCCCTCACAATACAACTCAACAAGGTGAGTGCCTTTCTGAAACTGATTGCCTTTTCGGAAGATTACTTCGGTATTACGGCTTCCTTCGTTATTGAAATTAAAAGTATGAAGTGTAGTATAATTCATTTCTTTTCCATTGGCATCGGCAAATCTACCGCCATCGGCACCAACCATTACTGCACCCGAAGGCTCAATGATACGAACGTAAATATTTCTACTACCTGCCTTAGCGGCATTATTTTCCATAATTTTCACATTGATTTTCAGTTTGGCAAGTCTTTTTGCTTTGAAATTGCCGTCATCATCAGATTTCCCTTTTTCATCTAAACCTTCTAATTTAATGCTTTCAGCACGCAATATAGCGGCTTTGGCAAGGGTAGCCTCTAAATCCTTTTTTTGTTTTTGTATGTTACTCATTGAGTCAGCTAAACGTTTTTTTTCAGTTTCGCTTTGAGTAACTTTTTTAGAAAGTTCGTTTTTTTCACCTTGTAGGGTCTTTATTTCACCTTCTTTTTGAGCCAAGAGGTTCTCATAATCTCTGATTTTGGCATCATACTGCTCCACAAGTTTATCTACATCAATGTTATTGGACGAACTGCGAGCATTGGCAATATCTTTTTTGAGTTGCTCTTGGAGTTCTAGCAGGGCTTGATAATCTCGGTTCATCTTTTTGGCTTCTGCAATACGGATATCCAATTCTCTACTTACAGAATCCAGTTTTGAACTTTTGTCTTCAAGTTCTGCTTTTTGCTTTTCAATGAAAATATCTTTTTCAATGCTTTCTTGCTTGCTCTGCATCATCAGATATACCAAGATGATATTAACAATAGCCAGAACCACCAAAGCAACAATAAAGAAAGTAGTTCTTTTATCACTTCTTGAAATTTCAATGGTCATAAGAGTAAGTTTTGGGCATAGTATCAAAAAAGCAAAAATGTTGTTTTGACAAAAATAAATTTTTTATCAGATTTTTGCAAAAAAAACAAAAAATTTTGAACAAGAACTTTAATCGCTTGCTAAATAGCATTTAACTGAAACTTAAAGTAGCTTTTGAGCAGAAGTGTAAATTTATGTAAATCGGGTACGCGTATGCGTTTTTGCATAATAGTTTCGGCAGGTTGGGCTTTGATTTTCTTGAAAAGCGTAGTGTAATACACATAAGCCAAATATACTCCCATTTTGGCTCCTTTGGGCAGTTGTACAATGCCCTTATAGGCTTCGTCAAAATCTTTTTGTATATCGGCTTCTATGAGTTTTTTGGCTTTTTCATCAAATTTTTCAAAATTGACTTCGGGGAAATAAGTTCTACCTCTTTCGTAATAATCGCTACGCAAATCGCGTAAAAAGTTGATTTTCTGAAATGCCGAACCCAAACTGCGAGCAGGCTCTTTGAGTTTTTCATACATTTCGTTATTTCCCTCACAGAAAACACGCAGGCACATAAGCCCTACCGCTTCGGCAGAGCCGTAAATGTATTCTTTGTATTTGGAATCGTTGTATTCTTTGAAGTACAAATCCATTTCCATACTATGCAAAAACGCTTCAATGAGTTCTTGTTCTATTTGGTACTGATTTACAACGAGTTGAAAAGAATGTAAAACGGGATTGAGGCTAATTTTTTCTGCAATAGCATCAAAAGTATCTTTACGAAAACGCTCTAAAAGTTCTTTTTTGTTGTGCTGGTGAAAGGTATCAACAATTTCATCGGCATAGCGTACAAAGCCATAAATAGCATAAATAGGCAAATGAAAACGTTTAGCGAGTGTTTTTATGCCCAAAGTAAAAGAAGTGCTATAATGTTGGGTAATAAGTTTGCTACATTTGAGTGTAGTAGTATTGTATAATTCAAGCATAAGGGTATGCTTTTAGGTTAAAAAATTGAGTTTTTCGTATAACTTTCAATCATAGTTTTTTGTTTCGGTGCTGAGCAGCGATTTTTCATAATTGATTAAGTCTAAAAGTAAATCAGTTAGGTTGCTATTTCTAAACTCATTAAAACTTGCAAATTTACAATACAAAACTGCCTCATCACCTTGCTGAAAAGCAATATCGCCATAGAGTTCGTTGGAGTAATTATCATAAAAAAGTATATTGAAAATAGCATTACCTTCGGGGCTTACATAATTGCATCGTATTTGCCAACGCATACGCTTACGTATGTTGCAAAGTTTGGTAAGCAAGTTCAATATGGTGATGGATAAGTCCATTTTTTTCAGTTACTTACAATTTTTTTTCAACCAATTTTGCATTTCTTCATCATTTTCACCCATCTGCATTGCTTTTTTGTAATCGGCACAAGCGAGTTTATTATCTTTTAGCATTTTGTAGCAATCGCCTCGGTTTTTGAGCTTGCGGGCAGTGATAAATTCATCGCCCATTGCGAAAAGTGTATTGTAATCAGCAATTGCTCCCTTGAAATCGTTTATGTTTTTCTTACTAAAAGCCATTTCGGCAAGAATTTCAGGGTCTTTTTTAATTTTATAGCCTTTTTGGGCGTATTCAAGAGCTTTGGTATAATTTTGAGTTTCGTTTTCAAGCCAAGCCAGTTCGTAAAGCAGATTAAAGTTTTCAGGTTCTATGCTGATAGCTTTTGTAAGGTATTCTTTGGCTTCTAACCATTTTTCAACTTCTATCAGTAATTCTGCTTTCCAAATAAAAATTTTTATTTTATCTTGTGGAGGGAGCGTTTCTATTTTGCTGTAAGTCTTATCCAGAATTCTCTTGTAGTTTTCATAGATGTAAGGGTTATCGCGTAATTTGCTTCCTTCTTGCACATAGGTTTTTTTTTCTTTTTCCATCAAATCCAATATTTTGGGGATAACGGAGGTGAGTTGATAGTCTTGGTCGAGGCAGATTTCACCGAAAGAATAAGCATCAGTATAGTAAGAGATATTTACATAAAATTCAAATAACTCAAAAGCTAACGGAGGGTCTGGAGGCTGATTGTTAGAAAGTGCGTAAGCTCTTTGAAAGAGATTATGAGCTTTGGTAGTATCGCCTGTGGCTTTATGAGCCATTCCTGCATAATAAAGTGTTTCAGCATCTTCCACATCAAGCAAGTTCAGTTTTTCAATGATGCTTAGTAAACTTGAATATTCCTTTTTTTCCCAATAGTTTTTCAGCATTTCTTTGTATTGTTCTATTGAATATTTAGCGTGCTTTTTGAGAATATTTTGTAAGGCAATGGTTTGCGGCGAAGTAAAATCTATCAGATACCAACGCTTTTTATGTTTATAGGCTTCTAAAAAAATAGTATCAATGGTATTTTGCAAAGATACTTGGACAGGAATTTGGTAATAGTTGGGAGCAACAAGGTATAGCTCTTCAGGCTTGCCAATTTTTTGGAGGGCTATTTGTTCATTATTTATTTCTAAAACGGAAAAATGTTGAAAAATTTTTTGTAATTTGTTTGGTAAGCTATTTTTATCGTTGGCTAAAATACCTTGAATTTCTTCTTGGGTTTTATCTTTGAAAATCTCAACAAATAGCGGATAGAGTTCAGTAGGGGCAGAAATAGCTCGCAAATCTTGCTGATTTCGGGTTTGAAGTATTTTAAGAAAACTTTGGGCAAGTTCCTTTTCGTTCTTTGCTCCGTTTTGGGCAAAAAGAATAGACGAAAAAAGCAAAAATACAAGGCAAAAGAGAGTTTTCATAAGAAATGTTTTCAACAAACATACAAATCTTGCCGAAAACATACAAGTTTTAGAAGCGATTTTTATACCTGAATACCCATTACAAGAATATCATCTGTTTGAGCATATTTCCCCTTCCACTCTTGAAAGGCACTGATAAAATGCTTTTTTTGCTCTGCAAATGGAAGTGAATGAATGTTGGCAAGTAAATTTTTTAATCTTTTATTACTGAATTTTCTGTATTTCTCACCTCCGAGTAGGTCTTGGAAGCCATCAGTAATAAGGTAAAAAGTGCTTTCTGTATCAGCAAGAGTGATTGCTTGATTGTGAAAGGCTACGCTAATATTCCACTCGGTATTTCTGCCACCTAAATAAAATTTATCAGATTGGTATTCAATAAGATTTTTATTTTCAGAAAGATACAGGCTTATCATTGAACCTGCATAGGTGATAGAGCGTTTTTGCGTATTGATGCGGCAAATGGCAATTTCCATTCCGTCTATATTTTGGGTAATATCTTTGTTGAGTACTTGGTTGAGGGCGAGATTGAGTTCTGTGAGTATTTGAGCAGGGTCATAAATACTTTTCTGAATGATGAGGCTATCCAAAAGGTCATTACCAATCATACTCATAAAGCCCCCGGGCACGCCGTGTCCTGTACAATCGGCTACTGCTATGATTTTTTCACCATTTAATTCACTGGTATTATCTTTTATTTCGTAAAACCAATAAAAATCACCGCTCACAATATCTTTGGGCTGATACCATATAAAGCAATCTTTGAAAGCCTCTTGCAAGTTTGTTTCAGGCGGTAGAATAGCTTCTTGAATTCGTTTAGCATATAAAATACTTGCTGTAATATTGCGATTTTGTAACTCAATTTCTTGTTTTTGTTCAAAAAGTAACTTGTTTTTGGCAGTTTTTTCCAAGTTGTTTCGCCAAAGAGCTACTGCCAATAAGGCAAGCAAGATAGCCACAATAGACGAAGCCAAAATAATAATATCTCGCAAACGAATTTGGGTGGCTTGTATTTTCTTTTCTCTTTCGGATTCAGCTTGGCGTTTTTCATCATCAAAAATAGATTGCAAAACGCCAATTCTATCATTAGATTTTTGATTGTAGAGTGAATCTTTGTAGGCATTTGCTAGTTTTTCATAATGAAAGGCTTTGTGGAAATCTTGTTTTTGCTCATACAAATCAGCTAAATACTCATAAGCTCGTTTGATAGCCACTTTGATATTATTTTTCTTGGCTATTTCAATAGAACGCAGATAAATCTCTTCAGCTTGGGCAAGATTGCCTTTTTTATATTCAATTCTGCCAATTCCATTCAGAAGGCGAGGTATAGTGTATAAATCGTTGGTTTTGAGACGTAGCTGATAGGCTTTTTGGTAATAGGTTGAAGCCCTTTCTAAACTATCCAGATGCAGATAACATTCGGCAATAAAGCTCAAAAGGTCTGCAATGGTTTTTTCGTTACGATTTTTTTCAGCACGGGGCAAGGTACGTAAAGAAATTTCTAAAGCCTTGTGATAGTTTTTCTGATGAACATAAAGGTTAGCGATATTTTTCAGTGTAGTAACGATACCATCTTCATCTTTGATTTCTTCTTTGATAGCCAGCGAAAGATTAAAATAGGCTCGGGCTTTATCATAAAATTCTTGCTCTACATACACATTGGCGAGGTCGTTGTAGCGAAAGGCTATAAAACGCTTGTTGTTGAGTTTTTCGTACAAACGCAAAGATTTCAAATGGGCTTCTACGGCAAGGTCGTGTCTGCCTTCTCGGTAATGCAAAAGTCCCAAATAGCCCAAACTTTCAGCCAATCCGTTTTCATAATTATTTCTTTCAGCCAATTCTTTTGCCTGATTAGCTAAAGTAAAAGCCCTTTTTACATCACTATTCCGATACAAAAAAGCCAAACGATTGAGTGTATTGATGCGTGTAGTGTCCGAAAGATTTGTTTTTAGCAATAACTCCAAACTATCTTTTTCGCTTGTTTGAGCCCAAAGATTAAGTGAGTAGAAAATGCAAAGGAATAAAGTAAGAAAGTTTTTCAAAGGTTTGAATTTTTGATTTTTGCAGAAATACCAAAGTGAAACCTTGCTTTGTAGGCTTCACTGGTATTTATATCCACTTGATAACACTTCTGAGTAAATTTAATTTGCCTTTGTAAGGCGGATAACGCAAAGGAACATCAAGCCAAAAAGGTTTTTTCACAACCGATTTGTAGTGTGTGAAGGTATCAAAGCTAAATTTGCCGTGGTAGCCTCCTTGTCCGCTATTTCCTACGCCGCCAAAAGGCAGATTAGGGTTTGCCGTGTGCATTACGGTATCGTTGATGCAAGCTCCCCCAAAAGCCAAATGTTCTAATACATATTCTTGCTTGTTTTCTGTTTTGCCAAAATAGTAGCAGGCAAGGGGTTTTTCTTTGTATTGTAGTTCCTCTATCAACTTTTCTAAATCCGAAAACTCTATGACGGGCAAAATAGGACCAAAGATTTCTTCTTGCATCACCTCACTTTCCCAAGTTACATCATCTAAAATAGTAGGGGCAATGAAACGCTCCTGTTCATCAATCTGACCGCCCTTTACAATTTTTCCACTGCTTAAATATTTTTTCAAGCGTTCAAAATGTCTTTGGTTGATAATTCGGGGATAATCGGGGCTATTTTGTGGGTTTTCGCCATAAAATTCGGTAATGTATTTGCTCATTTTAAGAATAAGCATACTACGAATTTTTCTATGAGCTAATACGTAGTCGGGGGCAACACAAGTTTGTCCTGCATTCACAAACTTGCCCCATACAATTCGGCGAGCGGTAACTTCTAAATCGGCATCTTCATCAACAATGCAAGGACTTTTGCCACCCAGTTCTAAAGTTACGGGGGTAAGATATTCGGCGGCGGCTTTGGCTACAATTTTGCCCACTGCCGTGCTACCTGTGAAAAAAATCTTATCAAAACGTTCTTTCAAAAGGGCTTGGGTTTCATTTACGCCGCCTTCTATTACGCATACGTGGGCGGGGTCAAACACTTCTGCAACAATTGTTTTTATGATTGCCGAAGTATTTGCAGAAAGTTCAGAAGGTTTGATAATTACGGTATTGCCTGCGGCAATAGCTCCTATGGCAGGTAATAGTGTTAGTTGTAAAGGATAATTCCACGCTCCAATAACAAGCACCGTGCCATAAGGCTCGGGGTACAGATAGCTTGCCGAAGGAAATAAAAGCCACGAACCTCTGACTGCTTGTGGTTTTGCCCATAGCTTTACATTTTCAAGCATTATCTTGATTTCATCAAGAATAAGAGCAATTTCAGTGGCAAATGTTTCAAATGTTGATTTGCGAAAATCTTTTTCCAAAGCCTGAAAAATAGCCTCTTCGTGTCTTAAAATAGCTTTTTGTAAATCTTTGAGTTTTTGCAAGCGAAAAGATATATCCAAGGTTTTGTATGTTTTGAAAAAAGCCTTTTGCCGAGCAACTATTTCAACAATGTGGTTAGCTGTTTCCAGCAATGGTTCTTGCAAAGTTTCCATATTTTTATGGTTTAGCGTGCTGAAAAAAAAATCTTGTTGAAACACTATTTTGCAAAATAAAACGTTTTTTGTAAAAAAACATTATATCTGCAACAAATTTTATGAAAAAATTATTGTTCGTGGTAGGACTTTTTTGGAGTGTCGGAATGCTTTCTGCTCAAAACATTAGGGTTATTAAAAAGAAAGAACTTTTAGAGCTTTTGAAGCCTTCTGAAAATGAGGTTGTTATCTATAATTTTTGGGCTTCGTGGTGTGCTCCTTGTGTAAAGGAATTACCTATTTTCAGGCAAACTGCTGAAAAATGGGCAGGCAAGGTGAAAGTGGTACTCATTAGCTTGGATTTTGCAGAAGATTTAGAAAAAGCTAAAAAGATTTTGCAAAAAAAGGAAATAACTTTTGATACATTTCTTTTAGACGAAACCAAGTACAATACTTGGATTGATGATGTAGAGCCTCGTTGGCAGGGGGCAATCCCTATGACTATCCTTCAAAAGGGCAAAAAACGTGTTTTTCTCAACGAAGAGCTTACTTGGGAGCAATTAGAAAAAGAACTGAATGTTTTGTTGAATGCTAAATAATTTTTTTACTTAAACCTTAAAATTGTAGTGTTATGAACAAGTTTTTCACCTCGCTTTCTGTAATGCTTGTGGCGTTTTTGTTGTGGAGTAACAAACCCGCAGGCGATGGCTACAAACCCGGCGACAAAGCCCGTGATTTCAGTCTTAAAAACATTGACGGCAAGATGCTTTCTTTGGCTACCTTTCCCGAAGCTACCAAAGGGGCAATAGTGGTTTTCACTTGCAACCATTGTCCTTTTTCTAAAATGTACGAGGATAGAATTATCGCTTTGGACGCCAAATATAAGCCCAAAGGCTATCCTGTGGTAGCTATCAACCCCAACGACCCCAGCCGTGTGCCTGATGATAGCTTTGAAAAAATGATTGAAAGAGCCAAAGAAAAAGGTTTTACTTTCCCTTATTTGGTAGATGAAACGCAGGAAATTGCCAAAACCTACGGAGCAACGAATACCCCTCACGTGTTTGTGCTTGAAAAGAAAGGCAAAGATTGGATAGTACGCTTTGTAGGAGCAATTGATGACAATGCCAAAGACGCTTCACAGGTAAAAGAACGCTATGTAGAGGAAGCAGTAGATAATCTACTATCAGGCAAAAAAGTAAGCAAGGCTCAAGTAAAAGCCATTGGTTGCACAATTAAATGGAAGCAGTCGTAAAGTTTTTTTTGTAGCGGGGGCTTCGCCAAAGGCGAAGCCCCCGCATATTTTTTTAGGGCTTACTATTCATAATTTCTTCAATCTCTTCGGCTTCAATAGGAATGCTTTCCATTAAGTCAATATTGCCGTCTTCGGTGATGAGAATATCATTTTCCAAACGAATACCGATACCTTCTTCGGGAATATAAATGCCCGGTTCGCAGGTAAAGACCATTCCTGCATCAAAAATACGATATTTACTACCCACATCGTGTACATCTAAACCCAAGAAATGTGAAGTGCCGTGCATAAAATATTTCTTGTAGAGTGGGTGTTCGGGGTCTTGGGATTCTACTTCGTGTTTTTTGAGCAAACCTAAGCCTATCAGTTCGCTTTCCATCATTTTGCCTACTTCTTTATGATATTTTTCTAAATTATTGCCTTTTACGAGCATAACTCTTGCTCCACGCATTACACGCAAAACGGCATCATAGACTTCTCTTTGGCGAGGAGTGAAACGTCCATTTACAGGTACGGTGCGGGTAAGGTCGGAGGCGTAATTGGCATATTCAGCGGCTACATCAAGCAAAACCAAATCGCCGTCTTGGCATTGCTGGTTATTGGCGTTGTAATGCAGTACGCAGGCATTTTTACCTGATGCAATAATAGGCTGATACGCAAAGCCTCGTGAGCGGTTTCGTATAAATTCGTGTATCAATTCTGCTTCAATTTCATATTCCCATACACCGGGTTTAATGAAATGTAGTATTCTACGAAAACCTTTTTCGGTAATTTGGCAAGCCTTTTTCATCAAGAAAATTTCCCAAGACGATTTCACGGCTCGCAAGCGGTGCATTATGGGGGCAATACGTTTATAGTTGTGCAGGGGAAATTTTTCTTTGCAATATTTAATAAAACGGGCATCGCGAGTTTCTACCTGAATAACGGCTCGGGTATGTTCGTTGGTATTTAGATAAATATTTTCCGATTCAAAAGCGAGTAAAGAGAGCATTTTTTCAAACTCGCTGACCCATTGCACATTTTGTATGCCTGAAATTTCGCGGGCTTCTTCTTTACTGAGTTTTTTACCTTCCCAAACGGCAATATGTTCGTTAGTTTCTTTAATGAAAAGAATTTCACGCATTTTTTTATCACGGGCATCGGGGCAAATAATCAGGATAGTATCTTCTTGGTCAATGCCTGTGAGGTAAAAAAGGTCGCTATTTTGGCGAAATGGCATAGTGCCATCGGCATTGGTGGGCATAATGTCGTTGGAATGAAACACCGCCAACGATTCGGGATAAAGTTTATTGGCAAAGTTCTTACGATTTTCAATAAATAGAGCTTGCGGAATAGGGGCGTATCTCATAATTGTAAAGATTTGTGAGGCAATTTTAGTAAAAAATAAGCAGAAATCAATTTTTTCGTAGAGTTTTGATTTTAGTTTTGAGCCATTTTTCCCATATCATTCCAATCCATAGCCAGAGTATCCACGAAAAGCCTATCCGATAGCGGCTCAAAGCTCCAAAATTGGGTGAAGAAAGTCCCAAAAAAGTTGCCATCAGCAAAACAAATAAAAAAGAAGCTACCGCTAAATACAAATTTCTTTGGGGAATAGTGAAGTGATAAATGAAAAAGAGCAATACACTTAAAATCATTAAGGCTACAAGAGTTGTATTTTCTACGCTTGCCATAAGCATTGTTGTATTTTTAGCTTGCCAAGATAAAGGTGCAAAAATTCCAATCCAAGTACCTTTGTAACTATTGAGTAGGCAAGAACTCCAAGTAGGTTCTAAATCCAAATCAACGGCAGAACCTTGCGGAGAGGCTTGTAAGGTCAGTCTATAATTTTCGTATAAGGCTTGCGGAAAAAAATCTAAATGCAAATTGGGGTGTAAAAAAGAAAGTAGTACAACACTTATTAAAATTGGCAAAGAGAAAGCCCATTTCAATTTTTTTGTAAATTTTTCGTTTTGCCAAAAGTAGATTAAACGTTCGGTAAGCAAGGCAAAAGCAATACCAAAAGCATAATAATACTTTACTTTCAAAAGTAAAAAAAACAAAAAGACTATAAGTAGAAATCGGTAAAAGGATTTTTTGCCTAAATAAAATATTTGCAAATGCAAGGCAAAAACACCCCAAATACATACCATTAGCCAAATTTCTTTGGAAGTTCCCGAAGCCCAAAATGTCAGAGAAGGTAAAAACATTAAGCCATACACTAAAATTTCATATTTGGGGAAAAGTTTTAATAAAGTTTCAGCGAAAAAGTAAAAAGCTATCAAGTACAAAATTACAGCGTATAAACTGCTCAATAGCCAATTTTTTTGGGTTAAAAGAACAAAAGGCAAATATAATTTGGCAGTAAAAAAGGCACGGGGTTGCTCGGAGAGATAAAATTTTTCAGATGAAATAGGTTTATGAAAAAAGGTTTGTAAAAATTCTGTGGGAGATTGCCAGAGCAGGTCGTAGAGTTGGGAGGCATCTAAAAAAATAAGCCAAAAATCCCATTGATAGTGCGAATAGTATTTTTGATGAACATAAAAAAATAGCCACAGAAAAACGAGCTTGTATAAAAAAATAAAAGCCCACAATTTTCTTTTTGGGGCGGGTATTTTCCAAAGTAAAAAGGTACAAAGTAGGAAAAAAATAATCCAGCCAATCATTGCAAAGAAAGATTACGAAAACCAGCCACTTGGGCTACCCATTTAGAGGGTATTTTTTGGGTAAAATTGTTGTAGTATTTGAGACTAAAAGCATATTTGCGATAAAGCTGTTCGGTTTGGTTTTCAGAATTTTGTAAATCAGAGACTTTTTTTTGAATATTCGCATCTTGTACAAGTTCGGTTACACTATGGGCAAGCTCTTGCATTACGGCGATTTCTTTCTGTAAAGATTTTTCTGCTCGTAGGCGTTCTTTTACAGGAACATCAATCCCTTGTATGGTGCTACAAAGTTTCAGAATGAGGTCGTAAGTATGCAAAAAATCACCTTTGGCTTGAATAAGATTCGCTAAATGAGTTGTTATTTGGGCTTTTTCTTGAATGGCTTGAAGGTAGTTTTCAAAATTCTCTTCCAAGGTTTTTTTTGTGCGTTTGAGCGTATTATAGCTTAAAAGGGCTACCAGAAATAGCAAGCTAAAAAGAGCTAAAAAGATAGGTATCAGACCTGCGGCACCAAAAGTCATAGTTTTGCTTTTTTACCGAAAACTATGCAAATCTAATCTTGTTTTGCCAAATATGTAAAAAATGGGTTAATTTTTCTTTGATTTTTTTGATAACTCTCTGATTTTTAAGTATTTTGTGAAGGTTGCAAAAGCAGAAACTGCACAAACGACAAAACCATAATAGCCATCTAAAAAACCCAAACGCAAAACATAGCTATACAAAAATTTCCAAATCGGATTGATAAAAAGTTTGTAAAGCGGGGCTTTTTTACCACTTTTTACAAGGGTTTCAGCCATTATACTCGTAAAATGATTGAGTTGGGCAATGTGTTGGTGAATAGAATAATAGCTATAATGCAAAATATCACCTTTTAGTTTGCTCACAAGTGAATTTGCGTTTTGCATTTGAATACAATCGTGAGGATTGATACCTGTCCAGTGAGCTTTGGTTTTATTAAAAAGCCTAATACGTCTATCAGGATACCAATCGGTATGGCGTATCCATTTGCCTAAATAGTTTGTAAGACGAGGCATAGAAAAGGCGTCAGCATTAGGATTTTCCTGTTTTTTAAGTTGTAAAATTTCATTTTTTAATCTTTCAGAAAGGGCTTCATCGGCATCTAACGAAAGAATCCAATCGTAAGAGGCTTGGGCATTAGCAAAATTTTTTTGTTCTACATACCCCAAAAAGGCTTGCTGAATAAATTGGACTTGATATTTTTGACAAATTTCAGCTGTTTTATCGGTAGAAAAAGAATCTACCACTACAATTTCATCGGCTACGGCTTGCACCGATTCCAAACAACGCTGAATATTTTGTTCTTCGTTGAAAGTGATAATAACAACAGATAGCTTCATAGCTCAAAAGTAAGCAAAAAGAGGATTGTAAGTACAATCCTCCTAAAATTTTTGTTATTTTGCAGGAGTTGCAAGTGCAAATTTTCGCACCTTAAATCTTGCAAATAATGGGTTTTACTCTGCTACTACTTTGAAAACAATAGTGTGTTTTACTTCTCTATGCAAATCTAAAACAGCTTTGTATTCGCCAATAGTTTTTGCTTCCCCCACAATAGCAATTTTCTTGCGGTCAATTTCAAAGCCTTTCTTTTTGAGAGCATCTGCTATTTGCGTAGTAGTTACAGAACCAAAAATTTTACCGCTTTCACCCACTTTTGCAGGAATTTCAAGCATTAGTTCGCCGATACGTTCAGCCAAAGAGATAGCTTCATTTTTAATTTTTTCGGCTTTGTGAGCGGCTTGCTTCAAATTTTCAGCAAGCATTTTTTTATTTCCTTCGGTGGCTAATATCGCAATGCCACGAGGAATAAGATAGTTACGAGCAAAACCGGGTTTTACCTTAACTACATCATTTTTATAGCCAAGACCTGTGTAGTCTTCTTTCAAAATCACTTCCATAATCAAAAATTTTACATTATTTCAAACCATCGGTAACAAAAGGCAAAAGAGCCAAATGACGGGCACGCTTGATAGCCTGTGCCACTTTACGTTGATATTTCAGGCTATTGCCTGTGATACGGCGAGGTAAAATTTTACCTTGTTCATTTACGAATTTGAGCAAGAAATCGGCATCTTTGTAATCAATGTATTTGATGCCCATTTTGCGAAAACGGCAGTATTTCTTTTTAGCTTCTTGCTTAGTGCTGTGTATAGGTTCATTGATGAGTGTCATAATTCCTCCTTTTTTATGCTACTGTTTGAGCCTCTTTTTTCTTTCCTACCAAACCTTTGCGGCGTTTTTCGTTGTATTCGATAGCGTATTTATCCAAAGCGGTAGTCAGATAACGCATAATGCGTTCATCACGGCTGTATTCAGTGTGAAGCGTATTCACAATGCTTACAGGAGCTTTGAACTCAAAAAGTTGGTAAAAGCCTGTGCTTTTGTGCTGAATAGGATACGCCAATTTTCTTAACCCCCAATTTTCCTCGTGGATAATTTCAGCACCATTATCTACGAGTACTTTGCGGAACTTTTCTACGGTATCCCTCATCTGTTCTTCAGATAAGACGGGAGTAATAATGAATACCGTTTCGTAATGTTTGTGGTTCATTGCAAACTTCGTTTTTAGATTAAATTTTGAGGGTGCAAATATACAAAAAATTTTTTTCTTGCAAAAAAATGTTGGCTTTTTGTGAGAAATGTTGAAAATTATTAAGTTTCAGACTTCAAAAGGTGATTTATGAAGTTTTTCTCTCAAAAAAATATTCTCATTACGGGTACTTCTTCGGGCATTGGTTTGGAAATTGTAAAATTGCTTTTGGATTTTCCTTGTAAAATTATTTGCGTAGATATTGCCCCAATGCCTGCAAATATTATTTCGCAAGAAAAAGTCAGTTTTATTCAAACGGATTTGAGCCAAAAAGAAAATTTAGATTTGCTTTTTGAGAAATTAGCCTCCGAATTTGGTCAAATTGATGTTTTTATAGCCAATGCAGGATTTGCTTATTACGAAAAACTGCAAGAACCAGACTGGGGGCATCTTGAAAAAATTTTTGCTCTGAATGTTTTTTCACCGATTTATAGCCTTCTGAAAATGCAAAAAAGTAATTCAGAAGTGGTTTTTTGTATTACAGCTTCGGCAATGGCAAAAATGGGTTTGGCAGGTTATAGCTTGTATAGTGCTACCAAAGCCGCCCTTGACCGCTTCGCAGAGGCTTTTCGTTTGGAAAATCCACGTTTTCGTTTGGTTTTAGTTTATCCGATAGCTACGCGAACCCATTTTTTTGAAAATGCGGGCAAAGCCCCTTTGTATTTTCCTTCGCAAGAGGCTTCTCGGGTTGCTTTTCGTATTTTGAAAGGCATCGCAAAAGGCAAACGAAAAATTTATCCTTCATTTTTGTTTAGAATGAGCTATTTTTGGGGCTTTTTACAAGAAAATTTAAACTACTTTTACCAAAAGTATACCCAAAAAATATTTCGTGAGCGTTTCAGATAAGTTTTTGGGAAAAATAATAAAAACTCCTAATTTTGCCAAATTGTAAAGCTAATCGTAGAAAGTTATGTTTCAAAATTTAAGCGAAAGATTAGAAGGAGCCTTAAAGGTTATCAAAGGCAAACATAAAATCACCGAAATCAACGTTGCTGAGGCAGTAAAAGATGTCAGAAAAGCTCTCGTAGAGGCTGATGTGAATTACAAAATTGCCAAAGAAATTACAGAAAGAATTAAAGAGAAAGCCCTTGGACAAAAGATTTTGATAGCTGTTGAGCCTTACCAATTGATGATAAAGATTGTAGAGGACGAGCTAGCTCAACTGATGGGCGGTCAGAAGGCAGATTTGATGCTTACGGGAAGTCCTGCAGTAGTTTTAATGGCAGGCTTGCAAGGTTCGGGGAAGACAACTTTTTCGGCAAAACTTGCTAATCAAATCAAAAGGCAAGGGCGTCAGGTGCTTTTAGTTGCTTGTGATGTGTATCGTCCTGCCGCTATTGAACAGCTCAAAACGCTTGCCTTGCAAATAGGCGTAGATGTGTATAGCGAACCCGAAAACAATAACCCTGTTGCGATTGCTCAGAACGCTATTCAGTATGCCAAAGCTAATCATAAAAATGTTGTGATTGTGGATACAGCGGGGCGTTTGGCGGTAGATGAGGAAATGATGAACGAAATTGAGAAAATTAAAAAAGCTATCAATCCTTGTGAAATTCTCTTTGTAGTGGATTCAATGACGGGGCAAGATGCCGTCAATACTGCTAAGGCTTTTAACGAAAGATTAGATTTCACAGGCGTTGTGCTTACCAAACTTGATGGCGATACGCGAGGCGGTGCGGCTCTTTCTATTCGGGCAGTAGTAGAAAAGCCCATTAAATTTATAGGTACAAGTGAAAAAATTGATGGCATTGATGTCTTTCACCCTGACCGTATGGCTCGCCGTATCTTGAATATGGGCGATGTGGTAGGTCTTGTGGAAAAAGCTCAACAAGCCTTTGATGAAAAAGAAGCAGAAAGACTTAATAAAAAACTACGTCAAAATCAGTTTGATTTCAACGATTTTCTTTCACAAATTCAGCAAATTAAGAAAATGGGAAACATCAAGGATTTGATGTCAATGGTGCCGGGTATGTCTAAAATGATGAAAGATGTAGATATTCCCGAAGATGCTTTCAAAAGCACCGAAGCCATTATTTTTTCAATGACCCCCAAGGAACGAGAAAATCCTCAATTGCTCATTTCGGGTAATGGCAGTGGTAGCCGCAGAAAACGCATCGCATTAGGTAGTGGCACAAGCATTCAAGAAGTAAATGCCCTTGTAAAACAATTTGAAGAGATGCGAAAGGTTATCAAGAAAATCAATGCAATGCAAAATACAGGCAAAAAACTTGGAAAAATTTTTGGAAGGTAGCAAGTTTAATAAAAAAATTTTCGGCATATTTTAAGGCTTAAAGGCTCAAAATTCAAAAATTCTTCAATAAAATTAAGAAAAAACAATTGAGTTGAAGATTGAAAAAAGAATAAAGAAGCGAGCAGAGTTAGTCTTTATTACATCACGAACTTAAAACTTAAATTTTTCAAGATGTAAAAGATACACCTAATAAGGAGGTACGAGTGTTTTGATGTTGTGCTGTTTTAAATCAATTAGATATGCCTAAGCTTTTTTACTATCAAGAAAAAAAAATTTTAAAACAAGTAGATAAACAAGAAAGCGAACTAAATAAGTTTATTTCTGAAAACTGGAGCAATCTTTTTCCTCAACTCATTTTTATTGCAAGCGAATTTCCTTTGAAAGGTAATGTTAGAAGTATTGGTAATAAAAGCGGTCGTATAGATATACTTGCATATAATCCTAAGACTACAAGATTCGTAATTTTTGAACTTAAACGAGAATATGATAGAAATATTACGGAGCAAGTAGCTGATTATAGAGATTATGTTGAAGATAATTTTGCTGATGTATATTTGAAATCAACTCAAATATACAATGCTACCCTCCCCAAGTTTCAAGAAATGGATTTGAGACAAATTGAAATCGTACTTATCGCTAAAAAGTTTTCTCTTGTTCAAATAGAAAAGATAAAGAAAAACAAGGAAAATAACATTACACTTATCAAATATTTTTGGTTTGAAAATGATTTAATTTTTATTGACTACCTTAATAATGATCCAGATGAAGAGAGAATTGAAAATCTCAACTCTCAAAAGGTTCGTCTAGTCAAGGAAATTGTCAATCAAGATCCCGACATTTACGAAATTGACAGATTCTTTAATCTCAAACAAGCAAGTAAAGAGTTGTTTATAGATTTTTATAACTGGCTTAAGCAGCGTGGTGAGGTAACAATTACTCCTACTCAGAGTTACTTGAAAGTCATATTTGGAAATCATACCTTTTCTGCTATAGGTTATGCGGGTAAAGTAGGAAGTAAACAAGTTTTGCAAATCAATACAAATATTGACCTTACCAATGTTTCAGGATTATTAGTACAAGATAGAGTAAGAGAGGGGAAAAAGAAAAAAGGAAGTTTAGCACCAGAAAGATTTGAGATAAGATTAAGAAATAAGGAAGAGTTAAATTTGATGTTAAAATCCATTCAAGAAAAAATTTTTTAGTTTTTCAACATAAACAACAATGCTTTACTATCTTTTTGATTACCTTGATCGTGAGTTTGATTTTATTGGAGCAGGTGTATTTCACTACATTTCTTTTAGAGCAGGAGCGGCAACTTTTCTTTCTCTGCTCATCAGCACTATTTATGGTAAAAAGATTATTTTGTATTTGCGTAGAAAGCAAATCGGAGAAGGTATTAGAGATTTGGGCTTGAGCGGACAAATGGAAAAAAAAGGTACGCCTACAATGGGAGGTCTCATCATTATTCTCTCTATTGTAGTGCCAACCTTGCTTTTTGCCAAACTGGATAATATCTATGTGATTTTGTTATTACTTACACTAATAGGTTTGGGATTTATCGGATTTCTGGACGATTACCTCAAAATTGCTAAAAAAAATAAAGAAGGTCTATCAGGAAAATTCAAAATTGTGGGGCAAGTAGGAATTGGTTTGGTAGTGGGAATTACGCTTTATTACAATAGCAATGTGGTGGTTCAGGAGAAAATTGCCTTGGGCGAAGAAAATAAAATTGTAGAGTTGCAAAAAACAGAAAAAAGTGTAAAAATTGATACCATTCGCCGAAAAAATGAAAAGCCTTATTATGCCGTTTCCTATAAATCTACCAAAACGAATGTACCTTTTTTCAAAAATAACGAGTTTGATTACAACGTACTCAATATTTTAGAGGCAAATTGGCTGGAGGCTCTCATTTATGTTGGAATGGTGATTTTTATCATTACGGCAGTTTCTAATGGTGCAAACATCACCGATGGCATTGATGGGCTTGCCGCAGGAACTTCGGGGATTATTGGGCTGACACTTGCAATCTTTGCCTATCTTTCAGGAAATCTCATTTTTGCCGACTATTTGAACATTCTTTACATTCCTCATATGGGTGAGGTCGTAATTTTTGCTACGGCTTTTGCGGGGGCTTGTGCGGGTTTTTTGTGGTACAATGCTTATCCTGCACAGGTTTTTATGGGCGATACGGGCAGTTTGGCTTTGGGCGGGGTGATTGCCGTGCTGGCAATTGCAGTACGCAAAGAACTGATGATACCTGTTTTGTGTGGTATTTTTTTTGCTGAAAATCTTTCTGTTATTTTACAAGTAGCTTATTTTAAGTACCAAAAGAAAAAAAGAGGTTTGGAATACGCTCAAAAAAATCGCCTTTTTCTGATGGCGCCACTTCATCATCATTATCAAAAGAAAGGCTATCACGAAACAAAAATAGTGGTTCGTTTCTGGATTGTGGGAATTTTGCTGGCGATTTTCTGTCTTGTTACGCTAAAATTGCGTTAGAAAATACCAAGAGAAGTCTTTTTACGTTTTCTAAAAAATGCCAGTATGAATTTTCTTGAAAATATCAAAGTTGCTCTGGGGGCGGTGCGTGAAAATATGCTTCGTACCGTGCTTACGGCTCTAATTATTGCCATAGGCATAATGGCATTGGTAGGTATTCTGACTGCCGTTGATGGCATACAGGCATCTATCAATGATAGTTTTTCAGATTTAGGGGCAAACTCTTTTAATATTGGGCAAAAATTTGCCAAAGGTGGCAGAAATCGTGGTATGCGTGAAAGTATTTCCACACCTATTACGTACTACCAAGCCCAAGAACTCAAAAAGAAATTGAGTTTTTCGGGTGTAATGGGTATTTCGGTGGGGGTTTCGTTCAATACAGAAGTAAAGCACGGTTCGCAAACGACTAACCCCAATTCGCAAGTAACGGGTGTTGATGAAAATTATTTAGGTTTGAACGGCTTGGAGTTAAAAACAGGTAGAAATTTTATTGCTTCCGAAGTAGAAAACGGCATACCTGTTGCAATTATTGGCAACGAAATTGCTGAAAAACTTTTTGGCAAAACCAATCCTTTGAATCGCTTTGTAAATTTCTTGGGTAAAAGGTATCAGGTGATAGGGGTTTTGAGTAGCCAAGGGGGCAATATGGGCGGAAACGCAGGTGATAGAACGGTGCTTGTAACTTTGGAAAATGCTCGCACCTTGCTGAAAAGTGAAAGCATCAATTTTGATATTAAAGTAAAAGTGAGCAATCCTGCTGAAATAGACCAAGTAATGAGCGAAGCTCGCGGACTTATGCGTAAAATTCGCCACGATTTGCCCGGGAAGGAAGATTCTTTTGAAATTAGCAAAAGCGAAACGCTTGCCGAAAGGTTAGACGAAATCAGCAAATACTTGAAAATTGGTGGTTTTGTAATTGGCTTTATTACGCTTTTAGGGGCTTCGGTAGGGCTTATGAATATAATGTTGGTTTCAGTAACAGAACGTACTCGCGAAATTGGTATCCGAAAGGCTTTGGGAGCTACGCCTCGTCGCATTCAGGAGCAATTTTTAGTGGAGGCAATTGTGATTTGTCAGTTAGGGGGCATAGCGGGCATTATTTTAGGAATTTTGGCAGGTAATGGCGTGGCTTATTTATTGGGTTCGCAGAAATTTTTTATCCCTTGGCTGTGGATGCTTTTGGGCGTGGTGATTTGCGTAATAGTGGGAGTAATTTCGGGTTTTTATCCTTCGTACAGAGCCTCTCGTTTAGACCCTATTGAGGCTTTAAGGTTTGAATAATCAACCCATCAGCCACCACCAAAAGCTCGTAGTGAGCAGTGAAATAGGAACACCCATACGAATAAGTAAATTTGCTAAATTAGGGGCTAAATGGTATTCTACGGCAATAATGGAAGCCGTAATCATCGGAGCCATAGCAGTTTGTAAAATGACTACCTTTTCTGCTAAACCCATTGGTTGAGGTATAAAAAGCCAAAAAATACAGGGAATAAGCAGGAGTTTATAGAAAAGCCCTGCAAAGGTTTCTTTCCATAAGTTGTTTTCTTTTTCCCAAGAAATTTGCCAACCTACTGAAAATAAAGCAAGGGGTGAGAGTGCATCGGCAAAGCGTTTCCAAACCGATTGTATTATTTCAGGGAAATCAATTTGAACAAAATTCAAACCAAGTGCTATTAAAAAAGCTGTGAAAGCAGGGAAATGAAGCAGTTTTAATCCAATTACTTTCCAAGTGGCTTGTTTGCCTGCATAAAAATTGGCAAGCAAAATGCCAAGTGTAGAAAGTACTAAAAACGTTCCTTGGTCGCAAAGTACGGCGGTTTTGATGCCTTCTTTTCCATAAAAAGCTTCTATAAGCGGATAACCTAAAAATGAAACATTACCTAACCCACTGCAAAGAACCAAACAGCCTAAAACTTTCTTATCGTAATGTAGCATTTTCTGCAAAAATGCAAAAAATAGCACAGCTCCTAAAAGTACGATTAAACCCATTGTCAGTGGAACAAGTGCTTTAAGGGAAAATTCAATTTTGGGTACGTAGTAAAAAGCCATCGCAGGAAGCGAAACATACAACACAAAGGCGTTGATACCTTGCGGAGTATTTGCAGGTAAGTTAAGGTGTTTGTGTTTTGTTTTCAAGAAAAAGCCCGCTGCAAAACAAAACAGGATAAGCAGAAGGTTACTCATTATGGCTAATCCCAAATAGAATATTTACGTATGCGAAAGCGAATAAAAATATAGCTTAAAGCAAATAGAATGATGAATAGACCGATTGCCCAGAAGATAGTCATATCTACGGTATCTTGTATCATAACGTTGATGTCCCAAATTTTGTAAAGCAGGAAAGCTATGTATAAATTGAAAAATGCAGTAAAAGTGTGAAACCAAGCCTTCAGAACGTTGTAGAACTCCTCGCGGCTCAATTCATTTTCTTTCCAAAAATCAGCTTGGGGAATGCGTAATTTTTCTATGGGAATACTTTGTAAAAACCTCAAAAAAAACACCATCAGCAGGTTAAAAATTCCTACAAAACCCAATACCACATACAAAAACCAGTGTTTGGAAATAGGATTGTACGGATAATTTAGCGATATTTCGGTAGGAAATCCTGCGTTGGTAATGAGCCACACTGCTGAAAAAGCAACTAATGAAAAATTTTTGAGAAAAGCGATAAATAAGTTCATAGGCGGTAGTATTTGAGTAGTTTTATTATGCTATAAAACCAACGCAAATTGCAGAAGTTTTTTGTTTTTCTCAAAAATTTATGAAAGTCAAAAAAGGTTTTTTATTACAAAAGAAATATTTTGTAGATTTATTGCTATTATTTAACAAATGATTAACAACAATATGACCGCCAATTGAGGTATTTGGAAAAATAAAAAAATGGCATTTATTTAGGAAAATTTTCCAACGATTAACCTAAAAAAAATGCCAAATTTATTAGAAATCCTCCTGCTTTTACAAACAGAA